>CAVVEV010000008.1:0-249953 GCA_963747335.1 uncultured Actinomycetes bacterium | reverse complement strand
AGTTCGACAGGAAGACCGCCATCAGTGTGCCCGTGGCGATCGTGCCGGCCAGGAAGTTGCCCAGGGCGCCCACGCCGAGTCCGAACCCGACGGCGACCGGCGTCAGCATGGCCAGCAGGCCCGGGTGCTCAGCTCGCGCAGGGAGTCGCGCGTGACGATGTCGACGACCTTGCCGTACTCGGGCTTCTCGGTGCCCTCCATGATCCCGGGTGGTCGCGGAACTGCCGGCGCACCTCGTAGATGACCGCCCCGGCCGCGCGGGACACCGCGTTGATCGCCAGCCCGGAGAACAGGAACACGACCGCCGCACCGATCAGCAGGCCGACGAGGTTGCGCGGATTGGCCACGTCGAGGACGCCGAAGTACTGACCCAGTTGGGCCATGTCGGCCAGGGCGCCGGCGGCGGTCTGGCCGGCCTCGACTGCCGCGGTCGTCACCGACTCCCGGAACGCGCCGAACAGCGCGGTGGCGGCCAGGACGGCGGTCGCGATCGCGATGCCCTTGGTGATCGCCTTGGTCGTGTTGCCCACGGCGTCGAGCTTGGTCAGGATCTCCGCGCCCTCGCCGTGCACGTCCCCGGACATCTCGGCGATGCCCTGGGCGTTGTCCGAGACCGGGCCGAAGGTGTCCATGGACACGATGACCCCGACCGTGGTCAGCAGGCCGGTGCCCGCCAGGGCGATCGCGAACAGGCTCAGCACGACCGAGCCGCCACCCAGCGAGAATGCGGCGAACACCGCGGCGCCGATCAGCAGGGCCGAGTAGACCGCCGACTCGAGCCCGACCGATATGCCGGTCAGGATGACCGTGGCGGGCCCGGTGAGCGCGGACTTGGCGACGTCGTCCACAGGGCGCCGACCGGTCTCGGTGAAGTAGCCGGTGAGCTGCTGGATCGCCGCGGCGAGCACGATGCCGATCAGGACCGCGCCGATCGCCAGGAACCGCGGGTTGAACGACTCGGCCCGCACGACGTCCAGGCCCAGGGCGTCCAGGCGGATGCCGGTGATCCGGGTCAGCCGGTCGGGGAGGAACACGTAGGACGCGATGACCACCAGGACCGCGGACAGGGCCGCGGAGATGAAGAAGCCGCGGTTGATCGCCGTCATGCCCGAGCGGTCACCGGCGCGCGGGGCCACGGCGAAGATGCCCACGACCGCGGTGATCACGCCCAACGCGGGCACGATCAGCGGGAAGACCAGGCCCAGCGAGCCGAACGCCGTGGTGCCCAGGATCAGCGCGGCGACCAGGGTCACGGCATAGGACTCGAAAAGGTCCGCGGCCATGCCCGCGCAGTCGCCCACGTTGTCACCCACGTTGTCGGCGATGGTGGCCGCGTTGCGCGGGTCGTCCTCGGGGATCTGCGACTCGACCTTGCCGACGAGGTCCGCACCGACGTCAGCAGCCTTGGTGAAGATGCCACCACCGACACGCATGAACATGGCCAGCAGGGCGGCACCGAAGCCGAAGCCCTCCAGGACCTTGGGCGCCTCGCCCTTGTAGACCAGCACCACGAGCGCGGCCCCGAACAGGCCCAGTCCGACGGTGAACATGCCGGCCACACCGCCGGTGCGGAACGCGATGCGCATGGCCTGCTGCTCCCCGGTGTCGCGCGCGGCAGCGGCGACGCGGACGTTGCCGCGGACGGCGAGCCACATGCCGAAGTACCCGGTCGCGGCCGAGAACACCGCCCCCACGACGAAGAACAGGGAGCGACCGATCCGCTCGGAGGTGGTCGAGGCGGGCAGGAGGAAGAGCAGGAAGAAGACGAGCACGGCGAAGACGCTCAGCGTCCGGAACTGCCTGCTCAGGTACGCCGAGGCGCCCTCCTGGATCGCTGCTGCGATCTCCTGCATCTTCGCGGTGCCCGCGGGCGCGGCGAGCACCTCGCGGGACAGGATCCACGCGACGCCGAGGGCGGCCACGCCGATGGCCGCGACCACCCCCACGATCAGCATGTCGCTCGTGTCCAGGGTGACTGCCGAGATCTCGGTTCGCACGTACCGTCTCCTCGCGTGGGTGGGCCGCTGGCCGGAGTCAGGACCTCACGTGTGGCGCATGCCCGGACAAGTGTCCGATCCGGGCTGCATCGGGTGTGCCGCAGTGTAGGGGGGATCTGTGGGCGGGATCACACGCCCCCTGAGATCGCGCTTTCTCCGGCCCCATCGGGTGATTGGCGGTGCACGAACCGGTGCGATCCGGGCGGAGCCCCGATTCTGGGGCGGGGTCTGGCTGCCAGCCCCTACTCCGTTCGAGCCAGTGCTCTGCGACGGGAGCCAGGCTCAGGGCGATCGGCGCACGTGCCGTCGTGTCAGCGACTCGGGCGCCTGGCCGAGAACTCCTGAGCCGCGCCAACCTCGTCCCGGTGGTCCGCCAGGACCGGCCAGCCGCTACTCGATGCCGAGCAGGTCGTCCGCGACCGGCCAGGCCATCCGGATCTCGCACCCGGACCCGGCGGCCCGCACGTCGCACTCGAAGGACAGGGCGTGGGCGACGGACAGCGCCAGCCCCCCGTCCTCATCGACGAAGTCGGGCGTCGTGGCCTCGTGGACCCGCACGGTGAACAGCTCATCGTCGTCAGTGATGTCGACCACCACCGGGTCGGGCAGGCCTGCACGCTGCTGGCGAAGCACCGAGCGGGCGATCACCTCGCCCACGGCCAGGCGGATCTCGTCGATGCGGTCCTCGGAGACCCCGCACCTGCGGGCGGCGGCGGTGGTGACCAGCCGGGCCGTGCGCACCTGCTCGGCCTGCGGGGGAATCGTCAGCGTCGCGGTTGCCATCGGGGCCCCTCCTGACCGGTCGGAACCATCCGGCCCAACCTGTGGATCACCGTTGTACACCCGTGGAGGTCTCACACCGGTCACCCGGTGATCGCGTCGTCTGCCGTGTCGAAGATGGGGATCGACGCGTCGAGTCCCGTGATCTCGAAGATCTTGCGGATGCGGTCGCTGGTGACCACCAGATGCAGCCATCCATCGGCCTCGCGCGCATGCTTGAGGGCCTTGACGAGCACCCCGAGCCCGGTGGAGTCCAGGAAGGCGACCTCGGACAGGTCGACGACGAGCCGGGCGTTCCCGGCGGCGATCTGCGCATCGAGCTCGCTGTCGAGATCGGGGGCGGTGAACACGTCGACCTCACCCCGTGCGCTCACGACGCAGACCTCGTCCTCGGTGCGCGTGGCCAACTGCAGCTCCATGCCGCCTCCTTCTCTGATCTGCTCCCCAACTCTGGCACACGCCCCGGCGCTGCTGGGCACCCGGTGGCGAGAGGGGGCCGCGAGTCTGGGCTCGTGCGCGACCCGAGCCGCACGTCGGCCCTCCCGGACGGGGCGTCGGGAGCACCTCGACAGCAGGGGGGTGTCCCTATGTCCGCCGTCAAGCGGCGGCGGGTAGTCGGGGTTGGTAGGTGGTCTGGGTCTTGAGCATGGCGTGCAGGACGTCGCAGCGGCGTCGCGCGAGGCAGATCAGGGCGGCGTTGTGCTTCTTGCCTTCGGCTCGCTTGCGGTCGTAGTAGGCGCGGCTGATCGGGTCGGCCCGTAGGGCGGCGAAGGCGCTGAGGAACAACGCGCGCTTGAGGTGCTTGTTCCCCGACCGGGCCGGGTGCTCGCCGCGGATCGAGGTCCCGGAGCGGTGGGTGACCGGTGCCAGGCCGGCGTAGGCGGCCAGATGCGCGGCGGTGGGGAACGCGGAGCCGTCGCCGACCTCGAGCAGGATGCGGGCTGCGGTCCTGACCCCGACGCCGGGCATCGAGGTCAGGACCTCGGCAAGAGGGTGCGCATCGAGGACCTGTTCGACCTGGGCGGCGATCTGCCGGCGCTGATCCAGCGTGTCGGCCAACGAGCGGGCCAGCTTGGGCAGGATCGTGTCTGCCGCCGCGGTCCCGGGGACGACCACGGTCTGCTGGCCGAGGCGGCCCAGATCGCGTCGACGAGCTCGTCGGCGCCGCGGGGGTTGGCCTTGCGGGCGGTGCCCAGCAGCCGCGACCGACCCGCAGCGCGCATGCCGGTCGGGCCACCGAACTTGGTCAGCAGCGCCAGGGTGGCCTTCTGCGACACCCGTGGGCCGAGCACGCGTTCCAGGGCGGGGTGGACCTGGGTGAGCAGCCCACGGATCCGGTTGGACAACCGGGTGGCCTCCCCAGCCAGGTCGTCGTCGAACCCGACGAGCACCTTCAGCTCGGCCAGCGCCTCCTCCCCGACGTCGACCCGGCGCAGGGTGTGCGGCATCACCCGGGCGGCGTCGGCGATCACGTAGGCGTCGCGGGCATCGGTCTTCGCGGTGCCCGGGTGCAGGTCCGCGATCCGGCGCATCGCCAGCCCGGGCAGGTAGGCCACCTCGATGCCCATCGCCCGGGCGACCGCGATCGGCAGCGCCCCGATCGTGTTCGGCTGGTCCACGACCACCAGCACCTCGGCCATGGCTCGGACAGCCGGCCCAGCAGCTCGCGCAGCCGGGTCTCGTCCTGGGGCAGCTCGCGCGTCGAACAGCCGCCTGCCCGTCCGGGTCCAGGGCGCAGGCGTGGTGGGCCTCCTTGCCCACGTCCAGCCCGCAGAACACCGCGTACTCGCTCATCGCTGTCATCCTCGCATCGAAGGAGCGGTCACCGATCGAGCGTCAGCTGCCGGCACCCACGTTACGAAGAGACCACGACACAGCGTGGCCATGTCCCTATCAGCGGTCGGCCAACGCCACCAGGCCCGGTGACAACACCCCCCGGATCATCAACGACAGGGGCAGCAAGTCATGCCGGACCCGGCGACCGCGACCCCCAACTGGGGGCCACCAGAAAGGTAACGGGGCAGGATGGTCCGGTGGTGACGAGCGATCGGGGTGGGGTCAGCCCCGAGGGCGGGAGCGACCTGCCTGGCGGAGCGTCGAGCCCCGAGGGCGGGAGCGTCCGGAGGGCTGGGGCGGTCGGACCCGGGGGCGAGGACGTCCGGAGGGCTGGGGCGGTCGGCATCCCGGCCATCACGGAGCGACTCGCCGGGGATCCGCGCTCCGTGGGACGGATCAGCCTCCCGGCCCGTGAGGGGCGCACGGCGGACTGGCCGCCCTGGCTGCACCCCGGCGTCCGGCGCGCCTACGAGGAGCACGGGATCATCAGGCCGTGGGGGCACCAGGTCCGCACGGCCGACCTGGCCTGGTACGGACAGCACGTGCTCGTCGCGACCGGGACCGCGTCGGGCAAGTCGGCCGCCTTCGGGATGCCGGCCCTGACCGCTGCGCTCGCCGAGCCTGGGGGTCCCGGCCGTCGGGGAGCGACCGTGCTCTACCTGAGCCCGACCAAGGCGCTGGCCCACGACCAGCTCGCCGGCCTCAGCGCCCTGGGCCTTGCCGACCTGCGTGCCGCAGCAGTCGACGGGGACACCGCCGACGAGCAGCGCGCCTGGGCGCGGACCCATGCCCGGTGGATCGTGACCAACCCGGACATGATCCATCGCGGGATCCTGCCCCGCCATGAGGCGTGGCGGGGCTTCCTGCGCAGCCTGCAGTTCGTGATCGTCGACGAGGCGCACACCTACCGGGGCGTCTTCGGCTCGCACGTGGCGCTGGTGCTCCGGCGGCTGCGACGGGTGGCCTCGCTGCACGGTGCGACGCCGACCTTCATCGCCGCCTCGGCGACCATGGCGGATCCGAGAACCACCGCCGCCCACCTGCTCGGGGTGCCGGCCGAGGTCGTCGACACAGACGACAGTGCGCGCGGGGCCGTGGAGATCATCCTGTGGAACCCCCAGGGGCAGGGTCAGGGGTCGCCGACGGACGATGCGGAGCCAGCCGGAGGGACGGACGGCGTGGTGCCCGCGGGCGGCGCGAGTGCGACGGTGCCCGGCCAGGTGCACCGTTCGGGAGTGACTGGCGGGTCGAGTGGGGCTGGACCTGCAGGCGGGCCAGATGCGGAGGGCGTGTCACACGTCGTTTTCGGACCCAATCCGGTGGCCGGGTCGCACGCCTTGATGGGACCCAATCCGGTGGGCGAGCCGCACGCCTCACGAGGACTCGATGCGGGGGGCGGCACCGACCTCCCGAGCGACCCGGACCAGCCGGTCCCGGGATTCCGGGGAGCCCTGGCTGAGGCAGCCGACCTCATGGGCCAACTTGTCGACCAGGGCACCTCGACGCTGACGTTCGCACGATCACGGCGCGCCGTCGAGATCGTGGCCGCATCCGTCCGGGAGGGAGCCGTCAACGGCGAGCGGGTGCGCGCCTACCGCGGGGGCTACCTCCCCGAGGAGCGCCGCGCGCTCGAGGCGGACCTGCGTTCCGGGCAGCTCCTGGGCCTGGCGGCGACCAACGCCCTGGAGCTCGGGATCGACATCAGCGGGCTGGACGCGGTGCTGCTCGTGGGGTGGCCCGGGACCCGCTCGTCGTTCTGGCAACAGGTGGGCCGAGCCGGACGACGCGGCGGCTGCGCCCTGGCCGTGCTCATCGCCCGCGAGGACCCCCTCGATCAGTACATCGTCAACCACCCGGAGACCCTGACCGGTCGGCCCGTCGAGGCCAGCGTGATGGACCCGGAGAACCCCTACGTCCTGGCCGGGCACCTGTGCTCGGCGGCGGCCGAGACGCCGCTGCTCGACGCCGATCTGGAGCCGTGGTTCGGACCGGGTGCCGAGCACCTGTGCGCAGTGCTGGCCGATCGCGGGCTCCTGCGCCGCCGCAGGGACGGCTGGTACTGGACCGACTCCTCCCGTGCCGTGGACCTCGTCGACCTGCGCGGGTCCGCGGGCGGCCCGGTTCGGGTCGTCGAGGAGGGCACCGGGCGGCTGCTCGGGACCGTGGACCCGGCCACCGCTCCGTCGGCGGTCCACGAGGGGGCGATCTACGTCCACCAGGGCGCGACCTTCGAGGTCACCGCCCTCGACCTCGATGCTCGTGTGGCCAGCGCCGTCGCGACCGAGACCGACCTGAGCACCCATGCCCGCAGCACCGCGGACGTGGCGTTCGAATCCGTGCGGTCCACGGCGCGATGGGGCCGGGTGGACGTGTCGTGCGGCGAGGTCACGGTCACGCGCCAGGTGATCTCCTACCTCGTGCGCCGTTGGCCGTCGGGCCAAGTCCTGGCCGAGCACCCGCTCGACCTGCCGCCGATGCCCCTGACGACGGTCGCGATGTGGTGGTCGATCCCCGACGAGGTCCTGCGCGAGGCCGAGGTCGACGAGGCCGACGTCCCGGGGGCGGTCCATGCCCTCGAGCACGCAGCGATCGGCATCCTGCCGCTGCTGGCCACCTGCGACAGATGGGACCTCGGAGGTGTGTCGACGGCTCGGCACCCGCAGACCGGCCAGGCGGTGATCGTCGTCCACGACGGCCACCCGGGTGGCGCCGGATTCGCCGAGCGGGGATACCAGCGGGCGGTCGAGTGGCTGACCGCGACCCGCGAGGCGATCGGCCGCTGCCCCTGCCCGTCGGGCTGCCCCGCCTGCGTGCAGTCGCCCAAGTGCGGCAACGGCAACGAGCCGCTCGACAAGGCCGCCGCGCTGCGCCTGGCCCGCGCGCTGCTCGATGAGTACGCGACACTCGATGAGTACGCGACACTCGAGTAGCCCTCCCGGGCGAACCCGGCGGGCCACCCGTGCCGCGGTTGCCTCCAAACTCAGCCGACGCCCAGACTCGGATCCTCGACGCGGGATGCCCGGAGGTAGACCCGGGGTGCCCGGAGTGCCTCGAGGCTCGAGCCACGGTGCCCGGCGCGCTTCGGGGGCTCGACCCGGGGTGCCCGGAGTCCCCCGGGGTTCGCAGATGCACGACCTGGCTGTGCCCTGGCTCATGGATCCTCGCCCACCAGCTGCGCATGGGCGCGTGCCCTCAGATGGCCCGCTCGACCGGGAACAAGCCACTGCACCGGTCGCGGGGCCGGGGCCCGTGCCACCACCCAGACCTCGGTGCCCTCGACACGGCATTCGGTGAGGGCGGCACCGTTCTCGCGAGCGATGGCGTCCGCCCTCGGGCAAGCCCGGCTTGGCTCGTCGAGTGTCGCCGAGGCGCCCGCGAGTGCGGCAAGGTCCGCCGCGGCCGAGACAGCCTCGCGTGCAGCCAGGGCGCTGCCCAGTACAGCGGCACCGGCGGCGAGCATGGTCAGCACCACCGCCCACAGCGCCACGAGGACACTGGCCGACCCGCGGTCCCCGAACAGGCGCAGATGCCCCGCCGACCCGGTCTCGCCGAGCAGGCGCAGTTCCCGCGCGGGACCGCCGAAGGGGCGCACCATCCCCGCCGGTCCCCCGACCCATCCCCGACGAGCGGTACTCGTCGAGCAAGCGCCTCGTCGCAGGTCGCTCACGAGTCCTCCCGCCAACTGGTGGCCGATGCGCGGACCTGGCGGCGCAGCGGTCGGAGGAACCGGATCGGCGGAGTGCGCGTCACCGACGCAGTGACCGACACCGATTGCCCCGATCGCCGAACAGTCACGGCCGCCTCCGGAGCGACCTGCCGAGCAGCTGCCCTCACGACGCTGGCCGGCTCCCCGCGCGCGGCCGCCCGGGCCCCCTCTCGCGCAGCCTGGGCCATCACGCCCTGCGTGAGCCCCAAGCTGAGCAACCAGGCGAGAGCAACCACGACGGCCACGAGGGCAGGGATGGCCAGCGCCAACTCCGCCGTGACCATCCCCGAGTCGGACCGGGTGGCGGCCCGAAGCCGCCACCCGACCTTCCGAGCGTTCATCAGAACAGGAACGAGAACGCGGTCGAGATCACCTGCCACAGCAGGTCCGCGAACTTCTCGCTGCTCAGCAGCTTGATCAGCACGCCCCCGAGGCCGCACACCGCGACCGTGCCCACCGCGTACTCCGCCGTGGACATGCCCTGGTCCTCGTCCCGCACGCGCACAACGAGCTCGTTCATTGCAGTACCCCCGTTCCCCCGGTCCCCCGGTGCCACCCGCCCTGGGTGGCTGGCACAACCCTGACGCGGGTCGGGAGATCCGTGAACCCCCTTGCCCGCGATCTGTGGACAACCATCGACGATCACAGCGAGGGGAGCAGGCCGCCGACGATCGGGGCGATCCCGAGCAGGGCGAACGCCGGCAGCAGGCACAGCCCCAGTGGCAGGACCGCACGCACGGCGGTGGCACGCACCTCGGCCAGGGCGGCCGCAGAGGCCTGCGCGCGCAGGTCCTCGGCACACTGGGCCAACAGCCCGGCCAGAGGAGCGCCGGTCCGGCTGGATCGCGCCACGGCCCGTGCCACCCCACCCAGTCCCGGGGTGTCCACCAGCCCAGCCCACGCGCGATCGACCGGCTCCCCGAGCTGCAGCCTCCGATGGACGCCCATCAGGGCGTCGCCGGCAAGTCCCCCGATCGCGCGCGCGACCACCGGGATCGCCTGCTCCGTGGGCACACCCGCCATCAGCGCCGCCGACAGCAGGTCCGCGACCAAGGGGGCCGAGCGGATGAGCTCGAGACGCTCGCGGCGCACACGAGCGGGCTCGAGGCGGGCGATCAGCTCCGGCAGCACCAGCGCGACGGCCGTCCCCAGCGCTGCGCCGACAACACCGCCAAGGAGCAACCAGGCTGCAAACCCAGCGAGCGCACTGACAGATCGCACGGTGGCGGTGGTCACGGCAGGTGGGTTTGCCCTTGGCCTGCTGCCGACTGCGTCCGAGCCATCCGTTCCAGGAGCGCCCATTCCCACCCTTGCAGGGCTGCCCTGCCCCAAAGGCCTCCCGAAGCCAGCTCCCGGCCCCCTCGGGCCTCCCGGCAGGCCACGCAGCCCTGGGCGTGGACCGGGCAGCATCATGAGACCGGCCGCCAGGGCCGCCAGGACGGCGGCAGCCGCGACCAGCGGGCTCACAGCCTGCTCCGGGTGGTCGAGACCATGTGCCGCAACCACGCGATGCCCAGGAGCTGAAGGGAGATCCCCGCCAGCAACACCCCTCGACCGACCCAGCTCCCGGTCAGCCACGCCACCGGCTCGGCCCCGATCCACTGCCCGATCAGCAGGCCCAACAACGGAAGCGCGGCCAGCAGTCGTGCGGAGGTGCGCACCGCCGCCACCTCCCCCGCGAGCTGGGCGTCCGCCTCAGCCCCCGCGCGCGTGCTCGCCGCAAGGCGTGCCACCGCCACCGACAGGCCGGCTCCCGACCTCTCGGAGACCTCCCAGCAGGCGGCCAGCCCGCGCAGTGCCTGCGCACCCGGCGCCCGGGCGTCTGCGCGCAGGGCATCGGCCACATCCGCACCGATGCGGCAGGCCGCCAACGCACGCGGGCACGGCGGGGGCTCGAGCCCGGCCACGGCGGCCTCCAGCGCCACTCCAGTCGGCTGGCCCGCGGCGAGCTCGGCGGCAAGGGCCGAGAGCACTTCTGCGATGGCCGGCGGTGGTGCCGGCCGCAATCTCTTCACGACTCCATCGATCCAGCTCGACCCGCCACGCCCTCCGGCGACGGCGTCCGCCGGACGGGTCGGACGGAGGAGGAGCACCGCACTGGCTGCAGCCACAGCCGAGCACAGCACCAGGATCTCCCGGCTCACCGATGACTCCCGAGACGTTCGGTCAGCGCAGGGAGGCCCGCGGCCGGGTGCAGCGAGCCCTTGCGGTGAACCAGGGCCGGCTGGACCGCAGTCCCGTCCGCGTCCCGGGTCACGACTCCCATCTCCGCGACCACGCGGGTCCCGTCCGGACGGCGCGCGAGATGCACCACGACGTCCAGGCCGGCGCTGGCCTGCGCATGAACTCCCGCGAGAGTCATCCCTGCCGCCAGCGCCAGAGCGGCCAACCGATCGGGCACCGCAGCCGCGCTGTTGGCGTGCACCGTTCCGCAGCCGCCCTCGTGGCCGGTGTTCATGGCGGCCAGGAGGTCCACCACCTCGGCCCCGCGGACCTCGCCGACGACGAGGCGGTCCGGGCGCATCCGCAGGGCCTGGCGCACGAGCGTCCGCAGGGTGATCTCGCCCTGCCCCTCGAGGTTGGCCGGGCGGGCCTCGAGGCTCACGACGTGCGGATGTCCCGGGTCGAGCTCACGGGTGTCCTCGACCACGACGATCCGCTCGCAGGCAGGGACGATCCCCAGCAGTGAACCGAGCACCGATGTCTTGCCGCTTCCGGTCCCGCCGCTGACCAGGAACGCGGCGCGGGACCGCACCAGCGCTGCGAGCCACGTCGCGCCCTCCTCGTCGACGGTCCCCGCTGCGACCAGGTCGGCCAGTGTGAACCGGCGCCGGCTCGGGATCCGCAGCGAGATGGTCGTCCCCCGCACGGACATCGGCGGGATGACCGCATGCAGGCGCTGTCCACCAGGCAGGCGCGCATCCACATAGGGGGCAGCGTCATCGAGGCGGCGCCCGGCGCGCGCCGCCAAGCGGACGGCCAGCTGCCGCACCGTGGCCTCATCGGCGAAGGCCACAGGAGCCCGCTGCAGGCCGCCACCACGATCGAGCCACACCTCGTCCGGGGCGTTGACCAGGACATCGGTGACCTGAGGGTCGCGCAGCAATGGGTCCAGTGCGCCGAGGCCGGCCAGTTCGTCGCCCAGCTGTTGGGTGATCTGATCGAGGCCCGGGCGGTCGAGGACGAGACCGGACGCCCTCACGGCCGCGGCGATGGCCCCCGGGTCCGCGGCGTGGCGGTCCTGGGCAAGCCGGGAGCGCACGGTGTCCACCAGCACCGGATCCAGTCGGCTCATCGGATCTGACCCCAGACCTGCTCGCCGAGGCTGCGCAGCGCCCGACCCGTCCGGCCGGACAGCAGGTCCCCGCAGTCCGCGAGCTCGGCCGCGTGGCGCAGGCGCGGAACCTCCAGTGCCACCGGGACCCCGAGCTGCCCGGCCACCTCGTCGGCGGGCAGCCACCCAGTGGGGCGCAGAAGGACGACCACCTGCTGGTGCGTCAGTCGGTCGAGCACCCTCCTGCCCGCCACGACTCCGGCCAGCGTGGCGGGCAGGACCAGGGCAATGGCGTCCCCGGGGCCCAGCAGGCCGGTCGGCAGGCGGCCGCGCCCGGCATCGACCACCGTGCGACCGAACTCGACCCGGCCGACGCCCAGGACGCCGGCCACCTGCCCGACGCCGGGTCCAGCCCCCGCGCGAGCGCCAGCAGAGCCCCGACCGACCCCCGAGCCGGTCACAACGCTGATGCGATCAACCGTGGGCAGGGCCGCCCGCATGGTCCCGGGGTCCAGGGGGTCCGAGGTGTCCGGGATCCCCGGCCACCGGACTCCGGCACCCTCGGGGATCCCCAGGGGAAGGTCCAGGCCGGGCGAGTCGGGGTCGGCATCGACCAGCAGGCAGTCCGCACCGGCACCAACCGCGCACGCGATCGCCACCGTCGAGGCCCCCACCCCACCGACCGCGCCCACGACCCCGAGCACAGGTGAGCCGTGCTCCGGTGCCAGCTGGGACATCAGCCAGGGCGCGCCCAGAGGCAGCTCGACCACGTGGGAGAAATCCAGCGCATCCGCGGCCCGGCGAGCCCATGCGCCCTCCCCTGCTCGGCAGATGACGACCACGGGAGGGGGCTTCCCGGCACCAGGATCGCGGAGGACGCCCCGTGACGCCGCCGGTGAGGTGGTCGCAGGGCTCGCATACTCCGCGCCGGGCAGATCCAGGCGGTCGGAGCCGCCACCGGGTCGAGGGGCAGCGATGGATGCCACATCCACGAGGACCAGGTCAACCTGCACCCCCGGAGTGACGCCGATGACCCCGTCAGGGCTCTGCGCCGGGTCCAGGGCCAGGACTGAGGCACCGGCGCGCGACGCCAAGGACGCGACCTCCAGCGCGAGGTCGGCACGTTGTCCGACCAACCCGATCTGCACCCCCATCACGCACCCCCGGGGACCACCCTGCCGCCCATCGGGGCTTCGGCCAATACCCGGGGATCACAGCTGTGGACAACCCCTGGGTGCCGAGATGGGACAGGCCCGGATCGGAGCCCATGGCACCAAAGCGACGGCCCCCGCCGGGGGGTGCGGGGGCCGTCAGGACGTCAGCTCGGGGGGGAGGAGCCAACGGTTCGGTCGATCAGGACCGGACAGTGAAAGCATGGGGGCTGCCCCGCCGGAATGCAACAGGCCGGACGGGCCCGGAACGGCTGTTCGTGTGGGTTGCCCGACCAGACCGCCACCCATTCCGCCCAGAGCACACAATTCCCCCGCGCACGCCGCCCGCACCGACCTGATTGATCCAGGTCCCGGGTACGTGACCCCCGCGGAGTGGAGCGTTTCCGGGATGGACCCGGTGGCGATGCGGGAGGGCTCAGCCCGCCTCGAGCCACGTCGCCGGTTGCCTCGCCCCCAGCTCCACAGCCGCCGCGACGAGGCGGAGCATCTCGGCCACACCTTCCGGCGAACCCTCGCCGTAGGCACGCACAGCACGGACGTACGTCGGCCGGCCGGCAGCCTTCAACCCCACCTCGGGTGCACCGAGCATGCCCGGGTCGACTCCGCGCTGGGCCAGCACCAGCCGGGTAAGCGCCCGCGCCACGAGCCCTGATCCCCAGCCGAAGGGCCGCAGCGAGGCGACCTCGGCATGGGCCACGGCCGCGACGAGAACCCCGGGAGCGGTCGAGGCGACCAGCACCCGGCTCAGCTCCGCCAGCCGCCCGGCGACCTCCGCGGAGCTCACGACCCCACCCAGGCGCAGCGGGTCGTCCACCACGTCACCTGACCGGGGCCGGCCGAGCTCGTCGTCCGGCGCGAAGCCGCTGGCGACGATCGTGTGCATCCGCGCCAGGGCCTGCGCAGGAGCGGAGCCGACGATCGCCACCAGGCTGGGCAGCTCGGCATGCATGGCCACGACACCGGCCAGGACCCGCCCGATCGGTGAGCTGTCCAGGGCTGCTCCGCTGCGCATCTCCGGAAGGCCGGCCTCCGCCCCGTCGAACCACGCATTGGCCCAGGCCCCCCGCAGCGCGGACTCGGCGGTGACCTCCTGCTGGGCACGGCCCACGGCGCGGTCCCAGAGCAGGGCGTCGACCGCTCCCCGGGCGGACTCCACCGCGTCGGCCACTCCCGGCAGGTCGAGCAGGCCGAGCAGCGGGTCGTTCACCCCTACTCCGATCCGGCGTCGGCCAGGCCCTGACCGATCAGGCCCATGACCGTGGGGTCGGCCAACGTGGTGACGTCGCCGAGGGTCCGGTGCTCAGCCACGTCGCGCAACAGCCGGCGCATGATCTTGCCCGAGCGGGTCTTGGGCAGCTCGGCCACGATCAGGACCTGCCGGGGCTTGGCGATCGGGCCGATCTCATGGGCCACGTGCGCGCGTAGGTCGGCGACGACATCGTCCCCGCCCTCGATCCCGGCGCGCAGGATGACGAAGGCCACGATGCCCTGCCCGGTGGTCTCGTCAGCGGCGCCCACGACAGCCGCCTCGGCCACCTTGGGGTGGGACACCAGCGCGGACTCGACCTCGGTCGTGGAGATGCGGTGACCTGAGACATTCATGACGTCATCCACGCGACCGAGCAGCCAGATCGCGCCGTCCTCGTCGAGCTTGGCCCCGTCGCCGGCGAAGTAGAAGTGGGGCCAGCGCGACCAGTAGGTGTCGACGTACCTCTGGTTGTCGCCCCAGATCCCCCGCAGCATCGCCGGCCAGGGCTCGGTCAGCACCAGGTAGCCGCCTCCTCCCGGACCGACCGGCTCGCCGTGGTCGTCGACGACGGCCGCCCCGATCCCGGGCAGGGGACCCATCGCGGACCCGGGCTTGCAGGTGGTGACCCCGGGAAGGGGACTGATCATGATCCCGCCGGTCTCGGTCTGCCACCAGGTGTCCACGATGGGCGTGCGATCCCCACCGATCACGCGCCGGTACCACATCCACGCCTCGGGGTTGATCGGCTCGCCGACCGACCCCAGCAGGCGCAGGGACGACAGGTCGTGGCCCGCCGGGATGTCCTCACCCCACTTCATGAACGTGCGGATGGCCGTCGGCGCGGTGTAGAGGATCGTCACCCCGTACTTGGCCACGATCTCCCACCAGCGGCCGCGGTGCGGCGTGTCCGGGGTGCCCTCGTAGATGACCTGGGTCGCCCCGTTGGCCAGGGGGCCGTAGACGATGTACGAGTGCCCGGTGACCCAGCCCACGTCGGCCGTGCACCAGTAGACGTCGGTGTCGGCCTTCAGGTCGAACACGTTGTGGTGGGTGTAGGCCGCCTGCGTCAGGTACCCACCGGTCGTGTGCAGGATCCCCTTGGGCTTCCCGGTCGTCCCCGACGTGTAGAGGATGAACAGCGGGTGCTCGGAGTCGAAGGCCTGCGCCGCATGCGTGGCTGGCTGGCGCGCCACCACGTCGTGCCACCAGTGATCGCGGCCCTCGACCCAGGCCACCTCGCCGCCGGTGCGCCGGACCACCAGGACGTTGCGGACGCTGGGGGTGCTCTCCACGGCCTCGTCCACGGCCGGCTTGAGCGGGGACGCCGCCCCCCGCCGGTAGCCCCCGTCGGAGGTGATGACCAGGACGGCCTGGGCGTCGTCGATCCGGGAGCGCAGCGCCTCCGCGGAGAACCCACCGAACACCACGGAGTGGACGGCCCCGACCCGGGCACAGGCCAGCATGGCGATGACCGCCTCGGGGATCATGGGCAAATAGATCGCCACCCGGTCGCCATCGGACACCCCGAGCTCGGTCAGCGCGTTCGCCGCACGGGACACCTCGTCAGCCAGCTCGGCATAGGTCAGCGTGCGGGTGTCCCCGGGCTCGCCCTCGAAGTGGATGGCCACGCGATCGCCGAGCCCGGCGGCCACATGCCGGTCCACGCAGTTCTCCGCGACGTTCAGCCGACCCCCGACGAACCACTTCGCGAACGGCGCGTCCGACCAGTCCAGGGCGGTGTCCCAGGTCTGCGCCCAGGCAAGGCGTCGGGCCTGTTCCTCCCAGAACGCGACCCGGTCGGCAGCGGCCCGTTCGGCCAGCGCCGCAGTGGCGTTGGCGTCGGCGGCGAACTGCGGATGCGGGGCGAAGGTGCGGTCCTCGTGCAGCAGGTTCTCCAGCGCCTCGTTGCTCACGCGCGGCCTCCTCGGGCGGTCGGGACCGCAAGGCTATCGGGCTGCGCACCGCCGCTGCAGCGGACCGGCCACGGCCGCCCGCCAGTCCCCGCGGCCTGGGGACGGACCCGGCCGCGCAACGCGGTCATCTGGCAGACTGAGGTCCCTCATGGGTGAGCAGCTGTTCGACCGTCCACCGCTGAGCGAGCGCGTCTGGCTGCTGCGCGTCCTGCGCCTGGAGACCGTCGGCGGCGTCCTGATGCTCGTCGCGGCGGCGATCGCCCTGGTCTGGGCCAACTCGCGCTGGGTGGACTCCTACCAGGCCCTGATCAGCACCGAGATCGGCCCGGAGGCACTGCACCTGCATCTGCCGCTGAGCGTGTGGGCCGCGGACTTCCTGCTCGCCTTCTTCTTCTTCCTCGCCGGACTCGAGCTCAAGCACGAGGTGCAGGTGGGGACTCTGAGTAGGCCCTCGCAGGCCGCGGTTCCCGTGGTCGCGGCCATCGGCGGGATGGTCGTGCCGGCCCTGATCTACCTGGCCTTCACCGGCGGACTGCCGTTGGAGCGCACCGGGTGGGGCATCCCGATGGCCACGGACATCGCGTTCGCCCTGGCCGTCCTGGCGATCATGGGTCGTGGCCTGCCGCTGGCCCTGCGGGCGTTCCTGCTCACGCTGGCCGTCGTCGACGACCTCGGCGCGATCACCGTCATCGCCATCTTCTACTCCGACAAGTTCCAGCTCGGCTACTTCGTGGTCACCGTCGTGCTGGTCGGGTTCTGGTGGTTCCTGCAGCGCCGCCGCTTCCAGGGACGGGGCTCGCTGCTGGTCTACGTGCCCCTGGCCCTGTTGATCTGGTACACGACCCACGAGTCCGGGATCCATGCCACCGTCGCCGGCGTGGCCATGGGTCTGGCGACGCGCGTGTCCCACGATCCGGGCGAGGAGAAGTCCCCCGGTGACCTGGCCGAGCACGCGCTGCGTCCGTTCGTCGCCGGCGTCGCGGTGCCCCTGTTCGCGTTCGCCAGCGCGGGTGTGACGGTGCGGGACGTGGGGGTCTCCGAGGCACCGGTCGAGTCCCTGGGACAGACCCTGTCGTCCCCGGTGGCTCTCGGGGTCCTGGTCGGACTGCTCGTCGGCAAGCCGATCGGGGTCATCGGGGGGGCCTGGTTGATGGCCCGGTTCACCCGCGCCTCGCTGAACCCCGCCCTGCGCTGGGCCGACATCATCGCCGTCGGGGTCCTTGCGGGCATCGGGTTCACGGTCAGCCTGTTGATCGCGGAACTGGCCTTCAAGGGCTCCCCCGAGCTGCTCACCGACGCGAAGGTGGGAATCCTGGGCGCGACCTTCGGGGCCGCGGCGCTCTCGGCCCTCGTCCTCGCCCGGCGCAAGCGCGCCCTGGACCAGCTCGTGGCCGAGGAGGACACCGACGTCGACGCCGACGGAATCCCCGACGTGTACCAGCGCGAGAAGTAGGCCGACAGCAGGGTCCAGGGCGACCAGCACTCGCCGGCCACGCAGGCACGGGGCGTACCGCGATAGCCTTGCGCCGACCTCCTGTGAGAAAGGACCGCGGATGGACAGCAACTCCAACACCAGCGTCAGCACACTGGTGAACTCCGCCATCACCGACGCACAGAGCCTCGTGCGCCAGCAGATCGAGCTGGCCAAGGCGGAGGTCACGCAGAGCGCGAAGCAGGCTGCGGGTGCCTCAGGTCTGTTCATCGGCGCCGCTGTGCTCGGATTCCTGGCGTTCGTGTTCGCGCTCGTCGCCGGGGCCTACGGGATCGTCGCCGCCGGGCTGCCCGTGTGGGCCGGATTCCTCATCGTGGGCGGCATCCTGCTCCTGGTCGCGATCATCCTCGGACTGGTGGGCAAGTCCCGCACGAAGCACATCACCCCCCCGCAGCGGGCGATCAGCCAGGCCGAGAAGACCAAGGCGTCCCTGTCGGGATTCGCCTCCTCGGCCAAGCCCGGCTCCGCCCTGGCACCCGCCACGGACAGCGCAGTCACGCTTCCCACACCGTGACCCTCCTCGATCCCGAGGAGGTCGTCCGCGTCGACGGGCCATGGACGCACCGGGATGTGCCCGCGAACGGCTCCCGGTTCCACGTCGCCGAGATGGGCGAGGGACCCCTGGTCCTGCTGCTGCACGGCTTCCCGACGTTCTGGTGGACCTGGCGCCACGCGCTGCCGGCCCTTGCCGAGGCCGGCTACCACGCGGCGGCCATGGACCTGCGCGGCTACGCCGGATCCGACCACCCGCCGCGGGGCTACGACCCGTTCACGCTCTCCGCGGACGTCAGCGGCGTGATCCGATCCCTGGGCTCGCGCGACGCGGTCGTGGTGGGTCACGGCTGGGGCGGGTTCCTGGCGTGGACGGCCGCGGTCACGCACCCGGAGGCCATCCGTGGGATCGTCCCGGTGTCGATGCCGCACCCACGACGGCTGCGGGCCTCCCTGCTGGGGGACGCAGCACAGCGCAAGGCGTCGGCCTATGCCTTCGGCTACCAGATGCCGGCATCGCCCGAGCGCGACCTGCTGGAGAACGGGGCCTCGGAGGTCGGGCACCTGCTGCGCGCGTGGTCCGCCACCCCGGCCTGGCCGGACGACCACACCGACGCGACATACCGGGCGGCGATGCTGCTGCTCAACACCGCGCACTGCGCACTGGAGTACCACCGGTGGGCGTTGCGCTCGGTGCCGCGGCCCGACGGGATCCGGTACGCCCGACGGATGAAGGTCCCGGTCACAGCCCCGGTGCTGCACGTGCAGGGGGCTGCTGACCCAGCCGTGCTCCCCAGCAGCGCCCAGGGATCGGAGGCCTACGTCACGGGGCCCTACACGTACACGGAGATCGCGGCGGGGCACTTCCCCCACGAGGAGCGCCCCGAGGAGTTCAACGCCACCCTCCTGGAGTGGCTCGCCGCCCGCTGACCCGCCCTACCCCCGAGCCCAAGATCATGATCCGATCCAAGTTGGGAGCCGTCGGGAGGCCCGAGAGTCCGACGAAGTCGCTCCCGGCGCTCGAGAGTTGGACGAATCCCCTGGAGCTAGAGGGCCCGGCAGGCGCCTGAGGGGACCTCGTTCGTGGCCGCCCTGGTCGCCTCGATGGCCTTCTGGACCTCGGCCTCTGTGAGGGCGAAGCCGGTCTGGTCGTCGTCCTGGGCGTTGGCGAAGACGAGTCCGATGACCGACCCGTCCAGGGCGAGCAAGGCGCCGCCCGAGTTGCCCGGGCGCACCAGGCCGCGGAACACGTGCACCTCGCGACTGCCCGACCCTTGGTCGTCGGCGACCAGGATCTGGCCCCGGACACGCGCCTCGCCGAGCGTGAGGCGGCCCCCACCGGGATACCCGGCCACCACGGCCTCCGTCCCGCGGGGGGCCTCGGCGGACCACGGGGGCACGGGGGCCTCGAGCCCGGGCACATGCAGGATCGCGATGTCGTTCGCCGGATCGAGGTACACGAGTCGTGCGCCGCGGGCCGCCCGTTCGTTAGCCGAGCGCACGGTGATCCGGCCGGCACCGGCCACCACGTGGGCGTTCGTGGCCACCCGACCGGGGCTGACCATGACGCCCGAGCCCAATGACGAGGACCCGCAGCGGGTCGAGGTGGTGGACACCTGGAGGACCGAGGCGCGCGCCACCTCGGCGGCTGCGGCGGAGACGTCCACATCGGCCGGGTCCTCGACCTGCGGGAGCGTGGCCGGGTTGAACGGCAGGCTGGGCACGTCGATGGTGGCCAGCAGCTCGCGCGCGTCATCGAGCAGCATCCCCCCGGGCCCGGCCAGGACCTGGTCGAGCAGGGGGAACCCGCGGGAGGCCCGGACCTGCTCGGACGTGGGCCCCAGGGAGCTGGACGCCGCCACCGACAGCACCATCCACGCGCACAGCAGGAACGCCAGGATGCTCACGACCATGCCCGAGGCGCTGTCCACCACCCGGATGGGGCGGAAGTCGAGCGCATCGCGCACCGTGCGCCCAGCGAACCCCAGGATCGCCTGGCCGATGACGCCGAGGACGAACATCCCGGCCAGCGTGGCCATGGCCTGGAGGAACGCGGGCCACTCCTGATCGGACAGCAGGCGCGGCACCAGCCAGGCCCCGCAGAGGGCGCCACCGATGAAGCCGGCGAAGGAGGCCGCCGTGGTGATGACCCCGGATCGCCACCCGGCGATCGCCACCACCAGGAGCCCCACGAGCAGCGCGATGTCGATCCAGTTCGTGCTCACCAGGAGATCCCGACCTCACGCTCCGTCGGCCACGGACGCGACCAGCCCGCGAGGTCGAGCAGCCGGTCGAGCAGGCCCGCCGTGAACCCCCACACCAGCATCTCCGCCACCTGGAACCCGGGGCCCCGGTAGCCCGACGGGTGCACGACCGTGACCCGATTCGCCGGGTCGACCAGGCTCGCCAGCGGGATCCGCTCAGCGCGGGCGACCTCCCGGGGATCGGCCGCCCAGATCGGGGACGGCATGTGCCAGTAACCGATCACGGGGGTGACGGTGTAGCCGCTGGGCGGCAGCCAGAGGTCGGGCAGGACGCGCGCCACCGTGACCCCGGTGGGCACCAGCCCGGTCTCCTCCTGGGCCTCGCGCAGGGCCGCGGCGACCGGGCCGTCGTCCTGCGGATCGACTCCCCCGCCGGGGAAGGCCGGCTGCCCGGCGTGCGAGCGCATGTCGGCCGCCCGTTCGATGAGAAGCACGTCGGGGCCGTACGGGCCCTCGCCGAAGAGGATGAGCACCGCCGAGGACCGGGTCTCGGAGTCCCGCGGTGGGGTGAACCGCGACAGCTCGTGACCGGCCACGCCGTCGATGGCGCCCAGGAACTCGGAGAACCATCCGGGGAAGGCGCCCGAGCCGTGCTCGTCGCTCGAGCCCCCGAGCAAGCCGTCCGTCGCGCGGCCGGTCAGTTCGTCGGTCGGGCCCCCGGGCGGGCCCGCCGTCGGGTGCGACTCGTCCTGGCTGCTCATGGGGTGCCCTTGACCAGCTTCGCAGCCTTCACCGGGTCCGTCTGACCCTCCCCGAAGCTGGGGCACAGCTGGGCCAGCGGGCAGGCACCGCACGCTGGGGTCCGGGCGAAGCAAATCCGACGGCCGTGCCAGATCAGCCGGTGCGACAGCGCTGTCCACTGCGACTTCGGGAACAGCGACCCGACCTCGGCCTCCACCTTCTCGGGGTCCTCGGCCGTGGTCCATCCGAACCGCCGTGAGAGCCGGCCGAAGTGCGTGTCCACGGTGATCCCGGGAACGTCGAAGGCGTTGCCGAGCACCACGTTGGCGGTCTTGCGACCCACGCCGGGCAGGGTGACGAGGTCCTTCAGGCGCCCCGGCACCTCCCCGCCATAGGCATCCACCAGCCGGGCGGCCATGCCCTGCAGCGAGGCCGACTTCGCCCGGAAGAAGCCGGTGGACTCGATCATCGCCTCGAGCTCAGAGCGGTCCGCAGCGGCCAGGTCGGCAGCAGTCGGGTAGGCCGCGAAGACGAGCGGGGTCACCATGTTGACCCGGACATCGGTGCACTGCGCGGAGAGGATCGTCGCGACCAGGAGCTGATACGGCGACTGGAAGTCCAGCTCGCAGTGCGCATCGGGGTAGGTCTCGGCCAGGATCCGGCCCATCCGCCGCGCCCGTCGGACCAGCGCCGTGCGCGTCGCCGGGGGTACGGGGGTGGGCATGTGGATAGCCTAGGCCCGATCCGTGCCACCCGAGCCTGCTGGAGAGCCATGGCAACCAAGCCCCCGCCGACACCGCCCGAGGTGGATCCGGCCTACTCCGGGCTGACCCTCGAGGACCTGCGCGACCTGCGTCGCGAGCTCGGCGACGAGGAGTCGCGGGTGTCCTACTGGCGCCGGATCATCCAGGCGCGGATCGACCTGCTGACCAGGGGCAGCTCGGATGGGGACATCGTCGAGCGGCTGACCTCCGTGCTGGCCGAGAGCGGGGCGGTGCATCGACGCCTGGCCAACCTGTCGGTGAAGCCCGCCGACGACATCGATGCCCTGCCGGACCTCCACGGGCTGTGGACACGGGTCGTGGACTCCCGGGACGCCGTGGCCGTGACCGCCTTCGTCGAGGAGCTGCGCGCGGTGGAGACCGACATCTCAGCGCTGCGGCGCGAGATCCATCAGCGCCTGGACGAGGCCACCGCGCAGCTGATCGCCCGCTACCGGCAGGATCCGACCCTCGCGCTCACCGCGCTGCCCGACATCGGGCTGCGCTAGGCCACTACTGTGTGAGCCCTGCGGGGGCCAGTACCGCATGCCCATGGGAGGAGTCACCCCGTGCAGGATCGGCTGCGCTCCGCGCCACTGTTCACTGCCCTGGACGACGACGCAGCCGCCGCGATGCGTGCGTCGATGGTCGAGGTGCGCCTGACCAAGGGCGACGTCCTGTTCACCGAGGGCGAGGTCGGGGACAAGCTGTTCCTGATCGAGTCCGGCAAGATCAAGCTCGGCCACACCGCGACCGACGGCCGTGAGTCCCTGATCGCCGTGCTCGGTGCCGGTGAGATGCTCGGCGAGCTCTCGCTGTTCGATCCCGGTCCGCGCACGGCCACCGCCGTGGCCGTGACCAAGACCAAGGTCCTGTCCATGGGACATGAGGCGCTGCTCCCGTGGTTGGTCGGGCGGCCGGACATGGCCGTTGCGCTCCTGGCCTCCCTGGCCCGACGCCTGCGCCGGACGAACGAGGCCATGGCCGACCTCGTGTTCTCCGACGTCCCCGGCCGGGTGGCCAAGGCCCTGCTCGAACTGGGGTCCAAGTTCGGCGACGAGACCCCCGACGGCCTGCTCGTGAGCCACGACCTGACCCAGGAGGAGCTCGCCCAGCTTGTCGGGGCCTCCCGGGAGACGGTGAACAAGGCGCTGGCGGACTTCTCCCAGCGCGGGTGGATCCGCATCGAGCAGCGCCAGGTGACCCTGATCGACGTCCCCCGGCTGGAGCAGCGCGCCCGCTGAGGAATGCGAGGGGACGGTGCCGGCCAAGGCCGCTACATTGACCCCATGGCTGAACGCACCCGGTGGGAGTACGCCACCGCACCCCTGCTGATCCACGCGACACAACAGATCCTGAACAACTGGGGCACCGATGGCTGGGAACTGGTCCAGGTCGTCCCCGGACCCAACCCGGAGCAGCTGGTCGCCTACTTCAAGCGACCCCTGGCCTGACATGGGGGCCGTCGAGGAGCGCCTGTCCGCGCTGGGTCACACCGTCCCCGACGTGGCCCCGCCGGTGGCCGTCTACGTGCCGGCGGTCCAGACCGGCAGTCTGGTCTACACCTCCGGCCAGCTGCCCCTGGTCTCCGGCGTCCTCATGGGCACGGGCAAGGTCGGGGCGGAGGTCACCCCGGAGCAGGCCGCTGCGATGGCCGCGCAGTGCGCCCTGAACGCGATCGCCGCAATCCGGGCCCTCGTCGGTGACCTCGACCGGGTCGTGCGCGTGGTCAAGGTGGTCGGGTTCGTGGCCAGCGACCCGGGGTTCAGCGGCCAACCGGGCGTCGTCAACGGCGCCAGCGAGCTGCTGGGCGCCGCCTTCGGCGACGCCGGGGTGCACGCCCGCTCCGCCGTGGGGGTCGCGGTCCTGCCGCTGGACGCCCCCGTCGAGGTCGAGGTCATCGTGGAGATCGCCTGAATGGTCCTGGAGATGCCGCCCGAGCTGGTGCAGCGGGCCCGGATGCTCGCCCAGGGCGGACCCTGGGAGCCACCTGAGTCGCACAATGCGGCCACCATCGTCCTGCTGCGCGACGGTACCGCGGGCCTCGAGGTCCTGCTCATGCGACGGCCGGACTCGATGGCCTTCGCCCCCGGGATGCACGTGTTCCCCGGCGGCCGGGTGGACCTGGCACAGGACTCGCGAGCCCACGATCCGGGGCACGGTGCGGGTCGGACCCTGGACCGACCCGGACCTGGCGCGCGCCCTGATCGTCGCGGGGATCCGCGAGACCTTCGAGGAGGCCGGGGTCCTGCTCGCCGTCGACCGGTCCGGGCGCCCCGCGGTTCCCGACTCCAGTTGGGCGCGGGACCGTCAGGCCAGCGAGACCGCCGGCGGGTTCCCCTCGGTCCTGCGCCGGCGCAGGCTGCACATCCAGGCCGACCTGCTGGTCCCGATCGCGCACTGGATCACCCCCGAGGTCGAGAGCCGCCGATTCGACACCCGCTTCCTGGCCGCCGCACTTCCCCCCGGTCAGGACGTCGACGCCCACGACACCGAGACCGACTCCGCCCACTGGCTGGCCCCCGCTGAGGCGCTGTCCGAGTACCGCCGGGGCGCGCTGGCCATGCTGCCCCCCACGGTCGCGGTGCTGGCCGACCTCGCCGGTCAGCGCTCGGTCGGTGATGCGCTGCACTGGGCACGGACCCGAGAGGTCGTGCCGCTGCTGCCGCGGGCACAGATGGCCGGCGACGACCTGACCTGGGTCCTTGTCCACGCCTACACCGGTGAGGTCCTCTCCGGCACCTCCCAGCCGCTGGGGTCCGAGGAGCGGGGAACGCGCTGATGCGCCCGCTCGGTTCGTCGGGTCCGTGGGACGCCGGCAGGGTCACATCGCGCGCCACCGCCGTGCTGGCACCGAACGCCAGCTGGATGACCTTGGACGGGACCAACTCCTGGTTGCTCGTGGAGCCGGGCTCCGACAGCGCCGTCCTGGTCGATCCAGGTCCCGATGACCCGGTCCACCTCGCCGCCCTCGTTCAGACGGCGCAGGACTTCGACAGCCGGATCGACCTGATCCTGCTGACCCACGGACATGCCGACCACAGCGCCGGTGCCCGCAGCCTGCACGACCTGACCGGGGCCCCTGTCCGGGCCCTGGACCCAGCCCAGCGCCTGGGCGACGAGGGGCTGGGCGATGGTCAGGTGGTGACCGTCGGCGGTCTGGAGGTGTCCGTGGTCGCGACACCAGGGCACACCGCCGACAGCCTGACGTTCCTCCTGCCCGCCGACGGCGCCCTGCTCACCGGGGACACAGTCCTGGGACGGGGAAGCGCTGTCATAGCCCACCCTGATGGACATCTGGGGGCCTACCTCGCGTCGCTGGCGCGCTTGGCCGAACTCGCCGGGCACACCGGCGCCGAGTGGGTCCTGCCCGGGCACGGGCCTGCCAACCCCGACCCCGCGGGCCTGCTGGCCGACTACGTCGAGCACCGACGGGAGCGCCTGGCGCTCGTGTCCGCAGCGATGGCTGCCGGCACGACCGAGCCCGATGCCCTGCTGGCCGTGGTGTACCCGGAGGTTCCACCGGCGCTGCGCTGGGCCGCCCGGCTGTCCCTGGCCGCCCAGGTCGAGTACCTGACTGACCGGACGCCGAGCATCGGGTCGTAGGCCCCACGCAGGCCTTGGGCCGGGCACGTGGGCGCCTGGCGCAATAGTCTTCCGAGGGTGAGCGCGCCCCGGCTGTTCCCCGACGTGCGGCTGCACATCGTCTCGGGCAAGGGCGGTGCGGGCAAGACCACGGTGGCCGCCGCGCTGGCGCTCGCGCTGGCCGCCGAGGGCCGACGGACGCTGCTGATGGAGGTCGAGGGCCGCCAGGGGATCGCGCAGCTGTTCGACACCGCCCCCCTGCCCTACGAGGAGCGCCGCGTGGCCCGGGCCCCGGACGGCGGCGAGGTGCGCGCGCTGGCAGTCGACCCCGAGGCCGCCCTGCTGGAGTACCTGGAGATGTTCTACAACCTGCGGCGGGCCGGCTCCGCACTGTCGCGCATCGGGGCCATCGACTTCGCCACCACGATCGCCCCGGGGGTGCGCGACGTCCTGCTGACCGGCAAGGCCATCGAGGCCGTCAAGCGGACCAAGGATGGGAAGCCGGTGTTCGACGCCGTCGTCATGGACGCCCCACCCACGGGGCGGATCACCCGCTTCCTCAACGTCAACTCCGAGGTCGCCGGGATCGCCCGGATGGGTCCGATCCACAGCCAGGCGAAGTCGGTGATGGCCGTGATGTCCTCCCCGCGGACCGCCGTGCACCTGGTGACCCTGCTCGAGGAGATGCCGGTCCAGGAGACCATCGACGGTGTGGGCCACCTGAAGGACGAGGGCCTGCCCGTCGGGGCGGTCATCATCAACTCCGACAGACCACCGCTGCTCACCGCTGACCAGCGCGCCGATTCCCTGGCCGGGGTGCTCGATCGTGCAGCGATGGCGGCATCGGTGGCCGCCGCCGACGTGATCACCTCCCGGGACCCGCGCACCGTCGACGAGGTGGTCGATGCCCTGGTCGAGGAGGCGCAGGACCACGCCGAGCGGGTGGCGGTCGCCGAGCAGGAGCGCGAGACCCTGACCCAATTGTCCCTGCCCCAGCTGTCCCTGCCGCACATCCCCACCGGGATCGACCTGGGAGCCCTCTACGAGCTGGCGGCCCGGCTCCGCGCAGCGGGCCTGGGTCCGCAGGTGCGCGCATGAGCCCCGCCCTGTGGGAGTCGGCCCCGACGCTGGACATCGACGCGCTGCTGGCGGATCCGGGGACGCACATCATCGTCTGCTGCGGCGCCGGGGGCGTGGGCAAGACCACGACGGCCGCAGCCCTCGGCGTGCGGGCCGCCGAGGCTGGTCGGCGGACCGTCGTGCTCACCATCGATCCTGCCCGACGGCTGGCCCAGTCCCTGGGGCTGTCCGAGCTGGACAACACCCCCGCACCCATCCCCGGGATCGACCTGTCCGAGGGCGGGTCCCTGGACGCGATGATGCTCGACATGAAGCGGACCTTCGACGAGGTCGTCATCGCCCACAGCGAGCCGGGCCGCGCCCAGGCCATCCTCGACAACCCGTTCTACCAGGCCCTGTCCAGCTCGTTCGCCGGCACGCAGGAGTACATGGCGATGGAGAAGCTGGGGCAGCTGCACCGCGAGTCGCAGTCCGAGGGGCGCTGGAACCTGATCATCGTGGACACCCCACCCTCCCGCTCAGCCCTGGACTTCCTGGACGCCCCCAAGCGGCTCGGGGCGTTCCTCGACGGTCGGCTGATCCGGATCCTGGCGGCTCCCGCACGTGCCGGGGGTCGGGCCTACGTGCGGCTGCTGTCCGCCAGCCTGGGGGTGTTCAGCAACGTCCTGAGCAAGATCATCGGCGCCCAGGTGCTGACTGACCTGCAGACCTTCGTGAGCTCGTTCGACGCCCTGTTCGGCGGCTTCCGGGAACGTGCTGACCAGACCTACACGCTCCTGGCCGACCGGGGCACGGCCTTCCTGGTCATCGCCGCCCCTGAGGCTGACGCGCTGCGGGAGGCCTCCTACTTCGTCGAGCGGCTCGAGTCCGAGTCCATGCCGCTGGCCGGGCTCGTGCTCAACCGGGTCGCGCCGGTGCGCCTGACCGAGCTCAGCCCCGACCAGGCAGCCGCCGGGGCCGAACGCCTGCGGGCCGAGGACCCCGCCGAGGACTCCCCATCGGCACTGACCGCCTCCCTCCTGGAGCTGCACGCAGACCGCATGCGTGCCTCCGAGCGCCAGCACCGCCTCGCCGACCGGTTCGTCGCAGCCAACCCCCGGGTCCCGGTGACGGCGGTCACGGCCCTGGCCCAGGACGTCCATGACCTCGAAGGGCTGCGCCGAGTGGGTGACCTGATGGCCGAGCGACGCGTGCAGTCGTGAGGTGGGGGCATCGGGCGAGTTGACGTAAAATCGGTCCATGCCCTCTCCTGATCGCCCCCGCCGCCGGCCTGCAGCATGGTCGGTGACGCGCCTTGTGGCCCTGGTGGGCGTCGCCGCGCTGGCCGGGATCGTGGTGGCGGGGATGGCACTTCCGGTCCTCGGCCCGGTGGGTGTCCTCGCCCGGGACTCCATCTCCTCCTTCGAGGATCTCCCCCGCGACTTCCGCGAGCCCGCCCTGCCCGTGCGCACCCGGGTCTACGCCGCGGACGGCACGAAGATCGCCACGGTCTTCGAGGAGAACCGCAAGGAGGTCGCCCTCGAGAAGGTCGCCCCGGTCATGCAGCAGGCCGTGATCGCCATCGAGGACTCCCGGTTCTACGAGCACAACGGGTTCGACCCCCGCGGGTTCATGCGCGCCGCCGTCACCAACGTGACCGCCGGTGGGGTCGCCCAGGGCGGGTCCACGCTGACGATGCAGTACGTCAAGAACGTCCTGCTCACGGCTGCCGAGGACGAGGACGAGGAGAAGGCGGCCCGCGAGGACACCATCACCCGCAAGCTGCGTGAGATCCGCTACGCGATGGCGCTGGAGAAGCGCCTGACCAAGGACGAGATCCTCGAGCGCTACCTGAACATCAGCTACTACGGTGCCAAGGCGTACGGCGTGGAGGCAGCCTCGCAGCGGTACTTCTCCAAGAACGCCAAGGACCTCGAGCTCGTGGAGGCCGCCACCCTCGCGGGCATCGTCCAGCAGCCGTCCCGATTCGACCCGACGCGCAACCCCCGCCAGTCGCAGAAGCGCCGTGACGTCGTGCTCAACCGGATGGCCGAGCTGGAGTACATCACGGTCGAGGAGGCCCGGGCCGCGAAGTCCGCGGACGTCGAGGACTACCTGAACCCGAAGGTCCAGTACAACGGCTGCACCACCTCCTTCGCGCCCTACTTCTGCGACTACGCGATCCGCGCGGTCACCCAGATGAAGGCCCTCGGAGCAACGCCCGAGGAGCGCGAGGCCGCGTGGAACGCCGGCGGCTACAAGGTCTACACGACCCTGGACATGAAGGCCCAGGAGGCGGCCACCACCGCTGTGATGGAGGCCATCCCGCCCAAGGACGAGAGCCGGAAGGCCACAGCGATCGCCATGGTCACGCCAGGCACCGGTGACATCCGGGCCCTGGCCCAGAACCGGGTGTGGGGCACGAGCAAGTCGGACGAGAAGTGGTGGGAGACCACGTACAACTATGCCGTCGACCTCGCCGACGGTGGCACGCAGGGCATGCAGGCCGGGTCCACCTTCAAGCTCTTCACGATCATCGCAGCCCTGGAGCAGGGCATCAGTCCCTACACCGTGATCAACTCCCCACCGCGGAAGGTGTTCACCGGGTTCGAGGGCTGCAGCGGCGGCCTGTTGACGGGTCCGGACAGCGGCGGGGACGCTCCCTGGACGGTCAACAACTCGACCTCCTCGGGCAACTTCGACATGTTCCGGGGGGCGGCGTACTCGGTGAACACCTTCTTCGTCGAGTTGGAGAAGCGCGCCGGGGTGTGCGACACCGTGGAGGCTGCCCGCAAGCTGGGCGTCAAGTACGCCGACGGCTACGACCTCAACGAGGTCAAGCCCGGCGGGAAGACCGCGGAGGTGGCCTCATTCACCCTCGGGTCCACCGAGATCTCCCCGCTGACCCTGGCCAACGCCTACGCGACAGTGGCCGCACACGGTGTCTACTGCAAGCCCCGGGTCATCACCAAGATCGTCGACCGGGACGGCAAGGAGTTGTCCGTTCCGGCGCCCAAGTGCAATCAGGCCATCAGCCGCAATGTCGCCGACGGCACGGCGGCGGTCCTCAGCAGCGTGGTCGACGGCAGCATCTCCGGGCGGACCGGTGCCCCGATGTCCCTGGGTCGGGACACCATCGGCAAGACCGGGACCATCGACAGCAACGCCGCGGTCTGGTTCGCCGGGTCCACCCCGGACCTGGGTGCCGCGGTGTGGGTCGGCGACCCCCGAGGCGGCTACCGGTACCCGCTGCAGAACCTGACGATCAATGGCCGGTACTACCCCAAGGTCTTCGGCTCCTCGCTTCCCGGACCCACGTGGAAGGCGGCGATGCTCGGGGCGCTCGAGGGCAGTGAGCCGGTCCGCATGGAGCTCAAGAACGAGTGGGGCCTGCTTTCGGCACGCCAGACCGGGACGCCCTACCAGCGCAGCACGTCCCCGGCCCCCGAGGTCCCGTGGTGGCAGCGGACGTTCCCCGGCTTCGGTGACACCAGCCGCGGCCAGGGTCCCGATCAGACCCAGGGTCAGGGCCAGTAGCGGGCAGGTGGGTCAGCCCAGCGAGGCGCGGACCATCGCCGCGAGCTGGCCGCCGTCGAAACGTCCGGCGGTCTGCGGGGTCAGTTCCTTCATGACCCGGCCCATGGCCGGCATTCCGGTCACTCCGGCCTGCGCAGCGCGTGCCACGGCGTCCTCGACCAGCACGCCGACCTCCTCGACCGTCAGCGGTTCGGGCAGGTAGCGCGCCAGCACGCCGAGCTCGGCGATCTCACGGTCGGCGAGCTCCGGGCGCCCGGCATCGGTGAAGGCCGTCGCGGCCTCCCGGCGCTTCTTGGCCTCCTTGGTCAGGACACCCAGGACCTCCGCATCGCTGAGTGTCCGCATGGACGTGCCGGCAACCTCCTCGGTGGTCACCGCCGTCAGCGCCATCCGCAGGGTCGCCGACGTCAGCTCATCACGGCCGCGGATCGCTGTGGTCAGGTCGGACTGGAGGGTCTGCTTCAGGGTGTTCATGACCCCATTGTGGTCGATGGTGGGACCCCCGGCGGCCGGGCGCCAGCACAGGTGATGCGGGATCCTGCGACGACCCCTGCCAGACTTGCCGCATGCCGACCGCACCTCGAACCCTCCTGGGCGCGGCGGGGTCGCTCCTGGCGCTCGGAGCCGCGACCACGGCGTACAGCCTCTGGGAGGCCCGCCAGTACACGTTGCGCCGGGCCGAGGTCCGGTTGCGGCGACCCTCGGAACGCCTCGGTGCCGGTCCTGAGCCACTGCGCATCCTGCACCTGTCCGACCTGCACCTGTCCCCCCGCGACACCGACCGCATCACCTGGGTCCACTCGCTCGGGGCGCTCGAGGTCGACCTGACGGTGGTGACTGGGGACTTCCACGGCGACATCACCGGACCGGCCCTCGCCCTGGACGCCCTCGGGCCACTCCTCGACCGCCCCGGGCTGTTCGTGCGCGGCTCGAACGACTACTTCGCCCCGTCAGGGGCGAATCCGGCCAAGTACCTCACTGGACCCAGCGAGCTGCGCACGACGAGGCGCGCCATCGACGTCACCCCGCTCAACGAGGGCCTGGCGGCCGCAGGGTGGCACGACGTGGACAACGAGGCGGCCGAGATCTCCGTGCGAGGCTGGCGCATCGACGCCCGCGGGGTGGACGACCCGCACATCGGGCGAGACCGGTACGCCGACGTTGCGGGCCCGTTCGATCCCGACGCCGACCTCCGGCTCGGCGTCGCCCACGCCCCCTACCGACGGGTGCTGGACGCCATGGCCTCCGACGGCGCCGACCTGATCCTTTCGGGACACACCCATGGCGGCCAGGTGTGCCTGCCCTGGGTGGGTGCACTGGTCACCAACTGCGACCTGCCCCGCAGCCAGGCCAAGGGGCTCTCGGGGTGGCGTGAGTCAGCCCTGCACGTCTCCGCGGGGCTGGGGACCAGTCCCTACACCCCGATCCGGCTGGCGTGCCGGCCCGAGGCGACGGTGCTGACGGTGGTGGCGGGGTAGGGGGTGGGTCGGGCGCTGGGGGGTGGGGTTGGGCGTCAGGGCCTTTCCCTGTTCGGTGGGATCTACGGTGAGCCGTTCCCCGAGTACGGCGCCCCTCAGGATGGCGGGAGCCGTCGGCCGCTTCGCGGCCTCCTCCCGAACCCCGCCAGTACCGTCCACATGAGAAGGGCCCCGGGACAAGCCCGGGGCCCTTCTCATGTGTCGGGATGGCGGGATTCGAACCCACGACCTCTTCGTCCCGAACGAAGCGCGCTACCAAGCTGCGCCACATCCCGTTCGCGGGCCTGATTCTAGCCGCACGCCGACCGCCAGCCCAAACCGCCGCCGGCGGTGACCCGGCAGGTTCAGGCGCGCTGCGCCAGGAGGGCAGCGATCTGCACGGCGTTGAGCGCCGCGCCCTTGCGCAGGTTGTCACTCGACAGGAACAGGGCCAGGCCACGCCCCCCGGGGACACCCGGATCCGAGCGCAGGCGTCCCACGTAGGACGGATCGGCACCGGCAGCCTGGAGCGGTGTGGGCACGTCGGACCACACCACGCCCGGGGCTGCCTCCAGCAGCTCCCGCGCCCGTTGCACCGACAGCGGCCGATCGAACTCGGCGTTGATGCTCAGGCTGTGGCCGGTGAAGACCGGGACCCGCACGCATGTGCCTGAGACTGCGAGATCCGGGATCCCCAGGATCTTGCGGGACTCGTTGCGCAGCTTCTGCTCCTCGTCGGTCTCCCCGGAACCATCGTCCACGATGCTGCCCGCGAGCGGGATCACGTCGAACGCGATGGGTGCGACGTACTTCGTGGGCACCGGAAGGGTCACGGCCGATCCGTCATGGGTCAGTGCGGTCATGTCCTGGGCCACTGCAGCCCGAACCTGCCCGGCGAGCTCCTCGACACCGGCGAGCCCGCTGCCCGAGACCGCCTGGTAGGAACTCACGACCAGCCGGCGCAGACCAGCCTCCGCGTGCAGTGGGGCCAGGACCGGCATGGCCGCCATCGTGGTGCAGTTGGGGTTGGCCACGATCCCCTTCGGGATGTTCGCCAGGGCTTCAGGGTTGACCTCGGACACGACCAGGGGAACGTCGGGGTCCATCCGCCAGGCCGAGGAGTTGTCGATGACGATCGCGCCCGCGGCGGCGAACACCGGCGCCAGCGCCGTGGACGTCGACCCGCCGGCGGAGAACAGCGCGATGTCGATCCCCGACGGGTCGGCGGTGGCGGCGTCCTCGACGACGATGTCGAGCCCGCGCCACGGGAGCGTGGATCCCGCAGACCGGGCACTGGCGAAGAAGCGGACCGACGCGACATCGATCCCGGACTCGTCGAGCAGGCGGCGCATCACGGCGCCGACCTGGCCGGTGGCTCCCACGACCGCGACGTTGACGCTCATCGACCCGTTCCCCCGTACACGACCGCCTCACCGTCGGCGTCAAGGCCGAAGGCGGTGTGCAGCGCCCTGACTGCCTTCGTGGCCGCATCCTGGCTGGTCACGACGGAGATCCGGATCTCGGACGTGGTGATCATGGTGATGTTGATGCCCGCATCAGCCATTGCCTTGAAGAAGGTCGCCGAGACCCCGGGGTGGGAACGCATCCCTGCCCCGATCAGCGAGACCTTGGCGATACCCGCATCCGAGGCGAGATCCTCGAACCCGATGACGTCCTGCTCGCGTCGCAGGGCGTCGAGAGCCTCCTGGCGCGAGGCCACCGGGCAGGTGAACGTCACGTCGGTGCGTCCGGACTCCCCCAGTGACACGTTCTGGACGATCATGTCCACGTTGACGCCGGCATCGGCGACAGCCTGGAAGATCTGCGCAGCCTCGCCCGGCCGGTCGGGGACGCCCACCACGGTGATCTTGCAGTCGTTGAGGTCATGGGCGACCCCCGCGATGATCGGTTGCTCCACAGTCGCCCCTCCGGCGGAATCGGCCGCTGCGGGCAGCGGGTCGGTCGAGTTGAGGACCCAGGTGCCCTGCTTCTCCGAGAACGAGGAGCGGACGTGGATCGGCATGCTGGCCCGACGCGCGTACTCGACGCAGCGCAGGTGCAGCACCTTGGCGCCGGCCGCCGCCAGCTCGAGCATCTCCTCATAGCTGATCCGCGGCACCTGACGAGCCAGGGGCACCACGCGCGGGTCAGCCGAGAAGACGCCGTCGACGTCGGTGTAGATCTCGCATGCGTCGGCGTCCAGGGCGACGGCGAGGGCGACCGCGGTGGTATCCGATCCGCCGCGGCCCAGGGTCGTGATGTCCTTGCTGTCGTAGGACACACCCTGGAAGCCGGCCACGATCGGGATCGCCCCGTCGGTGATCGCATGCCGGATCCGACCGGGCGTCACATCGATGATCCGGGCGGCACCGTGCGCGGAGTCGGTGATGAGCCCGGCCTGGGAACCCGTGTAGGACCGGCCCTCCTCACCGAGGTCGTGGATGGCCATCGCCAGCACCGCCATCGAGATCCGCTCACCGGCCGTCAGCAGCATGTCGAGCTCACGCCCCGGTGGGTTCGGGCTGACCTCGTTGGCCAGGTCCAGGAGCTCATCGGTGGAGTCGCCCATCGCCGACACGACCACGACCACGTCGTTGCCGGCCCGCTTGGTGTCCACAATGCGCTTGGCCACACGGCGCACGCTGGGGGCATCGGCAACGGAGGATCCCCCGTACTTCTGGACGATCAGGGCCATGCGCGAGAGCTCCCGGTTGTGGTGGGCTGCGTACCGGGACCCAATTCTAGGGGGTCGCACAGGGCGGCCGCCCTGATCGTCTCTGGCCGACCCCTGACGGCCGGACGGGGACACCTGGGCCGCGACTACCTGTCGGACTCGCCAGCCACCTCGAGTGGGGCACCCGCGCGCACATGGGAGACCAGCGAGCGCAGCGCACGCAGCGCCATCGCCCCGGAGTCGCCCCAGGAGCTCAGGTAGGTCGTCTGCCACCACCACAGCGCCTCCAGGGTGCGCCCGGCGGTGTGGTGCGCGAGCCCGTGCAGGAGGTCGGAGACGATGGCGGTGAGGTCATCGGAGAGCCGGCCCGCCACCAGCTCGGGGCTGGCGTAGGGGTCGAACACCTCGATGTAGGAGTCGACCGGTGCCAGTCGCTCGGCGAGGGCCGCGCGGAGGCGATCGACGTCGGGCTCGACCCCCGCATCCGGCTCGAAGCGGCCCTCGGGCACGACGTCGTCGATCGCACCGAGGCGGGCGCCCATGGCCAGGACGTCGGAGACCTCCAGCAGCAGGATCGCGATCGCGTGGTCCTCACCGATTCCCGCGGCCACGGCCTCGGTGGCCTGAACGAACCGGGCAGAGGCCTCGGCGAGTCCGTCGGCCAGGGTCACCAGGTCGTCCTCGACCGGGGTCGCGGGCGTGCTGAGCACCGCCATCGCCCCCTCGATGGGTGCCTCGTCGACACTCATGCCTGCCCTCCGATCCGTCGTCGACCCTCGAACGCCCGGCCAAGGGTGACCTCGTCAGCGAACTCGAGGTCTCCTCCTACGGGCAGCCCACTGGCCAACCGTGACACGGCCAGGCCGAGTGTGCTCATCAGGCGCGCCAGATAGGTGGCCGTGGCCTCCCCCTCCAGGTTGGGGTCCGTGGCCAGGATCACCTCGACGACGGACCCATCAGCCAGGCGCGCCATGAGCTCCCTGATGCGCAGGTCGTCGGGTCCGATGCCCTCCATCGGGCTGATCGCCCCACCCAGGACGTGGTAGCGGCCACGGAACTCACGGGTGCGCTCGATCGCGACGACGTCCTTGCTCTCCTCGACGACGCAGAGCAGCGACGGATCGCGGCGTGGGTCCCGGCAGATCCCGCAGGTCTGCTCCTGGGACACGTTGCCGCAGATCTCGCAGAACTGGACCTTCTCGCGCAGGGTGAGCAGGGCCTGGGCGAGGTCCGCGACCTCCTGGGGGTCGGCCTTGAGCAGGTGGAAGGCGATCCGCTGGGCGCCCTTGGGCCCGATCCCGGGCAGGCGGGACAGCCCGTCGATGACGTCCTGGATGATCCCCTCGTACATGCCCAGCCCCTAGGAGTGGTCGATCTCACCGATGGGACGGGCGCCGAGCTCCCTGGTGATCAGGGCCAGACCCTGGGTGCCACCGGGATCGAGGTCCGGATCGTCGGGACTCGGCTCATCGGCGTCGTCGGCCCCCGATGGCGCGGATCCAGCCTCCCGGACCACGTCAGCCGGGCGCGAGGTCCGGGAGGTGGCGCCCGGGGACGCCGGTGCCGAGGGTCCCGACGACGCCGGCGGCCGCGACACGGCTGGGGCGGTCGTCCCCAGCGGGGCGGTGGCCGCGTTCCCGTCCCCCTCGGGCAGTGCCGGTCTGGCCGGCTCGGGGTCGTGCAGCACATCGATCGAGAGATCCATGGCCAGGACGTCGAGGATGGCCTGGCGCAGCCGCTCATCATGGCCGCGCTGGGCGATCGCACGGACATTCCCCGGCTCGGCGACCGCCACGGCCAGGGCCCCATTGGTGCACGACACCGGGCTGGCGGCGTGGAATGCGGTCCAGGCGACTCGGCTGGAGGATGCCAGGCGATCGAGGATGGCCGGCCACGCGTCCCGGATCCGGGTGAGCGCCGACTCGTCACCGGCCGATGCCGCACCGGGGCGCGCTGGCGACTGCGCCGTGGGCGCCCCGGTGGGGCAGTCCCGGTGGAGGCAGTCCCGGTGGGAGCAGTCCCGGTCGCGGCGGCAGGCTCAGCTGGCGCCAGAGCCACGGCCGGAGCGTGCGCGGTCACGGGCCGGGACTCCGCGCGGCCACTGTCGCCCGCGCCGCTCGGATCGGGCGTTCCCGGCGGTGCAGCGAACGAGACCTGCGGCGCATCGCCCTCGGCAACGGCCGAAGCGCGTCCGGCGGCGGACGCGTCCCGGCGCAGCTCCGGTCGGCGCGGAGGCGCGCCCGGTGCCGGGGAGCTGCCAGGTCGAGGCGGGGGACCGGACGTGGGCGGGGAGAGCTCGGGCCGCCGCCCCGCCTGATCGGCACCGGTCGCGCCCATCGCCGCACTCTCATCGGCCACGGGCACCGGGGCGGTTCGGCGCCGGGCGGAGTCGTTCCCGCTCGGGACCGACGCCGCAGCTGGCGGTGAGGTGGCGCCACCGCGCTCCAGGCGGTCCAACCGAGCCAGGACGGAGCTGAGGTCGTCGGCCGGCGAGGGCAGCGCCAGCCGGGCGCAGAGCAGCTCGAGCTGCAGCCGAGGAGCCGTGGCGCCCTTGATCTGGCCGAGACCGGCACTGACCCGATCAGCCGCCACGGACAGCTCGGCCAGTCCCAGGGACTGGGCCTGCCCCACCATCCGCTGGCCCTCATCGTCTGGGACGTCGATCAGTCCCTTGGCCAGGGCCTCGTGGTCGGCGCGCAGGATGATCAGGTCGCGCAACCGGTCCAGGATGTCGGTGACGAACCTGCGCGGGTCGTGACCGGCCGAGATCACGGTGTCCACGATGCCGAACATGTCGGCCGCAGAACCCGCCGAGAGTGCTGCGACGAAGTCGTCGATGAGGCTGGTGTCGGTCAGGCCCAGGGCGGAGATCGCATCGGCATAGGTCAGGCCCTCAGGTCCGGCCCCCGCCAGCAGCTGACCCAGCACGGACAGGCTGTCACGGACGCTGCCCGCTCCGGCCCGGGCCACGATCGCCAGCGCGGGTGTCTCGGCAGGGACACCCTCCGACCGGCACACCGAGCCGAGGTGCTCGGCCAGGGTCCGGGCCGCCACCAGCCGGAAGCCGTAGTGGAAGGTGCGCGATCGGATCGTCGGGATGATCTTGTCCGGCTCGGTCGTGGCGAAGATGAACCGCAGGTGCGGCGGGGGCTCCTCGACCAGCTTGAGCAGGGCGTTGGCCGCCTCATTGGTCAACTGGTGGGCCTCGTCGATGATGTAGATCTTGAACCGGCTGGCGGCCGGCGCGTAGATCGCCTTCTCGCGCAGGTCCCGGGCGTCGTCGATGCCTCGATGCGTGGCGGCGTCGAGCTCCACGACATCCATGGAGCCGGGGCCGTTCGGGGCCAGCTCGACGCAGCTGCGGCACGTCCCACAGGGCTGCGACGTCGGTCCCTGCTCGCAGTTCAGCGAGCGGGCCAGGATCCGCGCAGTCGAGGTCTTGCCGCACCCGCGCGGACCGGAGAAGAGGTACGCGTGATGGGTGCGACCCGACTCGAGGGCGCGCGCGAGCGGCTCGGTCACGTGCTCCTGGCCGATCACCTCGGCCAGCGAGCCCGGCCGGTAGGTCCGGTAGAGCGCCAGTGCCACGTCGCTCACCCTAACGGTGCCCGCCGACAACAGTGGTGGGCATCCACAATCCCCAGGTCATGCACAGCTGGGGATAACTCACACGCGTGTAACTACAGTGATGTGACTCGTGGCGTGGCTCGGGCGCCGCAGCCCCTACAGCGCCCCGCCGGCTGCCGCGGGAGCGGTCGGGTCCGCGCCGCCCTCGCCGGAACCGGTCTCACGCGCCAGGTAGTCCTCGAGGAGCATGACGTTCTCGCCCACCCGCCGGCCCACCTGCAGCAACGTCGAGATGGACGCGACCTCCTCGACCTGCTCCTTGAGGAACCAGTGCATGAACTGCTCGCCGAGATAGTCGGACTCCGCCCGCGCGAGCGCGATCAGCGCCTCGAACTGCGAGGTCACCAGGCGCTCCTGGGTCAGGGCCAGCTCGAGCGGCTCGACCACGGAGGCGAACTCGTTGCGCACCGGCGGCACCCCGGGGATCACGACGTCGGCCTCACGGTCCATCAGGTACTGCACGATCATCATCGCGTGGTTGCGCTCCTCGACCGCCTGGGCGTAGAAGTGTGCGGCGAGCTGCGGCAGCGCCTGCTGGTCGTACCAGACCGCGATGGCGACGTACTGCTGGGACGCGAAGAACTCGTGCCCGATCTGTTCGGTGAGCAGGTCGTGGACGGGACTCATGGGGACTCCTGGAGCATCGGCGCGGGGGATGGCCGTGGGTCACACGCCACCAGCGCCAAGCCTACGCCCGGGCCGCCGCCGAGGCCCTGCGCTCCGGGGCACGGTCCCGGAGCGACGACAGCCCGGACCCTGGTCGGGTCCGGGCCGTCGTGTGACCCATCCGGGTCGTTCTGCAGCCTGGCGGTGGCGGTGGGATTCGAACCCACGGTGGGCTCATCACCCACACACGATTTCGAGTCGTGCTCCTTTGGCCGCTCGGACACGCCACCGCGCAGGATTCTACGGGCGGCGGGTCCCGCGGCGGAAATCGCGCTCGTAGGCTTGGCCGCGTGCCCGTCGGACCCCATCCCCTGCCGTGGCCGGAGGACCCCCGGCTGGATCGGGACCTGCTGGCCCACGGCGACGCCCGCAACGTCGTGGACGCCTACCGGTACTGGACGGTCGAGGCGATCATGGCCGACCTCGACACCCGGAGATCGCCGCTGCATGTGGCGATCGAGAACATCGAGCACGACCTGAACATCGGCTCGATCGTGCGCACCGCCAACGCGTTCAACGTCGCCGGCGTGCACGTCGTGGGCCGGCGGCGCTGGAACCGGCGCGGCGCGATGGTCACCGACGCCTACCTGCGCATCACGCACCACCCCGATCCCACCGACCTCGCGGACTGGGCGCGGGGGGCTCGGTTGCCGATCCTGGCCATCGACGTGGTGCCCGGGGCCGTCCCCATCGACTCCTACGCGATGCCCCGGGGATGCGTCCTGCTCTTCGGCCAGGAGGGACCCGGACTGAGTCCAGCGGCACTGGCCGGTGCCGCGGCGGTCCTGTCGATCAACCAGTACGGATCCACCCGGTCCATCAACGTGGCCGCCGCCGCGGCGATCGCCATGCACAGCTGGGCCCGCGTCCATCTGGGCCGAGCCCCCGGCGCAGCGGAGTAACCTTGTCAGGTGAGCATGAGCCTGTCCGTCGCGTCCGCGGTCCCCACCATCGTGAGCAGCCTCGGTCCTGAGTGGCTCGACCCGCAGAACCTCGACCGGTTCGGAACAGCGGCCTTCTGGATCGCCCTGGGCATCATCTTCGCCGAGTGCGGGCTGCTCATCGGGTTCTTCCTCCCGGGTGACTCACTGCTGTTCATGGTGGGCCTGTTCATCGCCAGCGGCGTGATCGACATCCCCATCCAGGTGGCCTGCGTGCTGCTGTCCATCGCCGCCGTCGCGGGCAACCTGACGGGCTACTGGATCGGCTACCGGGCGGGTCCCCCGCTGTTCAGCCGGGCGGACTCCAGGTTCTTCCGCCAGGAGTACGTCGACAAGACGCACTCCTTCTTCGACAAGTACGGGTCCCGCGCCATCGTCCTGGCCAGGTTCGTGCCGATCGTGCGCACGTTCATCACGGCCATGGCCGGGGTGGGGCGGATGGAGCTGCGCACCTACGTGCTGTACTCCACGATCGGTGGAGTCCTGTGGGCGACCGGGGTCACGCTCCTGGGCTACTACCTGGGCAGCATCCCGTTCGTGAAGGACCACATCGAACTCATCCTGATCGGCATCGTCGGGCTGTCGATCATCCCGATCGGGATCGAGACGTTCCGCCACCGCCGCCAGGCCGCGGCGGACGCCCCTGCCGTCGAGCCGGCCAGCTGACGCGACGGTCAGCGGCGCCCCCGTGGACCGCTGCGCCGAGCGGTGCGGTCCAGGACCTAGGGTTGGCGTCGTGACCAACGCGCGCGAGCAGCTCCTCGACCAGATCCGGACCAAGGCCGTCGTGCACGGCAAGGTCGTGCTGTCCTCGGGACGTGAGGCTGACTACTACGTGGACCTGCGTCGGGTGACCCTGGACGGACACGCGGCACCACTGGTGGGCGAGGTGATGCTCGACCTGACCAAGGACCTGTCCTACGACGCCGTGGGCGGCCTCACCCTGGGTGCCGACCCCGTGGCCACCGCGATGCTGCACGCTGCGGCGGCGCGCGGCCAGCACCTGGACGCCTTCGTCGTCCGCAAGGCCGAGAAGGCGCACGGTCTGCAGCGGCGCATCGAGGGCCCCGACGTCGTCGGCCGGCGTGTCCTGGCCGTCGAGGACACCTCGACCACCGGCGGGTCGGTGATGACCGCCGTCGAGGCGCTGCGCGAGGCCGGGGCGGAGGTGGTGGGCGTGGCCGTGATCGTCGAGCGGGGTGCGGCGGGGATGATCGCCGACGCGGGTCTGGAGTACTTCGCCGCCTACCAGCTGGCCGATCTCGGCCTGGACTGACCATGTCCGGCGTCACGGTCGTCCTGTGCCCCTCGCTCGTTCCGGGCTCGCCTGACGAGCAGCGGCGCGAGCTGGCCGGCGTGCTCGGGGGGTGGGGCATCCCGGTGGTGATCCCGCACCGGCAGCGCCGCGACATCGCGGAGGCAGCTGACGACCGTCTGGGCATCGCCGCCTGGGTGGCCGACCAAGCGGTTGCGATCACGGCCGCCCACGTCGAGGGTCCGTTGATCCTGGTCAGCTCCGGGGAGGCCAACCGAGCCGTGCCGGCCCTGGGGTTCTCCCAACGGGCGTCCCGACGAGGTGTCGTGGCCTACGTCCTGGTGGACGGGCCCCTGCCCGATCCCAGCCCCGCGGGTCTCGACTGGCCGGACGCGCCCGTGGTCCACGTGACCAGCACCGGTGCCGACCCTGGACCAGCGGCCTCGGCCCGTCTGCGGGGCTGGTCCACTGTCGAGGGCGACCCGATCGCAATCGTGGCCGACATCGCCCGGGGATGGCCCGACACACTGCCCTGACCCACTGGGGCAGACTGAGGACCATGACTGCATGCATCACCGGCGCCACGGCTGGCATCGGCCAGGCCTTTGCCGAGGAATTGGCTTCGGAGGGCTCGGACCTGGTCGTCGTGGCCCGCGACACCGGGCGCCTGGAGGCCCTGGCCGAGCGGCTCGCCGACGAGCACGGGATTCACGTGGAGGTCCTCACGGCCGACCTGTCCACCGACGACGGCTGCACCCTGGTGATGCAGCGTCTCGCCGACGGCGACCGGCCGATCGACCTCCTGGTGAACAACGCCGGGTTCGGGGTCAACCAGGCCTTCGTCGCGGGCAGCCTCGCCGACGAGGAGCGCCTCCTCGACGTGCTGGTGCGGGCCACTCTGCGCCTGACCCACGCAGCTCTGCCTGGCATGGTCCAGCGGGGGCGGGGACACGTGATCAACGTGTCGAGTGTGGCCGGCTGGGTGCCCATGGGCACCTATTCCGCCGCCAAGTCCTGGGTCACGGTCTTCACGGAGGGTCTCGGCTCCGAGCTTCTCCGGGAGCGGGGTGACCGCCACGGCGCTCTGCCCGGGGTTCACCCGCACGGAGTTCCACGAGCGCGCTGACATGGACCTCAGCTCCTTCCCGCGGTGGGCCTGGCTGGATTCGCGACGTGTCGCCCGCGACGGCCTGCGGGCCGCGCGATCTGGTCGGTCGGTGAGTGTCCCCTCCACGCGCTACAGCGCCCTGGCGCTGGCCGCCCAACTCACCCCCCGGCCGTTGCTGCGGCGCGCGAGCACGGCCGTCTCACGGTCGGGCAGCGTCGGGAGATGACCCACATGTCCCTGCGACAGTCCTCGGCTGGGGTGGGCCAGTGACCCACCCCCTCGTAGCGCGTATGCAGCCCCACCGACGCAGCATCTTCGGCGAGATGTCCGCCCTGGCCGCGTCCGTCGGCGCGCTCAACCTGGGTCAGGGATTCCCGGACACGGACGGGCCCGCGCTGGTCCGGGACGCCGCCCTGGCCGCGATCCGCGAGGGCCGTGGGGCGCAGTACCCACCCGTGCACGGACTGCCCGAGCTGCGGTCGGCGATCAGCGCCCATCAGGAGGCCTGGTACGGGTTGGCGTGGGATCCGGCCACGGACGTCGTCGTGACCACCGGTGCCTCCGAGGCGATCGTCGCCACGGTGCTGGCCTTCGTGGAACCCGGCGACGAGGTCCTCGTACTCGAACCCTGGTTCGACCTCTACGCCGCGGCCATCGACCTAGCCGGCGGCGTGCGGGTCGGTGTCCCACCTGTCCCAGGGACATTCCGTCCCGATCCAGTGGCACTCCGGGCACGCATCACGGGGCGGAGCCGGATGCTGATCCTCAACTCGCCACACAACCCCACAGGTGCTGTCCTCACCGAGGCTGAGCTGGGCGCCCTCGCCGCCGAGGCAATCGCCGCCGACCTCGTCGTGCTGGCCGACGAGGCTTACGAGCACCTCTGGTTCGACGGACACCCCCATGTCCCGATCGCGACGCTGCCGGGCATGGCGCAGCGCACGATCACGGTGGGATCCGCAGGCAAGAGCCTGTCCTTCACGGGGTGGAAGGTGGGGTGGGCAACCGGTCCCGCAGACCTGATCGCAGCGGTCCGGGTCATCCGCCAGCACCTGAGCTATGTGTCCGGCGGTCCGTTCCAGTGGGCCGTGGCCGAGGGCCTGACCGGGCTTCCGCCGTCGTACTGGAGGACCTTCCGCGCCACGCTGTCCCATCAGCGCGACCTGCTGGGCGCCGGGCTGAGCGAGATCGGCCTTGAGGTCCTGCCCAGCCAGGGGACCTACTTCCTCCTGACGGATGTCACCGGTGTGGGCTATGCCAGCGGCCAGTCGTTCTGCGCCGAGCTGCCGCAGCGGGCCGGGGTCGTGGCCATTCCGGTTGCCCCCCTCTGCGACGACCCGTCAGTGGGTCAGTCCTGGGTCAGGTGGGCCTTCTGCAAGCGACCCGAGGTTCTGGCCGAGGCCGTGGGCCGCCTCCGCGTCGCCTTCGGCTGATACCACCGGGCGTGCGGCTCCTGGCACCAGGAGACGACAAGGGCTCCGTACGCGACGGGCCAGGGCCCTCGTGCGTCTCAGGCCCTCGACGCCGAACCCACGACTGGGGCCAGCCCGTCAGCGCGGTGGATCGCATCCTGGTCACCGCACCGGGCCAACCAGTTGGCCAGCATCAGGTGCCCGCCCTCGGTGAGCACCGACTCGGGGTGGAACTGGACGCCCTCGATGTCGAACTCGCGATGTCGTAGGGCCATCACGACACCGGATTCGGTCCAGCCCGTGATCTCCAGCTCCGCGGGGACCGAGTCCCGCTCGACGGCCAGGGAGTGGTACCGGGTTGCTCGGAACGGGTCGGGAAGCCCGGCCAGCACGCCCAGGCCTGTGTGGCGCACCATCGAGGTCTTGCCATGCACCAGCTCCGGCGCGCGCGAAACGACCCCGCCGAAGGCTGCGCCGATGGCCTGATGACCCAGGCACACCCCGAACAACGGGACGATCCCCGCACAGGCACTGACCATGTCCATGCACACCCCAGCATCGTGCGGGTCACCCGGTCCCGGGGACAGCAGCACGCCGTCATAGGTCCCGGCATCCCCGGTGGTCACCTCGTCGTTGCGCCGGACGTCGACGTCGGCACCGAGTTGCGCCAGGTACTGGGCCAGGTTGAAGACGAACGAGTCGTAGTTGTCCACGATCAGGATGCGTGCAGTCACGGACCCATTGTCGCGGGTACCGTAGGCATGTGCACCCACCCCTCGGCGCGCCCGGCCCCGAATCCGTGGATGCGGCGCGCCCGGCCGAGGGTGGGACCGAGGTCCTCGATCCCACCCGGAGCACCGAGCCCGTGCAGCCGAAACCAGGGCGTCGGATCCGACCGACCTGGCCTGGCCTCATCGCGGGCGGGGTGTTCGCGATCGCCGGGGCCCTGTTCATCGCGAGCGCCACAGCATCTGAGGACGGCATCCTGCGCCTGGATCGCACCGGCGGTCTGCGTGATGCGATCGCCGCCCGCGCCGAGCAGAACGTCGCACTGCAGGGCGATGTCGACCGGCTCATCGCCGAGGTTGCGGCCCTGCAGTCCCTCGGCGATCCCGGGACCGCCCTGGAGAGCAGCACGCAGCGCATCGCTGAGCTCTCCCCCGCGGTGGGACTGACCGAGGTCGTCGGGCCAGGTGTCACCGTGACACTCGACGATGCTCAGGCTCCCAACCCGCTGCCTGACGGGCTGACCGGTGACGACTACATCGTTCACCAGCAGGATGTCCAGGGGGTCGTCAACGCCCTGTGGCGTTCCGGGGCGTCCGGGGTCACTGTCATGGGACAGCGGTTGATCAACACGAGCGCCGTGCGGTGCGTCGGCAACACGGTGATCCTCCAGGGCCAGGTGTACTCCCCTCCGTTCGTGATCCAGGGAGTCGGTGACCTCGAGCGCATGACCACGGCGCTCGAGGAGGACGAGTCCGTCCGGTTCTTCCGCGAGTGGGCCGCGGTGGTGGGCATGAGCTACGAGCAGAAGGCCTCCCGCGAGCTGGTCCTCCCGGCCTACACCGGACCCGTGAGCACCAACGACGCCCAGGTGGTGCCATGACGACCCCGCAGACGCAGGAGGAGGCCCCGCAACGGAGGGCGGCGCCAGTCTGGACGGCCGTGGGCGTCCTCGGCGAGGTGCTGATCACCGTCGGCGTCCTGCTGCTGCTCTTCGTCGTCTACCAGCTGCTGTGGACCAATGTGACCGCCCAGAGGGCTGCCGACCAGGCGGCCGCGGATCTGCAGACCTCCTGGGCTCAGGAGGACAGTCCGAGTGGCTCCGGTGACTCCGGCGAGGAGCCGGCCGAGACCCGCCCGGAGATCGGGACTGCCTTCGCCCTGATGTACATCCCGCGCCTGAGCGATCAGGTCTGGGGGATGCCCGTGCTGGAGAGCGTGGAGATGGACGACCTCGCCCGTGGGATCGGCCACTACCCACAGACGCAGTTGCCCGGCGAGGAGGGGAACTTCGCCGTCGCAGCCCATCGCGCGACGAACGGGGAGCCGTTCCGTGACATCGACCGACTGCAGGTCGGTGATGCGGTCTTCGTCGAGACCCAGGACTCCTGGTACGAGTACACCCTTCGCCGTGACCAGATCGTCAGCCCCGCCGACACCTGGGTCATCGACCCGGTCCCCGGGGAGCCCGGCGCCACCCCCACCGACCGGCTGATCACGCTGACCACCTGCAACCCCCGCTGGGGGAGCACGACACGATGGATCTGGTGGGGCGACCTCGCCACCCGTTACGACAAGTCCGACGGGGAGATTCCGCCGGAGATCGAGGCGGGCCGATAGATGTACGCCTGGCTCTGGAACCACCTGCCCGGCCCCACGGCGGTCCGGGCCCTGATCGCCGCTGTGGCCTTCGTGGCCCTTGTCGCCGTGCTCTTCACCTGGGTGTTCCCCTGGCTGGAACCTCGGCTGCCCTTCACCGACGTGACGGTGGACGCGTGGCCGTCCACAGGGTTATCCACAACTGGGGACAGAACTACATCGGTGTAATCCGATGTCCGTGGGTTTCCTGCTGCTCACTCTGTGTTGCTGTTCGTGCCAGGACTCCGACCCTGACGCCTCACGACACCTGGTGACAGAACGTGATGCGGGTCACCGGATCCCGGTCCCATACAGGCGAAATGGTGGGGTTCGTCCTGCTCAGCGCCACTTCGTGGACAGCCCGAACCCCACCATGATCAGACCGAAGCCGATCGCCATGTTCCAGCGCCCGAACGTCTCCAGCACGGGCATTCCCGGCGCGATGTAGTAGAGGACTATCCACAGCAGCCCGATGATGAAGCAGGCGAGCATGACGGGCACCAGCCACCGCGGGGAGACGGTGGGGACGTCCTTCTTGGGAACCGGCGGCGCAGGTCGCGACTTCGGGGTTCCCCGGCCCTTGGACTCCGGCATGACTTCCTCTCTGGCCACCTCGGCACGCACGACGCGTCAACCGAGAAGCAACAACAGGGCCGAATCGTACCCCGAGGTCTCAGCCCAGCAGAGCAGGGACCATGTCCTGGATCTGTGCACTGCGGACGACGGTCAGCAGGATGAGCCCGACCAGGACTGCTCCAGCGGCCGCGGTCTGCCGGCCGAGTTGGGCGCGACCCTCCCGGCCCCGGCCGGTGGTGAGCATGAGTGCGACCACGGCGCCCGTCACCGCGCCCCCGAGGTGCGCCCGCCAGTCCACACCACCGAGGAAGAATCCCAACGCGACGTTGATCCCCAGCAGGACCAGGATCTGGGTGACATCCCGCTCCAGGCGCCGTCCCACGACGACCCAGGCGGTCATCAGGCCGAAGATCGCACCACTGGCTCCCACCGACAAGGTGTTCACCGGCGAGAACCAGTAGGAGGCGACCGAGCCCCCGATGCCCGAGAGCATGTACAGGGTCAGGAACCGACCATGTCCCAGGACACGCTCCAGCGGCGGACCGAGGATGTAGAGCACGTACATGTTGAATCCGATGTGCAGCCAGCCGGCATGCAGGAAGATCGAGGAGATCAACCGGAACCACTGATCATCCAGGGCGATGGACAGGGGCTGCATTCCCCACCGAGCCAGGCCTCCGGCCAGGTCGAGCAGGGTGATGGTGACGAAGAGGAAGGCGCAGGCCCCCATCAGGGACATGGTGACCGCGCCGTCGCGGGTGAGCTTCCCGCCGAACACCGTGCGCGACGCGGGGATCGTGGCTGCCCCGGCACGCACGCACTCGGGGCACTGGTAGCCGACGGCGGCGGCCGTCATGCACTCCGGACAGATCGGACGTTCACACCGGGTGCACTGGATCCACGTCTCCCGCTCCGGGTGCAGGTAGCAGACCGGGGCGGGCGGGGCGGCCTCCGCCGGCAGGCCGTAGCTCACTGCTCGATGGTCACCGAGGTGATGACGACATCGGTCGTGGGACGGTCACCTGCGCCCACCGGAGTCGTGGCGATCGCGTCCACGACGTCCCGGCTGGGCTGGTCGGCCACCTCGCCGAAGATGGTGTGCTTGCGGTTCAGGTGCGGGGTCTTGCCGACCGTGATGAAGAACTGGCTGCCGTTGGTGCCTGGGCCGGCATTGGCCATGGCCAGCAGGTAGGGGCGATCGAAGACCAGCTCCGGGTGGAACTCGTCGGCGAACCTATAACCCGGTCCCCCCCGACCGGTCCCGGTGGGATCCCCACCCTGGATCATGAATCCTCGGATCACGCGGTGGAAGATCACGTCGGTGTACAGGGCGCCCTCGCCCGGACGACCGGTCCGCGGATCGGTCCACTCCAGGGAGCCGTCAGAGAGCCCGACGAAGTTCTTCACCGTCTTCGGGGCGTGGTTGTCGAAGAGGGTCACGCGGATGTCCCCGAGGGACGTGTGCAGAACGGCTGTGGTCATGGCCGGAATCCTGCCACAGGTCATGGGGGTGGGCAGGGTCGGGCTGTGGGGTGGGCTGGAGGGTGGGAGGTGTAGGGGTGGGGCGGGTGTGCGCCGAGGGGTGGTTGTGCCGGGGCGTGCCCTTGCCGGTTGGGGCGAGTGCCGGTGGCCTTCGGGGAGGATTCTCGGCGGAATCGTCACCTGGAGACGAGGGGAGCCGTCGGCTCGCCGCTGGCGAGCCTCCTCCCAAGTCCCCACTGCGTTCCTGGCACGCATGACTGTGGCCCCGGGGAGTTCCCCGGGGCCACAGTCATGCGTGGAGACGAGGGGACTTGAACCCCTAACCCCCGCCTTGCAAAGGCGGTGCTCTGCCAGTTGAGCTACGTCCCCGTGGATCAGCGGAGGTCAGGAGCGGACGTCGCCTCGTTCCAGAGGTCCCGCTCCTCCTGCGCCTGGGTGACACGGCTGTAGGCGACATAACCGGCAGCAGCGATAGCCGCGAGCAGCAGGACCTTCTTCAGCATGGATGACCTCCCGGGGATTCGCATCGAGCCAGCTCGCTGCGCGTGGGCCTAAGAGGACTTGAACCTCTGACCTCTTCCTTATCAGGGAAGCGCTCTAACCGTCTGAGCTATAGGCCCGCCGATGCGTCTCGCGCACCGTCGGAAAGGGTACCCCAGCACCACAGTGGGACCCAAACGCCGTCTCAGTCCTCCTCAGACAAGGTGACCTCGAGGCCGCCACCGATGCCGACCGACAGGTTGTACATGAAGGCCAGCAGCGTGCACAGGGCCGTGACGAGCACCGTCTCAATCCCTGCGACGACCAGCGCGGCGCCCATGATCTTGCCGAAGTCGAGGAACCCGGTGACGGTGGCCCCACTCTCACCGCCCACGTCGGTCGCGGTTCGCGTGATCGCATCGATGATCCCCGCAGAGTCCAGGGCGAACCAGAGGGCCGCGGAGGCCGCGAGGATGATCACAGCCAGGGCCAGGGACAGCAGGAACGCCTGCTTCATCACCGACCACGGGTCGACGTGGGTCAGGAAGACGCGGGCGGCACGAGGACCGGACGAGGGCCGGACAGCGCTGCGCGCGACCCGGGCGACGCTGGTCTGCTGCGGTCGCGGCTGGGCGGGAGCTCCGGCCACCGGCACCTGGGGCGAGCTGGCCGTCCGGGCACCCTGATCCACGGGCGCTGGCGCGGGCGCTGATGCCGCAAGCCCCGCGACGGTCGCGCCGGCGGCGGCTGCGGCCACCGGCGCACCGACCGGAGCCGTCGGGGCTGGGGAGGCAGTGGGAGTGGCCGCAGGCGCAGGACCGGACGTGGGACCGGGGATCGGGGCGACGGGAGCGGGTGCAGCGGGGGCGGGAGCGACCCGCGCCGACGCGGCGAACGACGAGCCCGATGCGGGGGCGGTCACCGGGGGGATCAGCACACTGGGACGGGGCCGGGCCGGGTCAGGGCCGGTCATCCGCGCCGCGGGACCGGGGCGACCGACAGCACGATCAGCACCTGGCTGACCCTGCACATGCTCACCCATCTCCACTCCGATCACCGTGGGACCAGCCCCGATGGTATACCGCGCATCCGGGGACAGCCCGGTGCGTGGTCACGGGGCTGTCCCATTTCCCGTGACCCAGGGTCACTCGTCCTCAGGACTCACGGTCCCGCTGTCCTCGTCCGCGCCCTCACCCGGGGCGTCTGTCTCGTCACCTGCTGGGGGCTGCGGCGTGGTGTCGATGGTCTGCCCACCAGGGCCCTCGTCCGCGACCAGAACCTCACCTTCCTGCGCCTCGTCGTCCTCACTCAGGTCGGCGGATCGGGCCACGCCGACCACGCTGTCCGCCTCGGCGAGATCCATCAGGGACACACCCATCGTGGCCCGGCCGGTGGCCCGGACCTGGTCGACACGGGTCCGGATGACCACACCGTTGCTGGCGATCGCGTACAGCTCGTCGGACTCCTCGCAGATCAGCGCACCGACCAGAGACCCCCGCTGCTCGACGAGCTTCATGGCGGTGACGCCGTAGGTGTTGCGGCCCTGGGTTCGCCACTCCGTCACGGATGTCCGCTTGGCGTAGCCGCCATCGGTGACCGTCACCAGGTGTGACCCAGGACGCACCACCTCCATGGACAGGGCGTGGTCCCCCGGACGCAGCCGGATCCCCTGGACCCCCGAGGTGGCCCGTCCCATGGGACGCAGGGTCGCGTCGTCGGCCCGGAACCGCACGGACGCGCCCTTGGCCGAGACGAGCATCAGCTCATCGTCGGCGCTGACCAGTTGCGCAGAGATCAACTCATCGCCTTCACGCAGGTTGATCGCCGCGAGGCCGTTGGAGCGGATCGAGTCGAACTCGCGCAGGCGGCTCTTCTTGACCATGCCGTCACGGGTGGCCAGCACCAGGTAGTCCGCCGTGGCGAAGTCCCGCAGATCCAGCACCTGGGCGACGGACTCGTCAGGCTGGAAGGCCAGGAGGTTGGCCACGTGCTGGCCACGGGCGTCGCGCCCGGCATCGGGGAGCTCGTAGCCCTTGGCCCGATAGACCCTGCCCTTGGTGGTGAAGAACAGCACCCAGTGGTGGGTGGTCGTGACGAAGAAGTGGCTCACGACGTCATCGCCGCGCAGCTGGGCGCCCTTCACCCCGCGCCCACCGCGCCGCTGGGCCCGGTACAGCCCGACGTCGGTGGCCTTGGCGTACCCGCCCCGGGTCAGGGTCACGACGATGTCGCGCTCGGCGATCAGGTCCTCGTCCGTCACGTCGCCCTCGTCGGCCACGATCTGGGTGCGCCGCTCGTCGCCGTACTTGTTCACGATCTCCGACAGCTCGTCGCCGACGATCGTCCGCTGGCGCTGCTCGCTGGCCAGGATCGACTGGTACTCGGCGATGTCGCGCATCAGGGCGTCGTAGCGGGACTGGAGCTCGTTGCGCTCCAGGGCTGCGAGCTTGCGCAGCTGCATGTCGAGGATCGCCTGCGCCTGGATCTCGTCGATCTCCAGCAGCTCCATGAGCCCCGCCTGGGCCTCAGCGGCCGAGCTCGACGCACGGATCAGGGCGATGACCTCATCGATCCGGTCGATCGCCTTGAGCAGCCCGCGCAGGATGTGGGCCCGCTCCTCGGCAACTCGCAGCCGGTGCGTGGTCCGCCGGCGGATCACGGTGATCTGATGGGTGATCCAGTGCCGGACGAACGCGTCCAGGGGAAGTGTCCGTGGGACACCGTCGACCAGGGCCACCATGTTGGCCCCGAACGTCTCGCGCAGCTGGGTGTGCTTGTAGAGCTGGTTGAGCACGACCTTGGCCACCGCGTCCTTGGACAGGATGATCTCCAGGCGCATCGTGTCACCGCTGGACTGGTCGATGATGTCCGAGATCCCCGACATCTTGCCCTGCTTGTGCAGGTCCACGATCTTGGCCAGCAGGTTGTCCGGGTTGACCTGGTAGGGCAGCTCGGTGACGACCAGCATCGTGCGGCCGCGGGTGTCCTCGGTCACCTCGACGACCGCTCGCATCGTGATCAGGCCACGACCCGTGCGGTAGGCGTCCTCGATCCCGCGACGGCCCACGATCTGGGCCCCCGTGGGGAAGTCCGGGCCCGGCACGCGCTCCATGAGCGCGCCGAGCAGCTCCTCGCGGGAGGCCTCCGGGTGCTCGAGGGCCCACATCACACCTGAGGCCACCTCGCGCAGGTTGTGCGGCGGGATGTTGGTGGCCATGCCGACCGCGATGCCGGCAGAGCCGTTCACGAGCAGGTTGGGGAAGCGGGCGGGCAGGACCGTGGGCTCCTGGGTCCGACCGTCGTAGTTCGGGATGAAGTCGACGGTCTCCTCGTCGATGTCCCGGGTCATCTCCATGGCCAGCTGGGCCAGCCGGCACTCGGTGTACCGGGAGGCGGCCGCGCCGTCGTTGCCCGGGGAGCCGAAGTTGCCCTGACCCTGGACCAGCGGGTAGCGCAGCACCCAGGCCTGGGTCAGGCGGACCAGGGTGTCGTAGATGGCCAGGTCACCGTGGGGGTGGTAGTTGCCCATCACATCGCCGACGACGCGCGCGGACTTCGAGAAGTTGCGGTCCGGGCGGTAGCCGCCGTCGTACATCGCGTAGAGCACGCGGCGATGCACCGGCTTGAGTCCATCTCGGACGTCGGGAAGGGCCCGGGACACGATGACGCTCATCGCGTAGTCCAGGTAGGAACGCTGCATCTCGACCTGCAGGTCGATGGGCTCGATCCGGCCGTGGACTCCGGGGCCGTCGGTGATCTCAGTCATCAGATGTCCAGGAACCTCACGTCGCGGGCGTTGCGCTGGATGAACGAACGACGACTCTCGACGTCCTCGCCCATCAGCGTCATGAACAGTTCATCGGCCTGGGCCGCGTCATCGAGGGTGACCTGCAGCAGGATGCGCACCTCGGGGTTCATCGTGGTGTCGCGAAGCTCCTGCCAGTTCATCTCACCGAGGCCCTTGTAGCGCTGGATCGCCTCCTCCTTGGGCAGCTTTCGCCCTGCGGCGACACCGGCCTCGATCAGTGCGTCGCGCTCCCGCTCGGAGTAGGCGTACTCGGGCGCCGACTTGATCCACTTGATCTTGAAGAGCGGGGGCTGTCCCAGGTACACGTGTCCGTGCTCGATCAGGGGGCGCATGTAGCGGAAGAGCAGCGTCAGCAGCAGGGTCCGGATGTGCTGGCCGTCGACGTCGGCGTCGGCCATGAGGACCAGCTTGTGGTAGCGCAGCTTGTCCTTGTCGAACTCGTCCTGGACCCCGGCACCCATCGCTGAGATCAGCGCCTGGACCTCGTTGTTCTGCAGGACCTTGTCGATGCGTGCCTTCTCGACGTTGAGGATCTTGCCCCGGATCGGCAGGATCGCCTGGGTCTTGGGATCCCGGGCCTGACGGGCCGACCCACCGGCCGAGTCGCCCTCGACGATGAACAGCTCGCAGTTCTCCGGCTCGCGGCTGGAGCAGTCGATCAGCTTGCCCGGCAGGCCACCACCTCCGAGCAGGCCCTTGCGGTTGCGGGCGAGGTCACGAGCCTTGCGCGCGGCCATCCGGGCGTGGCTGGCCGAGACCGCCTTGCGCGCGATCTCCCGACCCTCGGCGGGGTTCGCCTCGAACCAGGCCCCGAGCTGCTCGAACACCACCGACTGGACGACGGTCTTGGCCTCGGTGTTGCCCAGCTTCGTCTTGGTCTGGCCCTCGAACTGCGGCTCACGCAGCTTCACGCTGACGATGGCCGTCAGGCCCTCGCGGATGTCCTCCCCGGAGAGGTTCGGGTCCTTCTCCTTGAGGATGTTCCATACCCGGGCGAACTTGTTGACCAGCGTCGTCAGCGCAGCCCGGAAGCCCTCCTCGTGGGCACCGCCCTCCGTTGTGTTGATCGTGTTCGCGAAGGTGTAGACGCTCTCGTTGAACAGGTCGCTCCACTGCATCGCGATCTCCGCGGAGATGCCCTTGTCGAGGTCCTCGGCGAAGAACTCGATGACCGTGGGATGGGCGGCTCCGCGCTTGGCGTTCAGGTACCGCACGAAGTCGGCGATGCCGCCCTCGTAGACGTAGGTCACATGTCGAGGCCCGGGCTGCTCCTCCACGGAGTCGTCATCAGTCGGGTGCACCCGCTCGTCGGTCAGGGCGATGGTCAGGCCCCGGTTCAGGAAGGCCATCTCCTGGAATCGTCGCGAGAGGGTCTCGAAGTCGTAGTGCGTGGTCTCGAAGATGCCCTCGTCGGCCCAGAAGGTGATGACGGTCCCCGTGTCCCGGGTCGCCTCGTCCTTGGACAGGGGCGCCTGGGGAGCACCATGGGCGTACTGCTGCCGGAACACATGACCCTCGCGGCGAACCTCGACGTCCAGGCGTGTGGACAGGGCGTTCACCACTGAGACACCCACACCGTGCAGCCCTCCGGAGACCGAATACCCGCTGCCCCCGAACTTGCCGCCGGCATGGAGCACGGTGAGCACGACCTCGACGCCCGGCTTGCCCTCACTGGCCACGATGTCCACGGGGATGCCTCGCCCGTTGTCCACGACCCTGACCCCGCCGTCGGCCAGCAGCGCCACCTCGATCCGGTCGCAGTAACCGGCCAGCGACTCGTCGACCGAGTTGTCCACGACCTCGTAGACCAGGTGGTGCAGGCCACGCTCACCGGTCGATCCGATGTACATGCCCGGCCGCTTGCGCACGGCGTCCAGTCCCTCAAGGACTGTGATCGCACTCGCGTCATAGGACACCTGGCAACTCCTGACTCTGGTGGGACTGACGAACGCCGGCCCGGAGCCCGAAGCGCCAGGATGGCGCACGACTCCTCAGTGACCGCGTGATGGCGCGATTCTACCCTGTGCCGCGCCATTGCCGGCCGGAAATCCACATAGGACGCGCGCAGGGCGCCTGACCTGCCGGGGATGATCCCCCCCACATCCGTGCCGAGGAGGGCGCAACGGGGGCGATCCTGCGGTTCCTGCCCGGGAAGGTCGCTCGATCAGCCGTAGGTGTCGCGCGGCCCTCGGCCCCGTACCCGCAGGCGACCCCGGGTGCGCGGAGGGGTCGGCCCGACGACCCGGATCTCCCGCACCACCCCGGTGCCCACCTGCGCCTCGATGGCCGTCCGCAGGGTGGGCATCATCAGTCGGAGCTGCTCGGCCCACGCCGTGGATGAGGTGCGGACGAGCAGCTCCCCGGTCCCCGGATCGAACGACTCCGGGGTCGCATGCTCCGCGTTCGCGGCGCCGACGATCTCGGGCCACATGCCCAGCAGTCGCGCCACATCGAGCCCGGTGCGCCAGCCCTGCTCGTCGACGAGCCGCGACCAGGCTCCTGCGATGGCCAGGGGGTCACGCTCATCCGGCCCCGGGCCGGAGAATCCAGCGACCTGCCGTCGCCTCCTGCGTACCGCGGGACGTGCCGGCCGGGTCGAGTCGCTGGCCGCCCCCGCCGAGCGGGCAGCGGACCTGACCCGGGACAGGACGGCGCGCGCTGCATCCGGGACAGCTCCCGAGGCAGCGTCGTCCTCCGCGCGACCGGAGCCCACTCCCGCGGGTGCCGCGGGGGTCATCGCGCGCGGGTCCGCAGTCCTAGGCTCCGGCATGCTCACGCGGCGCTCGTGACCAGGTCGGTGACGGCCACGGTCCGTCCCCTCAGGATCTCCGGGACGTCCTGGGCAACAGCGGCGGTGATCAGGACCTGCTCCACCCCGGCGACCGCCACAGCCAGGCGTTCGCGGCGATCCGCGTCGAGTTCGGCGAACACGTCGTCGAGGATCAGCACCGGCTCGCCACCCGGGCCTGCCTCGGCACGGACAATGTCATAGGACGCAAGACGCAGGGCCAGGGCCATGGACCATGACTCACCGTGTGAGGCATACCCGCGCACCGGCATCCCGTGGAGGGTCAGGGCCATCTCGTCGCGGTGCGGACCGACCAGGGTGACCCCGCGGGCGAACTCCTCATCCCGCCGGGTCACGAGGGCCTCCCGCACCCGCTCAACGAGCTCGTCGCGGGTGAGCCCCCGGGCCTCGGGGACACCCGGGACGTACTCGATGTGCGCCAGGGGATCACGGTCCCCGGGGGCCACGGCCCGGTAGGACTCGGACAGGGGCTGGGACAACCGGTCCACGAGGGCGGCACGGGCCGAGATCACCTCGGCGGACAGGGCGGCCAGTTGATCGTCCCAGATGGACAGGGTCGCCTCCGCAGCCGACCTGGTGCGGGCACCCCCGCCCCGCAGGGCCGACGCCGACTTCAACAGGGAGTTGCGCTGCCGCAGGACGCGGTCCAGGTCGGACAGGACGGCGTCGAACCGTGGTGCCAGCGCCACCGTCAACTCATCCAGGTAGGTCCTGCGCTCCCCTGGGTCACCCTTGACCAGGAACAGGTCCTCGGGCGCGAAGAGCACCCGGGACACCTGTCCCAGGACATCGCGCTGCCGGGGCACGGGCGAGCGGTTCAGCCGGGCCCGATTCGCTCGGCCCGGGGTGATCTCCAACTCGACGACGACCTCTCGTCCACTCCTGTCCGCATGGACCCGGATGACGGCCCGCTCCGCCCCCTGACGCACCAGCGGCGCATCCGTGGCCACCCGGTGCGAGCGCAGCGAGCACGCATAGCCGATCGCCTCGACGAGGTTCGTCTTGCCCTGACCGTTGGCACCCACGAACGTCGTCACCCCGGCCGGGAGGTCGAGCTCCACGGCCCTGTAGGACCGGAAGTCGACCAGGCCCAGGTGGGTGACGTGCACGCTAGGACGGAAGGCGGACGGGCATCAGCAGGTACAGGTAGTCATCCGAGGCGTCGGCGTCGAAGCTCGACGCACCTGTGAGCACCGCCGGCTTGTTGGCGTTCGTGAAGGCCATGTTGGTCACGGGCTTCGAGATCGCGGCCAGGCCCTCCAGCAGGTAGCCGGGGTTGAACGCGATTCGCTCCATGGGCTCCCCGGACATGACGCATTCGATGGCGTCCAGGCCGATGGCGTCATCCCCGGTGCCGGCCTCGAGCACGAGCTCCTGACCGTTGAAGATCATCTTCACGGCACTCGAGCGCTCGGCAACGAGGGCGACGCGCTTGACGGCCTCCGTGAGTGCGGCCGTCTCGACCCGGGCGACGGTGGGGGACTCCGAGGGCAGGAGCGCCCGGTACTTGGGGAAGTCACCCTCCAGCAGGCGCGTCGTGGTGCGTCGCTCCAGGCCCTCGATGCCGAGCAGGCCCTCGCCCACGTTGGCTGAGCCGAAGGCGAGGTGGACCTCGTCGGCGTGGGCGAGCGCCTTGGCTGTGTCCGCCAGGGTGCGCGCCGGCACCAGGGCCGCCGCGCTGAAGTCGGCGACCTGCGGGGTCCAGGAGAACGTGCGCACAGCCAGGCGGTAGCGATCGGTGGCCGCCAGCGTCACCTGGTCGCCGTCGACCTCGACCCGCACTCCGGTGAGGAAGGGCAGCGCGTCATCGCGGCCGGCCGCGACAGCCACCTGGGCCACAGCACCGGCCAGGACCGTCCCGGGGACGCTGCCGCTGGGGTCGGGCATGGCCGGCAGCGGCGGGTACTCCTCGACGGGAAGCGTGGGGAGCTCGAAGGAGGCCCGACCACATCGGACGCGCAGCCTGGTCCCGTCGATCTCCACGTCCACGGGCTGGGCCGGCAAGGAGCGCGCGATGTCGACCAGCAGGCGTCCGTTGACCAGCGCGATGCCGCCATCGGTGACATCGGCAACCACCTCGACCCGGCCGGAGACCTCGTAGTCGTAGCTGGCGATCGACAGCTTCGGCTCGGCTCCGTCCACGCACTCGAGGCGCAGCCCCGACAGCATGGGCAGCGCAGGTCGGGTGGGCACGGTCCGTCCCGCCCATGCCACGGCATCGGCGAACTGATCACGGTCGACGCGGAACTTCACGAACTCCTCCTGGGTGTGCGCTCTGCGGGGTCACCCTACGACGCCCCGGTGACACCGGGACGCACCGCCGCGGTCGACGACCCCACCAGCGTCGCCCGACACGCAGGCGGCGGCGTCGTGATCGGTGGTCGTCCACAGGCGGACCGCCACTGAGGGCGGTTCATGGAATCCTCCTCAAGTAGATGGAGTCTTCGTAGTAGGTGCTGTGGATCCTGGGGACAACCGTCGTCATCGCAGGTCGCGAGGCGTGTCCTGGACCACAGGGGCTGTGGGTGCAGTTGAGTCGGACCCGTGTGATTCGTGGACATCCGGGTCCACCCACACGCCACGGCGCACTTCTCCACAGCAGTGGCACCCTCGGCCGGGATGACACGCCGATCCGGTCCGGAGTGTCATCCACAGGAGGAGCGGGCGCTCAGCGGGTGGCGGCGGAGGCCCGGATCCGGGCGGTGAGGTCCATGACCGAGTTGTAGAGCGAGCGGCGCTCGGCCATGAGCGTGCGGATCTTGCGGTCGGCGTGCATGACCGTCGTGTGGTCGCGGCCGCCGAAGAGCTCGCCGATCTTGGGAAGGGACAGGTCGGTGAGCTGCACGGCACAGGTACATCGCCACCTGGCGGGCGGTGACCAGCGTCCGGGAACGGGACTGGCCGGTCAGGTCGTCGATGGTCACCGAGTAGAACTTGGCGGTCTCGAGCATGATCGCCGGCGCGGTGATCTCGGGGCCGGCCTCGTTGGGGATGACGTTGCGCAGGACCTCCTCGGCGAGGCTGAGGTCCACCGGCCGCTTGCTCAGGCTGGCGAAGGCGGTCACGCGGATCAGCGCGCCCTCCAGCTCGCGGATGTTCCGGGAGATCTTGCTGGCGATGTACTCCAGCACGTCGGCCGGGACGGTGATCCCCTCCTGGTCGGTCTTGCGCCGCAGGATGGCGATCCTGGTCTCGAGGTCGGGAGGTTGGATGTCGGTGGTCAGGCCCCACCCGAACCGCGTGCGCATGCGGTCCTCGAAGTCCTTGAGCCGGTTCGGGGCGATGTCGGAGGTGATGACGATCTGCTTGTTGGCGTTGTGCAGGGTGTTGAAGGTGTGGAAGAACTCCTCCTGGGTCTGCACCTTGCCCGAGAGGAACTGGATGTCGTCGACCAGCAGGACGTCGACGTCTCGGTAGCGGCGCTGGAACTGCAGGGCGGCGTCGTCACGGATCGAGTTGATGAACTCGTTGGTGAACTCCTCACTGGACACGTAGCGCACCCGGGTGCCCGAGTAGAGCAGCTGCGTGTAGTGACCGATGGCGTGCAGCAGGTGCGTCTTGCCCAGGCCGGACTCCCCGTAGATGACCAGGGGGTTGTAGCTGCGCGCCGGCTGCTCGGCGACGGCCACGGCGGCTGCGTGGGCGAACCGGTTGCTGGCGCCGGCGACGAAGGTGTCGAAGGTGTACCGCGGGTTCAGGCGGGCCGATTGCTCGACCTTCACCTGCGTCTCCCGCGCTGCAGGTCGCACCACCGGTTGGGGCCCGGTCGGGTCGCTCGGCCGGTCGGCGTAGGTGGAGTCCGCCCAGATGTCAGCCAGGTCGTCATCGACGTCCAGGGACGGATCGACGGTGACGGCGAGGCTGATGTCACGACCGAGGAGTGCCGCCAGGGAGTTCTCGATCGGCGGACGCAGGTGGGACTCGAGCACGTCCTTGGCGAACGGGTTGGGCGCGGCCAGGACTGCGACACTGCCGTACACGTTGACCAGGCGGGACAGCTGCAGGAACGCGCGGTGGGATCGGCTCAGGGCTGAGCTGTCCAGCGAGCTGATGGCGCTGGCCCAGATCTCCGCAGGGTCTGCAGTGTCATCCACGGGTGAACCTCTTTCCTGGGCACGTGCCGTCCCGACGCCACCATCCGCACCGCGGACAACCCGGCGAACCTATGCCCGCGGGGCGCGGGCGTGCAAGAGTTTTCCACAGGTTCACCGCCCTCCGGACCAGGGGTGGAGTCATGAAGAAGCTCAGCAGGTGCAGGCGCACTCCCCTGTCCCCGTCGTGGCCAGTGCGCGCAGACTTCGGGCGCGCGTTTGACCCGTCCTCACGCTGTTGCGTACCTTAGTACCCAGGAAGAGGTCCGTCCGGCCTGTGGTGACCATGCCGAGAGCTCTTCGCCCGAGATCACCCAGCCGCAAGGATGAGACGCCATGAAGCGCACTTTCCAGCCGAACAATCGTCGGCGCGCCCGCACTCACGGGTTCCGCACCCGCATGAGCACACGGGCGGGTCGTGCCGTGCTCGCCGCGCGCCGCGGCAAGGGCCGCACCCGCATCTCGGCCTAGCAGCCGAGCCATTCGTGCTGCCCGGGCGCCGAAGGATCCGACGCGCTGAGGACTTCCGGGTCGTGATGCGCGCGGGGTCCCGGGCTGCTTCACGCACGGTCGTCGTGCACGCCCACATGTCTGCGTCCCCGAACCAGGCGCGCGCGGGGTTCGTCGTCGGTCGTGCCGTCGGCGGCTCCGTGGCCCGCCATCGGGTGACCCGGCAGCTGCGCCACCTGATGGCCGCGCAGCTCCCGGACCTGCCGGATGGGACCGACGTGGTCGTCCGGGCCCTCCCGACCGCCATCGACGCGTCGGCTGCCGACCTTGCCCACGACCTCTCCTCGAGTGTGCGCCGGGCCCTGTCCAGGTTGGGACATGCCGTTGGGACACCCCCGGTGGTGTCACAGTGACAGAGGGCCGGCGGATCGGATCTGCAGCACGACGCGTCTGGGACATGACCCTTGGTCGCCTGCTGTCCCTGATCCTCGTCGGTGGCATTCGGGGCTACCAGAGGTTCATCTCGCCGCTGTCCGGGCCCACCTGTCGCTACTACCCCTCCTGTTCGGCTTATGCTCTGGGGGCGGTGCGCACCCACGGACCGATCAAGGGGTTCCTTCTCTCTGTCGGGCGACTGGTGCGCTGCAACCCCTGGTCCTCGGGTGGGATCGATCACGTGCCGGAGCAAGGGTCCTGGCGGGGTGGTAAGGACGTCCGTCCCACCACGCAACGAGTAGGGAGCTAGGTCGTGTTCCTCTGGGAATGGCTGCAGGATGCGGTCTCATGGGTACTGGTGCTCTGGCACCAGTTCTGGTCGCTCTTCCTGGACCCGGACAGCGGCTGGGCCTGGGTCCTGTCCATCGTGGGACTGGTCGTCGTCATCCGGATCCTCCTGATCCCGCTGTTCGTCAAGCAGATCCGTGCGCAGCGCAACATGCAGGCCATCCAGCCGCAGCTCAAGGAGATCCAGACCAAGTACGCCGGGGACAAGGAGCGCCAGTCCCAGGAGATGATGGCGCTCTACAAGGACACCGGGACGAACCCCCTGGCCTCCTGCCTGCCGATCCTGCTGCAGGCCCCGATCTTCTTCGCCCTCTTCCGGGTCCTGCAGAACATCGCCGCCGAGGTGCCGGTCGGGGTCTTCCAGTGGCCGCGCTATGCCGACCTCCTGGTCTCGGCCCACGACGCGGCCATCTTCGGCGTCCCGCTGTACGGGACCTTCGCCAACGCCGCTGAGACCCCGAACCCGACGAACACCAAGATCCTGGCCGTCATCCTGATCGTGCTGATGTCGGTCACCAGCTTCATCACCCAGCGACAGTTGCTGCTCAAGAACACAGCCAGCGACAACCCGATCGCTCAGCAGATGAAGATCATGATGTACATCTTCCCGGTCATGTTCGCCGTGGGTGGGCTGAACTTCCCGATCGGTGTGCTCATCTACTGGTTCACGACCAACCTCTGGACGATGGGCCAGCAGTTCTGGGTGATCCGCAACAACCCGCAGCCGGGCACGCCCGCCGCTGCGGCGGCGGAGGCCCGTAAGGCGGCCAAGGCGGCCAAGAAGGGCCTGCCTGTGTCCCCGGACACGTCGGGATCCTCAGGATCCGGGACGGTGATCGCAGGTGAGGTCGTCACCGAGGAGAAGCCCACGGGGCGCAACCAGCCGAAGAAGAAGCCTCGGAGCAAGCGGACGGGACCACCACCCAAGTCCAGCTGATGATCGACGAGGATTGACCGGAGGAACCATGAGCAACAAGTCAGACCTTGAGCGCGAGGGTGATATCGCGGCCGACTACCTGGAGGCCCTGCTCGATATCGCCGATCTCGACGGGGACATCGATATGGACGTCGAGCGGGACCGAGCCATGGTCTCCATCGTCGGGGGGGACCTCGATGACCTGGTCGGTCCTGACGGGAAGGTGCTGGACGCCCTCCAGGAGCTCACCAGGCTTGCTGTCACCCGGGAGACCGGTGAGCGCAGTCGCCTGATGCTCGACATTGCCGGCTTCCGTGCCGCCCGGCGTCGTGAGCTCGCCGAGCTGGGAGAGCATGCTGTGGCGGACGTCAAGAGGACGGGTGAGCCGGTGAAACTGGCCCCGATGACGGCGTTCGAGCGCAAGGTGGTCCATGACGTCGTCGCCGATTCGGGACTGCGCAGTGAGAGCGAGGGTGAGGGCGCCGCTCGACGCGTGGTGGTCATGCCCGCGTGAGTGATGTTCCACGTGAAACGGAACTGAGCGCGCGCTACTCGCACGTCGCTGGGATGCAGCAGTTCGCCGAGATCCTGGCCACCCGCGGTGTCGATCGCGGTCTGATCGGCCCTCGTGAGGTTCCTCGCCTGTGGTCCCGGCACCTGGTCAACTGCGCAGTGGTGGCACAGGAGGCGAACCTGGAGATGCCACCGGGAAGCACCGTCGCGGATGTGGGCTCCGGCGCCGGCCTGCCGGGGTTGGTGTGGTCCCTGATCCGCCCCGATGTGCGCGTCACGCTCATCGAACCCCTGCTCAGGCGTGCCACCTTCCTGTCCGAGGTCATCACGGAGTTGTCCCTGGCCGACCGCGTGGAGGTCCTACGCTCACGCGCGGAGGACGTGCCACCCCGCACGTTCGACGTCGTCACCGCGCGCGCCGTGGCCCGCCTTCCCCAGTTGCTCACCTGGACGCTCCCCTTGACCAGCGTCGGGGGGTTCGTGCTGGCCCTGAAGGGCTCGAGTGCGGCACAGGAGGTCGAGGAGGCCGAGTCCGTACGCACAGCCCTGGGAGGGGGTGTGATCACGATTCGGGCCTACGGCCAGGGCGCGATCGACCCTCCCACCATGGTGGTGACGGTTCCCAGGGTGCGCTGAGCGGCACTGTCGAGCGGGATTGCACCCCGTCTGAGGCCTGGATTCCGCGTGCACTGAGTGAACGAGCAGCGACACAGGGCGAGAATTGCGCTATTCGGACATATCATCCCCACGTTATCCACATCCATTCTGTGGATAACGTGCGTGCGGAACCAGGTGACCTAGGCTCGATGCAACCGATCGGAGGCAATGTGAGCAACGTCACACTTGATGGCCCTGGCCGAGGGACGTGGGCCGAGGTCCTGAGGGACCACGAGGGGGAGAGCCGGGGGAGCGCGCCAGGTGACGGGCCGGGAACCTCGACTGCACCGCTGATCCGCTATGCCGAGCTGCCCCTCGGGGAGATCGTCCCCAACCGCCGCCAGCCTCGCCGCGAGTTCGACGAGGACGCCCTCGATGAGCTCAGGGCATCGCTGGCCGAGATCGGACTCCTGCAGCCCGTCGTGGTGCGCCCCGTGGGTCATGTCCCTGTGGACAGCGCTGACGGCCCGTACGAGACTCCCTTGTACGAACTGGTGGCGGGCGAGCGCCGATTCCGCTGTGCCCAGCGCCTGGGGTGGGACACGATCCCCGCGATGGTGCGTCCCACCGACGACGTCGACCTCCTGCGCGATGCCCTGCTCGAGAATATCCATCGTGCGGCCCTCAACCCGCTGGAGGAGGCGGCCGCCTACCAGCAGTTGCTGGCCGATTTCGGATGCACCCAGGACGAGCTTGCGTCGCGGGTGGGACGTTCTCGACCACAGATTGCCAACACCATCAGACTGCTCCGTTTGCCCCCCGCAGTGCAGCGCCGGGTCGCGGCCGGAGTGCTGTCCCAGGGACACGCACGTGCCCTGCTGGGCCTGCCCGATGACGCGAGCATGGAGGCCCTGGCGTCGCGGATCGTTGCAGAGGGCTTGTCGGTGCGCAGCGTCGAGGAGATCGTGGCACTGGGGGTCGCGCCCGCGCCTGGTCGCACGCGGCGTCCACGTCGAACCGCCTCTGATGTGGGCCTGACGGACCTCGCTGATGCGCTCGCAGATCACCTGGATACCCGTGTCCAGGTGACGATGGGCAAGGCCAAGGGAAGAGTCACGATCGAGTTCGCCGGTCGCGAGGACCTCGACCGGATCCTCGACCTGCTGACACACAGAAGGACAACGACCTAGGACAGGGGCGCGCGCGCTCCGTCCCTGGTGGGACACGCCGAGCCCGCTGTGGACAACCTTCCCGGAGATGTCCAGGGGCGGACCTAGGATCCCTCCATGACCATCACCGCCACCGGAGACCGCCTCGAGGTTCACCAGGATCCCAGCGCCGCCGCCAGCCCAGTGAACCCTGACGCGTCATCCGCTGCTCAGCCGGAGGGTGCGCAGGCGGGTGTGGCTGAGATCGAGGCGTCGGCCCGCCCCACCTTCACGATCACCGACGCCGCCGCTGCCTGCTCGGTGAGCCGCAAGACGATCACGCGCAAGCTTCCGGAGTTGGCGAGCCACGGTGCGGCCAAGGACGACGACGGCGTCTGGCGGATCCCGGTGGAGGCCCTGCTCGCCGTGGGCCTGCACCCCGGCCGGTCGCTTCCCACCGGGGCCACGTCCCCAGCCCGACCCGTCGCCCCGACCCCTGTGCCGGCACGTCCCACGGAGCTGGACACGGTCACCATCCCCCGGGATCGGTGGGACGACGTGCGGATCCGACTCGCGCGCGCGGAGGCGGAGGCCGCCGAGCGGGGGTTGGCCCTCGCTGACGCCCGCCTGGCCCTGCGAGCGCTGACCGCGGGTCCGATGGCGACGCGCGCAGTGTCGGTGCCGGGCGACGACCACTCGCCCATCGCCACGGCTGACGGCAGTCCCCTCGCGCCCTCACGTGGGATGCAGACCACCGACGCATCGGCAGAGGCTCACCCAGGTCAGGATGAGGCCGCCCTCGGCCGGGCCGCTGCTTCGGCTCCACCCTCCGAGTTGCCCCGCGCATCTGTGCCCGACCTCGCCGGGACGAGCACAGCAGCCCCACCGGAGACCACGGATGTGGTGCCAGCGGACATCGTGGCCGCCCGCAACCTCGCCGCGCGCACCGGCGGATACGTCCCCGCAGGGACGGTTTCCAAGAAGCGCCGCTGGTGGCAGTCGCGCTGATGGCGCCGGACGGGCACATCTCGACCAGCTAGGTCACGTCGCTGGGACATCGAGTTGTGTCCCAGGTACATGACCTAGTTGTGATGTCCAGGCAGGTTGTTCAGTCGGCTGATCGGTGGTTTGCCTCCGATGGCGCTGTGGTGCCGGTGGTGATTGTAGGTGTGGAGCCACCCGGGTAGGGCTTCTCGGCGGGCGGCCTCGGTGTCGTAGTAGCGGGCGTAGGCCCAGCCGTCGGCCAGGGTGCGGTGGAACCGCTCGATCTTGCCGTTGGTCTGGGGTCGGTAGGGGCGGGTCTTCTTGACGGCGATGCCTAGGTCGGCGCAGGCCTTGGACCAGTCGCGGGACTTGTAGGCCGAGCCGTTGTCGGACAGGACTCGTTCGACAGTGACGCCTTGTTCGGCGTACCAGGCCACGGCTCGGCGCAGGACCCCGATGGCGGTGTCGGCGGTCTCGTTGGCGCAGATCTCGGCATAGGCCACGCGGGAGTGGTCATCGATCACGGTGTGGACGTAGCCGATGCCCAGTCGCGGTTCGCTGGTCTTGGAACGCACCCCGGTCCGGTGTGCGGTGCCCGCCCGGTTCTTCTTGCCTTGTTGGCGGCCGACGAACCGGTGCCCGCCGCCGTCGGGGATGTTGCCGAACTTGGTCACATCGACGTGGATCAGCGACCCCGGGTAGGAGTGTTCGTAGCGCCGGATCGGTTCACAGGTGACCCGGTCGATGTAGCTCAGGCGGTTGATCCGGCAGCGCACCAACACCGCATGCGCGGTGCTGGCCGCGATCCCCAGTTCACCGGCGATCTGGACCGGCCCGAGGCGGCGACGCCACCGCAGCCGGACGATCTGGCGCTTGAGGTGTTCGGGGGTCTTGTTCGGGCTCGAGTGCGGCCGGCTGGACCGGTCGAGCATGCCAACTCGGCCCTCAGCCCGGTACCGGTCGGCCCACTTGCGGGCAGTGCGCGGGGAGACCATGAACATCTTCGCCGCCGTCGACACGGTCCAGCGGTCTTCGACGATCAACCGGGCAAGGCGCAGACGTGCGACTGGGGTCAGAGCAGCGTTAGCGTGGGACATGAAGGCCTCCTGTTGGTGAAGCGGTTCCTTAGACAGCTCCACTTCACAACCGGAGGCCTTCGTCATCCAGTCAATTCAGCCCGTGTCGAGAACAACGTCCTTGGACATCACACCTAGTACGCCCGAGGCGCCCCAGGAGGCGATGAATGCCTCGCTGGGCCCTAGGCGTGGGGCAGGTGTCGCCCGCGGACCTGTCGGGAGGCCGAGGTCAGACGGACTCCCGAGGTCAGACGGGGGGTGACCCTTCCGCGATGGCCCGCTCCACAAGCACCTGGAACACATGGCCCAGGTCGCGGCCGGCCGCCTCGACTGCCTGGGGGAGCAGCGACGTCTCCGTGCACCCGGGGGCAACGTTGACCTCCAGGAAGGTCACCTGCCCATCGGCGCCGACGATGAGATCCGCTCGCGACAGGTGCCGCAGCCCCAAGCGCTCATGCGCGGCCACGGCGATGCGGGCGCACTCCTGCGCGGCCTGCTCGCTGAGCCTCGCTGGGGCGAAGAACTCCGTCGTCCCGGCGGTGTAGCGCGAGGCGTAGTCGTACACCCCCGAGTCCGGCACGATCTCGACCGCCGGAAGGGCCTGGAGCGTTCCGTTCAGGTCCTCGACCACCGTGACCGCCACCTCGGTCCCCGGGACATAGTCCTCGAGCATGGCCGTGTCCGCGTACGCGAAGCACCCGACCATGGCGCCGGCGAGGTCGGCCTCGTCCCGGACGATCGCCACTCCGAGGGCCGAGCCGCCCCTGGTGGGCTTGACCACCAACGGCAGGCCGATCCGCGTCACGAGGGCCTCCAGGACTGCGCCGGCACCGAGATCGCGGAACGTCGAGTGCGGGAGGGCGACCGCCGCGGCTGTGTGCAGGTCGGCCCCGGACACGTGGGCCTTGGCCACCATCTTGTCGAACGCCAACCGGCAGGCGTCCGGTTGGGACCCGACGTACGGGATGGACAGGCTGTCCAGGACGTCGCGCAGCGAGCCGTCCTCCCCGCTGGCCCCGTGGAGCAGGGGGATGACGCAGTCCGGACGCGATGCGGCGAGGTCGCCGAGCAGGGCGGCGTCGAGATCGTGGACGGTCACGCTCTCCCCCACGGACCGCAGGGCCTCGGCGACGCGGCGTCCGGAACGGATGGAGACGTCGCGCTCGTGGGACAGCCCGCCAGCGAGGATCACGATCGATCGGGACATTGTCCTACCCCTTGTCCTAGGCCAAATCGGGTGCGGGTGTGGTCATGAGGGCCTCGTCATTGTGTGGCCTCACGACGCTGGGAGTGCTCTGGCCGAAGGTGGCGAGCAGGCCGAGCTCGTCGTCGATGACATTGCCCAGGCGGCGGACGCCCTCCTGGATGCGCTCCGGGGTCGGGTAGCAGTAGCTCAGTCGCAAGGACCGGCGGTTGGCCTCCTGCTCGGCATCGCCCACGAAGAACCCCGTACCGGGCACGTAGGCGACCAGGGCAGCAACCGCCCGGGGCAGCATCGCCCGGGCATCCAGGCCCTCAGGCAGGGTCACCCAGGAGTAGAACCCCCCCGTGGGCTCGGTCCAGGTCGTGCCCGGGGGCATGTGGTCGCCCAACGCCCCCAGCAACGCATCGCGGCGCTCGCGGTAGAGCTCCCGGAAGATGGCGATCTGGTCCATCCACGGGTTGGTGGCCAAGTACTCCGAGACGGTGAGCTGGGCGTAGTTCGAGGGGCACAGGACGGCAGCCTCAGCGGCGAGGACGAGCTTCTCGCGAACGCCGTGCGGCGCCACGGCCCAGCCGACGCGCAGCCCGGAGGCGATGGTCTTGGAGAACGAGCCGAGGTAGACCACACCCTCGGCCTCGTCGGCGCGGATCGCTCGGGGGACCTGGCCATCGAAGCCGAGCAGCCCGTAGGGGTCGTCCTCCAGCAGCAGGATCCCGTGCGAGCGAGCCACCTCGAGGACCTCATGACGACGCTGCTGTCCCTGGGTCAGGCCCGCAGGATTGTGGTAGCTCGGGATCGTGTAGATCATCTTGATCCGGCCGCCGTCGGCGCGTACCTGGGCTATAGCCTCAGTCAGGGCCACCGGGGACAGTCCCTGGTCGTCCATCGCCACGTGGACCACGCGGCACTCGTAGGACCGGAAGACACCCAGGGCGCCGACATAGGACGGGGACTCCACCAGCACGACGTCGCCGGGGTCGCAGAAGGTCCGCACCACCAGGTCGAGGGCCATCTGCGAGCCGGTGGTGACCACGATGTCGTCGGGATGGGCCTGGATGCCCACGGGAGCCATCACGTCGAGGATCTGCTCACGCAGCCGCTCATCGCCCTGACCCGAGCCGTACTGAAGCGCGGTCGCGCCCCGCTCGCGGATGAGCCGGGCGACGGTCTCGCTCATCGCGTCGAGGTCCAGCGCAGAGACGAACGGCATGCCACCGGCGAGGGACACGACCTCCGGGCGGCTGGCGACCGCGAACAGTGCGCGGATCTCGGAGGCCGCCAGCCCGTGCGCCCGTTGGGCATAGCTGGTGAACCACGGGTCGAGGCGCGTGCCAGGGGACATGTGCCTAGGATGCCCGATGGGAGGTGGGCTCATGAAAACGGCACGGTGGGTCCTGCTCGCAACACTGGCCCTGGCCGGCGGGGCAACGGCAGGCTTCGTGGTCTCCCTCCTGCGTCCGCGCAAGTACGCCGAGTGGGCGGGTTCCCGCGACATCGCCCGATGATGGCGCGGGGTTAGCCCTCCGATAAGCACGACGCGGGTGCCCCGTGTCGGGGTGATGCCGTACATTTGGCCCACGCGTGGGGAGGAGACTGCTGTGGGGTTCCGGGCACGGATGACGGCTGTGTCGGTCGTGGGCGTCGCCCTGCTGGCCTCCACCCTGGGTGCGGTGGCGCCCGTGTCCGCGAACGTGGTGCCCGCACCGCCTGCTCCCCCGACGATCAGCTGTGCGGTGACCGCACCGGGCAATCCGGTCGTGACCCTGATGAACACCCCCGTGGGTGGCAACGTCACCTGCACGCACACGGGCGGCCTTCCGGTGACGTACTCGGTCCTGCCCTACGCCGATGCTGTGTCCGGACCCTTCAACGGCAAGCTCGGGTTCGACAACACCACGGGCAACTTCCTCTACACCCCCGGCTTCTACCCCCCCGTTCCCGGGGTGGCCGGCCAGGACCCGCTTCCTGAGTTCTCCGGCCCCGACTCCTTCACCGTGGTCGCCCGTGCGGGCGACGGCGCGGAGGCTGTCTTCGAGGTCCCGATCCAGATCCAGGGGCTCCCGCGGGCCTGCGACGCAGGCTTCGCCCCCACGACTCGCACGATGTTCAACGATCCCTCGGGGTCCGAGGAGAAGCAGTACCAGATGCTGCGCTACCTCATCAAGATGATCGACTGCACGCCACCGCGCAATGATGACGGGTCCCAGGCCTCCATCAAGTTCAGCTTCTACTCCCTGACATACGCCCCGGTGCAGGCGGCCCTGACTGCCGCGGCCCAGCGTGGGGTGTCGGTACAGGCACTGACCAACAGCCACTCGGACAAGTACGCCTCCTGGCGCGAGCTCTCCCGAACCCTGGGCACCGACTCGAACGCCGCCAACTTCGCGACCACGTGCTGGCTGGGATGCCTGACCCCCCGTGTGCCACCGGCTCCAGGCGGACCGACCGCCTGGTACGACGCCGAACCCACCACGTTGACGTCCAACACCGTGGTCTTCAGCGACAGGTCACGCCCCGGCACCACCACCGGACAGATCTCGAGGTGGCTCTACGACTTCGGTGACGGCACCGCCGCCGAGGGTCCCGGACCGCACACCAAGACCTATGCGGGCCCGGGCACCTACAAGACCTCCCTGACGGTCTGGGACGCGAACGGACTCACCCACACTGCCACCGGTGAGCGGACGCTGCCGGACAACCTGGAGCCGATGTACCCCTCGCTGCACTCCAAGATCTACCTGTTCTCCCAGGTGGGCCAGGGAGCCAACGCCCGGCCGTGGGTCAGCGCCTACAGCTCCGGCAACCCGACCTACCAGCAGTCGCGCAAGGGGTTCAACAACCTCAACATCGCGATCGGCGACAAGCCGCTGCATGACATCCTCACCACCTACTTCGCCGACATGGTCAAGGGCTCACGCGGCGAGCTGATGACGACCAACTACTTCCGGACCTTCGCGACACCGGGCAACCCCGCCACCGGCGCGCCGGCGACGACCGTGCACTTGGGCCCGCAGACCTCGGGGGACATCAACCGCGAGATCCTGAAGTCGATCAAGTGCAAGGTGAAGATCGGCAAGAAGTGGAAGCGCACGGACGTCCGGGTCTCGATGTTCGTCCTCACCCGCCGCGGCGTGGCCTCGGACCTCTGGCGCCTGGCCATGCAGAAGGGCTGCAACGTCAGCATCGTCTACACGCAGATGAGCCAGCGCCTCAAGGGGCCGAACGGCCAGTGGCTGGCGAACGAGGATGGCGAGGAGATGGGCTACGGCGCAGCGGACTGCCTGTCCACGCCGCCGACCAAGGTCGTCGTCACCAAGGCGAGCAAGGGCAAGCCGGCCAAGCGCAAGGTCGTGAAGAACTCGGTGGGTGACTGCAGTGGAGGCTCCCTGCGGGGATCGGTCCCGGTCACCTCGACCGGCGTCTGGCTCAACCGCAAGAGCCCCTATGGCGGTGGTCGACTGACCGTGCAGATGGCCTGCCCGGTCCAGCCCAAGTACGACACGGTCAAGAAGACCTGGGCGGTCCTGTGCATCCGCAACGACATCTTCACCCACCACAAGGCGCTGCTGGTCAACGGCTACGTGCGTGGTGCCTGGCAGAAGTACGTGATGACCGGCTCAGCCAACTGGTCCTCTCCGGGACTCAGGGCGTCTGACGAGATCATCACCGAGATCCGCAACGCCGGGGCGCTCTACGACCAGTACAAGGCCAACGGTGAGTACCTGAAGAAGGTCATCACCCGGAACAGCCTCAAGAAGCCCAAGAAGAAGTCGGCGAAGACCTACATGCTCCAGCTCTCCGGTTCCCAGCAACTCGACGTGACGGGCATGTCCGACGAGCAGCTGGCCGGCCAGGGGTAGCCCGACGCATCAGCCGCGGGTGAGGGGCCGGGGCCGCCGCACCCGCGGCTGATCGGACAGGCTCAGCGTCCCGAGCCGCGGGGCTCACTCAGGCGGCGGCGGGGCGAAGAACCGGATCAGCGCCGCAGTGATCGCCTTGGCGATCTGGTCGCGCCCCGTCGGATCGCCCAGCCGGGCTCCATCCTCGGGGTTCGTCAGGTACCCGAGGTCCAGATGAACGGCGGGCATCCGTGTCAGGCGCAGGAGCTCCCAGGTCTTCGGGTGCGCCCCACAGCTGCTCGCTGAGCTGCGCACGGCGATCTCCTCGAGCAGGAGCTCGGCCAGGGCGTGGCCAGCCACGGAGCTCGTCCGTCCGTTGACCGTCCCGAAGTAGAACGCGGCCATCCCGTGGGCCAAGGGGTTTGGATGGGCGTCGCAGTGCAGGGAGATGACGACGTCAGCGCCGACCTCGTTCGCGATGGCTGCCCTGGCCGACTCGTCGAAGGAGGTGTGCCCGGCGCGGGCCGGACCGGTGACGAGCACGGTCGTGCCCAGCGCGGCCAGCCGTCCCTCCACCCGTGAGGCGATGTCGGCGGCGATGTCCTGCTCGGACAGCCCGCCGCCGGCATGACCGCGGTGCAGGTGGTCAGGTCCCGCGTCAATGAGCACGACCTTGTGCGTCACCCCGGTGCGCAGGACCTCGAATGCCTGCTGCTCGCGCAGGATGGTTGAAGCGCCCCCGCTCACGGTGCGCGTCAGCCTCCCCAGCGCACGGAAGGTATCGGGCCCCGCCGTCCCGTCGGTGGGCAGACCGGTGTTGAGCTGGAACTCGCGCACGGCGTGATCGGTCAGGCGACCGAAGATGCCGTCCGGCCGCCCGGGCGAGAACCCGAGGCCGGTGAGCCGCTCCTGCAGGGCCAGGACGTCGTCGCCGACCATGAGGTGCCCGGGAAGGAATGCCAGCACGCGGTCACCGAGCCGCCACCGAGCCTCCTCAAGACGCCGGAACGTCTGGGTGCCCACGATCCCGTCCACGGCGATGCCTCGCTCCTGCTGGAACTGGCGCACGGCATGATCGAGCGCAGGGTCGAACTCGTCTCCGCGACCGTCCTCAATCAGGCCGAGGCGGTGCAGTCGGGTTCGGACCTCGGCGACCATCGGCCCCGAGTCCCCCAGACGGCACGTGGGCCCGGCAGTGGTGGACAGTCGTGCTCTCATGGAACGGGTGAACGATCAGAGGAACTCGGCGAGGTCCTTGAGCAGGGCGGCCTTGGGCTTTGCTCCGATGATCTGCTTGACGACCTTGCCGCCCTGGAAGACGTTGAGCGTGGGGATCGACACGATCCCGTAGTCCGAGGCGATCCGTGGGTTCTCGTCGACGTTCAACTTGGCGATGGTGAGCTTGTCGCCGTGTGTTGCCGCGATCTCCTCGAGGATCGGGGCGATCATGCGGCACGGGCCGCACCAGACGGCCCAGTAGTCCACGAGCACAGGCTTGTCCGACAGCAGGACGTCATCGGCGAAGCTGGCATCGGTCACGGTAATCAGGGCCATCGGATCTCCTTGGGTTGGCTGGGCAATCCTAGCGTCACGCGGTTGCGGCCAGCGCGTGCTCGCGAGCGGCCAGGAACCGTTCTGCGTCCAGCGCTGCGGCGCATCCGCTTCCCGCCGCCGTGATGGCCTGGCGGTACGTGTGGTCCACGAGGTCGCCGGCCGCGAACACCCCCGGGAGCACGCTCCCGCCGGCGAGGACCTGGGTCGTCCGACCCTCGACCAGCACGTAGCCGGCGTCGTCGGTCGCGACCTGGTCGCGGATCAGCTCTGAGCGCGGATCGTGCCCGATCGCGATGAACAACCCGGTCACCGCGAGGTCGCGCTGCTCCCCGGTGCGGGTGTCCGCCAGCGTCACCGAGCTGAGCTTGTCGGTGCCATTGATGGACGCGACTGTGCTGTTCCACGCGAATCGGAGCTTGGGATTGGCCAGGGCACGCTCGGCCATGATCCGACTGGCCCGCAGCTCGTCGCGTCGGTGGATGATCGTCACGGTCTCGGCGAACTTCGTCAGGAACAGGGCCTCCTCGATGGCCGAGTCGCCACCTCCGACGACCGCGATGTCCTGGCCGCGGAAGAAGAACCCGTCGCAGGTCGCGCACCAGGAGACCCCGTGCCCGGAGAGGCGCTTCTCGTCGGGCAGGCCGAGCTCGCGGTACCCGGAGCCCATCGCCAGGACCACGGCATGGGCGCGGTGCTCGGTGCCCTCCCCGTCCACGACGACCTTGATGTCCCCGGACAGCGACATGGCCGTCACGTCGTCGGTGACCAGCTCGGCGCCGAAGCGCTCGGCCTGTGCCCGCAGGTTGTCCATGAGGTCCGGGCCCATGATCCCCTGGGGGAATCCGGGGAAGTTCTCCACATCGGTGGTGTTCATGAGCGCCCCACCCGCGGTCACCGCTCCCTCGAACACCAGGGGGCGCAGCGCTGCCCGCGCGGCATAGATGGCCGCGGTGTACCCGGATGGGCCGGAGCCCACGATGATCAGTTCCCGAACCTCGGACATGTCTCCCTCACCCTTGCAGTCGTGGATGACAACATCCTAGGTGGGCCCGGGATTCCCGCCCCGGCGCCCTGCAGCCCCCAGTCAGCTGGTGACCCGGACCTCGCGCACGCCGCCCCGCCAGCCACCGTCCACCTGGGGCAGGCCCGTGAGCCAGACCAGGACATACCGGGCCGAGGTCGGATCTGCGGCCTTCAGCCGGACCTCCTCGCCAGCCTCGGTCGCCTGGGCCATGAGGTCGTAGTCCTGGGGGTTCTCCCCAGGATCGTTGCTGGTCAGGACCTGCAGGTCGGTGCCATTGCCCACGAGGTCCAGGGACACCGACCCGATCGTCCGTGGGGCACCGAGGTCGAGCAGGATGCCGACGCCGGGCTTGTCGAGACTCTTGTTGTAGTAGGTCACGGTGCGCCAGGCGGTGTTCTTGTCACCGTCGAAGGCGAAGGGCACCCGGCCGGGGTTCTCCTCACCATTGCCGAGCGGGTCGAAGTCGCGGCCGTCGACGATCTCGTAGGTGACCGTCTCGGGCGCCGTCGACTCCTCAGGTGTGGGCGAGGCCGAGGCTGTGGGAGTCGGCTCCGGGGCGGCGGTGATCGAGGTGTCACGGGAGAGAAGGCGCCACCCACCCCAGGCCAGGCCCAGGACGAGCAGGATGACGCCGACTCCGACAGCGATCCGGGGCAGGAGGCTGGAGCTCGCCTGCGACGACCGGGTCAGGGCGTGGCGCTCCCCTGTCAGGTCGGTCAGGCCGGCACCCAGGGCTTCCCGAGCCTGTCCGGCGGAGGCCAGCCGGGGCCGTCCACGCGGTGGCACGACGGGGATGACCGTGCGGGCGCAGAGGTCGTCGAGGGATTCCGGGACGTCGGCCAGGAGGCGCGAGGGCGGCGGCACGTGTCCCCCGACCTCAGGGGCCCCGGGGATGCCCTCGACATCCCCATCGGGCCATCGGGCCGTCAGGCAGGCATAGAGGATCGCGCCGATCCCGTGGACGTCGGCGGCGACCGGGTCATCCTCGGCGACCGGGTCGATCCCGGCAAGGACAGCGTCGATCCCGAGGCCGGTGAGGCGCACCTCACCGTCGTCGCCGACCAGGATGTTGGAGGGGCGCAGTCGCCCGTGGGCGATCCCCTTGGCGTGGGCCGACTCGATCGCCCCGGAGATCTCATAGGCGATCCGCGCTGCCTCGGCCGGCGGCATCGGGGCGGTCAGATGGTGGCCGAGGACCTCTCCGGCACTCCACTCGGTGACGATGACCAGCAGGTCGTCGGCGGTGAACACGTCGAGGATCCGCACGATGCGCCGGTCGTCGACGGTGGCTGCCGTCCGCGTCGACTGGTCGAGGTCGGCGGCCAGGGCGTCGTCGGCCGCGACGATCCACAGGACCACCTCGCGGTTCAGGGTGCTGTCGACAGCGCGCCAGATCTGGGCGCCGTAGCGCTCCTCGACGAGATCATCCAGGGTGAACCGGCCGATCTGCCGGTTGGGTGCCACCTGTCCCTGCTCGTTCACATCAGGAATGCTAGGCCACGCACAGCGGCCCGGATGACGGGCGCGCCCCTGCGTCGCACCCGTTCGGGTCAACCGGTCAAGTACCCCGTCGGCGATGTCGATTGCTCAGGGCATGACAGCGGGTGTGTCCTGGCCGGACGACGAGGGCGGCATCGTCCTCGGTTGGTTGATGCGGGTGACGATCGTCCTCGTCCTGATGGGGGTGCTCGCCTTCGACGTGTTCTCCCTGGCGTACACCAACGTGACCACCGTCGATGACGCCTCGATCGTGGCCGGCACGGGGGCGCAGTCGCTGATGGAGGACCCCGCTGACCAGAAGGGTGCGCGCAGCGTGTCCGTGGCGCAGGCCGAGGAGCTGGGCGTGCGCATGCGGTCCAAGGACTGGTGGGTCGATGAGTCCGGCGAGGTCCATGTCACGGTCAGCAGGGAGGCCAAGACGCTGGCCCTGCACTACATCCCCCAGCTGGAGAAGTACCTGACCGTCCGCGCGGTCGGGACTGCGGTGAGCTCCTGACCCAGGGACACGACCAGGGTCGCGACGCTGCTGACCCCGGTCAGCGACCCACCTTCCGGCGCACCATGGACACGGCGTCGCCGACCTCCCGGATACCCAGGGCTCGGGCCACTGCGAGATAGACAGCCAGACCCAGCAGGCTGGCGATGCTGAGCACCCCGACCAGACGGGGACGCGAGCCCTGACCGCCGTCGAGGATGCTCGGGAGGTTCAGCTCGATCAGGACGGTCGCAGCCACGATGGCTGCCACGGTCACCGTGCCTGCCAGGAGCATCCTGAGCACCGCTACCCAGGTGTCACGGGTGTGCAGGCCCCCGGTGCGCCGGGACAGGATCGGCCAGGCGATGGGCATCATGATCCAGTAGGTCAGCCCGAATGCCAGCCCGATCGCCGGCACCTTCAACGCTGTGGGCGCCAGCGTGAACAAGGCGATGGACAGGGCGACGTTGACCGTGTTGAGCACCAGGGACAGGTAGAACGGGGTCTTGGTGTCCTCCAGGGAGTACCAGCCGCGCAGCAGCACGAAGTAGATCGAGAACGGCACCAGCCCGATGAGCATCCCGATCACGGTGTAGCCGATGACGAAGGCTGACTCCCGGTTCGCCGCCCCGAAGCCGAACAGCACCGTGGCCAGGGCCGGGGACAGCGGGATCATGACGGCCATGATCGGCACGGTGAGTGCTGTGACCGTGCGCATCGAGTCGGTCAGGACCCGGCTGAACGTCGCGAACTGGCCGGCCGCGGCAACCCGACTGAGTCCCGGCAGCAGGGCGGTGACCAGGGACACCGTCACGATCGAGTGCGGCAGGAAGAAGATCAGGTACGCCTTCTGGTACGTGGTGATGCCGGCTGCGGGCAGGCCTTCGGCCAGAGCCAGGACATTGGCCGTGGTGGCCAGCCGGCTGTGCACGATGAACGAGACCTGGTTCGCCGCGAGCAGTCCCAGCGTCCACAGGGCCAGCCCGCCGGTCTTGCCCAGCCCCCAGCCGCGCCAGTCGAATCGGGGGCGCCACCGGTATCCCGTCGAGCGCATGAAGGGGATGAGCAGCAGGGCCTGGGTTGCCACGGCAACGGTGGAGCCCAGGCCCAGCCACGCAGTCTGTGCGGGGGTGAGCGTCCCACTGTCCGCGGCCGCCGGGCCGGCCACCACGAGGAACGCGATGAAGACGGCGATGGCCACGAGGTTGTTCGCGATCGGCGCGTACATCGGCGGGGAGAACCGACCACGGGCGTTGAGCACCTGGGACACCAGGGTGAAGATCCCGTAGAAGAAGACCTGGGGCAGGCAGAAGCGCGCGAACGCCACGGCCAGCGACATCTGGTCGGCGGTGTAGTCCGGGGAGGCGTAGATCCGGGTCAGCAGCGGGGCCAGCAGCATGGCGATCGCGGTCAGCGCGAGCAGCAGCACGACGGTCAGCGTCAGCAGCCGGTCGGTGAATCCGGCACCGCCGTCGGAGTCCTCACGACTGCGGCGCACGAGCTGGGGCACGAAGACGGCGTTCATCGCGCCACCCACGGTCAGCACGTAGACGGTGTTCGGGATCGTGTTGCCGACCGTGAAGATGTCGGCGACGATCCCCAGGCCCAGGGCGGCTGTCATCGCGATGTCCCGCAGCAGGCCGGTGATCCGGCTGATCACGGTGCCGAGTGCCATCTGGGCGCCCTTGGCGACCAGATCACCCTGCCGGGGGGCGCCCGCCTGCGCAGCAGCGTCGCTGGCGGCGTCGGGGTCGGGCGCGCCGGCGAGGTCGGACATGTCCTGGGGGCCGAGGTCCTGGGGGCCGACGTCCTGTGCACCGGCACCGGTAGCGGGGGCGGCGTCGGGGTCCTGCCCGTCGGAGTCCGGTCGCGGCGGATCGTGGGGGCCCTCAGCCATGGGGGGCCTCGGCGGGCGGGTGGGTCGGCGCCCCGTCGTCGTGCTGACGAGCAGCGAGCCGCCGACTCCGGCGGGCACGCCGGACTCCGTGGACCACCACGGCCAGAACGAGCGAGGCCAGGGCCACCTGGACCAGGACCCGGGCGGCATTGGCGTAGGCCGAGGACTCCACCACGAGCAGGCCCGGCTCACCGAAGACGTCGCCCTCGTCGGTGACCAGTTGGATCGTGACGGGGATCGGGCCGGCTGCCGCCACCTGTGCCGTGACCTCCACGGAGGTGCGCCGCGCCGGGGCGATCGTGAACGGCTCCACGGGGTCCGCGGTGAACAGCTGGGACGGCGTGGCGCTGAGCTCGAGTCCGACGGTCACCTCGTTGGGCCCGCCGTTCTCGATGGTGATCGGGATGGTCCCCGAGGCCCCCGACACCGTGATCGACCCGCTGGAGACCACCCGGACCGAGCTGATGAGTCCGCCCACCTGGTCGTCGACGAGGCCCGTCAGCTCCGTGCGGGCCTCCGGATGGGCGCGGAACCAGGCGCCGAGCTGTCGGGTGGGGGCCGTCCGCGTCACCTCGGGAACGGCGGCCGGATCCGAGACCACGTCGGCGTACCTGCTCAGGTCGCGGTACTGGGCGCGGACCTGGGCGACGTGGGCGGCGGGCAGCTCCTGCGCCTCCTGCTCCGGCGTCGGCCCGGTCGGGACCCGCGGCAGCGAGCTGGGCTCTCGAGCCGCCGCAGCAGCCAGGGATGTCGTCGTGACCCAGGGGGCCCCGGTCAGGGCCGTGACCACCATCTCGGCGGCACCGGCGGGCGGGTCCCACGCCGGGTCCGGCCCGCTCACGAGCAGCCGCTGGGTCTCGGGAAGCTCCACAGCGGTCACCAGCGTCTGCGCGAGCAGGGACTGGCGCACGGCGGTCTGCTCACCCGGCGTTCCCATCGGCAGCGCCAGCGTGGCGGACAGGCCTGAGTCGAGGAGCAGTGCCGGCAGGTCGCCCTCCGCAGTGGGCAGGATCACGTTGCCACTCGGGGTGAAGTAGGCCGGAACCTCGAGGGGGGCCGCCCGGTCGCTGAGGACCACGACATCGAGTTCGGCGGCCGCGAGCGCGGCCAGCGTGTCGGGCTGGGCGACCCCGCCGGGGGTGAGGACGACCGAGGCGGGCAGCGGTTCGCCCAGGATCTGGGTGGTGGTGTCGTCGATCCGCGGCCGCTGTCGCAGCACCGTCCCGAGAACCCTGCCGCGTCGGGCGGCGTCGATGTCCGGCCACGCGTACAGCGAGGCCGTGGCATCGGCACCGGGCTCGGACAGGGCCGCCGTCAGCGAGTCGAGCCAGGCGGATACCTCGCGGCTGCGCGTGCCCGGCGCGACGTCGCCATCGGGACGGCGGACCTGGTACCCATCGGCCAGGTCCGCGGCGGCCTGGACCACCTCGGGATCGATGACCAGGGACACCGACCCAGGGTCAGCCGCCCCGGCGTCGAGCAACCGGGAGAGTCGTCCGGCCGGGGACATCTGGATGGCTGCGTCCTCGGTCAGCAGCGCCCCCTCGGCGTCACGCAGCGGTGCCCCGGTGAGTGGCCAGATCGTGGTCAGGAGCACGGGCTCGACCGCGGTGTCCCCGGGCCACCAGGGCAGGAACGTGCGCTCGAGGTCCTGTCGGACCTTCCCAGCGCCGGCATCGCCCAGTGCCTCGGCTCCCGTGACGTAGGCCCCTGCGCCCGCGAGCCCGAGGTCGTCGATGCTGGCGCGGAGCTCGAACGGCTGGGACTGTCCCGGGGCCAGCTCCGCGACCAGCGGGTCCTGCGCCCCCGCCACCGCCTGGCCGACGCGCTGTCCGGCGCCGGCGAGGACCTCGGGGATCTCGTCACGGTTGACCAGCGGCGTCGGGGACACGCGCAGCTGGGCGGAGACGTCGCGGACAGGAGCGTCGGATGTGTTGGTCACGATCCCGGTGACCGTGAGCTCGTCACCGGGCTGCGGGATCGCCGGGGCCAGGCCGGTGATCCGGATCGTCAGCGCCCCGGCGCCGAAGGCAGGGCGTTCCACGGTCGGAGGCGCCGCGGCGCCCACGATCGTGGGGCTGGCGAGCAGGGATGTCCCGGCCAGCAGTGCGCCGGCCGGGAGCAGCCCGGCCCGCCCGGTCACCTCACACCCGGGACGATCTGCGGCACCTTCTCGACAAGTCGCCGCTCGTCGCCGTAGGCGAGCTTGCGCACGACCTGGTGGAACGGGATCCACTCGACGGCCTCGACCTCGACATCCTCGTCGGACAGCTCGCCGCCGACCGCCTCGATGACGTAGTGGTGGACCGTCTTGTGGATGCGCTTGTCCTCGACCACGAACCAGAAGTCGATGACACCCAGAGGTGCGACGATGCGGCCCACGAGCCCGGTCTCCTCGAGGACCTCGCGCAGGGCGGCCTGCTCCGGGGTCTCGCCCTCCTCGACGTGCCCCTTGGGCAGGCTCCACAGCAGTCGCGACCGGCGATCGTGGCGGGCGATCAGGGCGACAGCGGGTGGGTTGCTGGACAGGTCGAGCACGACACCCCCGGCCGAGGTCTCCTCGACCTTGGGCAGGCGTCGACCACGCAGTCCCCCGGGACGGACCTTGCGCACGCCCCGCCCGGCGGCCATGAGGGTCGCCGGGTTGGGGAACATCCGCCGCCCGCCCTCCGCCGGCTCCTCGGGCACGGCCGCAGCCGGTGGCGGCCGCGGGCTGTCGGTCGCCGGCTCCTCGGGCGGCCCATCCATAGCGTCGGCGCCCACGTCGGCGGTCTCCCCCGTCGGACCCCCCGGTCCGGACGTGTCGGGGGTGTCGGGGGCCTGAGCATCCACCGCGGGTCGGCGGCCAGGGCGCGGGAGGGTCCCCGGGGTGGGGACACCCGCTCGCGGCGCGGCGGCTGGAGCGGGCGGAGGGCCGGCGGGCTCGGGCGGGGTGGCTGGGGCGGCGGCGGGTGGCGGACGCTGGGCCCCATCCCCGCCGTCATGCGGGCCCTGTGGCCCGGCGCCCTCCTGGGGCCCGGCGCCCTCCTGGGGACCTGCGCCCTCGCCCTCGAGCTCGTGCGGCTGGTCCGCGTCCCCCGTCACGTCGTCGCCCTCGACAGTCTCCTCAGGACCCTCAGGGGCGCCCGCCGGCTGGGTGTCCGGCACGGTATCCGGCGAGGACGAGGCACGTCGCGACCCCGGATGGCGCAGGTCAGCAGGGGTGGGGATGGTGAACCGCGGTCCCTCGCGCCGCGGCGGCGGCACAGGGGTCGGCGGCGGGGACATGCTGGTCAGGATAGCGGCCACGTAGGCTATCGGCCTGTGCCTGACGTCCCACCCCGCGCGGCGCTTGCGGCTGCGAGCCGCATGCGTGTCGACGACCTGCTCGACGAGATCCCGGAGCTGCTCGACCTCGCCCAGCGGATGACCTCAGCAGGTCACGAGATCGCCCTCGTGGGAGGGTCAGTGCGCGATGCCGTCCTGCTTGGACGCCACCAGGATCTCGACCTGGCCACCTCGGCCCATCCCCACCAGACGCTGGCCGTGCTCGAGGGCTGGGCCGATGCGGTGTGGGACATCGGCATCGAGTTCGGAACGGTGGGAGCCCGCCGCGGGGGGCACCACGTCGAGATCACCACCTACCGCAGCGACGCGTACGACCGCACCACCCGCAAGCCCGAGGTGACCTACGGCGACTCCCTGCTCGAGGACCTGCGCCGCCGTGACTTCACGATCAACGCGATGGCCGTCACGCTGCCCGGTCGCACCTTCGTGGACCCCTTCGACGGGTTGGCCGACCTGGCAGCCCACACCCTGCGCACGCCTGCCACCCCGGAGGAGTCCTTCGCCGACGATCCGCTTCGGATGATGCGGGCCGCCCGGTTCGTCGCCCAGCTGGGAGTGTCGGTCGCCCCGGAGGTCCTTGCGGCGATGAGCGCCATGTCGGAGCGGATCACCATGGTGTCCGCGGAGCGGGTCCGCGACGAGCTGTCGAAGCTGCTGCTCGCGGAGGCTCCCCGGATGGGCCTCGAGCTGATGGTCGACACCGGGTTGGCCGATCACGTGCTGCCCGAGCTGCCGGCCCTGCGCCTGGAGATCGACGAGCACCACCGGCACAAGGACGTCTACGAGCACTCCCTGATCGTGCTGGACCAGGCCATCGACCTGGAGACCTCGCACGAGCCCGCCTGCCCTCCGGACCTGGTGCTGCGCCTGGCTGCCCTGCTGCACGACATCGGCAAGCCGCGCACCCGGAGGTTCGAGCACGGCGGTCGGGTCAGCTTCCACCATCACGAGGTCGTCGGGGCCAAGATGACCCGCAAGCGCCTGACTGCCCTGCGCTACCCGAAGGCCGTCGTCGACGACGTCTCCACGCTGGTGGAGCTGCACCTGAGGTTCCACGGGTACGGCACCGGTGAGTGGACCGATGCGGCCGTGCGCCGCTACGTGCGCGACGCCGGCGACCAGCTGGCCCAGCTGCACAAGCTCACCCGCGCGGACAGCACCACGCGCAACCCCCGGAAGGCCGCGGCCCTGCGCCGGACCTACGACCACCTCGAGGCTCGCATCGCCATCCTGTCCGAGGCCGAGGAGCTGGCATCGATCCGGCCCGACCTCGACGGCAACGAGATCATGGGGATCCTGGGGATCGAACCCGGGCGTGAGGTCGGCGAGGCCTACCGCTGGCTCATGGAGCGTCGCCTGGATGAGGGCCCGATGGGCCGGGAGCACGCGGAGCGCGAGCTGCGCGGGTGGTGGGCCGCCCGCCACGAGGGCTGAGCACCGGGGTCGGGATCGATCGGCGGGGGGTCGCGCGCTCCCGATCTCGGCTGGCTCGTGCTCGCAGATCCGGATGGACCCGGGAATCGGCCGCGCGATGGCGGACCGATCGTGCGCGCCAGTCGTCGGGAGCCGGGCCCGACCCGCGACGCGCCATCCGCGGGGGGCCGACCTCCCCGGTGATGTCGGACCCGTGCGGTTCACTATGTCCAGGCACCGCGGCAGGGTCGAGCCGGGGCGCTGTAGGAAGGATCCGTCATGTCCGGGACTCTCACCCGGCAGCGCCGCACCGTCAGACGTCCGGCTCTGCCCCACCTCGTGGGACTCGACGGGCTGCGCGCGGTCGCAGTCATCGCCGTGGTGCTCTACCACGCGGACGTGGCCTGGATCCCGGGCGGTTTCCTCGGGGTGGACGTCTTCTTCGTCCTGTCCGGGTTCCTGATCACCTCCCTGCTGCTGGTCGAACTGGATCGCACCGGGGGCCTGGACTTCAGGAACTTCTACATCCGCCGGGCGCGCCGGCTGCTGCCCGCCCTGTTCGCGGTTCTGGCCGTGACCGCCGTGCTGGTGGCGACGGTCGCCTACGACGGTGCGGCGGCATTCCGCCGGGACCTGCCCGGTGCCCTGCTCTACTACTCGAACTGGCTGAGCATCCTCACCGAGACCTCGTACTTCGAGTTCATCGGCCGTCCCCCGATGCTCAAGCACCTCTGGTCCCTGGCGGTGGAGGAGCAGTTCTACATCTTCTGGCCGGCGATCGCCCTGTTCGCCTACCGCTGGCGCGGGGCGCGGGCCGTGGGGCTGGTGGCCCTCGGCGGGGCGCTGCTGTCCACGATGGCGATGACCGTCGGCTCCCTGGTCGGGGACATGCCGGGCGCGGCCGATCCCAGCCGCCTGTACTTCGGCACCGACACGCACGCGATGGGTGTCTTCGTCGGAGCGGCGCTGGCCGTGGTCTGGCGCCCGGGGCGCACCTCGCCGGTCCTGCCCCGGCAGGCCCGGATGGTCATCACCGCCGCCGGAGTCGCTGCACTGCTGGTCCTGGTGGCCATGTTCACGATGCTCGGTGAGTTCTCGACGTTCCTCTACCGTGGCGGGTTCCTCGTCGTGGCGCTCGTCTCCGCAGTGGTGGTCGCTGCGGCAAGCCACCGGGGTGTCCTGTTCGGCACGTGGCTGGGCATGCGTCCCATGCGCTGGGTCGGCGAGCGGTCCTACGGGATCTACCTCTGGCACTGGCCGCTGTTCCTGGTCACCCGTCCGGGGGTGGACATCCCCGTCGACGGCGTGGTGGCCCTGGCCCTGCGACTGGTCCTCCTGCTGGGCATCGCCGAGCTCAGCTACCGCTACCTGGAGATGCCCGTCCGCCGGGGGGCCCTGACCCGGGCGTGGGGCCGGGTGCGTGAGGGGGACCTTCCGCAGCCGAGCCGGATGCTGCTGGGTTCGCTGGCGGCGGTCGTGGCCCTGGTCATGGTCACGGGCTTCCGGGTGGCCACGGCTCCGGCCCCGGCGGCCACGGGGGGCATGACCGCCGCCCAGTTCGCGGCCCTGGCCCCGGCACGTGCCCCGCTGGAGCGTGACTTCGCCAGGATGCTCGACGCCGAGGGCCTGGACCCGCGTGCCAAGGTGACTGCCTTCGGTGACTCGGTGATGCTCGGGGCGTCCGGAGCCCTGGAGAGCGACACGTTCAACCTGGACCTGCACGCCAAGGTGGCCACCCAGGCGGCCGACGTCCTGGAGTCGATCACCAGCCAGGTGCGCAACGCGGCGGTCCGGGACACAGTCATCCTCCACGTCGGGAACAACGGGATCGTGACCGAGGACCAGCTTCGGGGGATGCTCGACGAGCTGTCGGGTGTCCCGAAGGTGGTCCTGGTCAACGTCCGGGTCCCGCGGGCGTGGATGAAGCCCAACAACGAGCTCATCAGCTCGGTCGCCAGGGACTATCCGAACGTCGTCCTGGCCGACTGGGCCAAGGCCTCCGAGGACCACCGGGACTACATGGTCAGCGACGGTGTCCACCTGACCGGCAAGGGTGCGGCGGTCTACACCCGCGTCATCGCGGAGGCAGCCGGCATCGAGCCCACCTGAGTCGCGGGTCCGAGGCCCTGCAGCGTCTGCCCGCAACCCGGATCCACGCGGGCCTCCGTGGGTGCGTCAACGACTCTCCCGTGGTCATCCTCGATGAGTCACCGCGCGATTTGGCCGCCGGTGGACGACCCCGGTACGATTGCAGACGTTGTCATGCGGCTCCGGCGGCGTGATGCGCGAGTGGCGGAATAGGCAGACGCGCACGGTTCAGGTCCGTGTACTCGAAAGGGTGTGGGGGTTCAACTCCCCCCTCGCGCACCAGTTGCAGCGCCCCTGGGTCACCAGCCCGGGGGCGCTTCGCACATCCGATCCGGTGCTCAGCCATGTCCCCGCGGGAAGTCCGGGGTCCGGCGTTGCGGGCGATGCCATGCCGCCGACGCAGCCCGGGCGTAGGCTCCGCTCCCGTGACCGCCGCCGTGACCCCTGCCTCCCCGACCCAGAAGCCCGCGCACGGCTGGATCCCGATGGTCTTCATCGGGATGGGCACGGCCCTGATCATCATGGACGCGACGATCGTCAACGTCTCGCTGCCCTCGATGATCGCCGATCTCGGCCTGAGCTCGATCGATGCCGAGTGGGTCAACGCCGTCTACTCCCTGACGTTCGCTGCACTGCTGATCGTGTTCGGCCGGATCGGCGACCGGGTCGGGCGGCGGCGGATCTTCACCCTGGGCGCCCTGGTGTTCGTGCTGGCCAGCATCTACGCCGCATCGTCGAGGTCGGGCGAGCACCTGATCACGGCCCGGGCGCTCCAGGGGATCGGCGGGGCGATGATGTCGCCCACCTCGCTGTCCCTGGTCAACTCCCTCTACGCGGGCAGGGCCCGCAACGTCGCCTTCGCGATCTACGGCTCGATCATCGGCGGGATGGCAGCACTCGGGCCATTGGTCGGTGGCTACCTCACGACCAACTTCTCCTGGACCTGGGCGTTCTGGATCAACGTCCCCATCGGGATCATCGTGATCCTCGGGGCCGTGCGCTTCGTCCCGGAGAGCCGGGACCCGGCAGACACCAAGGGTCTGGACGTGGTGGGCGCGATCCTCTCGGCCCTGGGCATCGGGCTGATCGTCTTCGGGCTCATCGAGGGACGCAACTACGGGTGGACGCGCGTCACGCAGGACGCGAGCCTGTTCGGTCGGGAGTACGCCGCCGGGGCCGTGTCCCCCGTGCTGATCGCGCTTCTCGCAGGGCTGCTCTGCCTTCTGGGGCTCTACGTCGTGGAGACCCGGCGCACGCGCGCGGGCAAGTCGGCCCTGATCGACTTCACCCTGTTCCGCATCGCCACCTTCGGCCTGGGCTCCGTGGCCGCCCTGATCGTCAGCCTCGGCGAGTTCGGCATCCTGTTCTCGCTGCCGCTGTTCCTGCAGAGCGTCCTGGGCTACACGGCACTGGGCGCCGGCGCACTGTTGGCCACCCTGGCGATCGGGTCGTTCGTGTCCGCCCCGACGGCCGCGTCGCTGGCGAACAAGTACGGTGCCCGGTTCGTGGCCCGGATGGGCATGGGCCTCGAGGTGATCGGCATCGTCGGGTTGGGCGCCACCATCACCCCCACGTCCTCGGCCTGGCAGATGGCCATCTGGCTGGTCATCTACGGCATGGGCGTCGGCTACGCCAGCGCCCAGCTCACCGGCCTGATCCTCGCCGACGTCCCGGTCCGCCAGAGCGGTCAGGCCTCGGGCACCCAGAGCACCGCACGCCAGATCGGTGCGGCCATGGGCACAGCCATCCTGGGCACGGTCCTGTTCGTCAGCCTGAACTCCCAGACTGCCGCCCAGGTCCAGGAGACCGGAGTTCCCACCGACCAGGCCCAGGAGATCGCCGACATCGTCGAGGAGTCGGCCGGCACGGTGATCCCGAGCCTGGACCAGCCCCCGGGCAGTGCCGAGATCCAGGCAGCGGCCTCGCAGGCGTTCGCCGACGCGGTCCAGGTCACTGCCTACGTGGCCGGTGGCTTCGTGTTCCTGGGCCTGCTGGCAACGTTGGCCCTGCCCAAGCCGGTCGGGCGGCGCGAGGATGAGGACGCACTCGAGCCGGTCGCGGCCGACGACACCCCCGGTGGTCCCGGGTCTGCCGGCTGAGCCGCCGACACACGGCGAAGACCCTCGCCTGCCAGGGGAGGAACAGGGTCGCAGCAATCCAGCGGCGGTCAGTCGATCCGACGCCGTCAGTACCAGCCGTGGCTGTGCGAGTGGGCCAGCGCATTGCTCGGGTTGCCGTAGCGGTTGGCGATGTAGCCCAGGCCCCAGGCGATCTGGGTCCGGGCATTGGTCTGCCAGTTGGGGCCGGCGGAGGCCATCTTCGATCCGGGCAGCGCCTGCGGGATGCCATGCGCTCCGGACGGGTTGTGCGCCCGACTGTTCCAGCCGGACTCCTTCTGCCACAGGGTGCCCAGGTCACTGCACTGCGATCCCGACCAGCCCCGGTCGGCGCACATGGCCATCCCCAGGGCACGGTTCTGGGCTGGGGACCCACCCTGCGCGGCTCGGGCGCGGGCCGCACGCTGCTCAGCCTCGCGGCGCTTCTTCTCCGCCGCCTTGCGCTCGGCCTCCTTCTTGGCCTTGCGTTCCGCGGCCTCCTTCGCCTTGCGCTCGGCCTCGGCCTTGAGCACGCCCTGGTGGCTGACGATTGCGTTGCGCCCCTCGGACGGACCGCTGCGCCTCCCAGGCCGCCGGCATCGAGGCGATCGGTTCGTCGGCCAGGCCGACCGTCGTGGCCAGTGCGGGTCCGCCGGCGATCACCGCGGCCGTGGCCGTGAGGGCGGCGCCGACCTTGAGCAGGATGCCGGTGTGCATGGGTCCTCCGAGGGTCGTGTTCTCGGTTCATGCCCGCTCAGCACTGATCGGACACTGTTCGTGTCCCATGTCACATCCGTCACCGGAGGTGTCGCCCGACCCCGCACAGGAGTCTCACCGTCGAGAACCGGAGCATCAGGTCACCCGGGACTGCTCCTGGCGGCCGTGTCGGCGACGTAGGTCAGCGCGCGCGCAGGCCGAGGTTCGCGGCCTCCTCGAACAGCTCCTCGCGCACGTCCGGATGGGCGGCCTGGGTGATCAGGTTGTGTGCCTGCTCGTCCTGCGAGCGGCCCCAGATCTCGGCGATCCCCTGCTCGGTGACGACCGCGGTGTGCTGGAAGGACGTCACCGGCTCGTCGAGCAGCGGGACGATCGTGGAGACGTCGGCCTTCGGGTGCCAGGAGCGCAGGGCGATGAACGCCTGCCCGCCCGGGGCGTGCAGGGCCCCCACGATGAAGTCGGTCTGGCCACCGAAGCCGGAGTAGATGCGTGCGTTGATGCGGGAGGCGTTCGCCTGGGCGAAGAGGTCCACCTGCAGGGCGGAGTTCACCGACGTCATCATGGGCTGCTGGGCGATCAGCCCGGGGTCGTTGCTGGCCTCCGTGCGCACCATCCGCACCCGTGGGTTGCCGTCGATCCAGTCGTAGAGCTCGTGGGATCCGAACAGGAACGACACCGCGAGCGCTGCGTCGGGATCCAGCGCGCCGGCCTTGTCCAGGGCGAGGACGCCATCGGAGAACATCTCGGTCCAGAACCGCAGGCCCTTGCGCTCCGACAGCGCGGTGAGGACGGCGTCGGGCACCGCACCGATGCCCATCTGCAACGTCGAGCCGTCCTTGATCCGGGCAGCGATCCGCTCGCCGATGTCGCGCGAGGTGTCGTCCAGGGTCCCCTGGACGGCCACCGTCAACGGCTCGTCGGCCTCGAACAGCACGTCGATCGAGCTCAGCGGCACGATCGCATCGCCGTAGGTGAACGGCATGCTCGGATTGGCCTGGGCGATGACCTTGCCGCCCCGCGCACGGCAGGCCTCGATCGCGGCCGGCATCACGTTGACCTCGATGCCCAGGCTGACCACACCGTGGCGGGGCATCGAGGTGTGCAGCAGGACCACGTCGGGAGGCATCGCTCGGGTGAACAGCGCGGGGACCAGGCTCAGCCGGCACGGCACGTAGTGCAGTCGCGGGTTCTTGCGCATCCCGGCGCCCACGAACGACGTCTCCGGGGTGATCCCGTCGCGGTCGGGCAGTCCCGGCTGGGGGTTCAGGGCCCACAGCCGCCACTCGGGTACGTGGGCATCGAACAGCGCGAGCGCGGTGAAGGGGCTGGCGAAGTTGCCCGACACGACGACGCGGGGGTTCGGCGGGAGCGCCTCGAGGATGGCAGCGAGGGACTCGGCCGTGGCATGCAGGGTCATGGGTGGCATTCTTCCGCGGACGCGCTCTCCCACGCCGGTCCACAGGACCCGGGTGCGGCGGTCATAGGTCCCCTGATCTGGTTGGCGGCCCCGATGATCGCTGGTCGGCCCGGGTGTCCGGGCGGTGAACGTGGCGTGTCGTTTGCACGTCGGTCGGAGGTCGGCTACATTGTCCGATGTATCAACTCGATACATCAGTTCGTCACCCAGGCAGGGAGAGGACGGTACTCCGCGATGGCAGCCACTCGCCGCAGCGCAGTGCTCGAGTTCGCGATCCTGGGCCTGCTCCAGGACGCCCCCATGCACGGCTACGAGCTGCGCAAGCGGCTCAACGCGGTGATGGGGACGTTCCGTGCCATCTCGTACGGCTCGCTCTACCCGGCGCTCAAGGACCTGCTCGACCGGGGTCTGATCGCCGAGGCGGGTGCCGCGGACGCCAGCGCTCCGGTCCTCTCGGGCCGCCGCGCGAAGATCGTCTACGAGCTCACCGCCGACGGCAAGGACAGGTTCGCCGAGCTCGTCTCGCGCACCGGTCCCGAGGCGTGGGAGGACGAGGCGTTCGGCGTGCACATGGCCTTCTTCGGCAGCACCCCGGCTGAGGTGCGCGTGCGCATCCTCGAGGGCCGGCGCAGCCGGATGGAGGAGCGGCGGGCCAACCTGGCCGCCTCGACCGCCCGCAACCGCGAGCGGCTGGACACCTACACGCAGGCCCTGCAGCGGCATGGCCTGGAGGGTGTCGAGCGCGAGGTGCGCTGGCTCAATGAGTTGATCGACAACGAGAACCAAGGACGGCGCGCTGGATCCGCCGACGCGTCCGACAACCAATCCGGAGATACCGGGGCCGGGCCGCGTCGCCCGCCAGCCCGCGGGTGAGAAAGGAACATCAGATGGGTGCCATTCGTGTGGCCATCGTGGGCGTGGGCAACTGCGCCTCCTCCCTCGTGCAGGGTGTGGAGTACTACAAGGACGCGGACGTCAACGATCGCGTCCCGGGTCTCATGCACGTCCAGTTCGGCGACTACCACGTCCGCGACATCGAGTTCGTGGCCGCGTACGACGTCGATGCCAAGAAGGTCGGCCAGGACCTCGCCCACGCCATCGTGGCCAGCGAGAACAACACCATCAAGATCTGCGACGTGCCCCCGTCGGGCGTGACCGTGTCCCGCGGCCACACCCTCGACGGCCTGGGCAAGTACTACCGCGAGATGGTGACCGAGTCCGACGAGGAGCCGGTGGACATCGTCGCCAGCCTCCTGGAGAACAAGGTCGACGTCCTGATCTGCTACCTGCCCGTCGGGTCGGAGCAGGCCGCGAAGTACTACGCGCAGTGCGCCATCGACGCCAAGGTCGCGTTCGTCAACGCGCTTCCCGTGTTCATCGCCGGCACGCCGGAGTGGGCCAAGAAGTTCGAGGACGCGGGTGTGCCGATCGTCGGCGACGACATCAAGAGCCAGGTGGGCGCCACCATCACCCACCGTGTGCTGACCCGGCTGTTCGAGGACCGCGGCGTCACCGTCGACCGGACCTACCAGCTCAACGTCGGCGGCAACATGGACTTCATGAACATGCTCGAGCGCGATCGCCTCGAGTCCAAGAAGATCTCCAAGACCCAGTCGGTCACCTCGCAGATGCAGGGCAAGATCGAGCCGCGCAACATCCACATCGGTCCCTCGGACTACGTGGCCTGGCTCGACGACCGCAAGTGGGCGTTCGTTCGCCTCGAGGGTCGGGCGTTCGGCGACGTGCCGCTGAGCCTGGAGTACAAGCTCGAGGTCTGGGACTCCCCGAACTCGGCCGGCGTGATCATCGACGCGCTGCGCGCGGCGAAGATCGCCAAGGACCGCGGCATCGGTGGCCCGATCCTGAGTGCGTCGAGCTACTTCATGAAGTCCCCGCCGGAGCAGTACGCGGACGACATCTGCAAGACCAAGGTCGAGCAGTTCATCGCCGGCGAGATCGACCACTGAGCCTGATCCTCAGGTAGCGCGCAAGGGCCCCGGGTGCGAACCCGGGGCCCTTCGGCTGCCGGCCCGAGCCTCGCGCCCGTTCGGTTGAACCCGGGCGCGTCACCACCCCTTCGGCCGCCTGGGCTCGAGCCTCGCGCCCGTTCCGGTTGAACCCGGTGCCTCAATGGCTGGTCAATCGACAGGAACGGCCGCGAGGTTGTTGTCGGCCCCGGGTGGGTGCGCCACGTCCGACGCGAACACCCGCGAGGTTCGGTGCGTCGACTGAGGTCCGGGCCTGGGACCCGGTCGCGGTGACCCAGCATGTGGCGTCGCGTGGCGCTGGCGGGCTCAGCCTGTGACTGCATCGGCGTCGAAGGCGGAGATCGCATCGAGCCAGGAGCGTGAGGCGCCCGCGCGGCCCTCGACCGCGACGGCGGCGTCGAACAGTCGCGCCAGGGCGGCGCCATCCCCGCTGATCACCGCGGCCCGGACCTCCTCGGCCCATATCTGGTCCATGGTCGCAGTATCGATCCGTGCGCCGGTTCGTGCGTGGTGACGGCCCCCCGACCTCGTCCGGGTGGTCGGCGATGACCTGGTCCCGGGGCGATCCCCGCCACTGTCCCCGCGCTGCCCCGAACCTCCGGGCTGCTCCGCGAGTCAGGCTCCGCGCGCCTGTGGACGGCGACTGCCCTGAGCGGGCATGCTGCTGAGCATGGGCCCTGGTGCCGAGACCCCTGATCCGGTGCTGCCGGTCGCCGGCGGCCCGCCCCGGTCGGGCCTGCGCGCCGGACCTGCCGCCGCAGCGAAGCCGACCCCACCGTCCACGCCCGCCCCGCCCTCCGTACGCCCCACAGCGTCTGCCGCCCCAGCGACCCCGCCATCGCCGACCACCGGACTCCCCGCCGAACCCCTCAGCGAGGCCCCGACCCGACTTCCCACCGAATCCCACAGCGAGCCCTCGACCGGACTTCCCACCGAATCCCTCGACTCTCCGGGGGTCCTCGGCGAGCGCTGGCCGGTCCTTGCCACGCCGAACTCGCGCCGGCTACTGGCCACCCGCCTGACCGGTCAGGCCGCCGACGGCCTGCTCCAGGCGGCGCTCGGGTCGTTCGTCCTGTTCTCCCCGGAGCGCCAGGCCACCGCCGGCCAGGTCGCGGCCGCGTTCGCCCTGCTGCTCCTGCCCTACTCCCTGCTCGGCCCCTTCACCGGGGTCTTCCTGGACCGCTGGAACCGCGCCCGCGTGCTGGTCCTGGCCAACGTGGCCCGGGGCGCGCTGATGATCGGCATCGCGCTGATGGTCAGTGCCGGCCGCGACGGGCTGGACCTCGGTACGGCCGTGCTCATCACGATGGGGATAGGCCGGCTCTGGCTGGCCGGGCTGTCCGCCGGGCTGCCGTTGGTCGTGGCGCCCGCCCACCTGGTCACTGCCAACGCGCTTTTCCCCACCGCGGGCACCATCGCCGCAGCGGTCGCCACCGTCACGGGCCTGCTGCTCATGCCGGTGCTGGGACCCGACGCGGCGACCCGGTTGATCGTCCTGGTCGCCGCCGGCCTGCTGGCCTCAGCCGCCATCGCCAGCCGCATCCCCCGCCGCGCGCTGGGTCCTGAGGCCGGGGAGGCCCGGCTGGCCTCGCTGACCTCGGACGTGCTGGCCGTCGTGCGGGGGATGGTCGCCGGAGTCGTCCACGTCCATCACCGGCCCCGGGCTCGCCGTGGCATGGCCGTCGTGATGGCCCACCGGGTGGCGTTCGGGGCCCTGCTGGTCGACACCCTGCTGCTGGTGCGCAACACCCTGAACCCCGTCGATGACCCCGACGACTGCCCTGGCCGACTTCGCGCTCACAGCAGCAGGTGCCTCGCTGGGCAGCTTCCTCGCTGCGGTGGCCGCCCCCCAGGTCGTGCGCCGGATCGGCCTGGCGCCCTGGTCGGCCGCCACCCTCCTGATGGCCGCCATCGTCGCGCCCCTGAGCTTCGCCAGCCTGCAGCTGCCCCTGATGGCCGTCGGATCGCTGTCCATGGGGTTCGCCGGGCAGACGGTGAAGATCGCCGGGGACACGGTCCTGCAGCAGGATGTCGACGAGGGCTACCGCGGACGGGTGTTCGCGCTCTACGACGTCGGACTGAACGTGGCGCTCGTCAGCGGGATCTGCCTGACGGCCTTCACCGCCCCCACCGACGGGGTCGCCCCGGCGCTCTGGATCGGGGTCGGGGTGCTGCTGGCGGCAACCGGCGCGTGGAGCCTGCGGCCCGCGGCGGTGCGTGGCTAAGATCGGGTGCGTTGCCGGTGCCGTCCGCCCTGGGCGGGCTCGTGTGCACACGCCGCGGAAGGAGGTACCCGGTGGGGATGCTCGACAACTTCGAGAAGAAGTTGGACCGCGTGGTCAACGGCGCGTTCGCGAAGGCGTTCAAGTCCGAGGTCCAGCCGGTGGAGATCGCCGCCGGGCTGCAGCGCGAGCTCGATGACCGAGCCACTGTCGTCAGCAGGGCGCGCACCGTCGTGCCCAACGTGTTCGTGGTCGAGCTGTCCGCCGCGGACTTCGAGCGACTCTCGGCATTCGAGGAGACCGTCAACGAGGAGCTCGCCAGCCTCGTGCGCGAGTACGCACAGCAGCAGCGCTACGCGTTCGTCGGTGCGGCCGAGGTGGCGCTTGCCCTGGACGACTCGCTGGGAACCGGTGTGTTCCGGATCCGCTCCGAGGTCCGCCCGGGGGGGCAGCCCGACCCCGCAGTCCCGGTCGATGTCAGCGGTGAGCCGCACCTCGAGGTGGACGGGATCACCTATCCGCTGCTCGCGGTCACCCGGTTGGGCCGCGGCACCGATGCGGACATCCGCATCGACGACCCGGGGGTCTCCCGGCACCACGCGGAGATCACCCTCGGGACCGACGTGACCCTGCGCGACCTCGGGTCAACCAACGGCACGCTGGTCAACGGCCGGATGATCGCCACCACGGTGCTCACCGACGGTGCCCGGATCCAGCTCGGGACCACGACGCTGACCTACCGGGCCAGGTGACCCGTGTCGGAGTTCGCGATCACCCTGATGCGGTTCGGCTTCCTGGCCGCGCTCTGGCTCGCGGTGGTCGCGATCGTCCTGGTCCTGCGCCGTGACCTGGCGGCCCCGAAGGGTGCCCGCCCGCAGGCCAGCCGCCCCGCTCCCGGTCTGCCGACGCCCAGCAGCCCGCCGGTCCCCCCGCAGCCCAAGCAGCGTGCGGCCACACGCAGCTCCTCGACCCCGCGGAAGCTGTCCGTCGTGGAGGGGGAGCTGGCCGGCACGGTCGTGCCCCTGGGGGCCTCCCCGATCACCGTGGGTCGCGCGGCCGACTCCACCCTCGTGCTCCAGGATGACTACGCCTCGAGCCGGCATGCGCGCTTCTTCCCCTCGGACGGCCAGTGGATCGTGGAGGACCTCGGCTCGACGAACGGCACCTGGATCGACCGCACGCGGATCACCGGCCCGACGGTCCTGCGGGTCGGTGCCAAGGTGCGCGTGGGCCGCACGACACTGCAGCTGCAGCGGTAGGGCGCGCCGATGACCCAGTTCCTGCGCTACGCGGCGAAGTCCGACGTGGGCATGGTGCGTCGCGAGAACGAGGACTCGGGGTACGCCGGTCGCACCCTGCTTGTGGTGGCCGACGGCATGGGTGGCCACGCGGCCGGTGAGCTGGCCAGCTCGACGGCGGTCGCCACCCTCGCGGAGCTGGACTCCGAGGACCTGCCGCTGGGCGACGTGCTGACCGCCCTGGACGACGCCATGCTCACCTCGGCCGAGCGGATCGCCCAGTTCATCGAGGCCGACCCCTCCCGTGCCGGGATGGGGACCACCCTGACCGCCGTGCTCTGGCGCGGGGGCCGGATCGCGCTGATCCACATCGGGGACTCCCGGGCCTACCTCCTGCGCGACGGCGAGCTCAGCCAGATCACCCACGACCACACCTACGTCCAGACGCTCATCGACTCGGGCCGGATCACGGCCGACGAGGCCCGAATCCATCCCAAGCGCAACCTGATCCTGCGGGCGATCGACGGCACGGGCGTGCCGGAGGGCGAGACATCCATCCGTGAGGCGCACGTCGGGGACCGCTACCTGCTGTGCAGCGACGGCCTGTCGGGGGTCGTGGACGACCGCGGCATCGAGCGGGTCCTGGTCCAGGTCCCGGATCCGACCGCCGCGGTCACCGAGCTGGTCGACCTTGCCCTGGCCGCCGGCGCCCCGGACAACGTGACGGCGGTCATCGCGGACGTCATCGAGGTCGCCGACGCCGACCTCGACCTCGAGCACTCCCTCGGCGGGCCGGTCGTGGTCGGTGCCGCCGGTGACCGGCGCAACCGCGCCGCCCTCCCGGGCCTGCTGTTCCCCGACGATGTCGGGCCCGGCGATGACACCGCCGTGGCCACCGCGTCGCTGGGAGGACCGGTCGTGGCCGGTGGGCTGGCGACCAGGAGCCAGACCCGGTCCCGCACCGGGGCCCAGGAGTCCCCCGACGAGGACCTGGACGCGTCTGACGGCAGCATCGATGCCCATGACGCGAGCGGGGCCGACGACCAGCGAGCCGGGATCGCCGGACCTCCCCCGGGACCCACCGGCCCCCCCGGGTCGATCGGTGCCGCGGTCGAAGCCGGCGACCTGCCGGTCGGCGCGGCTGGCATGGCTGCCGCGGACGAAGCGGGCACCGAAGCGACCAGTGAGCGCCCCGAGCAGCAGCCGGGGTGGCTGCGGCGGCACTGGCGGGGCGTGACGGCGACGGCCGCAGTGGCCGGCGTCCTGCTGGTCGGCACCCTGGGCTTCGTGTGGTGGCTCAGCTCGCAGTGGTTCGTCGGCCCCAGCGCCCAGTACGTCGCCATCCACCAGGGCATCCCGCAGGAGTTCGCCGGCCTGCCGCTGAGCCGGGTCGTGACGCGTACGGCCCTGCGAGTGGACTCCCTGCCGTACTACGACCAGGCCCAGCTCGAGGGCACCCTCGATGCCGGGACCCAGGCCGAGGCGCAGCGGATCGTGACCGACCTCGAGGCCAAGTCCGCGGCATGCTCGTCGGCGCAGGCCCCATTCGGCTGCCCGGTGGTCGTCCCGGGGACCGGGTCGGGGTCGACCCTGCCCAGCGCGACGCCCTCACCGGTGCCCAGCCCCACCGGGACCCAGCAGTGACGGCCACCGTCATCCCGGGGTCCGCGCAGTCCGCTGTCGCCTCGTCCCAGCCGACCCGGCGCAACACCGAGCTCGCCCTGCTGGCCGCAGTGTGGCTCCTCGGCGCCCTGGCGCTGGTCCTGGCCAGCGAGGGGGCCGCCGGCGAGGTGGTGGCCCAGGTGCGCACCATCGTGATCATCGAGGGGGTGTGCCTGCTCGGGCTGCACCTCGTGGTGCGCTGGCTGGCCCCCTACGCCGACCCGGTCGTGCTGCCGGCCGCCGCAGCGCTGAACGTGCTGGGCATCGCCATGATCGGGCGCCTGGACATCGCCGACGCGCGACGCGCTGCCGCCAAGGGGGTGCCCGCACCGGAGTCGGTCGCCGTCCAGCAGGCGATCTGGATGGCGGTCGGCGTGGTCGCCTGCGCCCTGGTGCTGGTGATCGTGCGTGACCACCGCAACCTGCGCCGCTACACCTACCTCATCGGCCTCGCCGGGCTCGTCCTGCTCCTGCTCCCCCTGGTCCCCGGGCTGGGCCTGACGATCCGCGGGGCCAACCTGTGGATCCAGGTGGGGCCGTTCACCTTCCAGCCGGCCGAGCTGGCCAAGGTCCTGCTGACGATCTTCTTCGCCTCGTACCTGGTGCTCACCCGCGAGTCGCTGTCCCTGGTCCGGCACAAGGTGCTCGGCCTGGGCATCCCGCGGGGCCGCGACCTCGGACCGATCCTCGTCGCGTGGGCGATCGCCATGGGGATCGTGGTCTTCCAGCGCGACCTGGGAACGGCCGCGATGTTCTTCGGACTGTTCGTGGGGCTGCTCTACGTGGCCACCGGCCGGCGCTCGTGGATCGTGCTGGGCTTCCTGCTGACGGTCATCGGGGCGGTGTTCGCCTACCTCGCCTTCAGCCACGTGCAGATCCGGGTGAAGGTGTGGCTGGACCCCTTCGCCTACTCCACCGCGGAGGGCTACCAGATCGTCGAGTCGCTCTTCGGCTTCGCCAACGGCGGGATGATGGGCACCGGCTGGGGGCGGGGCTACCCGCAGCTCGTGCCCTTCGCCGAGAGCGACTTCATCTTCTCCGCCCTGGGCGAGGAGCTCGGGATGGCCGGGGTCTTCGCCGTCATCGTGCTGTTCGCGGTCCTGATCCAGCGCGCCCTGCGCGTGGCGCACGCCAGTCGCGACCCGTTCGGGACGCTGCTGGTCACCGGCTACGCGATCGTCCTGGGCCTGCAGGCCTTCATCGTGCTCGGTGGGGTCACCAAGCTGATCCCGCACACCGGGTTGACGACGCCGTTCATGTCCGCCGGCGGCTCCTCGCTGCTGGCCAACTGGATCATCCTCGGGCTGCTGCTGCGCGTCTCGGACCACGTGCGCCGGCCCGACCCGGTGATCGTCCGTCCGGATGACGCGACCACCGAGGTGGTGCGCGTCCCGTGACCAGATCCCTGAACCGCCTGGCGATCGGGCTGCTGCTGCTCATGGTCGCGCTGCTCGTGCAACTGACCCGCATCCAGGTGTTCCAGCGCGCCGAGCTCAACGCCATGCCGGGCAACCAGCGCACCCTGCTCACCGAGTACTCCCGCGAGCGCGGGCCGATCCTGGTCGACCGGGCGCCCATCGCCGAGTCCGTCGAGACTGACGACGAGCTGAAGTACCTGCGCAGGTACCCGATCGGGCCCATGTTCGCCTCTGCCACCGGGTTCTACTCCATCGTCTTCGGCGCCACCGGCCTGGAGAAGGCCGAGAACGAGGTCCTCTCCGGCGAGGACCCGCGACTGTTCGTCGACCGCATGCAGCAGCTGTTCGCCGGCCGGGAGATCCAGGGCGGGTCGGTCACCACGACCCTCGACGCCGCCGCGCAGAAGGCAGCGTGGGATGGGCTGGCCGGCAAGGTGGGGTCCGTGCTGGCCATCGAGCCCAGCACCGGACGGATCCTGGCCCAGGTGCAGAGCCCGTCGTTCGACCCGAACAAGCTGAGCTCGCACAACTCCAAGTCCGTCAACACCTACTACCGGTCCCTCGAGGACGACCCCGACAAGCCGCTGCTCAACCGGCCGATCGCCAAGACCAACCCGCCGGGCTCCACGTTCAAGGTGGTGACGGCGGCCGCCGCCCTGGAGTCGGGCAGGTTCGAGCCCGACAGCGTCCTGCCGGGGCCCGCCACCTACACCCCCCCCGGGACCAGCGTGGCCATCCCCAACTACTTCAACGGCCCGTGCGGACCGGACGGCAAGGTCACCCTCGCCGTGGCCCTGGCGATCTCGTGCAACACCGCGTTCGCCTGGCTGGGCAACGAGCTCGGGGACGATGCCCTGCGCGACCAGGCGCAGAAGTTCGGCTTCGAGGAGTCCTTCGAGATCCCGCTGCGGGCAGCGACCTCGAGGTTCCCGCCCGACCCGGATGAGCCGCAGACCGCGATGTCGGCGATCGGCCAGTTCGACGTCCGAGCCACCACCATGCAGATGGCGATGGTCGCCGCCGCCGTGGGCAACGCCGGGGTCACCATGCGACCCGGGCTGGTGGACCAGACCGCCGCCCCGGACCTGAACCCGCTCGAGACGTTCGACCCGACCGAGTTCGCCCAGGCCATGAGCCCGGAGAACGCCGCGCAGCTCTCCGCCATGATGGTCGGCGTGGTGAGCCAGGGAACTGGGTCCAACGCCCGGATCCCGGGCGTCGCGGTCGCGGGCAAGACCGGGACCGCCCAGACGTCCAAGAACCGGCCGAACATCGCCTGGTTCATCTCCTTCGCGCCGGCGACCAACCCCCAGGTGGCGGTCGCGGTCGCCATCGAGAAGTCCGGGGCGCCCGAGGTCGGGGGCAACCTGCTGGCGGCCCCGATCGCGCGTGCGGTGATGCAGGCGGTCCTGTCCGGCTGATCCGTGGTGCGCCCCGGCCCTTTGTGGTCGGATCGGGCTCGGCGCGCTCGCGGGAGGAGTCCGGGCTCCCGGGTGGCCTGCCGGCTTCACGGTAGATTGTGCGCCGGTGGGTGGGTCGTGCGAGCGGCTCGGCCCGATCCGGATGGCCGGCTGCGTGCTCGGCGCGGCGGGCACGGGACAGGAGAGCGGATGAGCGACGTGCGCCGGCTGGGCGATCGGTACCAGGTGGGTGAGCTGCTCGGCCGCGGCGGGATGGCCGAGGTCCACGAGGGCCGGGACCTGCGCCTGGGTCGGCGCGTGGCCATCAAGATCCTCAAGCCCGAGCTCGCCCGCGACCCCTCCTTCCTCGAGCGGTTCCGTCGTGAGGCGCAGAGCGCGGCCTCGCTGAACCACCCCAACGTGGTCGCGGTCTACGACACGGGCGAGGACGTGCTCGGCGAGGGCCCGACTGCCGAGACAGTGCCGTTCATCGTCATGGAGCTGGTCGAGGGGATCACCCTCAAGGAGCTGCTGAGCTCGGGCAACAAGCTGGTCCCCGAGCGGGCGCTGGAGATCACCTCGGGCATCCTGGCCGCCCTGGACTACAGCCACCGCCACGGCATCGTCCACCGTGACATCAAGCCCGGCAACGTGATGCTGACCACCACCGGGGCCGTCAAGGTGATGGACTTCGGCATCGCCCGGGCAACCGCCGACTCGAGCCTGACGAGGACCAGCACCTCGACCGTGCTGGGGACGGCCGCCTACCTGTCACCGGAGCAGGCCCAGGGCCAGAGTGTGGACTCCCGCAGCGACCTGTACTCGGCCGGGGTCGTCCTGTTCGAGCTCCTGACCCGGCGGCCCCCGTTCGTGGCCGACGCCCCCGTGGCAGTGGCCTTCGCCCACGTCAACGAGCCTCCGCCGGTGCCGAGCACCCTGGACCCCTCGCTCCCCCCGCAGCTGGATCCGATCGTGGCCCGGGCCCTTGCCAAGGACCCGGCGCAGCGCTACCAGACCGCTGTGGAGTTCCGCGCCGACGTTGAGCGCGCCATCGCCGGAGTCCCGGTCACCCAGGTGATGCCGGTGCCCCCGGTGGTCGCGCCGGACGCCCAGGCGACGTCGGTGATCAGCGGCGTCGACCCCTACGCGACAGCGGCCATGGCGGCCACGGGGGCTGCGGCGACCGGTGCCATGCCGCCGGTGATCCCCGGCGGGGCAGGGGACCCCTACGCAGCCCCTGACCCGATGTCCACGACCGCCGAGAACGCCCCGGCCCGCAAGGGTGGTGCGCTCAAGGGCCTGGGCATCGCCGCCCTGGTCATCGCCCTGCTCGGAACCGGAGTGTGGCTCGGCCTGAGGCTGTTGGGCTCCACCACCCCCGAGACCGTCGAGGTGCCCCGGCTCGAGGGGCTCACCGTGGCCCGGGCCGAGAGTGCGCTGGTCGAGGCCGGTCTGCGGCTCGGTGGTCCGGAGTTCCAGGCCTCGGACCTTCCGAAGGACACCGTGATCAACCAGGATCCTCGCACCGGTGAGCTGGTCGAGGTCGGCAGCCTGGTGGATGTCGTGGTCTCGGCGGGCAAGGAGCAGGTGCAGGTCCCGGACCTGATCGACTTCAGCTCGGAGTCCGACGCCCGGCGGGCCCTGGCCGACGCCGGGCTGACGCTGGGGAAGGTCAACGTGGAGGACTCCGACCGACCTGAGGGCACGGTCCTGCGCCAGGACCCCGAGCCCTTCGAGACCGTGGATGCCGGGTCGGCCGTGGCGATCTGGGTGTCCAATGCCCAGGTCGAGGTCCCCAACGTCGTGGGCCGCACCGAGGCCCAGGCCCGGACGGACCTGTTCAACCGGGGCTTCGAGATCGCCTACGGCCCGGAGGTGGAGACCACGGAGTTCGCGCCGGGGACCGTCGTGGACCAGACCCCAGTGGGTGGCGAGTTCGCCAAGAAGGGCTCGTTGGTGACCCTGACACTGGCCAAGGCACCCGTGCCGACCCCGACCCCGACACCGAGCCCCAGCGTCCCGGCCGACGGCGGCGGGGCTGACGGTCAGGGCGGCGATGGTGCTGCGGGAACCCCCCTCGACGGGACGAACGACGCCGACGACAACCCCGGGCTGTCGGCCACCCCGACGCCGTAGCCAGGCGTCTGCGAGCAGTCCCCAGCGCCGGCTGTGCTGGGCTACGACTAGCGGCGGGCCTGCCAGGCAGCCCACGCCGAGTCGGTCATGTCACTCAGCGATCGTCGGGCCCGCCACCCGAGGAGCACCCCGGCGAGGCTGGGGTCGGCCACCAGGGCCGGGGGGTCCCCCGCCCGGCGCTCCACGATGTCGACGGCGAACTCCTTGCCCATCGATCGGCGCAGGGCCTCGATGACCTCGAACACCGAGTAGCCGGTGCCGGTGCCGATGTTGACTGCGACGTGGTCCTCCAGTCGCGGGGCATCCTCGACGCCGGCGACCCGGGCCACCATAGATCCCAGCTGGGACGCGACCTCGGCCACGAGCTCACCGGCCTGGCCGCGACGTCCCCCGGGGCCGGTCGTGGACCGGATCACCCCGGGGATGCGCTGGGCGGCGAGCTCGACGGCCCGGGCAGCGGCGGGCATCCGCTCGATGGCACGCGCCGGGACCTGGGAGGCCACCTCCACCGCGGCCGACCCCCCGGGGAACCGGGCAGCGGCTGACTCCGCACGGGCTGCCGCGTCCTGCACCCGGTCACCGGCGGCCCGCAGCACCTCCGCCTGGTGGGAGATCTCGACGATCCGGGCGGCGGCCACGTGCGCTGCCGACAGGTCCGAGACGTGGATGTAGTCCCGGATGCAGGAGCCGTCCGAGGTCGGGTAGTCATCGCCGAACACCTTGGGGCGCCGGCCGTTCGCGAGGGCCTCGAGGACCATCGGGATCAGGTTCAGGGCCGCCGGGTCGCCGAGCGCGGGGCTCGCGGCGCCGGCCACGTTGAAGTAGCGCAGGCTCATCGCGTGCCACTGGTTGGCCTGCGCCGTGGCGGAGACCATGTGCTCGCCGGCGAGCTTCGTGGCGCCGTAGGGGTTCATGGGCATCCGCGGCGCCGACTCCGTGATCCGCCCGTCGCTGGAGATGCCCGGGGCGCCCGGGGTGAGGTCCGGCTGGCCGTAGACCGCCGCGGACGAGGAGAAGACGATCTGGGTGGTGCCGGCCGCCACCATCTCCTCCAGCACGACCTGCAGCCCACCCACGTTCTGCGACCAGTAGTACAACGGGCGCTCGACGGACTCGCCGACCTGCTTGCGCGCGGCGAAGTGCATCACCCCGGTGATCGGGTGGCTGGCGAAGGCGCGGCGCAGGGCGCGGCGGTTGTTCACATCCGCCTTGATCAGCGGGACCTCGGGCGGTAGGCGATCGGCCCGGCCGGTCGACAGGTCGTCGAGCACCACGACCTCACGGCCACTGGCCACCATGTCGCGCACAACGTGGGCTCCGATGTACCCAGCCCCTCCGGTGATCAACCACGCCATGTGGGTGAGCCTATCGCCCCGGCCTCACTTGAGGAGCCGGCTCATGCGGCGGTCGGCCAGGGGCTTGCCCCCGGTCTGGCAGGACGCGCAGTACTGCAGGCTGGAGTCGGCGAAGCTCACCTCGCGCACGGCGTCCCCGCACGCCGGGCACGGCTTGCCGGTGCGTCCGTGCACGGCCATCCCGGCCTTCTTCTCGGCCTTCAGCGTGGCGGGATCCGTGGCGCGGGCTGCCGCGACTGCCGCAGCCAGGGTGTCGCGCATGGCCGCGTAGAGACGAGCCTCCGCCTCCGGTGCCTGGGTCCCTGCAGGTGCGAAGGGGCTCATCCGGGCGGCGTGCAGGATCTCGTCGGAGTAGGCGTTGCCGATCCCGGCGATCCGCGACTGGTCCCGCAGGACGCCCTTGATCTGGGCGCGTCCCGCCGCGACCAGGATGTCGTGGAACAGCTCAGGGGTCAGGTCCTCGAGAGGATCGGGTCCGAGCCGTGCCACCGCGGGCACGTGGCCGGGATCGCGCACGACGTGCACGGCCAGCCGCTTCTGGGTGCCCGCCTCCGTGATGTCCAGCGCGGCCATCGGGGTCCCGGGTGGCTCCCCCTGCGGACCACCTGCATCCCCGGCCCCGAACACGATCCGCAGGGCCAGGGCTGAGCCCGCACCCCGGCCGCCGCCGCGCCGACCGAAGGGGGCCGGGGTCGCAGGCGGGTCGTCGCGCCAGCGGGCCCACCCTGCCCGGGACAGGTGGACGACGACGTACAGCGGCTCGCCCTCGGGGTCGACCAGCTCGAGGACCAGGTGCTTCCCGCGGCGGGAGAACCCCAGGACGTCGCACCCGGCCACCGCGCCGACCGGGGGGTCGAAGGTCTTGAGGGCGCTGATCGCGGCCACCTCGGCGCGGACCACCCTCAGGCCGGTGGTGCGCAGCGTCAGCGCCTCGGCCAGGGCGCTGACCTCGGGGAGCTCGGGCACGGCACTCAGGGTGGCACGGGGCGTGGGCCGGATGCGCGTGATCAGCGGTGGGCCACTTCCTGCGGCTGCTGCTACTGCTGCTGCCTTCGGCGGCGGGCGGGCGTGCGCGGCTTGCCGTCCCCCAGTGCGAAGGACAGCACCATGTGGTTCCACGCGCAGTGCCGGCACACCTCGACCACGTACACCGTGAACCGCCCATGCTCGTGGGCCATCACGGGCAGCTGGGCCTGGGCGCGGGCCGAGCCGCTGAGCGGGCCGAGCTGCGCCCCGTACACCCAGGTGACCTCGACGAGCTCGGGCCGGCGGCACACCGGGCAGCCCCGGTCGGTTGCCTCGCCGTGGTACTTCGCGGCCCGCAGGAGCCCCGGGTCGGCGTCGCAGTAGTCGCTGTTGAACGCGCCGCCGCGGCGCATCGTCTCCAGCGCCGAGCGCCGGGCCAGGGCGAAGGAGACGACGTCGCGCGGGGCCTCAGGGTCGTCGACCGACTCGGGGGCGAACTCGTCGGGATGCGGGGCGGGCGCCTTGGTCGGCGCGGACGTGCGGGTGCCCCGGATCGTCGAGGATCGCGGGGCGGCCATCGCACAAGGGTAGGGCGGACCGGCCCGCAGCGCACCCGTCATCGCGATCTCGCCGCGAGGGCGGCCCCGGTCCACTACCGTAACGAGGGTGAGGATCAACTACCCGCGGCACGACCGCGAGGGATGGACCCGCTTCATCCCGTCCTGGAAGCTCGTGCTCGGATCCCTGTTCACGCTGTTCGCGCTGGGGGTGGCGACCCTCGCGGCACTCTTCGCGTTCGCCTGGGCAACGATCGACATCCCCGAGGAGAACGAGGTCGCCGCCGCGCAGACCTCGATCATCTACTGGAACGACGGCGAGAAGGAGATGGCCCGGCTCGGGGACACCAACCGGATCTCGGTGCCCATCGAGGACATCCCGCAGGAGATGCAGGACGCGGTGGTCGCCGCCGAGGACCGCAGGTTCTACGAGCACTCGGGCTTCGATATCAAGGGCTTCTCCCGCGCCCTGTGGACGAACCTCACCTCCGGCGCCTCGCAGGGGGGGTCCACGATCACCCAGCAGTACGCCAAGAACGCCTACCTCACCCAGGACAAGACGTTCATCCGCAAGTTCAAGGAGCTGGTCCTCAGCTTCAAGCTCGAGGCCACCCTCAGCAAGGAGGAGATCCTCGAGCGGTACCTGAACACCATCTACTTCGGCCGCGGCGCCTATGGCGTCGAGACCGCGGCGGAGGCTTACTTCGGGGTGTCGGCCTCGGAGCTGACCCTCGAGCAGTCAGCGGTTCTCGCGGCGATCATCAACGCACCGGGCAGGTTCAACCCCGACACCAACATGGAGAACCTGGAGAACCGCTACGCCTACGTCCTCAACGCCATGTACGAGGAGGGCTACATCTCCGAGACGGAGCGCGACAGCGCGCTCGAGGACTTCCCGGAGATCAAGAAGCGCAAGACCGCCGAGCGCTACCGGGGCACGACCGGGTTCCTGATCCGCTCGGTGGAGGAGGAACTGCTCACCCTGGGCTACACGGAGGCCGAGATCCAGGGCGGCGGCCTGCGCATCGTGAGCACCTTCGACAGGGAGGCCCAGAAGGCGGCAGTCGCGGCGGTCAAGGAGCAGGCCCCGACGACCGGGATGGAGGGTGTGCGGATCGGCCTGGCCGCGGTCGAGCCGGTCACGGGCGAGTTCGTGGCCATGTACGGCGGCGCGGACTACCTCGAGGACCAGTTCAACAACGCGACCATGGCCAGCCAGCAGGCCGGCTCCACGTTCAAGCCCTTCGGCCTGGCGGCCGCGACCGAGGACAGGATCGGCCTGGACACCTTGTGGCCGGGCAACTCCCCCACCGAGATCTCGGGCTACGAGGTCAACAACTACGCGGACAACTCCTACGGGGAGCGGGTGAGCCTGCTCAAGGGAACCGAGCAGTCGATCAACACCGTGTACGTGGCGGTCGAGGACGAGACGGGGGTGCAGGCCGTCCAGGAGGCTGCCCTGCGTGCGGGGATCCCGGACGACACCATCGGGTTGAACCTCGAGGAGCCCAACCTGACCTTCGTCCTGGGCACCGCATCGACGCACACCGTCGACATCGCCCAGTCGTATGCGACCTTCGCCGCGCGTGGGCAGCGCGCCGCCACGACGACGATCCGGTCGGTGGCGGCCACGGACGGCTCGGTGCTCTACGAGCGCACCGATGACCCCCAGCAGGTGTTCGACGAGAACACCGCCGATGTCGTGAACTTCGCGCTGCGCAGCGTCGTGAACAACGGCACGGGTGGCCCGGCACGGGCACTCGGCCGGTCGGTGGCGGCCAAGACCGGGTCGACCGACGAGTACCGGTCGGCATGGTTCGCCGGGTACGTCCCGCAGCTGTCGGCGGCCGTGAGCTTCAGCAAGAACGACAAGAACGGCAACGTCCTGTCGCTGTCGGGAGTAGGAGGTCAGACGCAGTTCTTCGGCAGCGGCTACCCGGCGCGCGTGTGGACGGCCTTCATGGTCGGTGCGCTGGCCGACACCCCGGTCGAGGAGTTCGTGGTTCCCGAGGATCCGCCCTCGGGCGGCGCGGGGTTCAGCCCGAGCCCGACCCCCACTCCGACGCCGACCCCGGAGCCGCCGACCCCGTCGCCGACGCCGGAGCTGCCGAGCCCGACTCCCACCCCCGAGCCGCCCTCGCCCACGCCCACCCCGGAGCCCCCGTCGCCCACCCCGGAGCCGCCCTCGCCGACACCGGAGCCGCCGACGCCCGAGCCCCCCATCGATCAGGGCGGGGGTGACGGTCAGGCACAGGGTCCGCCGCCGGCGCCGCTGTCGCCGACTCCGGCGCCCTAGCGGGACCCGTACCCTGACGCCGTGAACCCGATCGATCCCCAGCCCTTCGTGGTTCCCACGCGGGCCGATCCGGTCGCGCGCGCCGCACTGCCGCTGCTCGGTGGCCCGGTCGGTCGGCACGCGGGCCTGGGGCGGTCGTGGTGGACCCCGATCCGGGTGTCGGTGCTGATCGGGCTGCTCGTCTACGCGGTGGGGTGGCTGTCCAAGGGGTACTGCCTGGCCAACGGCTGGGGTGCCCCCCAGCGCTACATGTACCTCTGCTACTCCGACATCCCGATCCTGTACTCCGCGCGGGGCCTCGCCGATGGGGCGTTCCCCTACCTGCTCGAGCCCGGGCCGGGCCAGGAGGTGCTGGAGTACCCGGTGCTCACCGGGGTCTTCATGTATGTGGCGGCGTGGATCACGCGGCTGCTCGGCGGGGATGCCGAGCTGTTCTTCGGCGTCAACGTGGTGGGCATGTCCGCCCTGCTGGCGTGGACGATCGCCAGCACCGGATGGACCGTGCGGCGCCGGCCCTGGGACGCGCTGATGGTCGCGCTGGCCCCGGTCGTGGCCCTGGCGGGCTTCGTGAACTGGGACCTGCTGGCGATCGCCCTGACCTCGGCCGCCCTCGCCGCGTGGTCCCGGCGGCATCCTGCGGTGGCCGGGATGTGGCTGGGCCTGGCCGTGGCGGCCAAGTTCTACCCGCTGGTGATCGTGGGACCGATCGTCCTGCTGTGCGCCCGGCGCGGGCAGTGGCGGGCGCTGGGAGCCTTCCTGGCCGGTGCGCTCGGGTCCTGGTTGGTGGTCAACGTGCCGGTGATGGTGGCGAACGTCGAGGGGTGGTCGCGCTTCTACACCTTCTCCCGGGAGCGGGGGATCGACTTCGGCTCACCGTGGTACTCCCTGACGCTGATAGGGGTGGACCTCCCGGGCGGTGCGATCAACTCGTTGGCCTCGGGGTCGTTCCTGCTGGCGTGTGCGGCGATCGCGCGGCTCGTCCTGCGCGCCCCGCAGCCGCCCCGGCTGGCCGCGTTGGCGTTCCTGACGGTCGGGGCGTTCGTCCTGACCAACAAGGTCTACTCCCCGCAGTACGTGCTCTGGGTGCTGCCGCTCGCGGTGCTCGCCCGGCCCAGATGGCGGGACCTGCTGATCTGGCAGGCGGCGGAGTCGGCGTACTTCGTGGGCATCTGGTGGTTCCTGGTCGGCTACGGCACCCAGGACAAGGGCCTTCACGAGGGCTGGTACGTCGCCGCGACCGCGGCGCACTGGCTGGCCACGGCATGGTTGATGGCGCTGGTCGCCCGCGACGCATGGTCACCGCGGCACGACCCGGTGCGCACCGACGGCTTCCCCGAGGACGTCGACGACCCCGGCGGAGGCGTCCTGGACACCGCTCCGTCCCCCCGCCCCCACCCCGATTTGCTCCACGTCTCGGGCGCTCCATGAGGGTTGCTCCAAGTCCCGGGCGCGCTATCGGCCCGGGAGTTGGATCAGATCGGGATCCTGGGCGCCGCGCTCAGCCGATGATCGCGTCGGGCAGCACGGTGGTGAACCGCACGTCGCACTCGAGCAGCTCGCCGACCGGCGGGGGAATCGTGCCCTTGGGGATCCGCAGCATCGAGACGTGCATGTGCGGCGGCTCGAGGAACCACGCCTGACTGCCCGAGGGCAGCCGGAACGGCGAGCGGAACCGCCCTGCTGCCTCCAGTGCGCCGGTGCCGGCAGCGGCAGCCCGCTGGCGGGCGTTGCGAGCGGGTCGGGGTGCGCTGAGTGCGACGCCGTGCGAGGTCCCGCCGCCGATCACCACGACGTAGCCGTCGCGCGGCCCTCGGCGCTGGTGGTACCCGGCGGACTGGCCCTGAGGTGTGGCGTGGACGGCCAGCACTGTGCCCCCGGCACGCAGGGACGCCCGATCCCCCAACCACAGCCGTGTTCCCAGCCGCAGCCGGATCGGGATGTCGGGCAACGCCTCGCGGACCTGGGCGCACTCGCGATCGTCGAGGTGGCTGACCCACAGCGAGCCGGCATCGGACAGCCCTGCCAGGTTCGCCAGGAGGTTCGGCCACAGCAGCCCCCACGCGACGACCTCATGGACCCGGGCCGACCCGATCACGACCGGGTTCGGAGCGGAGTCGTCGGAGGTCAGCATCGCCATCGAGCCGATCCGCGGCTCCTCGGGGGTGGCGATCGGCAGGTGCAGCGCCAGGCCCTCGAGGCGGATGGCCCCGGAGGCGATGTGCGGTGACAGCGTGGTGATGGCGGAGGCGACCTCGTCCTCGGTCATCCCGAACCGGCGCATGGAGGTCAGGCCCTCGAGGACCACGCGGCGCGGAGTCGCCGGCGACGCGAGCGCCACGATGTCGGCGGCGGACTCCGGGCTCGCGACCGTGTGGATGACCCGCTCGGCGTCCGGGTGCTCGGCCAGGGCCCGCCAGGCGTCACCCACCACCTGACCGCGAAGCGTCAGCGGCTCGAGCACGAGCACGTCGAGGCCGGGTTCGGCCGACAGGACCGTGGGCGCCTCGTGGACGGTTCCGACCGCGACGCAGTCAGCACCCAGGCGCCGGGACTCGGCGGCCAGCCGGACGTTGCCGACCCCGTACCCGTTGCCCTTGGCGACCGGCACGAGCGTGGCGCCGCTGGCGCTGATGGCGTCGCGGACCCGGTCCTGATGGGCCCGCCAGCGCGGGGTGTCGATGGTGATGACGAAGCTCATGTGCCCTCATGTCCTGCAGTGCGGTGGTTGTGCTGGTGCGGTGGGTGGTGCGGGTCCGGCGTGGCCCGGCGGTGGTTCCGGACGCCAGGGTCGCGCTGCGTCCCTGGCGTCAGCGGCGGCGCATGTAGGCCTCGAAGGCCCGGTTCAGCCCGGGGCGGATCGCATAGTCCCATTCCCCGACGTACTCCTGGGCAAACCCGCCGGTGCCGACCTTGAACTGCAGCAGGCCGAACAGGTGGTCCTCGGGGTCCAGGGTGTCGGTGATGCCGCGCATGTCGTAGGTGTCGGCCCCCGTGTCGCGAGCGTCGCGGATCATCTGCCACTGGATGGCGTTGCTGGGGCGCAGGTCGCGTCCGGCGGTCGTGGAGGCCCCGTAGGAGTACCAGACGTGCCGGTTCACCCGGACGGCGATGGTGGCCGCGTGGCAGGTGCCCTCGTGCTCGGCGAGGTACAGCGAGATCCGGGAGGGGTCCTCGGCGCGCAGGGAGGCCCACATCCGCTGGAAGTACGGCAGGCCCCGGGGCGTGAACCGGTCGCGCTCTGCGGTCTCGACGTAGACGTCGTGGAACGTCGGCAGGTCGCGGGCGTCGCCGGCGCGGACTGTGACGCCAGCCTTTGCCGCCTTCTTGATGTTGCGCCGCCAGAGCTGGTTGAACCCGGTGAGCAGCTCAGCCTCCGTGCGCCCGGCCAGGGGCACCTGGAACACGTAGCGCGGCTGCACGTCACCGAACCCGGCCCCGGTGGAGGGCTTCTGGGTCCATCCGACGGCCTCGAGCACGTCCGCGGCGGCCAGCGCCCGCCCGTCGGTCTCGTCGGGGGTGAGGTCGTGCAACGCGGTGGCCGTGCCGGCGCCGATGGCCTCCTTGAGCGTGGTCGCGCCCCAGCGTCGGGTCCAGATCGGCGGGCCGATCTTCGCCGCGAACGCGCCGGCGGAGCGCAGGTGGCCCAGCATCGGGTCCAGCCAGTCGGGCAGGGGATGCGCCTCGTCGGGCGCCCCGACGATCCCGCGCGCGGCCGGGCCCTCGCCCAGCCAGTCGATGTCCGGGCCCTCGGGCAGGTAGGCCAGGTAGCGCGGGAGCCGGGGCACCTGGCGGTAGAGCACCAGGCCGGCGCCGATCAGGGAGGCCCCGTCGAACCAGCCGAGGGACTCGTTGCGCCAGTCGGACTTCACCGCCGCCCATCCGGGAACCTGCAGCGCGCTGATCAGCCCGGTGCCCTGGGCTCGGGCGGCGATGTGGGCCAGGTGCTGCTCAGCGGTGATGCGCCGGACGGTCAGGGACATGGGCCGAGGTTACCGACCGCGTCGCGGCGTGCTCCGCTGGTGGGGCCGACGAGCGACGATTTCGTGACCACGGCCGCCGCGGGATACCCTGTCCGTCTCTGGGCACGCCGTGGGCTGTGGATAGTCACTGGCGGATGTCGGACCCCCACGTCACCATTCGTGACCGGGGGACCGTCCGCGCCCAGGGCGCTGCAACCCTCCTGTCACGGATGGACCGTGACCGCTTGAGTCCGAAGGAGGTGGGTTCTTGAGCACGCGCCATTACGAGATCATGGTGATTCTCGACCCCGAGCTGGATGAGCGCACTGTCTCGCCCAGCCTGGACACGTTCCTCAACGTCATCCGTCAGGATGGTGGCACCGTCACGTCCGTGGACGTGTGGGGCCGTCGTCGTCTGGCCTATGACATCAAGAAGAAGTCCGAGGGCATCTACGCGATCCTCGACATCAACGCCTCGCCGGCCGCGGTGAGCGAGCTCGACCGTCAGCTGGGGCTGAACGAGTCGGTGCTGCGCACCAAGGTCATGCGGCCCGAGATCAGGTAGGGCGCATCCATGGCATCAGGGGATATCCCGATCACCGTCGTGGGCAACCTCACGGGCGATCCTGAGCTCCGGTTCACGCCCTCAGGGCAGGCCGTGGCCAACTTCACCGTGGCGTCCACCAACCGGATGCTGGACAAGGCGACCAATGAGTGGAAGGACGGCGACACCGTCTTCATCCGCTGCAGCGTCTGGCGCCAGTACGCCGAGAACGTGGCCGAGTCGCTGACCAAGGGCACTCGCGTGGTGGTCACCGGTCGGCTCAAGGTCCGCCAGTACGACACCCGTGAGGGCGGCAAGGGCACAAGCGTCGAGTGCGACGTCGACGAGGTCGGCCCCGCTCTTCGGTACGCGACCGCCAAGGTCAACCGCGTGGCCCGCTCCGACGGGTTCGGCGGCAACCAGGGTGGTGGGGGCTTCGGCGGGTCCCAGGCCAGCTCCGGTGGGTCCCAGGGCGGTGGCGGTGGCTTCGGCGGTCGTTCCGACGACCCGTGGGCCAGCCAGGCCGGCGGTGGCGGGTTCGCCGACGAGCAGCCCCCGCCGTTCTGATCGCCTCACCGGTTCCCCGCACTGCCTGATCCCCTCACCGCAGGCCAGGTCGGCCCCCGCCGACCTGCCCGCACCCACTCATCACCGACCATCCCGGCCACGCGCCGGGCATCCGTAGAAACGGAGCACCACGATGGCTAAGCCCGTTGTCAAGAAGTTCAAGAAGAAGGCGTGTGCCTTCTGCAAGGAGGGCGCGGCGCCCGTCGACTACAAGGACGTGCCGACCCTGCGCAAGTACATCTCCGACCGCGGCAAGATCCGCGCGCGTCGGGTGTCCGGCAACTGCACGCGGCACCAGCGCGACATCGCCATGGCGGTCAAGAACGCCCGCGAGGTCGCTCTGCTGCCCTACACCTCGACCGCTCGCTGAGCCCGGAAGGAGACACGACGATGAAGCTCATCCTCACGTCCGACGTCCTGGGCCTCGGCGCGCCCGGTGATGTCGTCGAGGTCAAGGACGGCTACGGCCGCAACTACCTGCTCCCCCGTGGCCTGGCGGTCGCGTGGACCAAGGGCGGAGAGAAGCAGGTCGTCCAGATCAAGCGGGCGCGCTCGTCCCGCGAGGTCCGCGACCTCGATCACGCCAAGGAGATCAAGGCCGCCCTGGAGTCCAAGCCTGTCCGGCTGGTCTCCAAGGCAGGCGGTGGCGGCCGGCTGTTCGGCTCCATCGGTGGCGCTGACGTCGCCGAGGCCGTCACGAAGGCCGGCGGTCCGGCGCTGGACAAGCGCAAGGTCACCCTCCCGGCGCCCATCAAGTCCGTGGGCATGCACACCGCCACGGTGGCGCTGCACCCGGAGGTCTCGGCCACGGTCACCCTCGAGGTGGTCGCCGCCGGCTGAGCCGTACCTACGGAGCGGGCCCTGAGGACCACCTCGGGCCCGCTTCGTCGTTCCCGGGGCGCACGCGCCCATCGAGGGCACCCACTGCGGCGAGCAGCCTGCGGGTTTCGTGAATCGCATCACTGTTCATTGACGGTTCTTCAACCGCCTGCCTACGCTGGGGGCATGGGGCTGCGCACGCGGTGGACCACCGCTGTGGCGGCGGTGATGGTGGTCGGGGTGGTCGGTGCCCCGCCTGCTCACGCGGGCAGTTCCCAGCCGGCCGCTGTCCCGGACGTCGCCACCGCCGTCCTCGGAACGCAGGTCGTCATCAATCCGCTGCTGAACGACACGGACGCCGACGGGGAGCCGCTGACTCTGGATCCGACCCTCACGTTGCAGGCCGGCACAGCGACGGTGGTGTTGGTCGGGGCAGGGCCCGAGGTGGCCATCACGCCCACCGCACTCGGCCAGGTCATCGTCGGCTACACGGTGGTCGATAGCAGCGGAGCCAGTGCGTCGAGCACCGTCACCGTGGATGTCACGGCCCCTGCACCCCCGCCCAACCAGAGTCCGGTGGCCAACCCCGACGTCGCCCAGATGTACTCGGGGGGCCAACTGCGATTCGCCCCCCTTGGCAACGACACGGATCCGGACGCGGAGACGCTGACGCTCACCTCAGCCACACTGGCCTCCGGGACTGGCACGGTGGCGCTGGAGGGCCCGGAACTCGTCATCGGGGCAGCCGCCGGTTTCCTCGGGCCACTGGTGATCAGCTACACCGTCGCCGACTCCCGTGGTGGTCAGGCGCAGTCGACGGTCACGGTGGATGTCATCAAGGCGCCCAACCGGCCCCCGGTGGCCGTGGCCGACGCCGTGAGCGTGAAGGTGGGGCGCACCTACAAGTTCGCCCCCATGGCCAATGACTCGGATCCCGACGGGGACCGGCTCACCCTCGTCAAGGTCGGCAAGGCCAAGCACGGAACCGCGAAGCGCTCGGGAACCAAGATCGTCTACCGCGCGCCGAAGTCGTGGACCGGAAGGACGACCGTCCGCTACACCGTTCGGGATGCGTCGGGTGCGACCACCAGGGGGACGCTGACGATCACCGTCGAACGCCGCGCGCCAGCCGCGAAGCCGAAGCCGAAGCCCACCCCGACGCCGCCTGCTGCCGGTGATGCGCCGTCCAAAACCGCTGTGGAATCGGCCCTGGCACGCCTGGGCCTGCCCACAGGAAACGCCAACGGTCGGTATGACGACCGCACGCGGCGCGCCGTGTGCGCCTGGCGGACCATCACCGGCCGACCTGCCAGCCGCAGGCTCCCGTCGGCGGCGGAGGCGAGGGCCATCGTCGCCACCGGTGGGCGTCCGACCGCCCTCGGCTCGATGGTCAACGGCGTGAACGTCTCCATCACGTGCCAGGCGGCATTCTGGGTCGGTAGCAACCGTGAGTACCGCCGGGTCATGGCCGCGACCACGGGGAAGCCCGGCTACCGCACACGTCTGGGCACGCACCGGGTCTTCATCACGCATCACGTCTGGCGGTACTCGACCATCTATCCGGAGGCGCGCATGTACAAGCCCATGCAGTTCTCCGGCGGCCAAGCGATGCACGGGTCATCCACGGACGCCCTGGTCAAGACCTATCCGGCGTCCCACGGGTGCGTGCGGATGCTGCACCGGGACATCGACGCACTCCAGGCCGGAGGGGTCGGCAACGGCACAGCTGTCCGGGTGTTCGGAGCCTGGTAGCCGGATTCCGCCGCCGTCGGGATCCTCGGTGCCCGTGGTCAGGGTGCGCCGGCCACCAGGGTTCGCAGGTGCGCGGTCAGCGTGGGCATCGAGCGCTCGACCATCGCGCGGACCAGCCGGTAGGCATCGAGGGTCTCGTAGTACGGGTCCGGAACGTCGCCGGGGCCTTCGGGATCGAACTCCCGGAAGGCGACGATGGGGGCGTCTGGGCGGCCGTGCCGCGCGGCCAGCGCCCGCAGGTCGCGCAGGTGCCCGGCATCCATGGCGAGGATGAGGTCGCGGTCGGAGAACCAGGCCGGATCGAATCGGCGTGCCCTGTGGCTGATCGAGTACCCGCCCTCGGCCAGGATCTGCAGGGCGCGGCCGTCCGCGTCGTCGCCCACGTGGTAGCCGTGGGTCCCGGCGGAGTCGACCACGACAAGGCCGTCGAGGTCGGTGCCGCGAAGTGTCTCGCGCAGGATCGCCTCAGCCATCGGGGAGCGGCAGATGTTGCCGGTGCAGACCATGGTGACGTGGATCGGATCGGCTGTGGAAAACTGCGGGTTCGGCGTGCTCATGATGCCCATTGTGGTGTATGGGGACGGTCAGCGCGTGCCATCCGTGGCCGCCGGGGTAACCGGCAAGAAACATCTCAAGTTTCTTCAACGCACAGGCTGGGGATTGCATCATCGCAGGTCAGATGGCTATGCCACGCGGGGGAGCGTTCTCCATACCCACGTTGTCCACATGGCTGGACGGCGTGGGGGCTGCGTGTCACACACCTTGTCCACATAGTTGTCCACAGGGGGGTCTTCCGGGGGGGGCGATGTGGGCCTAGGTTCTCCCGGGGGCACCCCTCGCGGATCATCATCCGGCGATGTCGGACCCTCGGAGTAGACAGATGGCCAGGAGGGGTGAATGAGCGTCGCTGAGCTGGAGCTGTCGGTCTCTGACGGAGGGGCACCCTTCGATCGGACCCCGCCGGCGGACATGGCTGCCGAGGCGGCGGTGCTGGGGGCGATGCTGCTGAGCAAGGACGCGATCGCTGATGTGGTGGAGTCGCTGAAGGTCGAGGACTTCTACCGCCCGGCACACGCGACGGTGTACTCAGCGATCCTGGACCTGTACGCCCGGGGTGAGCCGGCGGATGCGGTAATGGTGGCCGGGGAGCTGACGAAGTCCGGGGAGATCTCCCGGATCGGTGGGGCGTCCTACCTGCACACGCTGGTGTCGATGGTGCCCACGGCGGCAAATGCGTCGTACTACGCGGAGATCGTCTCGGAGCGGGCGGTGCTGCGCCGGATGGTGGCGGCGGGCACGCGGATCGTGCAGATGGGGTACGCCGCCGAGGGCGATGTGCACGACCTGGTGGATCGGGCCCAGGCCGAGGTGTACGACCTGACCAGTGGGCGCACGAGTGAGGACTACTCCCCGCTGCGCGACATCTTCGACGGGACCCTGAACGAGATCGAGGCGATCGCCTCCCATGGTGGGCAGATGGTCGGGGTGCCCACCGGTTTCGCGGACCTCGATGCGCTGACTAACGGGCTGCACCCCGGTCAGCTGGTGATCATCGCGGCACGCCCGGCGATCGGCAAGTCGACCCTGGGTCTGGACCTGGCCCGGTCGGCGAGCATCAAGAACGGCTTGACGAGTGTGATCTTCTCCCTGGAGATGGCGCGCAACGAGATCGTGATGCGCCTGATGAGCGCCGAGGCGCAGGTGCCGTTGGCGCACATGCGCTCGGGGACGATGTCGGATGCGGACTGGCAGAAGCTGGCGCGCAAGTCCGGGGCGATCGTCGAGGCGCCGATGTTCATCGATGACTCGCCGAACATGTCGATGATGGAGATCCGGGCCAAATGCCGGCGGTTGAAGCAGAAGCACGACCTGCGCTTGGTGATCGTGGACTACCTGCAGCTGATGAGCTCGGGCAAGAAGGTGGAGTCCCGCCAGCAGGAGGTTGCGGAGTTCTCCCGGGCCCTGAAGCTGCTGGCCAAGGAGCTCGAGGTCCCGGTGATCGCGATCGCCCAGCTGAACCGTGGTCCGGAGCAGCGCCAGGACAAGAAGCCGATGATGAGCGACCTGCGCGAGTCCGGCTCCCTGGAGCAGGACGCCGACGTGGTGATCCTGCTCAACCGTGAGGACGCCTACGAGAAGGAGTCCCCCCGCGCCGGCGAGGCCGACTTCATCGTCGCCAAGCACCGCAACGGCCCCACCGCCACCATCACCGTCGCCTTCCAAGGGCACTACTCACGATTCGTCGACATGGCCGCGATGTAGGAGGTGTAGGCAGGGGGCTACGTTCCAGGGGCCTCGTCCCCCAGAATGCGCGCGGGGTGGGCCTCCCGAGAACCGACCGCCTTGTGCCTCACCAACTTCAGGAGCGTGCGGATGTCACTCACCCGGATCCACAACCTGTCCATCTCCCTCGACGGCTTCGCCACCGGCGAGCCCCAGTCGGCCGAAGCACCCTTCGGACACGCAGGTCACCGTCTGCACGAGTGGATGATCGCCACCAAGTTCTGGGACGCGGACGGCAGCGATGGGGTCGACAACGCCTTCGCGCAGCGACATGGACCCGGCATCGGCGCCGAGATCATGGGCGCCAACAAGTTCGGCCCGCCCGGTTGGCAGGACGACCCGGACTGGACAGGCTGGTGGGGCCCGAACCCGCCGTTCCACACCCCGACCTTTGTGCTCACACACCGCCCCCGGCCCTCGATCGAGATGGAGGACGGCACCACGTTCCACTTCCTCGAGGCTGCCCCGGCCGAGGCGCTCGAAACCGCTCGCGTGGCAGCCGATGGCCAGGACGTCCGGATCGGCGGCGGCCCCACCGTTGTGCGCGACTTCCTCGCCGCCGGGCTCGTGGACCACATGCATGTGGTCCAGGTCCCGATCCTGCTCAGCCGCGGCGTCCGCCTCTGGGACGGTCTCGAGGCACTCGAGGAGTCCTACGACATCGAGACGGTTGCCTCCCCCAGCGGCGTCACGCATCTCACGTTCACGCGGAGGGCGACGTCGTGACCGCTCACACAAGTGCGTCCAGCATCACCGAGGAGGGATCAGGCCGTTGCTGCCTGGACCACGTCCGCCGACGAGGCGACGTCCGACCGCAGCCACCGACCCATCACGACGGACCCCGATCCGACGCCCGCCGACCGCATCAGTCGGTGGGCACAGGCGGTCAGGCCGGGACGGAGAGCCCTTGCAGCCAGGCCTGCCAGGCCGGCTCCTCGCGCCGCACGTAGTCGGCCGCGTCGGCAGAGAACAGGTAGGCCCGTACGCCCGCGGTCGCCTGGCCGTCGCCATAGCCGTACGCGTAGACGCTGAGCATCCCGGGCACGGGCGCGGTGAGCCGGACCAGCGCCTGCCGCTCGCCGACACGCTCGACCGTGCCGGTGGCGCCGCGCACCTCGACCGTCGCGCCCTCGGCTCCGAGCCCGAGCGCCTCGTGCAGGGCCGACCAGAGCGTCTCCGCGTCGCCGGGGTGGGAGGCGGTGACCTCCAGCTGCGTGGCCTCCTGGCCGGGGAAGTGCGACAGGTAGAGGCGCAGGTTGTCGAAGAACGGCATCCAGTTGGTGCCCATGTCGTCCCACCACTCCGACTCCCAGTCGGCGCCGGTCCCGAAGCCGCTGCTGGTGACGCGCACGACGCAGGTGCCGCCGGACTGCGCCTCGACGAGGAACTCCGAGGTCAGCGGGCTGAGCGCATCCGGGTCCTTGCCCATGAGGGCGGCCCAGTCCTCCTCGTAGACGATGCGGCGCGGCGGGTCCCAGCCGGTGACGTGGCCGTCCGAGCCCATCTCGGGGCCCATGGTGAAGTGCAGGGATCCGCCCTCGCGCTCCTCCATCTCGGTCGGCAGGAACCAGGCGCTCATGCCCTTGGCGGTGGCGACGGCCTGCCAGACCTGCTCCGGGGTGCCGGGGACCTCGACGCTGAACTCCAGGCGGTACGGGACGTTCGGGGTCGTGCTCATGCGCTCTCCTCAGGAAGGGGGTGGGCGGCGACGACGAGCCGGTGCGGGCGCCCGTCGTCGTGGTGGTAGCGAGCGGCCAGGTCGAGCACCGCGGCGGTCAGGTCGTCGGCGAAGGCAGCCCGGTCGGCGGCCGACCGGAAGCCGATCTGCGTGTCGATGGTCAGCGTCGGCAGGCGCGTCCCGGACGCGTCGGCCCGCCGCACCAGGGCGCCGACCTCGCGCACCAGCCGGCCGGCCAGCGCGACGAGGTAGCCCGCCGACAGGTGGTCGGCGTTGGCGTCCGGGTCGGCCGCGGACGCGCTGACGGCCGCCGGCGACACGACGTACGACGCCGCCGACGCCTGCAGCACGCGCTCGGTGATGCCCCCGTGCCGGCGTTCCTCGGACAGCTCCACCAGGCCGTGCGCCTCGAGCGCCTTGAGGTGGTAGTTGACCTTCTGGCGCGCGATGCCGACCCGGGCGGCGAGCCCGGCGGCGGAGGCCGGGACGGCCAACTCGCCGAGCAGCCGGGCCCGGACCGGATCCAACGCGGCGGCGGCTGCCTGCGCGCTCTCGATGACCTCGACGTCCTGCATGACGCAACCGTCCCATTGACAGAAATTCTTGTCAAGATGGGATGCGAACCATCGCCCGGACGGTGAGGCGCGCACCCAGATGACCGCCGTTCAGCGCAGAGCAGGGCAGCCCGCGCAGCGGTGGCACGCCGCCGGATGAGCGGTGGGCTACACCGGGATCCTGTTGCTGGTCCGGCTCAGGAGCATGCCGAAGGCTCGGGTACGGGCGACACCCGGCTGCTCGGGATCGAGCATCACGTCGACGAGGACGGGCGACTGACCGGTGGAGGCGGCGAGCCCGGCGAGCGTGGCGATCTCGGCACTGTGCCCCGCGACGCCGTGCTCGGCGATGTCAGGCGCTGCGGCGATGACAGTCCCGATCGGTCCGGGATCGGATGCTCCGGGCAGGCGGACGGGACGGGTGATCTGGTCGATGGTCATGGTGAACCCCTTTCAGGCTTGACCATACGTCGGCGCGGGCCATCAGGAAAAGCGATGATCACTGATCCTTGCCATCAGATATCCTGATGTCCATGCACCCCAGCCAGCTCGAGCTCCGGGAGCTCCAGGCACTGATCGCCGTCGTGGACGAGGGGTCGTTCGGGCGAGCCGCTGATCTCCTTGGCTTCACGCAGTCGGCCATCAGCCAGCAGATCGCCGGACTGGAACGTGCGGTGGGGATGGCCGTCCTCGATCGACCACGCGGCCCTAGGCGCTCGGAGCTCACCCCAGCGGGCGCCATCGTGCTGCGGCACGCCCGCGCCGTGATGGAGCGGCTCGACCTGGCTGCCGACGAGATCGCCGCGCTGCAGGCGGGCACCTCGGGCCGCCTGGTCATCGGAACCTTCCAGAGCGTGTCGGTGAAGCTGCTGCCCGACGTGATCGGCAGGTTCAAGGCCGAGGCTCCCGACCTCGACGTCCGCCTGCACGAGACCGACGACAACGACGAGCTCCAGCAGCGTCTGCTTGATGGAACCCTGGACGTGGCGTTCCTCGTCGGACCGGTCACCGACGACCGCCTCGACACGATCGAGATCTGCACCGACCCCTTCGTGGTGGTGCTGTCCAGAGAGGACTTCGCCCGCCGATCGGGGTCGCTGCCGCTCGCGGACCTCATGGGCCGCGACATGGTCGGCCAGCACGCGTCAGCCTGCCAGGACCTCATCGAGAAGGGGATGGCCGACCACGGCATCCAGCCGCACTACATCTTCCGGTCCAACGACAACGGGGCCGTCCAGAACATGGTCAAAGCGGGGATGGGGGCCGCGGTGATGCCCCTGCTTGCCGTCGAGTCCGGGGATCCCGGGGTCACGGTGCTCACCCTGGATCCCCCGCTGGAACCGCGCATGATCCTCCTGGCAGTGCGGCGCGGCCGGACCCGAGCACCGTCGTTGGATCGCTTCATCGACCTGGCCCGGCAGTGGAGCCGCTGAACGGCGGCCGCCGGCACATGCGGTGGGCCTGCCGCAGCCTCCCCGTCGGGGGCGTAGGTGTCACTGGCCAGCGAGGCCTCCCCGCTTCGCCGTCCGCCGGCCGCGTGGGATCAGCGCGACGGGGCGCCGCGCGCGCTCGAGCACCTCACGCACGACGACCGCGCGCTCGGGAGCCAGGTTCTGCCGCCAGCCGAGGGCGATCACATCGACGTCCTCGGAGGCGGCGACATCCAGGAGCGCCAGGACTGTCGGCCCCGGTCGGGTCTCGAGGCGGATGCCCAGGTCGGCGCAGTGCTGCGCCAGGAACTCGTCGCGCCATGCGATCTCGTCGGGAACGCCGTCGAGGAACATCGGCACGGTGTCGGCCTCGAAGACGTGGACGGCGATGACCTCGGCACCTGCCGCGACATAGGACGCGATGAGGGGTCGTACCGCTGCGCTGACGCCGCGTGATCCGTCGAGTGGGATGAGCACCTTGCGCGGGGCCTCGCGGATCGGCGCCTCCGGTGGCACGACCAGCACGGGCTTGGTCAGCTGAGTGGCGACGGCGCGGGCGGTGTGCCCCGGCTCGTTCCGGCCCGGTGAGCCATGCAGCGCCAGGACCACGAGGTCGACGTCCGGGCGCTCACCCGCCTCGATGATCTGGACGTCGGGTCGGCCGCCCACGACGAGCAGGGGCACGCCGAACTCCTGGGCGTACTCGGCCGCCGCGCTCGGGGACTCGCCCACGTACAGGGCGCGCACCTCGAGGTGCAGCGCCTGGCCGATGGCCCGGGCGGTGGCCAGGACGCTGCGCGCCGCAGGTGTGTCGTCAATAGCAGCCAGCACGTCGCTCATCGCCGCGTCCAGCCGTCGGAGGTCCTGGTCCACGCCAGCCCCGCGGAGGTGACCTCGGAGGTCCCGGCCCCGGGAACGGTGACGTCGATGGGGGCATCGCTGGTCACGTGCAGGGTTGTGGTTGCCGCCCGGAGCTCCAGCCGCCGCCCGCCCTGCTGCAGCCGGATGCGCAGCTCGCCCCACGTGGTGGGGATGTGGGGATCGACCAGCAGGCCCGTGCCCTGAGGTCGGACCCCGGCGAACCCCGTGACCAGCGCCTGCCACACGCCCCCGAAGGTGGCCAGGTGGAGCCCCCACGCCGTCGTCCCGGTCAGGTTGTCCAGATCCAGCCGGCAGGCCATCCGGAACAGGCGCAGTGCCTCGTCGGGTCGGCCGTCGCGGGCCAGCAGGGCCGCGTGGATGGCCGGGGACAGCGAGCTGCCGTGGGCGCACCGCGGCTCGTAGAACTCGAGGTTGGACCGCAGCGATCCCGGTTCGGTCTCGTCGGGGACGAGGTGGTGCAGCATCAGCACGTCAGGCTGCTTGATCACCTGGGATCCGCTGATGCGGGGGCGGCCGAACAGCAGGTCGGCGGCGACCGGCGTCGGGGCCACGTCGCTGATCATGAGGGGCTCGAGGCCGTAGTAGCCGTCGAACTGCTCATACAAGCCAGTATGCGCGTCGTAGTTGTCGACGAGCGTGTCGGCGACGTGCCGCCAGAACGCGATCTCGTCTGCGGGCACGTCCCCCCCGGCCTGCGCGAGGTCAGCCGCCCGGCGCAGGTTCCACCGGGCCATGACGTTGGTGAAGACGTTGTCGTCCACCTGCTCGTGGTACTCGTCGGGGCCGATCACGTCGTCGATGTGCCCCCCGGTGCCGTCCAGCCGCACCCGGGAGGCCCAGTACCGGGCGGTGTCCAGGACCAGTGCCCTGCCGGGCCCGTCCAGCAGGGTCTCGTCGCCGGTCCAGTCGGCGTACTGGCACGCGGCCCACGCCACGTCGGCGACGATGTGCTCCTCGTGCTCGCCGGTCAGGATCGGGATCTCGGGACCATGCATCGGGCGGTCGACGAGGGGAGTCACGTCGACCCCAGTGCGCGCGGACTCCCACGGGAAGCGTGCGCCGCGGTACCCCCGCTGCGCTGCGGCCTGCCGGGCAGGCTCGAGGCGGCGGATCCGGTACTCGAGCATCGCTCGGGCCGCCGGTGGGCAGGTCGCGGCCAGGAAGGGCAGCACGAAGACATCGGCGTCCCAGAAGACGTGGCCGCGATAGCTGGGCCCGCTGAGCCCCCGCGGCCCCACCACCGCCTCTCCGGAGGTCGGCACGGAGGCCATGAGGTGGAAGAGCGCGAACCTGACGGCGAGCTCGAGCTCGGGGTCGCCCTCGATGCAGACCAGCGCATCGTCCCAGCGAGCGGCCCACGTAGCACGCTGCTCGGCGAGGAGTCCCGTGAATCCGACTCCTGCCGCGCGCTCCAGTCCGGCGACCGCCGTCCGCTCCTTGGTGCGGCCGTCGGCGTCGCCGACGTAGAAGGCCAACCGCTCGACGATGCGTCGCCCCACCGCCGTGTTCTCGTGCTGGACGGTCGCGGCTGCAATGGCGCCGCCGGCGTCCGTGCGCGTCTCGGCCGTCGACCTCGACTCGACCTGGCGACGCGCGAAGGTGCTGTCCGTGGCGGGTGGGATCAGTGCGCTGCCCAGGTGCAGCCACTCCGGGGCGCCCTCAGCGCGCAGCGCGAAGCACCCCGGGCGCGCCAGGGAGGCGAACCGCAACGTCCGCAGGGAGACCGATGTGTCCCTCTGCTCCCGGTAGAGCACGCCGCTGCGCAGGTCGAAGATGCGCCGGTCGCGTCGGTGGTCCAGGCGCCGGGTCAGGTGCAGCCCGGTCCACCCGGGGCCCTCGAGCAGTCCCGGGGGTTCGACGGAGTCGTCGAAGACCCCGCCCGCCAGCACCCGCGGGAGTGCCCCCAAGCTCTCCTCCTCCCGGATGCCCCGGGTGCCGAAGCGCGTGTCGGCGACGGTCAGCAGCGCCTGGTGGGCACGTCGTTGGGCTGGGTCATCGCCGGACACCGTGATCGTCCAGGCGGGGTCCTCGTCGATGCTCGGGACGACCCCCGCGGCCCGACGGTCAGCCTGGTCGGCCAGGAGCGCCACGCAGGCGTCCGCGCCGCCCTCGATCCAGCGCATCGAGCGTTGCATCGTGGGTGGGCGCTGGGGCAGGACGGACACGACCACCGCTCGCGCAGAACCCGCCGGAAGTGCGATCTGCGACAGCCAGCCGACGACGAGCACCAGCCCGGCCCCGATCCCCCGCTCGGCCAGGCGCTCGGTCAGCTGCGCCACGTCCCTGGCGGGATCCCGAGCGGCCACGACGAGGTCCACGCCGAGGTCGCCCAGCCTCTGGACGGCGTCGGTGAATGCCGGGCGGTCCAGCACCGCGCGCGCTCGGCCCTTCGGCGGACATACGACGATGCCCTCGAAGAGGAAGTCGTTGTGCCGGGTTGGGCGGGCCAGCACCTGGGTGGAGGTCAGCCGGAGCAGCTCCGTCAGGTCGTCGAGCACGACGTCGGCCCCACCGTCGGCCAGCTCCTCAGGACTGCCCTGGCGGTCCACCCCGACGACCAGCCCGAAGCCGCCGGCCCGGCCGGCCTGCACCCCGGAGATGGCATCCTCGACGACGATCGCGCGTGCGGGAACGACCCCGAGCAGCTCGGCTGCCCTGAGGTAGGTGTCGGGCGCCGGCTTGCCGGCCAGGCCCCAGCGGCGGGCCTCCAGCCCAGTCACCCGGACGTCGAAGCGGTCGAGGAGCCCGGCACGACCGAGCAGCGCCGTGCAGTTCTCGCTGGACGACACCACGGCCAGTCGTGTGCCCGCCGCGCGCAGCGCATCGATCAGCGCCACGGTGTCGGCGAAGGTCTCCACCCCGCGCCTGGCGAGCTCCTCGGCGAAGTAGGCGTTCTTGCGGTTCCCGAGCCCGCAGCACGTCTCGAGGTCCGGGGGATCGTCCGGCGTCCCGTGGGCCAGGTGGATCCCCCGCGAGGCGAGGAAGGCTGCGACCCCGTCATAGCGCGGCCGGCCGTCCACGTGGACCCGGTAGTCGCGTTCCGGATCGAACTGCTCCGGGGACCCTCCCTGCGCGGTGGCACGCTCAGCCAGGAACTCATCGAAGAGCCGCTTCCACGCTGCCACGTGCAGCCCGACAGTGCGGGTGACCACACCGTCGAGGTCGAACAGCACGGCGTCGAAGCCCTGCCAGATCAGGCTCCCGGCAGGGCTGTCGGCAGCGTGGATGACAGTGGTCATTGCAGGCACCCCTCCACCTGGAGGCCGCACAGCCCTATCCCCGTGGACGCGTCGCATGGTACAACCGGGAAGGCGGCGACGCCACGATCGGCCATCCTGCGACCGGCATGGTGCGAGTCGCACTGGAGGGACCAGACATGCGCATCGCCCTTGTTGCAGCGCCGTGGTTGCCAGTGCCCCCGACGGCCTATGGCGGGACCGAGGCGGTGATCGACCGGCTGGCCACCGGCTTCGTCGAGGCGGGACACGAGGTACTGCTGTTCACGACCGGGGACAGCACCTGCCCGGTGCCCCGGGCCTGGGTCCGCGCCACCTCGGACCTCGATCTCCTGGGGCAGTCGGTGATCGAGCTGCACCACCTGATCCACGCCTACGACCGGGTCGCGGACTTCGACATCATCCATGACCACACGGTCCTCGGTCCGGTGTACGCGCAGGGTCGCGCCCGCGGCCAGGTGGTGACCACGAACCATGGGGTCTTCTCCGCCGAGGTCAACGAGATCTACGCGCGAGTCGTGCCGGAGGTGGCGCTCATCGCGATCTCCCACGACCATGCCTCACGCAGCGCCGTCCCCGTGACTGCGGTCATCCATCACGGACTGCGGCCCGAGGAGTTCCCCGTGGGATCCGGCGATGGCGACTACCTGCTGTTCCTCGGGCGGTTCTCCCCGGACAAGGGCGCCCGCGAGGCGGCCCTGATGGCGCATGAGGCCGGTGTCGAGCTCGTCCTGGCTGCCAAGATGCGCGAGGCGGGGGAGATCGAGTACTTCCACGAGCAGGTCGAGCCGTTGCTCGATTCGCGGGTCCGCTACGTGGGCGAGGTTGGCCCGGAACGCAAGCTCGAGCTGCTCGGGTCCGCACGAGCCCTGCTGAACCCGATCCGGTGGCCCGAGCCGTTCGGACTCGTGATGATCGAGGCCCTGGCCTGCGGAACGCCGGTCCTCACACTCCCCTGGGGGGCGGCGCCGGAGATCGTCGAGGACGGGCGCACCGGGTTCGTCTGCGATTCGGACGCGGCCCTCCTGGCCTCGATCGGGCGTGTCGGGGAGTTGGACCGGGCCGACTGCCGGAGAGCGGTGGAGACCCGGTTCTCGGCAGAGCGCATGGTGCGCGACCACCTCGACCTCTACGAGCGGCTGCTCACTGGGTGAGGACCATTCGAGATGGGCGACGCCCTCGTTCGGCGCGAATGGCTCGGCCAGGCCCACGACGGTGGTGGGGCCCGCCCTCGTGATGACGTGGCTCCCGCCGAGGAACGGCAGGACCCGGCGATCGGCGAGTGGTCCTACTACGTGCTCGGCAGCGCGATCGAGGTCGCGATGCTCGCGGGCATCGCCTACTACGCCTGGACGTGGCCGAGGACCGGCGCGGGTTCGCCGGTTGACGGACAGGGCGCGTGACTCTGGGCGCTGCTGGTCCCGCGTGACCGGGCCCTGGGCGGCAAGTTCGTGGCCGTCCCGGTCCTGTCCCTCCCGGTCCTGTTCGTCTGGGGTCACGTCGTGCATCGGGGCCGCCCGCGCGCAATGCTGTCCGGTGTGGCTGAGCGCAACGTCCTCGGTGGCGGACTGGAACCCTGCGGAACCGACCCCATGACTGGCTTCTTCCGCGACGGCAGTTGTTGCACCGGACCCGAGGACCTCGGGAGCCACACCATCTGCGCGGTCGTGACGGCGGAGTTCCTCGACCAGCAGCGTCGGATCGGCAACGACCTGTCCACCCCGCGCCCGGAGTACCGCTTCCCCGGCCTCGTTCCGGGCGACCGGTGGTGCGTGACGGCGGTCAACTGGGCTCGGGCCCACCGTGAGGGCGTCGCGGCCCCGGTCGTGCTGGCCTCGACCAACGAAGCGGTCCTGCAGATCGTGCCACTGTCGGTGCTGCAGGAGCACGCCGTGGATGTGCCGGGCGACCTCAGCTCCCTCGAGCCGTGAACGATGCCGCCCTGAGTGGCGAGGGGCGAACCGCGGCAGGCTGACAACGCCGGAGACAGCGAACCAGGCTGTGGATGCTCCATCGCGGCGGCGTCTGTCGGGCCCCCCGGCAATACTTCAACGGTGATCACCGCAGGCGTGGATCTCGCCGCTGAGGCGAAGGGCACGGCCGTCGCGGTGCTGGCCTGGGATGATTCGCGCGCAGTGGTCACGTCCATGACCGTGGGCGCTGATGACGCGCACATCCTGTCCGTCGCCCGTGTGGCGCACAAGATCGGGGTCGACTGCCCCTTCGGCTGGCCGACGGCGTTCGTCCGACTCGTGCGTGAGCACCAGCGTGGACAGCTCGGCGCACCGCCTTCCTCTGGTCGGGAGTGGCGCAGGGCGATGACGCTGCGCGTCACGGATCAGCATGTCCATCGGGCCACCGGACTGACGCCGCTGAGTGTCTCCGCCGACCGAATCGCCCACGCCGCCCTGCGCTGGGCGGCCATCGCCGCCACTGTGTCGGCTGGAGGGTTGGACGCCAGCCGTGACGGCTCAGGGCTCCTGGCTGAGGTGTATCCCGCCGCCGCGTTGCGATTGTGGGGTCTGCCGTATCGCGGCTACAAGGGGCTGGACAACCGATCCGTTCGTGGAGGGCTTGTCGACAGCCTGCTTGCGGGGGCGCCGTGGCTCGACCTGGCCGAGCATGAGGAGCGCTGCCGAGACTCCGATCATGCCCTCGATGCGGTCCTCTGTGCACTTGTCGCTCGGGCTGTGGCGTGCGGGATGACGCAGCCCGCAGATCGACACCAGCCCGAGGCCGCCGAGGAGGGCTGGATCCACCTGCCTACGGTTCCGCTTGAGGTGCTCAACCGGTCCCCGTGAGACGCGCCGGGCACCCCCTGTTGGTGCCCGGAGGTCGACAGGGGAGGAGCGGGGACGGCAAGAACGTCAGCGGTCAGGCGCACGGCCTGCTCGCCTCGGCACGGCTGGCGCGCCCCCGGCACGTCCAGCACGGGCTGGCCCGGGCAGCACCCCGTCAGGACCTACCCTTGGCCGGTGATCCCGTGGACGCCCTTCCTCGCCGGACTCGCGGCCGGGCTGGGCATCGCGCTGCCCCTCGGGGCGATCGGCGTGCTGATCCTGCGGGAGGGAGTGGAGCGCGGGATCCGGGCGGCCGGGGTCGCAGCGCTGGCCGTTGCGTCGGTCGACTTCGGGTACGCGCTGCTGGCCGTCGTGATCGGTGAGCGGATCGCCGATGCACTGTCAGGCATCGAGCGTGTCGTTCACGTGGTCGGTGCCATGGCCCTGACCACGGTCGTGGTCGTCGGTGTCCGCGACCTGCTCCGCAGCGTGCGCGGCCACGAGCGCGTACATCCGCCGGTGGGAGGTTCAGCACGTGCAGACACGGATGGCGCACCCTCGTCGATGGACCCCGACACACAGCCAACGGACCTGATCGAGCTCCCCGTGGGCTACGGGACGACCTTCCTGCGGTTCGTGGGGCTCACTGCGATCAACCCGATGACCGCCGTGTACTTCGTCGCCCTCACCGCGGGGCTCTCGCAGCGATTGGCTGGCCCCGGCGCGGGGACGGCGTTCGCTGTGGGGGTGTTCCTCGGGTCGCTGGCCTGGCAGATGGTCCTGGCGATCGGCGGGGCGACGGCCGGCTCCCGGATGTCCGAGCGGGTCCGGGTCGGGGTCTCGCTGACGGGGTATGCCATCGTGGCCGGCTACGCCGTGAAGCTGGCTCTCGGCGCCTGACCCAGCGGCCGCTCACGGCCACGATCCGCTTCCGCTCGTGTCCATCTGCTTCCCAATATCCGGAAGCAGAGCGCAGGAGTGGACGCGGATTCGAGCGCTGGAGCCGGGGGGGCGCTGGCGCCGTGCGGCGCTCGGGGTTGACATTGACGTTGCGTCAACTTCTACCGTTGTGCCCGAACGCGGTGGACTCCCGGCAGGAGGTGGCGGAGGTGAGCAGGGTTGCAGGGCGGGCAGAGCCGGGCGGGGAGGCGGACGTGAGCGAGGTGAGCGAGGTGAGCGATATGGCCGACGTGGACGACGAGGTCGAGTACGGGATCGCCGAGGTCGCCCGGCTGGCGGGCACGACCAGCCGCACGCTCCGCCACTACGGCGAGGTCGGCCTGCTGGAGCCGTCCCGGGTCGGGGCCAACGGCTACCGCTACTACGACACTGCCGCCCTGACGCGGTTGCAGCGGATCCTGATGCTGCGCCACCTCGGGCTGGGCGTCCCGGCCATCGCGGACGTCCTCGACGCCACGGACGACACGTCCGCGCTCCGAGCCCATCTGGAGTGGCTGCGCGCGGAGTCCGCACGGCTCGACCGGCAGATCGCCAGCGTCGAGCGCACGATCACAAGCAGGCAGAAGGGAGTACGGATCATGGCCGACGAGATGTTCGACGGGTTCGACCACACGCAGTACAGGGAGGAGGTCGAGCAGCGCTGGGGCGCCGATGCCTACGCGGACAGCGACCGGTGGTGGCGCGGGCTCGGCGCCGAGGGCCAGCAGGCGTTCACCGACGAGCACGCCGCCATCGCCGCTGCGTGGGCGGATCTGCGGTCAGCGGGGGCGCCGATCGACGGGCCCGAGGCCCAAGCCCTTGCCCGGCGCCACCACGCCTGGATCGCTGCGGGGTGGGGCAACAAGCCGCCCAACGCCGACCAGGTGGCGAGTCTGGCGGACATGTACGTCGCCGACGAGCGGTTCGCCGCCAACTACGGCGGAATGCAGGGGGCGGTCTACGTCCGCGACGCGCTCACCCACTTCGCGATCACTGAGCTGGCCTGACCGGCGCGTCCCGACCTTAGGGTTGCGTGGGGTTCCCACCCGGGCCGTCCGGCGCTACTCTCACGGCTGTGGACGCGGCGCGATTTGCCCGCCGGGGGGTGGGAGGCGTCCTCCCCCCGCTGCGCCCGCGTGCCCGGCTGAGGACCTCCTCGAGGGTCCCCGTCGCTCTGGTTGCGGCCGGGGCCATGCTGATGACCGGACCCGCCGTCGCGGGGGCCGCCGGCGCGCCGCGCCTGGCGGCGGACCCCGGCGTCCTGGTCGTCGCGAGCCGGGCCGCGGGGTCAGTCGCCAGGTCGGCGTCGGTGGCGACCATCGGGCCCGCCATCGCGAAGCCCGCCGCGACGAGGCCCGCCATCGCGAGACCCGCCACCGGGAAGAGCAGGACCACGCCCGCCCAACGACTCGAGCGGCTGGCAGCCCAGTTGGCCGAAGTCCAGGCACTCCTCGATGCTGCTGAGGCCGAGCTGAGCGCACTGACCACCCGAAGCAGCCAACTCGCCGAGGCGATCACTGCCGCGAGTGACCGGCGCTCGGCCGGCACCGCTGCCATGAAGGCGGCGAGCAAGGACGTGGCGACCACCAGCTCGGAGGTCAAGGCGGCGAAGGCCGCGCAGGCCGGAGCCGTGGCAGCCTACGACGCGGCCGCAGCAGAGGCAGACGCGGCGGCGCAGGTCGACGCAGCCGCCCGCTCGCGGCTCGAGGACGTCACCGCGCAGGCCGCGGCCGCGCGTACTGCGGTGAAGCGGGCCGTGACCAAGGTCGACAAGGCCAAGGGGAAGGCCTACGCGCCGGCCTTCACCGCATGGCAGATGGCGGCGATCGCCGACCGCGTGGGCCGGGCTCGATCGGCGCTGGCCACGCAGCAGGCGACCGAGGCTGCGCTGGGTCTCACGACTGCGGCGGCAGCGCTGTCGGATGCCACCGATGCGCGGACACGTGCCGATGACCGGATGGCACGGGCCGGCGTCGCCGCCCAGTCGGCCACGGAGCGCCTCGCCGCGGCCACGGCCGAGCGGGCCGCGGCCAAGGAGCAGCTCGCGGCGCTCAGGGCGCAGCGGCCCGAGGCCGACGAGGCGCTGGACAGGGCGACGGCGCAGGTCACCCGGCTGCGAGCTGAGGTGGCGGTGCTGACCAAGCAGGTTGCCAAGGCTCGGGCAGCGGTGGCAGCGCCAACAGCGGAGGAGGTCGCGGCAGCGGAACCCCCTGTGGCAAAGGCCCCGACTACGCAGGTGCGGCCATGAGGCGCCTGTCCACGGCGACCCTTGCCGCCCTCCTCCTGGTCGCGGCCATCCCGTCGGCTGAGGCGCGCTCCGGCAAGGAGCAGTGGCGCGAGTCCGGCGTGGTCGCCGCGGTGCTCGACGGGGACACCTTCGACATGACGACCGAGACCGGACTGGTCCGGGTCCGGGTGACGGGGATCCAGGCCCCGGAATCCTCCTGGTGTGGTGGCAAGGAGGCGAAGGCCACCCTTCGCGAGATCCTGCCGGAGGGCACCGAGGTGCGCCTCGCCAGCCGCAAGGAGACTTCGGGCAACGCTCCCGGCGGGGTCTGGCGGGTGAAGCGGACGGTCCACGTCGAGGTCGACGGCGAATGGGTCGACATCGCCCCTGGCCTGCTCTCCCGTGGCGTGGTGTTCCCGTTCCCGTTCATCGGCGAGTCCACGAACAACGAGAAGTACCTGGACCTGGCCCTGGCAGCGTCCGAGAAGCAGGTCGGGGTGTTCGACCCGTCGGCGTGCGGCTCGAGCGGGTCGGCAGCGGACGAGGAGCACCTGTCCCTCGAGGTGGTCCCGGACGGGCCGGGCAAGGACAGTGCCGACGCCGAGTTCGTGATGGTCTACAACGGCTCCGATCATGACATCGACCTCCGGGGCTGGATGGTGCAGGACACCTCACCCCTGAACGCCTACTTCTTCCCGAAGGGGGCGGTGGTTCGAGCCGACGACTATGTCGTGCTGTTCTCGAGCTCCGGCACGCGGGGAGTGGCCCCGGACGGCAGCGAGGATGACCGCTTCTTCTACGCCGGTACGGGGGTGCGCTGGAACAATGACACCACCGACATCGCGTTCCTGTTCGACGACGCGGGCGAGGACCGGACGGGCAACCTCCGCGACTGGCTGATCGTCACCCCCGAATCCTGAGGCCGGAACCCGGTCGTGTTCGACGTCGTCCTGTTCACCCCGCGCATCCCGCCCAACACCGGCAACGTGATCCGGCTGTGCGCCAACACGGGCAGCCGACTGCACCTCGTCGAACCCCTGGGCTTCGTCCTGGACGAGGCACGCGTGCGTCGCGCGGGCCTGGACTACCACGACATGGCCGTGGTGAGCGTCCACCCGAGCCTGGCCGCGGCCCGCGAGGCGCTGTCCGGGCGACGCTGGTTCGCCACGACGGCACGCGCAGGGATCTCGCCCCACGAGGTCGCGCTCATGCCCGGCGACGTCTTCCTGTTCGGTCCCGAGCCGACCGGGCTGCCCGAGGACGTTCTCGACACGTTCGCTGCGGACCGCCGGCTGAGACTGCCGATGCTCCCGGGGAACCGCTCGCTGAACCTGTCGAACGCAGTCGCGGTAACGGTCTACGAGGCCTGGCGCCAGAACGATTTCACGGGCGCCAGCTAGCCCCACCGCCCGCGCCACGACCGCGGTTTGCTCCAAGTCACGGGCGGTGTCCGCGGTTTGCTCCAGGTCTCGGGCGCATGATCGGCCCGGGAGTTGGATCGGATCGGGATCTTGGGCGCGGGGCGGACGGGGGCAGTGGCCCGGGGATTTGGGGGGTTGGGCGACGCGGGTCCATGCTTGTTCGATGCCTGGGGACGAGATCGACTCGGAGGCGACCGGAAACCCGGCCGCCGAGTCGGGCGCGCCCAGCCTGCGCAAGAAGGCCCTGACCCGCCAGACGCTCGGCCTGTACTGGTCGGCTGCCGCGGAGTTCCCGTGGCGGCTGGGCATCGCCCTGGTGGTGCCGGTCATCACCGTGCTGTTCGCGCGCTTCGTCGGGCCCTACGTCATCTCGCTGCTGCTCACCCAGGTCCAGGACGGCACCGTGACCTGGGAGTCCGGATGGCCGCTCGTGCTCGCCTACGGAATCTCGCAGTTCCTCGGCCAGGTCGTGGGCTGGCGGATCGCGCTGTTCGCGGCGTGGTCCTTCGAGGTGATGGCGATGAAGCGGCTGTTCCAGCGCGTCTTCGACCACCTGACCCGCCAGAGCCTGGGCTTCCACTCCGACCGGTTCTCCGGCTCCCTGGTGTCGCAGACCAACAAGTTCACGGGCGCCTTCGAGATGTTCTGGGACACCGTCGTCTGGCAGGTGGTCCCGGTGCTCACCACCGTGGTCGCCGCGGTGGTGATCACCGCCTTCATCCTGCCGTGGTACTCGCTGTTCCTGCTCGTGATGACCCTGGTCTTCGGCGGGTTCGTCGTGTACTCCGCGCGCACGATGGAGCGCCTCAACGTGGTCGAGGCGCAGTCCTCCACGCACATGACCGGCTTCCTCGCCGACGTCATGAGCAACATCTCCGCGGTGAAGGCGGCCGGCGCCGAGGCCACCGAGAACGCCAGCGCCCGACTGGCCGCCGGCCAGTGGCGCACGAACTCGCTGAACGTGATGAAGGCGTTCCTCGGCTACTCGTCGGGGTTCTCCGCAGTGATCGCGATCATGAACACCGGTGCGGTGCTGGCGGCGGTCGTGGCCTCGGAGCAGCGCTACCTGTCAGTGGCTGCGGTGTACCTGGCAACCACCTACACCCTGACGGTGACCGACCAGCTCTGGGAGATCACCCAGGTCATGCGCAACTACAACCGCGTCATGGGTGACGCCCACGACATGGTCGAGATCCTGGGGATCCCGCCTGCCGTGGAGGATCACACGGATGTCGAGTTCCAGCGCGGTCCGGGTGCCGTGGAGTTCGACCACGTGACCTTCACCCACGACGGGGCCGGCGAGGACGCCCTGTTCGACGACTTCACCCTGACCATCGCGCCGGGAGAGAAGATCGGCCTCGTCGGGCACTCCGGATCCGGCAAGACCACACTGACCCGCCTGCTGCTGCGGTTCTCCGACGTCGACTCCGGGGCCATCCGGATCGATGGCCAGGACCTGCGCGAGGTCACCCAGGCCTCGTTGCGCCGCTCGATCGCCTACGTCGCGCAGGAGCCGCTGCTGTTCCATCGCTCGATCGCGGACAACATCGCCTACGGCCGCCCCGGGGCCACCCCGCAGGAGGTCCACGCCGCGGCGGTCAAGGCCAGCGCCGAGGAGTTCATCGACCGCCTCCCCTCGGGGTACGACACGACGGTCGGCGAGCGCGGCGTGAAGCTGTCCGGTGGGCAGCGCCAGCGGATCGCGATCGCCCGGGCGGTGCTCAAGGACGCCAACCTCCTGGTCCTCGACGAGGCCACCTCGGCGCTGGACAGTGAGAGCGAGGTCCACATCCAGGCCGCCCTGGCCGAGGCGATGAAGGGGCGCACCACGATCGTCATCGCCCACCGCCTGAGCACCGTCCAGGCGATGGACCGGATCGTGGTCCTCGCCGACGGCCGGATCGTCGAGCAGGGCTCGCAAGCCGAGCTGCTCGCTACCGGGGGCGTGTACGCCGGACTCTGGGCCCACCAGTCCGGCGGCTTCCTCGAGTAGCGCGGGGGGGAGCGGGGGAGGAGCGTGCCCCCTCCGCCTCCGGCAGCCCTACCGGCGGGGTTCGGGGATGCTGGGGGTGGGTTGGGGGTCCAGGCGCAGGGCGACCAGAGTGACGTCGTCGCGGCCGAGGTCGTCGGCCCGCTCGCGCACGGAGGCCAGCACCTGGGCGATCACCTCGGCGGGCTCGTTGCCCGACTCGACGGCCGTGCGCAGGTGGGTGTCCAGGTCGTCGTCGCCCAGCTCCTCGCCGGCGAGGTCGCGGCTCTCGAGGATCCCGTCGGTGAACGCGAGCAGCACGTCGGAGGGATTCAGGGCTGCGGTGCTCATGGACCAGGCGCCGCCCAGCCAGCTGATCATCGGACCCGTCGTGCCCAGGCGCACGATCGTGCCGTCGCCCCGGATGATCCGGGGCGCGGGATGCCCGGCGTTGACCCACTGGACCTCGCCGGTGCGCGAGTCGGCGATCAGGATGGCGGCGGTGGCGAACCGCCCGGGCTCGTCGGCGAAGGCATCGCACGCCCGGTGCAGGATCTGCGGGGGATCCTGGCCGGCCACGAGGCCCAGCGTGATCGAGGTCTTGAGCCGCATCGCCACGATCCCCGCGCGCGGTCCGTGGCCGGAGACGTCGCAGATGACCGCGGCAGCCCGGCCGTCGGTCAGGGTGATCCGGTCCCAGAAGTCCCCGGCCAGCACCCCCTCCGCGGGCCGCAGCACCCCGGCGACGGTCACGCCCAGCGGTGCGGCCTCGGTGCGCGCGGCCAGCTCCCGGCGGATCGCGTCGACCACCGGGCCCTCCTGCTCGAGGGCCTCCCGGGCGGCCGTGGCCTCGTCGATCTCGTGGACCAGCGCCCGGCGCAGCGCCTCGGCCTCGGCCCCCAGATCGCGCAGCTCCGGCGGGCCGGTCGGCACGATCACGGCGTCGTGGTGGCCGGGGGTGGCTGACTCCCGCAGCTGCCCCCGCAGTGCGGCGATCGGCTTGAGCACGTGCCGGCGGACCGCGACGTAGGTGGCCAGCGGCAGCAGGAGCAGCACCGTCAGCGCGGCTCCCAGGGTCCACGCCAGGCGCGTCGCCGCGGCGGCCAGGTCGTCGAGGGCCGCCTTCCGCTCGCGTGAGAGGAGGGTGGACAGCCGGAAGGTGTCGGAGGTCAGCTGGACGTAGGCGGACTGGGACTGCGGTGAGTCGAGGATCTCCTGGGCGATCTGCTGCTCCCCGTCGTCCATCGCCGAGATCACCGGGTCGCCGACCGTGCTCAGCCACACCGTGAGGTCGGCCTCCACATCCGCGACGAGGTCGCTGGCCGGCTCCCGGCCCTCCAGGAGCGTGCGCAGGTCCTCGAGGTTGTTCTCCGCGGACACCACGGCGGCCCCGTACAGCAGCCCCATGCCCGTCGACTCCGAGGACACGTAGATGCGCAGCCGGCGCTCCATGTTGTTGATGTCCTCGTTGAGGTCGGCCACCGCCGTGCTGGCGGGGGCCAGTGTGTCGACCACCTCGGACAGGCTGCGCTGGGTGTCGGCGTAGCGCAGGACCAGCTGCGCCCCGAGCACGGCGATGATCGCCAGCGCCGCGAGGGCGACGGCGATCACGCGGTGCCGGAGCGTCATGGCTTTCAGGCTAGTGGGAAAAGCCGGCCCGTTCCGTGGCAGGCTCGGCCCATGAGCCCCCGACGCATCGCCGACCTGTCCGTGCACCCCATCGGACTGGGGGCCATGCCCCTGTCCGACACCGCGATGCTGGCCGAGCGCCCGCGCGCCCTGGCGACGGTGCACGCCGCTCTGGACAGTGGTGTCACGCTCGTGGACACCGCCGACATCTACGCCCCCGACGGGGAGCACTTCGGGCACAACGAGGTGCTCGTCGGCGAGGCAGTGCGCTCCTGGGCGGGTTCGGAGGCCGACCGGGCGCGGATCGTGGTGGCGACCAAGGGCGGGATCACGAGGGCCCCCGGACCGGACGGGGACCTGTGGGGCCGGGCCGGATCCCCGCAGGCCCTGGGGGCCGCCGCCCGGGCCTCGGCCCAGCGGCTGGGCGTGGAGGTCGTCGACCTCTACTACCTGCACCGGCTCGACCCGAGTGTCCCGTTCGACGAGCAGGTCGGCGGCCTGGCCGCCGTGAAGGCCGACGGGATCGCCCGCCACATCGGGCTGTCCAACGTCACCCTGGCGATGCTGGACCGGGCCCTGACCCTCGTCGGCGGGCCGGACGAGGGGGGCATCGCGGCGGTGCAGAACGAGTTCTCCGCGCGCTACCGGGCCGACGCCGATGTCCTGGCCCGGTGCACCGATCGCGGGATCGCATTCCTGCCGTGGTCCCCGCTGGGCGGGGCGTCCCAGGCCAGCGAGCTCGGCTCCCGGTACGCAGCGTTCGCCGAGATCGCCGACGAGCGCGGGATCTCCGCGCAGCAGGTCGCGCTCGCGTGGCTGCTGGCACTCGGCCCGCAGGTGATCCCGATCCCCGGCTCGACCCGCCCCGCGACCGCCCGGGACTCGGCGGCAGCGGCCACGATCGAACTGACCGCCCAGGAGGTCGAGCGGCTGTCGGCGACGCCTCCCGAGAGCGTCTCCGTGTTCCCCGACGACACCCCCGCGCCCCCGATGTGACCGGCGTCCGGCTCACGGGGCCGGGTTGGTTCGATCGCCCACCACATCGCGGATCCGGGGCACACTGAGTGTGATCCACGCCATACCCGGTGGGGTATGACCTAGGAACCGGGCGAAACGGGACCAAGGTCCCGGAACTTACAGGCGATGGTCGGCCTTCCGAACGCAGCCGTGGTGGGAGGCTGGGGCGCGACTGGGCCACTCTGGCCTGTCTGTGCAGACGAGGATGGCCATGGACGTCTTGGAACTTGCGCGATGGCAGTTCGGCATCACCACCGTGTACCACTTCTTCTTCGTCCCGATCACCCTCGGGCTGAGCTGGCTGGTCGCGATCATGCAGACCGCCTGGGTGCGCACCGGTGATGAGAAGTGGCTGCGCGCCACGAAGTTCTTCGGCAAGATCTTCCTGATCAACTTCGCGATGGGTGTGGTCACCGGGATCGTGCAGGAGTTCCAGTTCGGGATGAACTGGAGCACCTACTCGCGGTTCGTCGGCGACATCTTCGGCGCCCCGCTGGCCGTCGAGGGCCTGCTCGCCTTCTTCCTCGAATCGACGTTCCTGGGCCTGTGGATCTTCGGCTGGGACCGGTTGCCCAAGAAGCTGCACCTGGCCACGATCTGGATGGCCTCCCTGGGCACGATGCTCTCGGCCTACTTCATCCTCGCCGCCAACTCGTGGATGCAGCACCCGGTCGGCTACGAGTACAACCCGGTCACCGGCCGCGCTGAGCTCAACGACTTCGGCGCCGTGCTGACCCAGAACACCGCCGTCGTGGCCTTCTTCCACACGCTGTCGTCCTCGTTCATGGTCGCGGGCTCGCTGGTCGCGGGCATCTCGATCTGGCTGCTGGTCAAGGACCGCGGCGCGGACGTCGCCAAGTCCACGTTGCGCCTGGGCCTGATCACCACCCTGGTCGCCTCGGTGTTCGTCGTCGTCTCCGGTGACATGGACGCCAAGATCATGACCGAGCAGCAGCCGATGAAGATGGCCGCCGCGGAGGCGCTGTACGAGACCTCACAGCCGGCACCGTTCTCGATCTTCACAATCGGCACGCTGGACGGCTCCGAGGCACTCTTCTCCATCGAGATCCCGAAGGTCCTGAGCTTCCTGGCGACCGGTGACTGGAACGCCGAGGTCAAGGGCATCAACAACCTCAACGAGGAGTACGCCCAGACGTATGCCTCGACCGGCATCGAGAACTTCGCGCCCAACATCCCGCTGTCCTACTGGACCTTCCGCCTGATGATGGGCGTGGGCATGCTGGCCGCGCTCTACGCGCTGTGGGCGCTGTGGGCCTACCGCGGCGATCGCCGGCCCCGCAGCAAGTGGGCCGCACTGATCGGCATAGGACTGCCTCTGCTGCCGCTCTTCGCGGCCAGCTTCGGCTGGATCTTCACCGAGATGGGCCGCCAGCCCTGGATCGTCTTCGGCCTGATGGCCACGGCCGCGGGCGTGTCGCAGGTGACGTCCACGTTCCAGGTGTGGGTCTCGCTGATCGGCTTCACCCTGCTGTACGCGGTGCTCGCCGTGATCGAGGTCGGCCTGCTCGTGCGCACCGTCAAGCAGGGTCCCCCCGAGGCGGTGGTCGACCCGTTCGTCGACCGCGAGCTCGACGCCCCCCTGACGATCTCCTACTGAGGACCTGAGAGGAACTGACATGGAACTGACAACCGTCTGGTTCATCCTGATCGCGGTCCTGTGGATCGGGTACTTCGTCCTCGAGGGCTTCGACTTCGGCGTGGGCATGCTGCTGCCGGTGATCGGCAAGAACGAGGCCGAGCGGCGCGCGATGATCACCACCCTCGGCCCGGTCTGGGACGGCAACGAGGTGTGGGTGCTCGTGGCCGGTGGCGCGACCTTCGCCGCCTTCCCCGAGTGGTACGCCACCCTGTTCAGCGGCTTCTACCTGCCGCTGTTCCTGATCCTCGTGGGCGCTGATCCTGCGCGGCGTGGCCTTCGAGTACCGCAGCAAGCGCTCCGACGGCTCCTGGCGGGCCCGCTGGGACGCCGCCATCGTCATCGGCTCGGCGATCCCCGCGCTGCTGTGGGGCGTGGCCTTCGCCAACATCGTCCGGGGCGTTCCCCTCAAGGAGCTGCAACGGCAACATCGAGTACGACGGCGGGTTCTTCAACCTGCTCAACCCGTTCGCCCTGCTCGGTGGGCTCACGTTCGTGGCGATCTTCCTGACCCACGGCGCGGTGTTCCTGAGCCTGAAGACCACCGGGACGATCCGCGACCGGGCCCAGCCAGGTCGGCATCCGGACCGGCGCGGTCGCGGCGGTGTTCGCGGTGGCCTTCCTGATCTGGGCGCAACTGGCCTACTCCGACAAGGCCTGGACGTGGATCCCGGTCCTGCTCGCGGCTGTGAGCTGGGTGGTCGCCCTGCTCATGCACGTCAAGCGCTCGGAGGGTTGGGCGTTCGTCTTCAGCGCCGTGACGATCGGCCTGGCCGTCGTCGCGCTCTTCGGGATGCTCTTCCCGTACGTCATGCCGAACATCGACCCGGCTGGTCCGAGCCTGACGACCACGAACGCCTCGTCCACCGACTACACCCTGACGATCATGACCTGGGTCGCGGTGGTCTTCGTGCCGATTGTCCTGGCCTACCAGTCCTGGACCTACTGGGTGTTCCGCAAGCGCGTCTCCGCGGACGACATCGTGGACCCGGAGAAGGGCGTGCTCGACGAGGTCCCCGCCTGATCCTCCGGTCGGAGGGCTGACAGAAGCCTGTGGCCCCGGCTCCCCTGTGAAGGGGCCGGGGCCTCAGGCGTTGTGCGTCCTGGTGGGACCTCGGATCAGGCCTCAGCGCGGCGCTTGGCGGTGATCAGCCCGGCGCCACCGGCGAGCAGTCCGGCGCCCAGGAGGGCGGCAGTCAGGGAGCCACCGGTCTTGGCCAGCTCCTCGGTCTCCTCAGACTCGACGACGGCCTCGACCTCGTCGGTCTCCTCGGTCTTGTCGGTGGAGGGCAGGCCCTCGGGCTGCTCGCCTTCGGTCTGCTCGCCCTCGCCCTCGGTCTGCTCGCCTTCGGTCTGCTCGCCCTCGGGCTTCTCCTCGGGCTTCTCCTCGGGCTTTCCCTCGGTCTCGGGCGTGAAGCCCGTCACTGTCACGCTGTTCTCGTCGTACTTGCCTTCCTTGCCCCACCAGGCCTGACCGAAGGCATCGACGTACGTGGGGTCGTCCTTCTTGGTCATGTCGAAGGACGCAAACAAGCTCGGGTCCTTCGCCTTCGCTACGGTCACGCCGGTTGGGAGGTCCGAGGTGGTGATGGTGTAGCTCTCGGAAAGGGGCACATCGAGCTTGCCCGCCTCGAAGACGTGATCCTTCTGGTCACCCACCTGCGTCTCGACAGCGGAGAATGTCGCACCGTCCCAGGTCCACACGATGGTCTCGATGGAGGACGTCGCTGTGACCTTGAAGTCGTTCGGGATGCCGGTGAGGGGCTGGGCAGCAGTCACGACGATCGCCACGTGGCCGGTGGCCAACCAGGGGTTGGCGGCCTGCGGCTTCTTGAAGCCGGGCATCTGGAAGGTCAGGGTTTGGCCGGCCGTCCGAACGCCGGGGACCGCGAAGAAGAGTGCCCCCTTCGCAGGAACATCCACGTCCTTGCTCCAGTCGCTGCCAGCCATTGTCACAGCGCCAGACACGTTCTGGGTGGAACTGTTGGTGAGCCGGTAGATGTTGACCGAGTCGTCCACCCAGTTCATGCTGGTGAAGCCGATCGGGTTGGGCTCCATGCTCTGGTCAGCCGCCATGGCGGCGGGGGCGGCGGCCATCGTGGTCAGGCCGAGGGCCAGGCTCGCGGCGAGGATGCGGCGGCCGTGGCGCGGGGGACTCGTAGCGGTGGTGCGGGGGGAGGTCATATCGGTCTCCGACTCTTTGGGGGGTACATTCAGGTGATCACGGTCTGCCGACCATGGTCGCGTGACGCAGTTCTACCCATCCCTCGAATCGCCAAACATGCCGCCCCTTCGGCCTTTGCGGGCTCCGCGCGAATGCGTCGTCCGGGTAACCTCGGTCCGGTGTACTAGTCGGCTCGTTGCGGGTCCCCCGGTGGCCCTGGCGCGATCCCCCAGACCTCAGGAGGTCCCCATGCCCGGATATGTCCGCGCGGCCCAGCGGCGGGAGCAGTTGCTGGATGCTGCGGTCGAGGTCCTGGTCAGGGAGGGTCTCGACGAGCTGACCCTGCGCGACGTCGCGACCGAGGCCGGTGTTCGCCTGAGCACGTTGCAGTACATCTTCCCCAGCCGCGCGGATCTGGTGAGTGCCCTCACGGGGAGGGTCCTGGCCCGTGCCGGCCGGGAGCAGTTCGCCACGGGGTCCGAGGGCCTGGAGATCGAGCTGCGTCGTGTCGTGCACTGGTATGCCACGGACTTCCTGGCCGAACCCGCGATCCTCGAACTCGTCCGCTTCGAGGTGCTCACCGCCGCCCGACACGCCCCGGGCGACGGCTCATCCCGCCTGCCCGCCGACTGGCCGAGGATGTCGGCGCTTATCCCCGCCCGGCTCGAGGAGATCTGCGACCAGGCGGCCGAGGAGTATGACCTCGCGTTGTCCGAGATGACCCGGATGTGGACGCCGGGGCTGATCGGCCTGATCTTCCAGTTGCTCGTGGATTCCGACCACGCGCGGTTCCATCGGGACGCGGACCTCCTGGTCGACAACCTGGTCCGGCTCGCCGCCCCGCGTCCGCGCCGCTGAACGGCCGCCGATCGGATCGAGCGGGACCCGCCAGTGCTCAGTCCAGGGGGACCCGCCAGCTGAGCACCGATCCGCCGACCGCGCGGCGTGTGATGGTGCACGAACCGCCGTAGCGGGCTGCCCGCTCGGCCAGGTTGAGCAGCCCGGAACGACGACCCAGCTCCTCGGGGACGCCGACGCCGTCGTCGGTCACCTGCAGCAGGACCGCATCGTTCTCGACCGCCACCAGCACCTCCACGCGTTCGGCCTCCGCGTGCTTGGCAACGTTTGCCAGCGCCTCGCGAAGTGCCCCGAGCAGATCACCGGCCAGCGAGTCGTCGACCATGGCGTCCACGGGTCCGGTGAAGCGCGTGGAGGGTGCGTGCCCGAGCACGACGGCCCCCGCCGCAGCCTCCTCGAGGATGCGACCCCGGACCCCGCCGACCGCGTGCCCCACGGGTTGGTGCAGCTCGAAGATGGTCGCCCGGATCTCCTTGACGGTGGTGTCCAGCGCGTCGACCGCCGACTCCAGCCGGTCCACCACGGGCTGGGGAGTATCGGCGACACGCGCGGCCCCCGACAATGAGATCCCGGTGGCGAACAGCCGCTGGATCACCAGGTCGTGCAGGTCCCGGGCGATCCGGTCGCGCTCCTCCAGCAGGACGATCCGCTCCTTCTCGCGCCGGCCCCGGGCCAGCATGAGCGCCAAAGCGGCCTGCCCGGCGCTGTTCGTGGCGAGCTCGCGCTGCTCGGGCGTGAGCGTGGATCCGGGTCGCGGGACCAGGGCCAGGACGCCGAGGACATCGTCGGGGGTGCGCAGGGGCAGCGCGAGGACCGGGATCTCGTCGGGCTCCTGGCCAGCGCTGGCCTCGGCGGGCCCAACGAGGCGCTCGACGCCCTCGGCCGTCTCACCCGTCGCGTAGCACCGTGCAATCGGCCCGTTCGGGTCCACCGCCGCACCCCTCCAGCGAGCCAGGGCGGTGTCGTCGGTGGGCACCGCCGCCGCGCCCACGCGCCACCGCGACGCTCGGGCACCGGGCTCCAGGTCGCTGATCACGATCTCCACCCGGAGGACCCCGGCCGGTGAGGGCAGTGCCACGATTCCGGCGCGGGCATGCACGAGCTCGGCGGCCCGCGTCGTGCCGATCTGCAGGACCTCGCCGGCGTCGGCGCCCTCCAGGACCGCACCGTGCATCTGGGCGACCGCCGCCTGCCAGCGCTCGCGCATCACGGAACGCTCGTACAGCCGCGCGTTGTCGATGGCCACACCGGCGGCGGCGGCCAGCGCGGTCACGATCCGCTCGTCGGCGGTGCTGAACCCCTCGGCACCGCGCTTGTCGGTCAGGTAGAGGTTGCCGAACACCTGCCCGCGCACCTTCACCGGGACGCCCAGGAACGACTTCATCACCGGATGCCCTGGGGGGAACCCGACCGCCGACGGATGGCTGGACATGTCGTCGAGGCGGATCGGCACCGGGTGGTTCACGACCAGCCCGAGGATCCCGCGCCCACGGGGCAGGTCGCCGATCGCGGCCTGGGCGGCCTGGTCGATCCCGACGTGGACGAACTCCGTGAGCTGCCCGTCCGGGCCGAGCACGCCGAGCGCACCATAGGTGGCGTCGACGAGGTCCACGGCCGACTGCACGATCCGGCGCAGGGTGGCCCCCAGCTCCAGCCCAGCAGCCACGGCCACGACCGCGCTGAAGAGTCCGCGCTCGTGCGGATCAGCCATCGCTGGGCTCCTTCTGGGGCACGGGGGCGCCCTCCTCGCGGGCGGCTGCCTCGGCGTACCACCCCTCGGCGGCCCGCAGGTCACGCGGTGCGCCCCGTTGGACCACGCTCCCCTGGCTCAGCACGAGGACCTCGTCACAGTCCTCAGTGTGGGCCATCCGGTGGGTGATCAGGACCACGGATCGCCCCGCCGTGGAGCCCAGGGCGGCGGCCGTGACCTGGTCGGCCATGTCCGGGTCCAGGTGCTCGCCGGGCTCGTCGAGGACCACGATGGGCCGGTCGGCCAGAAGCACCCGGGCCAGGGCGATCCGCTGTGCCTGCCCGCCGGACACGGCCGACCCGTGGGCTCCCACCCGCGTGGCCAGTCCCGCCGGCAGGCTCTCGATCCAGCCGTCGAGCTGGGCGCCCTCGACGGCGGCACGCATCTGCTCGGTGCTCGCCTCACGGTTCGCCAGGCGCAGATTCTCCTCGATGGTGGTGTCGAACAGGTGGGCCTGCTGGTCGACAGCGGCGATCGTCTCGCGGACCCCGTCCTCGCCGAGGTCGCGGACGTCCCGGCCGGCCAACTGGTAGGTGCCGCTGCGGTGGTCGAGCAGGCGCAGCAGGACAGCGGCGACCGTGGACTTGCCCGACCCGCTCGGGCCGACCAGGGCGATCCGCTGCCCGGGGGGCAGGTCCAGATCGACCCCGACGACGGCGTCGGCCTCGGCGCGTGGGTAGCGGGCGGAGACCCCGGTGAGGGCCAGGGCGGAATCCGCTGGGGCGGCATCGGTGGGCGGCTCGCCGGGTGCGGCGTCGCCGGTCGCGGAGCCCGGCTGTGGTCGAGGGGCCGTCGTGGTGGGTCGTGCGCCGGATTGCCCCGCGCCGGCTGGGACTGGGTCGGGGGTGTCGATCACGTCGAAGATCCGCTGCGCGGCCCCGGCAACCCGGGCACGGGCGAGTGCGGCGGCCGGCATCCCGGACAGGACGTCGGCGATCGCCAGGGGCATCAGGACGAGCGTGGCCAGCCAGACGCCCTCGACCTGGCCGTCGTCGACTGCCGTGACGCCCAGGGCGATGCAGGCCACCACAGTCAGGCCGGTCGCAAGTGCGCTCAGCGCCCCGCCGAGCCCGGACGCGCTCGCCGACCGCCGGTCGAGGGCGGTCAGCTCCGCGTCTGCGCGGGCGATGCCTGCCACCGCGGCGTCGACCGCGCCGTAGGCGAGCAGCTCGGGGGCCGCCGAGAGGCTCGTGACCACCTGAGCGGTCAGCCGGCCCTCGGCCTCGGCACGCGAGTGCTCCGCCCTGGCGCCGATCCGCCCCGTCAGCCACGGGGAGAGCACCCCCACGACCAGCACCATCGCCAGGAGCGCCAGGCCTGCGGCCGGCAGGATCGCCGCCCCGATCGCCACCGCAAGCCCACCAGCCAGGAGCCCGGAGGCGACCGGGAGCACCACGCGCACGATGAGGTCCACGGAGGAGTCGACGTCACCGACCAGCCGGGCCATGAGGTCACCCTGTCGGTAGGAACCGAGGCCCGCCGGGGACAGTCGCTCGAGCCGCTCGTAGACGCCCACCCGGATCCGGGTCAGGCTGCGGAACGCCGCGTCGTGGCCCACGAGCCGTTCGGCGTAGCGGAACACCCCGCGGAAGATGCCGAACGCCCGCACCGAGACGATGGCGACCTGCAGGAACAAGATCGGTGGCTGTTCGGATGCCCGCGAGATCAGCCACGCCGACACCGCGAGCAGTCCGACCCCACATCCCAGGGACAGGGTGGCCAGGAGTGCTGCCAGCGCGAGCCGGGCACGGTCCGGGTCGGCCAGCTGCCACAGCCGGCGCAGGGGCGTGGTGGTCATGTCGCCACCACCATCTCGGCCCCTGCCAGGACGACCACGTCATCGGCGAGGTCGACCAGTGACTGCCGATGGGTGACCACCACCACGGTCCGCCCGCGTTCCGCCAGCTCGGCCACGGTCTCGCCGACCTCGGCCTCGCGAGTCCCGTCCAGCGCAGCGGTCGGCTCGTCGAGCAGCAGGATCGCGGGGTCGGCCAGCAGCGCCCGGGCGACCCCGATGCGCCGGACCTGGCCGACCGACACACCGGCGCCCCCCTCGGTGATCCTCGTCGCGAGTCCGTTCGGGAGCTCCTGCGGGTCGAGGCCGGCGGAGCGAAGGGCGTCAGCCACGTCGGCCTCCGTGAACCCCTCGCGGCCGAAGCGCACGTTGTCGGCGACGGTCCCGCCGAGCATCGCCGGCGACTGCGGCACCCACCCGATCTGCGCCCGCCAGCCAGCCAGGTCGAGGTCGGACAGGGCCGTTGCGTCACCGGCGATGTCCACCACCTCGACCACTCCGGTCACGGTGGCGGTGGGAGGCCCGACCAGGCCGAGCAGCACCGACAGGATCGTCGACTTGCCGCACCCGGACGGCCCGACCATCGCGGTCACCCGACCCGGGAGGATGTCGAACGAGGCACCGCCCACGGCGACCCGGTCGCCGAACGTGACGCCCAGGTCGCGCACGCGCAGGCCGGCCGTGGCCGCGTCCACCTGCACACGCCCGGCCGGGGGAGCCTCCGCCTCGAGGACCTCGAACATCCGCTGGGCCGCCCCCACACCGTCCGCGGCGGCGTGGAAGTGCTGGCCGACCAGCCGCAGCGGGAGGTAGACCTCCGGGGCCAGGATCAGGACAGCGAGCCCGGTCGAGAGCTCCATGGTCCCCTCGACGAGGCGCAGTCCGATCGCCACGGCGATGATCGCCACCGACAGCGAGGCCAGCAGCTCGAGCACCAGCGACGACGTGAACGAGATCCGCAGGACCCCCATGGTGCTGCGGCGGTACTGGTCGCCCACGGCGCGGATCGTGGCGGCCTGGGCCTTGGCCCGGTTGAAGATCTTGAGCGTGGGCAGCCCCGCCACGACGTCGAGGAAGTGCCCGGACAGGACCCCCAGCGTGTTCCACTGCCGGTCCACCCGGGCCTCGGTGTACCGACCGATGAGCACCATGAACATCGGGATGATCGGAACCGTGAACGCGATGATGACCGCAGCCAGCGGGTCCTGGGTGACGATGACCGCGGTTGCGATGAGCGGGACCACGACGGCCAGGACGAGCTGGGGCAGGTAGCGGGCGAAGTAGGTGTCCAGGGCGGTGGCCCCGCGGGTCACGAGGTTCGTCAGCTCGCCCACGCCCCGCCCGCCCAGGAAGGCCGGTCCCAGGCGCAGCGCGCGCTCGACGACCTGTATCCGCAGCTGCGACGTGGCGGTGGCTGCCGCCCGGTGCCCGACCGCCTCAGACGCCCACGCCAGCCCCGCTCGGGCGACCGCGATGGCGACAAGGGCGATCAGGGCCGACCGGACCTCCGGAGCCCCGAGCCCGGCGCCGTCCTGGAATGCGGCAGTGACCGCCGAGGCGATCAGGAAGGCCTGGGCGACGAGCAGGACGGCCAGCACGGTCCCGATCACCACGGACGCCAGCAGGAACCCGCGTGTGGCGTGCGCATGAGCCAGCAGACGCGGGTCCAGGGGCTTCACGGGTCAATTCTGGACCACCGGGCCGATACCGCCGACCGGGTCCTGCGACGCTCAGGCAACCGGCCCATGCCCGCCGTACTCGGCGGATGCCTCCCCGTAGCGCAGCACGCCCCTGCGCACGAGCAGCTTCTCGACCTCGACCGCGACCAGGACCACCAAGGGGACCACGAACACCACGGCCAGCTCGAGCAGGCGTCAGCGCGGTGGTGCGGAACACGCCCTGCAGCCACGGCACGTAGAGCAGCGCGAGTTGGAGCGCGACCGACAGGGCGATCGCGCCCAGCAGGGAAGGGTTGGTCAGCAGGCCGATCCGGAACAGCGATTGGGTCTCCGAGCGGATGGCCATCGAGTGCACCAGCTGGCAGAACACCAGGACCGTGAACACCATCGACTGCCATTGGCGGGTGTCCTCGGACAGCGCCCAGGCCTGTGTGCCCAGTGTCAGGGCCGCGATGAGCGCTCCCACCCATAGGACGTGGATGCCCAGTCCCCGGGCGAAGATGCTCTCCTCGGGAGGCCGCGGACGGTCGGGCCATCACGTCGCGCTCGGCGGGCTCCTCAGCCAGTGCCAGCCCGGGCAGGCCATCGGTGATGAGGTTCACCCAGAGGATGTGGATCGGCAGCAGCGGCACCGGCATGCCCAGGAAGGGCGCGAGGAACACCACCCAGATCTCGCCGGTGTTGCCGGTCAGCGCGTACCGGATGAACTTGCGGATGTCGTCGTAGATCCGCCGTCCCTCGTGCACGGCGGTGACGATCGTGGCGAACCGGTCGTCGAGCAGGACCATGTCCGCGGCCTCGCGGGCGACGTCCGTGCCCCCCTGGCCCATCGCGACACCGATCTCGGCCTGCCGCAGGGCGGGGGCGTCGTTGACCCCGTCGCCGGTCATCGCCACGCTCTGCCCGTCGGCCTGGAGGGCGCGCACGATCCTGATCTTCTGCTCGGGGTCCACCCGGGCGTAGACGTGGATCCCTCGGACAACCTCGGCCAGCTCGGCGTCGTCGAGGGAAGTCAGGGCGGGCCCGGTGAGCACCTGGTCGTCGCCTGCCTCGAGGATGCCCACACGTCGGGCGATCGCGCCGGCCGTGGCCGGGTGGTCCCCGGTGATCATCACGGGGGTGATTCCTGCCGCACGGCACTCGGCCACGGCCGCCGGGGCCTCCTGCCGGGGAGGATCGATCATTCCGACCACACCGAGGAGGGTGAGGTGGTGGGGGATGTCCGGCGGGACGGCCCAGCCCGGTGCGTGCGGCTCGTCCGGGCCGTCGAGGCGGTGGGCCGCGGCCAGGACGCGCAGGCCCTGCGCGGCCAGCTCGTCGCAGTGGGCCAGCACGTCGGCCTTCCCGGACTCGTGGCGAGCTCGCAGAGCTCGACGATCGCCTCCGGTGCGCCCTTGACGAGGGTGGCCTGGCCCGCGACCGCGTCGTCGTGGACCGTCACCATCAGCTTGCGGCCCGAGTCGAAGGGCACCTCATCGATCCGTCGCCTGGCAGCGCGGCGCTCATCCGGGTCGACCCCACGCTCCAGTGCCGCCTCCAGCAGGGCGATCTCCGTGGGGTCCCCGGTCGCGGGGTTGTCGTCAGTCCCGAGCGTCGCGTCGTTGCACAGCACGAGGACGTCGAGGAGCGCGGCCATGGCAGAGGCGTCGGCCGCGCTGTCCGGCGCTCGGGAAGGGTCTCCGTGGGGCTCACCGAGGTCCGCGGAGCCGGGCGGTCGGATCCTTGCCGGTGTCGGGCCAGGCGTCCCGGACCCGACTTCCAGCACCTCCACGCGCATCCGGTTCTCGGTCAGCGTCCCGGTCTTGTCCGAGCAGATCCAGGTGACCGACCCGAGGGTCTCCACTGCCGGAAGGCGCCGCACGAGCGCGTTGTGGTGGGCCATGCGCCGCGCGCCCAGTGCGAGCGTCACCGCGACGACCGCAGGCAGGGCCTCCGGGACCGCGGCCACGGCGAGGCTGATCGCGGTGAGGAACATCAGGCCCGGGTCCTCGCCGCGCAGGAGACCCGTGACGAACACGACCGCGCAGATCGCGACCACGGCCAGGGCGATCCGGCCACCGAAGCGCGAGAGCCGTCGTTGCAGGGGGGTCCGCACGACGTCGGCGGTCATCAGCAGGCCGGCAATGGCCCCCAGCTCGGTCTGGGTGCCGGTGCCCACGACCACGCCGCGTCCCCGACCCTGCGTGACGAATGTGCCCCGGAAGGCCATCGAGCGACGGTCGCCGACGGGGGCGTGCGGGTCCGTGACCGGCTCCACCCGCTTGCTCACGGGTTGGGGACTCCCCCGGTGAGCGCAGCCTCGGCGATCCGCAGGGAGGCGGTGGAGACGAGCCGGAGGTCCGCGGGGACAATGGCCCCGTCCTGCAGGACGACCAGGTCCCCCGGGACCAGAACCGCGGCGTCCACCTGCTGCTCCACCCCGTCGCGGACCACCTCCGCGCTGGGTGCGGACATCGCCCGCAGGGCGGCCATGGCCTGCTCGGCGCGACGTTCCTGGACGACGCCGATCACGGCGTTGAGCAGGACGATGACGGTGATGACGATCGTGTCGGCCGGCTCGCCCACGACCCCGGAGACGATCGCAGCGACCACCAGCAGTGCGATCATCGGATCCGACACCTGATCGAGGATCATCCGCCAGACGCTGCGCCCGGGCTTGACGGGCAGGATGTTGGCGCCGTGCTGGGTGAGGCGTCTCCCGGCCTCGGACCTCGAGAGGCCGGAGGATGCGTCGGACGCCAGAGCGGCGACCACCTCGGATGCGTCGATGGTGTGCCAGGGGGCTCGCTGGTCGACACCGGGTCCGGCGTCGGCACCGGTCCCCGCGAGGGGCTGACCCCGGCTGCAGGGCCGGTGCTCGGGATGGCCCGCCGCCGCCACCCTCGCTGCGGGTCATCACGTGATCCCAGGCAGCGTCCGCGCAGTCGCCCCCTCGACAGCGAGCAGCACGGTGTCCACCGCGCCCGGTATGGCTGCGTGGACCACGGGGGACACCGGGGAGCCGTTCTCGAAACCGACAGCCTCGATGCCCACCACCACCACGCGCTCGGGGAGCCGGTCGAGGGCGCGGGCTAGCTCGATCGTTCCGGCCAGGCCGAAGCCATGCGTCCCCGCCGGGCCGGGATCGCGGCGAGCTGCGCGGCACACGAGGACTGCCAGTGCCCGGAACAGCGCCCGAGCGACGCGTCAGGCGCGCTCCCAGGGACGCGAGGTCCTGCTCGCCCGAGCCCACCTCAAGCACCGTCAGCGCTCCCGGAGCGGCGCCTGAGCGCACGGCATCGACGACGATCACGGCATCCCAGGGGCCCTCGGACCCGGCCCGATCGAGCAGGTCGACCAGCGCCGTCGGGTCCTCGTGCTCGACGACCAGGACCCCGAGCAGGCGGCGCTCCTCGACAACCCGCGCCACTCCCGCGGCGACCAGCCCTCCGACTGCATCGTCGCCCCGGTCGGGCGACCCGAGACCGACCACCAGCACCCGGGCCGGCATGTCAGACCGGGCAACAGGCACCCGGGCCTTCCCGAGCCAGTCGCCGGCGGAGTCCATCAGATGTGCTCGACCGACAGGTCCAGGAAGTGGGTGGCGCACGAGATGCACGGGTCATAGGTGCGGATCGCCACCTCGCACTGCCGGGTCAGCTCCTCATGCGACAGGTGCAGGTGGGCCTGGACGAATGCGCGCAGGTCGGCCTCGATCGCCGGCTGGTTCTGCGAGGTCGGCGGGACGATCTGCGCCTCGAGGATCGTGCCGGCCTCGTCGAACCGGTAGCGGTGGTAGAGCAGCCCGCGCGGCGCCTCGGTCGCGCCGTGGCCCTCGCCGGCCCGGGCCGGCACGTCTATCGCCGCGACCGGGGCGCCCTGCCATCCGTCGATGATCGCGATGGCCTCGTCGAGGGCGTGGATCAGCTCGACGGTCCGCACGATGATCGACTTGAACGGGTTGCGGCACGTGGGTCCGAGCCCGCCGGCCTCCGCAGCCTCGCGCGCCAGGGGCGACAGCGCCGCGGAGTTCAACGAGTAGCGCGCCAGCGGGCCGACGACGTACGGCTGGCCGTCGAAGGCGGCGTGCAGCGCGTTGGAGTGGGCCACGTGCGACTCGGCGACATGCGTGCCGAACTCGCTCACCGGTGCGGCCAGCCCGGCGGAGGTCACCAGGTTCCCGGACTCCAGCGGGTAGCCGTTCGAGGAGTCCAGCGACAGGTACAGGTAGGGCTGCTCGAACTCGGGGAACTCGAAGCCCGACACGATCGGCACCGCTGCGATGGCCTCCTCCCGGGCCGCCACCAGCGCCGGGCGGATCGCCAGCAGCTCCTCGCGCCGGGGAAGCCGGTGGAAGCCACCCACCCGGACGTTCACGGGGTGCACGGAGCGCCCGCCGACGACGTTCATCAGCTCGTTGCCCGCGCGCTTCATCCGCAGGGCCGACTCGACCAGGCCGCGGTGGTCGCGGGCCATCTCGATCGCACCGTCGTAGCCCAGCAGGTCCGGCGCATGGAGGAAGAAGATGTGCAGGGCGTGGCTCTCGATCCACTCCCCGCAGTACAGCAGCCGGCGCAGCAGTCGGATCTCGTCGGGGACGACCACCCCGCAGGCGTCCTCGATCGCCAGGCACGCGCTGAACTGGTAGGCCACCGGGCAGATCCCGCAGATCCGCGCGGTGATGTCCGGGGGCTCGGTGTGGGACCGGCCCCGCAGGAACGCCTCGAAGAAGCGCGGCGGCTCGAAGATCCGCAGGTGCACGTCGAGGACCTCGCCATCCTGGACGTGGACGTGCATGCCGCCCTCGCCCTCGACCCGGGCCAGTGTCTCCACGCTGAGCACGTGGCTGCCGGAGGTGAGCTTGTGGGTCACGGTGCCGCCTCCTCGCGGGGTCCAGCGGATTGTGCTGACGATTCCGACGTTTCTACGGTCGGATTCGACAGCACAATCGATGGATCGACGTCGGCGCTGGCCAGGCTCTGGACCCGGAAGGGTTCCGATCCAGCGTTGAACGTGCGGAAGAAGCGCATCACGTCGACCTCCGGCATGCCGTTGGCGCGCAGCCGCTCGGCCAGTGACGCGGTGTTGGGCGTGTCGTGCGGGCCGAAGCAGCCGTAGCAGCCGCGGTGGTAGGACGGGCACAGGGCGCCGCACCCGGCCTGGGTGACGGGTCCTAGGCACGGCATCCCGTCGGCCACCGCGACGCACACCGTTCCGCGGCGCTTGCACTCGACGCACACGCTGTAGGTCGGGACCCGGGGCCGGCGGCCCTGCAGCATCGCGGCCAGCACCTCCAGCAGCTGGTTCTTGTCGATCGGGCAGCCGCGCAGCTGGAAGTCGACCGTGACGTGCGCGGAGATCGGAGTCGACCGGTCGAGGGTGGCCAGGTAGGCCGGATGGGCGTAGACGACCGAGAGGAACTCCCCGACGTCGGCGAAGTTGCGCAGCGCCTGGATGCCACCGCTGGTCGCGCACGCGCCGATCGTGACCAGAGTGCGCGAGGCGGCGCGCACCTGCTGGATCCGCTCGGCGTCGCCCGGGGTGGTGATCGAGCCCTCCACGAGGCTGATGTCGTAGGGACCCTCCACGACCGCCCGCGTGGCCTCCGGGAAGTAGGCGACCTGCACCCGCTCGGCCACCGCGAGCAGCTCATCCTCGCAGTTGAGCAGAGTGAGCTGGCAGCCGTCGCAGGACGCGAACTTCCAGACCGCCAGGGTGGGGCGCGGGGGCGCGGCGTCCGGCTCGGGGGTCGCGGCGGGATCGGGCGCGGGCGCGTCAGGCGTGCGAACGGCGGTCGACGACTCGGTCATCACATCTCCTGGATATCCATCAGGGGGGCCAGCCGCGAGTAGTCGAGCACCGGGCCGTCGACGCACAGGAACAGCTCGCGGAGCTGGCAGTGCCCGCAGAGGCCGACGCCGCACTTCATGTTGCGCTCCATCGACAGCCGGATCCGCTCCGGTCGCACCCCGCGGGCGACCAGCGCGGTGGCGGCGTAGCGCATCATCACCTCGGGGCCGCAGACCAGCGCCATCGTGTGCAGCGGGTCGAAACCCGCCCGAGCCACGAGGTTCGTCACCAGCCCTACCCGGCCCGTCCAGCTCGGTGGGCCGTAGTCGACGGTGATCTCCACGACGATGTCGTGGTCCGCCGCCCACGCCCTCATGTCCTCGGCGAACAGGATGTCCTCGGGTGAGCGCGCGCCGTAGAGCAGCACGACCCGGCCGTACTCCGAGCGCTGCGACACCACGTCGAGGATCGCCGGGCGCAGGGGCGCGAGGCCGATGCCGCCGGTGACGACCACGACGTCCCCGCCCATGCCGTCGGCGACGTCCCAGCCGGTGCCGAAGGGCCCGCGCACTCCGATGGTCGTCCCCGGGGTCGCAGTCACCAGGGCGTGTGTGACGGCGCCGACGTCGCGGATCGTGTGCAGCAGCGGCCCAGGTCGGGTCGGGTCGCCGCAGATGGAGATCGGGACCTCGCCGACACCGAACGCGTGCAGCATCGTGAACTGCCCGGCGCGATGCCGCAGCGGGACGCCGTCAAGGGGCTCGAGGGCCAGGGTCACCGTGTCGCGGGTGTCCAGGCGGGTGCCGACGATCTGGAACGGTCGGGGCAGCATCGGGTCGTCAGGTAACTCGCGACCGGACGTCGCAGCTCGGGTGTCCACGCTCACGAGGGGCTCCCGTAGAGGTCGAGCAGGCGCATCCGGGCGTCCTGCAGCCGCTCGTACATCACGTGCGAGACCCGCTGCATGAGGGCGTATCCCAGCGCAGGGTCCTGGTCGCACTTGCCGCGCAGGCACGCGCCGTCGAGGGCCACCGCACTGACCGGCGAGACGGCCCGGGCGTCGAACATCCACTCGTAGGGCGGGATGAGCCACGACCATCCGGCGACCTCACCCTCACCCAGGCTGGCGATCACCAGCGTTCCACGGCGGGGGTCGTGGATGTCGAGTGCGACCCGGCCGTGGCGGATGACGTAGAACGTGTTGGCCGGCTCGCCGGTCCGGAACAGGACGTCGCCCTCGCTGAAGTGCACGTTCTGCGCGCAGCCGACGACGAGGTCCATCGCGGCCGGATCGAGCCCGGCGAAGAACGGGTGCTCGGGGAGGTACTCGGCCAGGGTGCGCATGTGGTCCTCCTAGCGGTCCGTGCTCGGGGTCGGGGGGTTGGCGGTGCCGGACGGGACGCCAGCCGCGGACGCGGGCGGCCCCGACAGGGCGGAACTGGTCGGGGTGGCCTCCCGATGTGTCGCGTCCTCGCGCAGGGCCGTCACCTCAGCGGTCAGGTCGATGCCCGCCGGGCACCACGTGATGCACCGCCCGCAGCCCACGCAGCCCGAGGTCCCGAACTGGTCGGTCCACGCCGCCAGCTTGTGCGTCAGCCACTGCCGGTAGCGGGCGCTGGTCGAGGTGCGCACCGCACCCCCGTGCAGCCGCGAGTACTCCATCGAGAAGCAGGAGTCCCACACCCGGTGCCGCTCATCGACGTCCCCGGAGAGGTCGCTGACGTCCTCCACCGACGTGCAGAAGCAGGTGGGGCAGACCATCGTGCAGTTCGTGCACGCCAGGCAGCGCTCAGCCACGTCGTTCCAGCGGGGGCTCTCAGCGCTGGCGTACAGGAGGTCGTGCAGGTCGTCGGTCTGCATCGTGCGCCCCATGTGGGCGAGCGCACCGGCGACGACGGCGTCGGCCGCCGCGAGGTCCGTCGCGGTCGCAGGTGCTGGGGCCACCTCGGCGAGCACCTCCACGCCCTTCGAGGTCCCGGTCTCGATGAGGAAGCGGTGCGGATCCATCAGTTCGGTCAGCGTCAGGTCCGCGCCGGCGCCCGGCTTGGGCCCAGTCCCCATGGAGGCGCAGAAGCAGGTCCCGGCCGGTGTCCCACAGGTGACGGCGATCAGGAACGAATGGGCACGCCGGAAGGCGTAGTGCGCGTCCACCGAGCCTCTGCCCAACAGGACGGTGTCGTGGATGGCGATCGCGGCGAGGTCACAGCCGCGGATCCCCAGGAGGGCGACAGGTGCCGGCTCGGGATCGCGGGGCGACAGGTCGAACCCGGCACCCGCCCTGGTCCCGCGCCAGAGCTGCTCATCCGGTGGGAACACCAGCGGCTTGGCGGACTGCGCGGTGGCCGCGAACCCGAACAGCGCCCCGTCGTCGCGGGGTCGTGTCCGGTAGTGGCCGGCGGCCTGGTCGTCGCCGATCCCGCGGGGCAGGTCCTCGACCGAGGTGATGTCGGTGAGCACCAGCGCCCCATCCCGGGACCGTGGGCCAATGACTCGGTAGCCGCGGCCACGCAGGGCGTCGATGAGCGCCTGCAGGCCGTGGAGATCCAGGATCGTGCCAGTTGCCATGGGCACCTCCGACGACGGTCCCGCCAGCCTATGGCCGCCGAACAACCGACAGATAGGGCCCTTCGTCACCCCCGGAGCAGGGCGATCGGCGGGCGGTTCGCCCCCGGCGCCGCCGTGCCAGGAGAGCCGAGCCAGTGCCATGCTGGACGCATGACCTGGACCGATCGGCTCCGGGGAGACCCACTGCCGTGGCTGCTCGACCCCGAGACGCCGGCGGTCCGGGCCGCCGCGCTCCAGCGGGTCCTCGATCGCCCGGTCGACGATCCCGACGTGGTCAGCGCCCGGGCTGCCGCCATGACCTGCGATCCCATCGCCGCCACATTGGCCGCGCAGTCCCCCGAGGGGTGGTGGGTCAAGCCCGGCCCCGGCTACGCGCCCAAGTACACGGGGACCGTGTGGTCGGTGATCTTCCTCGACCAATGGGGGGCCGACCCTGCCGACGAGCGGATCCAACGCGCGTGCGAGTACGTCCTGCGGATGACTCCGACGACCTCAGGCGGACTCGGAGCCTCCGGGTCGCACAAGGAGTCCCCACCCCCGCCCTCGAGCGTCGCGCACTGCCTGAACGGCAATCTGCTCCGCGCCCTCATCGGGTTCGGCCACCTCGACGACGAGCGTGTCCAGTCGGCGATCTCCTGGGCAGCCCGATCGGTGACCGGACAGGACGCCCCGCGCTACTACGCGTCGGGCACGTCGGGTCCGGGGTTCGCGTGCGGTGCCAACGAGGCTCAGCCGTGCGCATGGGGTGCGGTCAAGGAGATGCTGGCGCTGGCGCGCGTCCCCGAGGCCAGGTGCTCGGCCGAGGTGGCCGAGGCGATCGGCGTCGGAGTCGAGTTCCTGCTCTCCCGGGACCCGGCGCGGGCGGACTACCCGATGGGCTGGGGCAACACGACGCCGTCCTCCTCCTGGTTCAGGCTCGGCTTCCCCTCCGGGTACGTGGCCGATGTGCTTCAGGTCCTCGAGGTCCTGGCTGAGCTCGGTCATGCCCGCGACGGGCGGCTGGCGGCCTCGTACGAGTGGCTCGTCGGCCAGCAGGACGCCGATGGCCGATGGCTCAACCGGTATGCCTACAACCGCAAGACCTGGGTGGACGTCGAACGCCAGGGCGCACCCTCGAAGTGGGTCACACTGCGGGCGTGCACCGTGCTGCGAGCGGCTGGGTGACAGTCCGGGCGGGCGCAACCGCGGGCCCGCCAGCGCCGCTCCCGCCCGCAGCTGGGCCGGACATGCACGCGCCCGACCCGTCTGCCACGATGTCATCCATGGCTGATGCACCCCCTCCCGCAGATGGTTGGTCCCGGATCCTCTTCACGAGCAAGTTCGGTGTCGGTCGCGACTTCGAGGTGACCGACACCTCGGGCGCCCGCGTCCTCTTCGTCGACGGCAAGGTCGGGCCGACTCCGAAGGCCGAGGTCCGTGACGCCCAGGATCAGGTCGTCTACACCGTCAAGGGCCAGCTCCTGGGCATCCCGAAGAAGATGACGATCTCGGCCGCAGACGGCTCCCAGGTCGCCGAGCTCAGGGCGAAGGCCTTCTCGATCGTCAAGGACAAGATGACCATGACGATGGCTGATGGCAGCACCTGGCAGGTTCAGGGCACGCTGATGGAGAAGAACTACTCGATCAGCTCCGAGGGCCAGCCCATCGCGCAGATCACCCAGAAGTGGCTGACCGTGCGCGACAAGTACACGGTGGACCACCTGAGCTCGCTGGACCCGGGCCTGGTCATGGCCGTGGTCTGGGCCATCGACCGCTGGGTCGAGCGCGACTGATCGGTCGTCCGTGCCCCTCGAGGCAGACGTCACCCTGATCGACGTCCCCACCTGGCTGGACCTCCTCACGATCATCGTCGCGGCGCTGGGCGGGGCCCTGTTCGCGTCCCGGCGCGGCGTCACCGTGACCGGGGTCCTCCTGATCGCGGTGGCGGCAGGGCTCGGGGGCGGCATGATCCGCGACGTCCTGCTCGCCGTCGGCCCGCCCCTGGCGATCTCGGACCGCGCCTACCTGCCCGCGGCAGCCAGTGCGGCGGTTGTCGGGATGCTGGTGGCACGGTGGTCACACCGACTGGCCTGGCCGATGCTGCTGCTCGACTCCCTGGCCCTGGGGTTGTTCAGCGTCGTGGGGGTGGAGCGCACTCTGTCCGCGGACTACCCGCCGGCCTCGGCGGTGCTGATCGGCGTGATCGCCGCGATGGCGGGCGGGATCATCCGGGACCTCCTGGCCGGGGATGCCCCGGCGATCATGCAGGCCGGGCCCTGGGACGCCTCAGCCGCCCTGGTCGGTGCCGTGGTGATGGTCGTCCTCGTGGCGGGCTTCGATGTCCCCACCGCGGTGGTCGAGTGGCCGATCATCCTGCTGATCGCTGCGCTCACCGTGCTGTCCACGACGCTCGGCTGGCGTGCCCCGATGGCCCAGTCCCTGGCCCCGGTCCTCGGCACACCGGTGGCGGTCGTCCGCCGCCGGGTCACGCGCCCCGAGAGGCGTGGGCCGAGCCGGGCGAGCCGACCATCATCGGGGGACAGCCACACCAGGTGACGTCCTGGTCAGCCCGGGGACGGGGCCCTGGGCGGGGACGCGGCGGCTCAGGCGCCGCGTCCCTGAGACCGGGCGGTGAGCTTGTACTCGGTGAACAATGCGTCGCGCTCGACCTTCCATGCGGCCAACTCCGCCTGCTTCTGCGCACGCTGCGTGGAGGTGAGGTTCGTCTGAGTTCCCCGGGCCCTCTGCCCACTGCGCTGACCCTGCCCGGTCGCCGATGCGCGCTTCGCCTTCGTCGTGTACCTCGCCATGATGGCGTCGCGCTTCTCCTTCAGCGCGGTCATCCGTGCGTCGAAGTCCTTGTGCTGCTCGGCCGAGAGCGTGGCGGCGGGGCCGTCCCCGGGGCATGTGTCCGTGGTCGCGGCGTTGGCTGCACCTGCTCCCAGGCTCAACAGCACGGCGGCGCCGACGGTGGCGATCCCTGTCGCGGCCAGCTTGTGGATCCTCATGGTGCTCACTCCTTCGTGTCGGTAGTGGTCTTCCACCACCGATCCTGGGCACTCGCGCTGGAGAGGGTTGGGAGGGAGCCGGGCGATCGGCGGGAGGTCCGATCTGGGGAATGTAAAGCCGGAAACCGCCACCTCAGGTCGGTTTCCGGGCTGGGCCGGTGTGGCAGGCTGGAGGCACCATGCCGCCTGCCGCTGCCGAGCCACGGGTCCTCGTCGTCGATGACGAGGAGAACGTCGCCTTCCTGATCTCCTCAGCCCTGCGCCTGTCCGGCTACGAGACCCTCGTGGCAACGACCGGCATCCAGGCCGTCGAGGATGTTGGTCGGTTCGCTCCGCACGTGATCGTGCTGGATGTCATGCTTCCCGACATCGACGGTTTCGAGGTGCTGCGCCGGATCCGCACCGGAGGGTCCCAGGCACCGGTCCTCTTCGTCACCGCCCGGGGCGCCACGACCGACCGGGTCCGGGGGCTGACCAGTGGTGGGGACGACTACATCGTCAAGCCCTTCGAGCTCGAGGAGCTGGTGGCGCGGGTCCAGGTCGCCGTCCGGCGATCGGGCATCGGCGAGAAGTCCTCGCGATTGGCTGTCGGGGACCTGGCCATGGACCTCGACTCGCACCGGGTGTGGCGCGGCGAAGTGGAGGCGCACCTGACGGCGACCGAGTTCACCCTGCTGCGGGTCCTGATGGCCAACGCCGGGCGGGTCGTGACCCGGGAGCAGATCCTGGACTCCGTGTGGCAGTACGACTTCAACGGCGAGTCCTCGATCATCGAGTCGTTCATCCGCAACCTGCGCAAGAAGGTCGACGCCACCGAGCCGAAGCTGATCCACACGGTCCGCGGGGTCGGATACACCGTCCGGGAGCCGTGATGTCGCTGCGGACCCGGCTGCTCGTGGGCCTGGGGACCATCGCTGCGCTCCTGGTGGTCTCCGGGTTGCTGATCCTGGGAATCCAGCGTGCCTTCCTCGTCGGCCAGCTCGACGATCGGCTGTACCGGCAGGTGGCGAACGCCACGGCTCAGGTGGCCTCGGGCGACGACTCGACTGGCACCGGCCCCGGCCAGCAGCGGCAGGCGCGTGGCCTGGCCGAGGTGTACCTGGGGGTGCTCACCGGGACCGGCCTGGAGACGCTGAACACCCCCGCCACGGATCCGGGCCTCACCCCCACGCTCGATCCACAGGAACCTCCGCCCTCACCGGCGACCGTTCCCGCCACAGGCGGGGACGCGGACCGGATGCGCCTGGTCACGGCGGAGCTGTCGGCCGGGGAGTCCCTGATCCTGGGTCGCTCCATGGGGGAGGTCGATGCGGCGCTGAGCGGATTGAGGTCGACCCTGGTGCTTGTCGGCAGCGTGCTGCTGGCGGTGATTGCCCTGGTGTTCTGGTGGATGCATCGGCTGGGGATCGACCCGATCCTGCGGGTGACCCGGGTCGCGCGGGCCATCAGCGCGGGTGATACCAGCCAACGGGTGGAGCCCTTCCCCGTCGGCACCGAGGTCCACGACCTGGGGACTGCCTTCAACCAGCTCGTGGACACCAACGAGGCCACGCAGGAACGGTTGCGCCAGTTCGTCGCCGACGCCTCCCACGAGCTGCGCACGCCGCTGGTCACGCTCAAGGGATATGCCGCCCTCTATGGAGCCGGTGGACTCCCCGACGAGCAGGGCACCGCCGACGCGATGCGCCGGATCAAGCAGGAGGCCGACCGCATGGGTCGCCTCGTCGATGACCTGCTGCTGCTGGCCGAGTTGGACAGGGGCCCGAGCCTGAGCCTCGGTCCGGTCGACCTCGGCGAGATCGTTGAGGACCTGGCCGGGGATCTGCGGGCTGTGGCTCCAGACCGGGTGATCACCGTCCATGGGCCGGGGGGTGCCGTCGTCCAGGGCGACCGGGACCGGCTCACCCAAGTGGTGGCTGCGCTGACGAACAACGCCCTGCGCCACACCCCCGCGGGCACGGGGATCGACCTGCGGATCGTGTCCATGCCTGATTCGGTGCGCGTCGAGGTGGCCGATCATGGGCGTGGCATCGCGGCAGCTGACCTGGCCAAGGTGTTCGACAGGTTCTATCGCGCCGATGTGGCTCGGGCACGTGCCTCCGGGGGCAGCGGCCTGGGCCTGGCCATCGCCGCGGCGATCGTTGCGGCGCACGGTGGCGCGGTGGGGGTTGCGAGCCCCCCCGGCGAGGGGGCGACCTTCTGGGTGGAGCTGCCCACCGCCGGGCCGCCGCCACGGGCGGACCCGCCCGTGCATGGGTGCTGAACGGCAGGCCCCGCACCGGTGTGGGTGCAGGGCCTGCCGTGGCGGTGAGGATCAGGACTCGGTGGAGACCGTCCCGCCGTTGCGCTGGAAGGCAGCCAGATGCCGCTCGCTTCCGGCCAGCAGGTCGCCCAGCACAGCCGTCACATCGGCAGGGGCATCGAGGTCCATGGCCTCCTTGAGGTCGGCGATATCCGCGACCTCCACGTCGACGCCCACCTGCGCCGCCTCCTCGCGGCTGTCGTCGACCCGGTCGGCGAGGTCGTCGTAGAGCGCCTGCAGGCTGTCGTTGTCGAACTCCCCGGGCCCGTTGACCTTGGTGGGATCGGCCACTCCGTAGCGCTCCAGCAGGACCTGGAGCTCGCTCATGTGGGTGCTCTCGGATCGGTTGATGTTGGTGAAGACCCGCGCCTCGGGGTAGGCATCCTTGGCCAGCTGGTAGACGTCGCGGGCCAGCTTCTCCTCCTCGACCATGAAGGCCAGCTCCTGGGCCACCTCGTCGCTGATCGTGGCCCCCGGCACCGCGGCCGGGACGTCCGCGGTGTGCGACTCGTGCTCGGTGCCCTCGCCGTGCGTCCCCGAACCGGTGGCACCCTGGCCGAGGCCTTGGCCGTTCCCCTGCCCCTGGCCGTTCCCAGAGCCGTTGCCCAGACCATTCGCCTGGCCCTGGCCCTGGCCCTGGCCGTTCCCGTACCCATTGCCCTGCCCAGTGCCGTGGCTGTGCTCCTGCGCGGACGCGGACTGCGCGACGACCGCGGTCGTCCCCGATCCCTCGCTTGCGTCCAGAGCCACCGTGATCCCTGCCACCCCGAGCACCCCGACGCCTGCCAGCACGAGCGCTGCTGCCACGTTCCTGTCCATCTCGTCCACCCCTTCAGCGTGACCCGCAGCCCCATGCGCGGATCCTTCGTGTCCACCACGATGCCCGGGGTTCCTGCAGCGCCCAGGGATGCGAGCAGGCGATCTGCTGGAGGGAGTGCTCAGACGAGGTAAGCGCCGCGCGCTCGAGGTCAGCTCGTGACGTCCTTGTTGGCGAAGCGGGCCCAGGCCAGGGCGAGGAACACCACGATGTAGCCGACGGTCACCAGCAGCCCGGTACGCATGACGTCGACGAAGACCGGATCGCGGAACAGGTCGACGAACGCCGCCCAGCGGTGCACCAGCAGCCAGGGTGCCAGCCAGTCCAGCTGCGGGATCCCGTCCATGATCCACATCGCGCTCGAGATGATCGTGGTGGTGACCATCGCCGCGATCGGCTGCTCGGTGAGGGTGGAGACGAAGAGGCCGATGGCAGCCAGACCTGCCAGCCCCGCGGTGACGTAGAGCACCGCCAGGGCAACCCGGCCCAGCGCCTCGACCAAGGAGATCTGGTTGCCCGACAGCAGGGTCGTGGGGCCAAGCCCCAGCAGCGCACCGCCGACGACGATCCCGGTCCCGGCCACGACGACCACGCCGATCAGCGCGCCGACCACCAGCGAGAGGTACTTCACCACCAGCAGTCGCGTGCGCCCCACCGGCACGGTGAGCAGGTAGCGCAGCGTGCCGATGTTGGCCTCGCCCGCGACGGTGTCCCCGGAGAGCACGGCGACCGCCAGGGGCAGGAACAGTGCCATCTCGACGGTCAGCGCGGTCAGCGCCACGAAGACCCCGTTCGAGGTCGCCGCCGAGATCAGGGTGGGGCCGTCGCCCTCGGAGGAGGGGTCGGACGCGCGCAGGGCGATGGCCAGCAGCACGGGCACTGAGGCCAGGACGAGGACGCCGGCCTTGTTCCGTCGCCGGCCCAGGATCAGCCGCATCTCCGAGCGCAACAACCGCCACGACGCGCCCAGGGTCCCCTGGGATCGCCGGGGGGCATCGTCAGCCGGACCTCCCGCGCCTGCCGGACCCATCCGGCCGGCCGCCTCGCGCAGGGACCCCGCCACCTCGGACCCCGCCACACCGGACCCCTCAGCCGCTGACATCGAAGCCCTCCCCGGTCAACGAGACGAACAGGTCCTCCAGGCTCGGGGACGTCACCGCGAACCCGCGCACGCCCACGCCCGCGGCCACCAGCGCTGCGACGATCTGCTCCGGAGGGAGATCGCCGGGAGGTGCCGATGCGCCGCTCCCGGTCATCACGACACCCGTCAGGCCCAGGGCCCGCAGGGTCTGGGCCGCCAGCTCAGGCTGCGCCGTCGTCACCTCGACGACCGCCGCAGCCCCCGCCGCGCGAACCTCGCCCACTGTGCCCTGGGCGACGAGCCGGCCCTCGCGCATCACGCCGACGTGCGAGCACATCTGCTCGACCTCCGAGAGCAGATGGCTGGACACCAGCACCGTGGCCCCCTCGCCGGCCAGCGAGGCAACGAGGTGGCGCACCTCGCGGGTCCCCTGCGGATCCAGGCCGTTGGTCGGCTCGTCGAGGATCAGCAGGTCGCGGGGGGCCAGCAGGGCAGCGGCGATGGCCAGCCGCTGGCGCATCCCGAGGGAGTAGGCGCGGTAGCGCTTGCCGGCGGCGGCCAGCAGCCCGACCCGGTCGAGCGCACCGGCGATCCGGTGGGCGGCGGTGCGCGGATCGGCGTACCGGTCAGCTGAGTCCAGGCGCGCCAGGTTCTGCCGCCCGGACAGGTACGGGTGGAAGGCGGGGCCCTCCACGAGCGACCCGACGCGGGGCAGGACGGCCTCGCCGCCGCCGGGCATCGGGGCGCCGAGCAGGGTGATCTGCCCGCCGGTCGGGCGGACCAGCCCGAGCAGCATCCGGATCGTGGTGGTCTTCCCCGACCCGTTGGGGCCGAGGAACCCGTACACAGCGCCGGTGGGCACGTCGAGGTCGATCGCGTCGACCACCGTCTGGGAGCCGAACCGCTTGGTCAGCCCCGCGCTGACGATTGCCGAGGTGAGGACGTCGGAGCCCTCCTGCGCCGAGGAGTGTCGTTCCGAGCGGGACAGCTGCCGTCACTGGGCGGCCAGGGCGGCGCCGAGCGCCTCCGGGCTGACCGCACCGATCGCGACCCGGCCGTCGTCGGTGAGGATCGCCGAGAACAGCGTGCCGCGCAGCACCCGACCCGTACCCCACGCGCCGGACTCGGCGGGGAGCGCCTCGATCAGGGCCAGAGCGGTCCCCGCCGGGTCGCCGTCACCACGGTAGCTCGGCTCGTCGGCGGAGCCCATCGCGTCCTCGGCAAGGTCAGCCAGCGAGTCGACCGGCAGGTCGGTGATCACGACCGTGCTCCAGCCTCGGCCGACAACCGTGGGCTCGTCACCGTCGGGCAGGTCGGGAGTGGGTCCTGTCGATCCGGGCATCGTGGCACCGTCCGGCGCCCCGTGCTCGGTGACGGTCGCCCCGGGCGGCGGGGCGAACTCGAACAGCGACGCGTCCGGTGTTGCGAAGTCCACGGAGGTGAACCCGACCTCGAGTGCGGCGTCCGGGATCCTCGTGGAGTAGACCCGCACCCGTAGGGGCACGTTCGTCTCGGCGTCCATCGACAGCGTGACGCGAGCCACCAGGGTCTCGGGATCGCGCGGGGTCAGGGCCAGCTCGTAGGCTGCCCGTCCGGCCACAGTGCCCACGCCGGACGTGGTCACCTCGGTGGTCGGATCGATCGCCTCGAGCGCCATCGCGGCAGCCTCCTGCGGGGTGCTCGGGAGCTCGACCCCGGGCGGGAGCGCGGACCCGTCGAGGGCGCCGCCCTTCGTGCCGTCGGGCTCGGGGAGGACGTACCGGTCGGCGGTGGCATCCGCGCTCGACCACACCCATGCCACCTGGCCGTTGCGCACGACGGTCGTCTCGGCGGAGCGCTCGATCAGGGCCAGGCGCTGGCGCTCCGGCCCGTCGGTCCAGACCCGAAGCGTGTTCTCGCCACTGGCCAGGGCCAGGGGCCCGGACGAGGGCATCATCCCCATCGGCAGGTCGGGCAGGCCGAGGTCGGCGCTCGTGGCGACGGTGCCCGAGACCGCGGTGGCGCTGGGCTCGGCCAGGGCGACCAGCAGCTCCTCAGCCGTGCGCGGCTCGAGCCCGGAGTCGGCGGTGGCCGCCATCGGCGCCAGTGCCGCGCCCCCCACGAGGAGGGCAGCTGCCCCCGCGGGCACCGCCCAGCGCAGCCCGGGTCGCCGATCGAAGATGCTCATAGGACCATGATGCGCCCGTTCGCGCCCACCGTCACCTTCCGCGGTGCCCGCCGGCCACCCGAGGCCTCCACGGGCATCAATTCGGGAACGTCTTGCTGCAAGAGCGACATCCGGCTCCCAAGTTCCGGGCACGCACGGTGGCGCGGGCGTGGCGGCCGGCCGGGGGGGCGGCGGGCGGCGCGCCCTACGCGCCCAGCTCGTGGGCGAGGTCCGCGAGCTCGGCGCCGCCGGCCATGGCCGCGACCAGCTCGTCGAGCTCGACCTCGTCCTTGAGCCAGCGGTTGGTCATCCTCCCGCGCTTGAGCAGCACGAACTCGTCGCCGACCATGTAGGCGTGGTGCGGGTTGTGCGTGATCAGCACGACGCCGATCCCGCGGTCACGGGCGTCGCGGACGAACTTCAGGACCTTCCCCGACTGCTTGACGCCCAGTGCTGAGGTGGGCTCGTCGAGGATGACGACCTCGGCGCCGAAGTAGACCGCGCGGGCGATCGCGACCGCCTGCCGCTCGCCGCCGGACAGGGTGCCGATCGGCTGGTCGGGGTCGCGCAGGTCGATGCCGAACATCATGAGCTCGCGGCGGGCGATCTCCTGGCCCTTCTTGATGTCCATGCGCCGGAACGGCCCCCAGCCCTTCTGCGGCTCGCGCCCGAGCACGAAGTTGCGCCACACGCTCATCAGGGGGATGGTCGCGAGGTCCTGGAACACCGTGGCGATCCCGGCGTCGCCGGCGTCCTTCGGCGACCCGAACACCGTCGGCTTCCCGGCGACGTACATCGTCCCGGAGTCGTTCTGGTGCACCCCGGACAGGATCTTGATCAGCGTGGACTTGCCGGCGCCGTTGTCGCCGAGCACGCACGTGACCCTGCCGTGGTTGACGTCCATCGACACCCCGTCGAGGGCCACCACGCTGCCGAACGTCTTGCCGACGTCCTCCAGTCGCAGGTACATGTCCTTGGCCTCGGTCGACGCGGCCGGCTCCGTCGCACGCAGGGTGGCGGCGATCGACTCCGCCGCTGCGGCCTCGGACTCGGAGGGAAGCTGCTCGGTCATTTCGCGCTCCCCCCGGCCCTGTCCCGGACCCACATGTTGAGCATCACCGCAGCGAAGAGGATCAGGCCGAAGAAGGTGAACCGCCAGGTGGAGTCCCAGCCGGCGTACTGGATGCCCAGGGTGGTCATCCCGAGGATGAGCGCGCCGAGGCTGGCGCCGATGACCGACCCGGCACCGCCGGTCATGAGCGTCCCACCCACCACCGCGGCGATGATGTAGTAGAACTCGTAGCCCGTGCCCTGACCGGCGCTGACCGACGTGAGCTCGACGGCGTTGATCGTGCCCACCAGCGCAGCCGCCAGCGAGACGGTCACGAACATGCTCACCTTGGTGCGGCGCACCGGCACGCCGACGTTGCGGGCAGCGTTCTTGTCCCCGCCGACTGCGTAGATCCAGTTGCCCTGCCGGGTGCGCTGCAGCACCCACGTCCCGACCACGATCGCCAGCAGCCACCAGCCGACCGACACCGTGAACGGCCAGCTCGAGTCCATTCGCGAGCCGAACACCCACTGGGCGGCCGTGTAGCCGGGGGCCTGGTCGATGCCGCCGACGCGGACCTGCCCGGTGATCGCCTGGGTCACTCCGGAGTTCGCACCCAGCAGCACGAACATCGTGGCCAGCGTCACGATGAAGCTCGGGAGCTTGGTCCAGGTCACCAGAAGCCCGTTGATCAGGCCGATGATCACCGCGAACACGAGCACGAGCGCCAGGGCGGGCCAGAACCCCATGCCCACCTCGGAGACGAGCAGCCCGAGCAGCAGGCCGGTGGAGCCGGTCATCACGCCGCTGGACAGGTCGACCTCGCCGCTGATCATCAGCAGCGAGACAGCGCAGGCCATGATCCCGTAGGAGGCCGAGACCGACATCCACGAGGTGACGCCGGCCGGTGAGTTGAAGGTCCCGGTCTCGTCGGCCAGCGAGAAGAAGACGAAGACGACGATGGCGGCGATGAGCGCCCCGACTGAGGGACGGACGAGCAGCTTGCGCCACAGCGGCTCGTGCCGGAGTCGCTCGTCGACCGTGGCGGTGGGAGCCGGGGCGGGGGCGGTGGTGGCCATCGACTACCTCGTTCCCTGGTCGGACAGTGCGGCGATGGAGGATGCGTTCTCCTCGGTGACGAAGCTCGGGCCGGTGGCGACGATCGTGTTCGCCCCCACCTCGTTGCGGTTGCGCACCGCAAGCTCGAGGAAGGTCACGGGCAGGTATCCCTGCAGGTAGGGCTGCTGGTCGACCGCGAATGCGATCCGGCCGGCGGCGATCGCGTCGAGCACGTCGGGGCTCAGGTCGAACGTCGCCAGCGTCGCCTCTCGCGAGGTGACCTCCTTGAGCGCGGCCATCGCGATGTCGGGGTCGAGGGTGAGGACTGCGTCCGGGGACTGGGCCTGCATCGCTGCGCCGATCTCCCGCGCGGTGCTTCCCGGATCGGCCTTGCCGGTGACCTGGATGGTGACCACCTCACCCCCGGACTCGGCCACGCCCTCCTTGGCCCCGGTGCAGCGCTCCTGAAGGCCGATGTTGTTGACCTCGTGCAGGACGCACAGCACCTTCTTCGCCCCGTCCGCGGCCAGCTTCTTCCCGGCACCGACCCCGGCGACCCGCTCGCTCTGGCCGACATGCGTGATCACGTTGGGCATCGTCTCGAGCAGGTCGGACCCGGAGTTCAACGTCACGATCGGGATGCCGGCAGCCTCAGCCTCGGCCAGGGCGCTGGAGATGGCTCCGATGTCCGGGGCGGACACGGCCAGGCCGTCCGCCCCCTGGTTCAGCGCGGCCCTGATCATCTCCGACTGCTTCTTCGCGTCGCCCGCGGAGCCCTGGTAGTCCAGGGTCACCTCGGGCAGCGTGGCAGCGGAGTCCTGCGCGCCCTTGCGCACGATCGACCAGAAGCCCCCGTCATCGCCGTGGGTGATCATCGCGATGCGCATCGGACCGGTATGCACCTGCGCGTCCTCGCCGCCGGTGGAGCGGTCCACCGGGTCCACCGTGCAGGCGGCCAGGGGCAGCGCGACCAGCGCGGCAGCCAGCAGCACCGTCGCACGCCGGCGCGCGGGCGGCTGCAACCGGCTCGACTGCGGCGTGCGTGAGTGCATCGAGGGGCCTTCCGGGTCGTGGGCGATCCCACTGTGGCAGAAGTGGCCCATCGTGCGCGCCCGGACGCGCTGAGTCGAGCCGTGCGGGCCGACCCATCCGTGAAGGCCGACCCATCCGTGCGGGCCGACCTATCCGTGCGGGCCGACCCATCCGCGGGCGGTCACTGCATGTGTCCGTGCTCGCGCTCGGCGTCGAGCCGCGCGGCGTAGGCGGCCACCTGCGTGCGCCGCTCCATCCCCAGCTTGGCCAGAAGGGAGGAGACGTAGTTCTTCACGGTCTTCTCCGCCAGGTGCATGCTCTCGCCGATCTGGCGGTTGGTCATGCCCTCGCCGATCAGCACGAGGATCCGGCGCTCCTGGTCGTTGAGCTGGTCGACCTTGGAGTCCGACTGGGCGCCGCTGCGCAGGCGCTCGAGGACCCGCTGGGTCGCCCGCGGGTCCAGCAGGCTGCGCCCAGCAGCCACCGAGCGGACGGCCTCGACCAGGTCATTGCCCTTGATGTCCTTCAGGACGTAACCGGCGGCGCCGGCCATGATCGCGTCGAAGAGCGCCTCGTCGTCGGCGTAGGACGTCAGCATCAGGCATTTGAGGTCCGGCAGGATCGAGCGCGCATCGCGGCACACCTCGATGCCGGTCCCGTCGGGAAGGCGCACGTCCAGCACGGCCACGTCCGGGCGCGCGGCGGGGATGCGGTGAAGCGCGTCCACGGCGGAGCCGGCCTCGCCGACGACCTCCATGTCGGACTCCAGGGCCAGCAGGTCGGCGATGCCCCGACGCACCACCTCGTGGTCGTCGAGAAGGAACACGCGGATCGTCATGGACCCAGTGTGCCCCATGGTCGTTGCATGCGGGCTGGCGTTGGCCCGCGCATGTCCGAATCATGGGTATTGCCCGATTCGATGCGCGGGGCGGCCCGATGCCGACTGTCCACTATGTGGACGCTTTGTCGCTCGGACTTTGCGCTGTGTGAGGGACCGACTTAGCCTGACGACACCTTCCAAACGGCCTATACCACAGGCCCTTCCCTCTGGGAGCACCGTGTCCGCACTTGTCGCATCCACTCCCCTGGGGGACGCGGATGCGACAGCCGGGGACGGCATCTGTGCATGCCCCGAGATGCACCACCCGGTGGCGAGTGCATGACCCTCCTCGTCGTGGGCGTCAACCACCGATCGGCTCCCTCCCGGGTTCTCGATCAGTTGGGACTCACCCCCGTCGAGGCTGAGGGGCTCGCGTCCGACCTCGCGGCCAGCGACGTCGTCGCCGAGGCGATGGTCCTGGCGACCTGCAACCGGGTCGAGGTCTACGCCGACGTGACCCGCTTCCACCCGGCGGTGACAGCCGTTGCCGACCTGATGGCCAAGTGGACGGGGTGCGATCGCGGGACCCTCATCGAGCACAGCTACGTGCACTTCGACTCCGCCGCCGTGGCCCACCTGTTCTCCGTCGCCGCAGGATTGGACTCGATGGTGGTGGGCGAGGCCCAAGTACTGGGCCAGGTGCGTGCCAGCCTCGTCCGGGGCCAGGACAGCGGTACCGCCGGACGCGTGCTCAACGGCGTCGGCCAGCGGGCCCTGCGAGCCGGCAAGCGGGTCCACGCCGAGACCGGCATCGACCGCTCCGGCGTCTCCGTGGTGTCCGTCGCCCTCGATGCCGCTGCCGAGATCCTCGGTGACCTCACCGAGCGCCGGGTGCTCGTCGTCGGCGCAGGGTCGATGGGGGCCCTGTCGGCTTCCACCCTGGTCGCCCGCGGAGCCCGTGGGGTGGTGGTGGCCAACCGCACGACGTCCGTCGCCGAGCGCGTGGCCGCGGGCATCCCCGGGGGCCGCGCGCTCGACCTCGCCGACATGCCCGCGTCGCTGGCCGAGGTGGACCTGGTCATCTGCTGCACCGGCGCCCAGGACAGCCTCATCGGTCCCGAGGTCGTCCGCGTCGCACGGGCCGGTGCCCCCGAGGGCCAGCCGCTGGTCCTGCTCGACCTCGCGCTGCCGCACGACGTGGACCCCGAGGTCGGCGAGCTCCCCGGGGGTGACCCGCATCGATCTTGCGTCCCTGGCGACCATGCCGGCGACGGCTGCGTCCGAGGCGGACGTGCGGGCGGCGCGCGAGATCGTGGCCGAGGAGGTGGAGGCGTGCCTTGCAGCGGTCGCGGGCCAGGCTGTCGAACCTGTTCTGGTCTCCCTGCGCGCGCACGTGGGCGGCATCCTCGACACGGAGATGGAGCGCCTGCGCCTGCGCCTGACAGGCATGGACCCCTCGGCCTTCGCCGAGGTCGAGCGCGCGATGCGCCGCGCCATGGCCACCCTGCTGCACCAACCGACCGTCCGGATGAAGCAGCTGGCTGCCGAGCCGGGGGGCGACCGCTACGCCGAGGCCCTGTCCGCCCTGTTCGACCTGGACCCGTCGCTGCCGGCCTCGGTGGTGGACCCCCAGGCCGACCTGGAGCCGGGCCCCGACGCGCCGCAGGCGCTGGGGGGACCGCGATGAGCGCCCAGCCCACCAATGTTGCGCCCGCACCCTCCCCCGCGCCTGCAACCTCCCCCGGTTCCGCCTCCGCATCCTCCCCCGCCCCGTTGCGCCTGGCCACCCGCCGCTCGGCCCTGGCGATGGCCCAGTCCCGGATGGTCGGCGAGCAGCTGGCCGCCCTGACCGGGCGCACGCTCGAGCTCGTCGAGGTGACCACGCTACGGCGACGTCGACCGGGCCCCCCTGACGCAGATCGGCGGGACGGGCGTGTTCGTCGTGGCCGTCCGGGAGGCGCTCGCCGAGGGTCGGGCCGACATCGCGGTGCACTCGCTCAAGGACCTGCCCACCACTCCGGACGACCGGCTGCACCTGGCGGCGATCCCGGCCCGTGAGGACCCCCGGGACGCCCTCGTGGCCCGCGACGGTGCCACCCTGGCCACGCTGCCGGGTGGGGCCCGGGTCGGCACCGGATCCCCCCGCCGGCGCGCCCAGATCGCGGCGTCCCGCCCTGACCTCGAGATCGTCGAGATCCGGGGCAACGTCGACACCCGGCTGGCCCGGGTCGAGGACGACCTCGATGCCGTGGTCCTGGCAGCAGCGGGCCTGTCCCGCCTCGGTCGGTCGGCCAGCGTCACGGAGCTGATCGATCCGGATGCGGTCATGCCCGCCCCGGGGCAGGGGGCGCTGGCGGTTGAGGTCCGTGCCGACATCACCGGATCCACCAGCCACGGGACCGCGGATCCCGACGTCGACCTCGGCGCTGCATCAGCCCTCCGAGACGCGCTGCGCACCCTCGACGACCCGCACACGCGGGCTGCGGTGCTCGCGGAGCGCTCACTCCTCGCCGCCCTCGAGGCCGGTTGCTCGGCACCCATCGGGGCGCTGGCCGAGGTCTCGGACGGACCCGCATCCACCGTGCACCTGCGCGCCGTCCTGGCCCGCCCGGACGGCTCACTGGTGCGCATGTCCAGCTCGGGCCCGGTCGATCAGGCCGAGGTCGTCGGACGCCGACTGGCTGGCGAGATGCTCGCCGACCGGGATGGGGCCAACGCCCACGGGGCCGCTGGCCCCACACGCCCCGGCCCCGCAGGGGGCCACGGTTCCACCCAAGCCCTTGGCCCGAACACGGCCGACGGTCCGCACTCAGCTCAACGAGGGAGCAGCCAATGAACGCGTCGTCGAGGTCCACCCAGGTGTCACTGGTCGCGGCTGGACCCGGCGACCCCGGGCTGCTCACCGTCTGCGCGGTCGGGCTGCTCCACGACGCCGACGTGGTTGTCACCGATCCCGAGTGCGAGCCGATCGCCCGGGCACACGCCCGGATCGACGCCCAGATCCTCGTGGCCGTCGATGACGACGGGAACGTCGCCGACCACGCCGACCGGGTCCAGCTCGTGATCGAGCCTGCTCGGGAGGGCCGTCGGGTCGTGCGGCTCATGGCCGGCGATCCGGTGCTCGACGGGTCCCTGGCCCTCGAGGCCGCCGCCCTGGCTGACGAGGGCATCGGCTACGACATCGCCCCCGGCGTGTCCACGGTCACGGGCTCGGCGGCCTATGCCGGCTTCGCGCTGACCGGCGGCCGCGCACGCGAGGTCCGCGTCGTCGACGCCCATGACCCCGACGTGGACTGGCCCAGCCTGGCCGACCCGCACGCCACCGTCGTGGTGCTCGACGGCGCCGAGCGCGCCCTGGACATCTGTCGCGTCCTGACCATCGCCGGGCGTGACCCGCGCACGCCGGTCGCGATCACCCGCAACTGCACGACGGTCGACCAGCGCTCCATCCTGACCACCCTCGGCGAGGTGCAGGGCGCGGTCAAGGCCGCGAAGGGCCAGGTTGGTCCCGGGGTCCTGGTCATCGGCGAGGTCGTCAGCCAGTGCGCCCAGCTCGCCTGGTTCGAGAACAAGCCCCTGTTCGGCTGGCGTGTGCTCGTCCCCCGGACCAAGGAGCAGGCCGGTGAACTGTCCGATCAGCTGCGCCGCTACGGCGCCGTCCCGGTGGAGGTCCCCACGATCTCCGTGGAGCCGCCGCGCACCCCGCAGCAGATGGAGCGTGCCGTGCACGGGCTGGTGTCCGGGCGCTACCAGTGGGTCGCGTTCACCTCGGCAAACGCGGTGCGTGCGGTGAAGGAGCGCTTCGACCAGTACGGCCTGGACTCCCGCAGCTTCGCCGGCCTGAAGGTGGCCGCCGTGGGCGAGCAGACCGCCGAGCTGCTGCGTTCCTTCGGGATCGTGCCGGACCTGGTGCCCTCCGGCGAGCAGTCCACGGCAGGGCTGGTCGAGGAGTGGCCGGAGTTCGATCCCGCCTTCGACCCGATCAACCGGGTGTTCCTCCCCCGTGCCGACATCGCGACCGAGACCCTGGCCGCCGGGCTCACCGCCCTGGGCTGGGAGGTCGACGACGTGACGGCCTACCGGACGGTGCGGGCCGCACCCCCGGCCGCGGAGATCCGCGAGGCCATCAAGGGCGGTGGGTTCGACGCCGTGCTCTTCACCTCATCGAGCACCGTGCGCAACCTCGTCGGGATTGCCGGCAAGCCGCACAGCTCCACCGTTGTCGCGTGCATCGGCCCGCAGACGGCCAAGACGGCCGAGGAGAACGGCCTGCGCGTCGATGTCCTGCCCGAGACCCCGAGCGTCGCCGCGCTGGCGGCCGCCCTGGCCGCGCACGGCGAGGCGCTGCGCGCGCATGCCGCGGAGCATGGGGAGGCCGGCTGGCGTCCAGGCCGTCGGCGCGGTGGCTCGCGTCGCCGGGCCACCTGAGGTGGGCCACCCCGAGATTCGCCCCCGGCGCCTTCGCGCCACCCCCGCTCTGCGTCGGCTCACCGCCGAGACCCGCCTGGATCCCGCCGAGCTGGTGCTTCCGCTGTTCGTGCGGGAGGGCGTGACCGAGCCAGTGCCGATCTCCTCGATGCCAGGTGTCGTGAACCACACGCGTGACTCCCTCCGGGCAGCGGCCGAGCAGGCGGCGCGTGCGGGGCTGGGCGGCGTGATGCTGTTCGGAGTTCCCGTCGCCCGTGACGCGATCGGGTCCGGGGCGACAGACCCCGACGGCATCCTCAACGTGGCCGTGCGCGACGTGGTCGCCGAGGTCGGTGCCGACCTCGTGGTGATGGCCGACCTCTGCCTCGACGAGTTCACCGACCACGGCCACTGCGGCGTGCTGGTTCCCGAGGGTCCAGCCGCCGGGACCGTCGACAACGACGCCACGCTCGTGCGCTACGCCGAGATGGGCGTGGCGCTGGCCGAGGCTGGGGCGCACGTGGTCGGGACCTCGGGGATGATGGACGGCCAGGTCGGCGCCGTGCGCTCAGCCCTCGATGGATCCGGGCACGCCGACACCGTGATCCTGGCCTACGCGGCCAAGTACGCCTCCGCCCTGTACGGCCCGTTCCGGGAAGCGGTCGACTCGACACTCACCGGCGACCGGCGCACCTACCAGCAGGATCCCGCGAACCGCCGGGAGTCGCTGCGCGAGGTGGCCCTCGACGTCGCCGAGGCCGCCGACATCGTGATGATCAAGCCTGCCGGCACGAGCCTGGACGTCATCGCAGACGTCGCTGCCTCGGTGGACATCCCTGTCGCGGCCTACCAGGTGTCCGGGGAGTACGCGATGCTCGAGGCTGCTGCGGCGCAGGGCTGGATCGACCGCGAGCGCGCGATCATCGAGACCCTGACCGTGATCCGCCGCGCCGGAGCCGACATCGTTCTGACCTACTGGGCCGCGGAGGTCGCCGGGTGGTTGGCCGGCGGGCACGAGGTGGTCCTGCGTGGCCACCGAATCGGAGGCACACCATGATGGTCGGCACCGATTCCGGTCACGTGCTGTCGATTCCGACCACAGGGACGTCGGATTCGACAGCACAACGCCGGCGGACGCGGGGGTGGACGCCGTGACGACCATGCAGTCCCAGTCCCAGGCGTGGTTCGACCGAGCGCTGGCCGTCGCTCCCGGGGGGGTGAACTCGCCGGTGCGGGCGTTCCGTGCGGTCGGTGGGACCCCGCGGTTCATGGCCTCGGGCACCGGCCCCTACCTGACCGACGTGGACGGCAACTCCTACGTGGACCTCGTCTGCTCATGGGGCCCGATGATCCTCGGCCATGCGCATCCGGGGGTCGTGGCGGCAGTCGGCGAGGCCGTGGCACGGGGGTTCTCCTTCGGTACGCCCGGTCCGGCCGAGGTCGAGCTGGCCGAGGAGATCGTGCGCCGCGTCGCGCCTGTGGAGATGGTGCGGCTCGTGTCCTCGGGCACGGAGGCGACCATGTCGGCGATCCGGCTGGCGCGCGGGTTCACCGGTCGGCCGCTGGTGGTGAAGTTCGCGGGCTGCTACCACGGCCATGTCGACTCGCTGCTGGTCGCGGCCGGCTCCGGGATCGCCACCCTCGGGCTGCCGGACTCGCCGGGGGTCACCGCGGCCCAGGCTGGCGAGACCCTCGTGCTGCCGTACAACGACGTACCTGCGCTCGAGGCCCTGTTCGCCGAGCGCGGCGGGCAGATCGCTGCCGTGATCACCGAGGCGGCAGCGGCCAACATGGGTGTCGTCCCGCCGGATCCCGGGTTCAACGCGGCCATTGCGCGGTTGTGCGCAGCGCACGGGGCGCTGTTCATCTACGACGAGGTGATGACCGGCTTCCGCGTCGGCCCCGCGGGCCACTGGGGCCTGACAGGAGCGCTCGAGGGCTGGGCGCCGGACCTGTTCACGTTCGGCAAGGTGATGGGTGGCGGCCTGCCGGCCGCGGCGTTCGGCGGTCGGGCTGACGTGATGGGCATGCTCGCCCCGGCCGGGCCGGTCTACCAGGCGGGCACGCTGGCCGGGAACCCGATCGCCGCTACATGCGGGCTGGCCACGCTGCGGGCCTGCGACGACGGCGTGTATGCGGCGCTCGACTCCGCTGCCGGTCGCCTTGCCCACGAGCTCGGGGTCACGCTGTCCGCGGCGGGCGTGGCCCACCGGGTGCAGGTCGCCGGCAACCTGTTCAGCGTGTTCTTCACCGATCAGCCCGTCCGCGACTACGCGGGGGCCGCGGCCCAGGAGGCGTGGCGCTACCGGGCGTTCTTCCACTCGATGCTCGATGCCGGGGTGTACCTGCCGCCGTCGGCGTTCGAGGCCTGGTTCGTCTCCGCGGCCCACGACGACGCAGCCCTGGACCGCGTGGTCGCGGCCCTGCCCGCCGCCGCCCGGGCCGCAGCCCAGCCGCCCCCACCATGATGGACGACAATGGTCGTCAAATGGGGCACCTGACATGAGGGAGTCGGCATGACCGAGCGCACCACTGTTCACCTGCTGCGCCACGGCGAGGTGCACAACCCTGAGGGCGTGCTGTACGGGCGCCTCCCGGACTTCCACCTGTCGGATCTCGGACGGGAGATGGCCGAGCGTGCCGCCCAGACGCTGGCGGGTCGGGACATCACCGTCGTGACGGCCTCTCCGCTGGAGCGGGCGCAGGAGACCGCGGCCCCGACAGCGGCCGCGTTCGGCCTGACGATCGGCACGGATGCGAACCTCATCGAGGCCGACAACGTCTTCGAGGGCAAGCGTGTCGGGGTCGGCGACGGCGTGCTCAAGCAGCCCAAGTACTGGCGCCACCTGTGGAACCCGCTGACCCCGTCGTGGGGCGAGCCGTATGCCGAGATCGCCACCCGGATGCGCCTGGCGGTGCGTCGGGCGCGCGACGAGGCGCGCGGCCACGAGGCCCTGCTGGTCAGCCACCAACTGCCCATCTGGGTGTGCCGGCTCGACGCCGAGGACCGCAGCTTCGTGCACGACCCGCGCAAGCGGCAGTGCAACCTCGCGTCGCTGACCTCGTTCACGTTCGAGGGCGACCGGTTCGTCGCGTTGTCCTACACGGAACCGGCAGCCGACCTGGCCGCTCGAGCCTCCAAGTTCAAGGGAGCCTGATGCCCGGGCGCACCCTCCTGCTGCGCGCGGCCGCCCTCGCGGCAGTCGGCGTGCTGGCGGCTGGGTGTGCCGACCAGGTCGATGCCGGAGACCCGGTGGTCGGCAACGTCGCCGAGCAGGGCTACGTGTCCGGGGACGGAACCACCACGATCGTGGCCGCCGCCCAGCGCAAGGAGGCCCCGGACCTCACCGGGACCACCCTCGCCGGCGAGCCGTTCGCCCTGTCCGACCACGTGGGCGAGGTTGTCGTCCTCAACGTGTGGGCCTCCTGGTGCGCGCCGTGCCGGGCTGAGGCCGAGGACATGCAGGCGGTCTCGACGGAGCTCGAGGACTCCGGCGTGCAGTTCGTCGGGTTGAACACGAGGGACTCCCAAGCCGCTGCAGATGCCTTCGTCGACCGGTTCGGACTGACCTACCCCAGCGTGGTCGACACCGACGGGAGTCGGCAGCTGCTCTTCCACGAGACGCTTCCCCCCGCGGCCATCCCCTCCACGCTGGTCATCGACCGCGAGGGCCGCGTCGCCGGACGGGCGATCGGCGAGGTGGACCGCTCGCGCCTGCTGGGGATGATCGAGCCGATCCTGGCCGAGGAGTCCTGATGTCCCTGGCGACGCTGGCCAGCCTCCCCCTCGGGGTGGGCGAGGTCGTGTCGTCGGGGTCCCTGGCCATCGCGATTCCGCTGGCCGTCCTGGCCGGGCTGGTCAGCTTCGCGAGCCCGTGCGTCCTGCCCCTGGTGCCGGGGTACCTGTCCTATGTCACCGGCCTGACCGGGGCGGAGCTGGCCGAGGCCCGGGCCGCCTCGGCCGTCGTTCCCGTCGGCGCGACGGCCGCCGCACCCGCCGCACCCGCAGCGAGCGCCGCGATCACGGAGAGCCCGCCGGTCGGAACCTCGCCGCGGCTCCCGGTGAAGCACCGGGTCGTGGCCGGCACGATGGGCTTCATCCTCGGGTTCAGCGCGGTGTTCGTGTCCTACGGTGCGCTCTTCGGCGGGCTGGGCGCGCAGCTCCTGACCCACCAGGACGTCATCACCCGCGTCCTGGGGGTCGTGGTGATCGTCCTGGGTCTCGGCTTCCTCGGGCTGGTCCCGAGCCTGCAGCGTGAGGCCCGCCTGCACCACCGGCCCGCCCGCGGGATCTGGGGCGCCCCGCTGCTCGGTGCCCTGTTCGCGCTGGGCTGGACCCCCTGCATCGGACCGACCCTGGCCGCCGTCCAGAGCCTGGCCTTCACCGAGGGCTCGGCCGCACGAGGTGCCCTGCTCTCGGTCGCCTACTGCATCGGCCTGGGCCTGCCCTTCCTGGTCATCGGACTGGCGATGGAGCGCGGGCTCGAGGCCCTGGCCTGGGCGCGGCGCAACACCCGCGCGATCCAGGTCGTCGGTGGGGTGAGCATGATCCTGCTGGGCGTGCTGATGGTGAGCGGGCTCTGGGGATCGCTCACGATCGCCATGCGCGGCTGGATCTCAGGGTTCGAGGTGCCCTTGTGAGCACCGACCTCGGCCCCGACCTCGGCCCGGACGGCGCAGGTCCCGGCGCGGATCCGCTGGGCGACGCGACCCCCGACGAGCAGCTCGCCCTGACCGCGGACTGGGGCGCGTCCCGGCGTGTGCGCGCGGCAGGACCGCGGCTGGGTCCGGCGGGTTGGCTGCGATGGGTCTGGCGACAGCTGACCAGCATGCGCACGGCGCTGGTCCTGCTGCTCCTGCTGGCACTGGCTGCCATCCCGGGGAGCGTGCTGCCCCAGCGCCCCAACGATCCTCTGGCCGTGAACGCGTGGATCGAGCGGAACCCGCGCGTGGCCCCCACGCTGGACCGGCTGAGCTTCTTCGACGTCTTCTCCTCCCCCTGGTTCGCGGCCGTCTACCTGCTGCTGTTCCTCTCCCTGATCGGCTGCGTCCTGCCCCGGGTGGGCGCCCATTGGCGCTCGATGCGCGCCCCCACACCGCCCGCCCCGCGCCGCCTCGACCGGCTGGACGGCTCCCGGACATGGACCACCGATGATGCGGATGTCCTGGCCACCGCGGCAGCAGCACTTCGGGCCGAGCGCTGGCGCGTGACGCCCGGTGAGGGCTCGCTGGCCGCGGAGAAGGGCTTCACCCGGGAGACCGGCAACCTGCTGTTCCACATCGCCCTGGTGCTGGTCCTGGTCGGGGTGGCCCTCGGCGCCCTGTTCGGGTGGAAGGGCACGGTCATCATCCGTGAGGGAAACGGCTTCGCGAACACGCTGACGCAGTACGACTCCTTCGCCCCGGGCCGCCTGGCCTCCCCCGACCGGCTGCCGCCCTTCGCGTTCACGATGAGCGACTTCGAGGCCACCTTCGAGCGGGAGGGATCCCAGCGTGGCGCCCCCCGCTCGTTCGCCGCGACTCTGCAGTACCGCGCTGAGCCGGGCGCGCCATCCCAGGAGCGCGTGGTCTCGGTCAACTCCCCGCTGCGCGTCGATGGGGCCAAGGTGTTCCTGGTCGGGCACGGCTACGCGCCGCACATCAGGGTCACGGACTCCACCGGTCGGGTGGTCTTCGACGACACCGTCGTGTTCCTGCCGCAGGACGGCAGCTTCACCTCCACCGGCGTCGTGAAGGCCCCCGACGGCCAGCCCCAGCTCGGGCTGCAGGCGCTGTTCGCCCCCACGGCGGCGCTCACCGAGGAGCGGGGCCCGCACTCGTCCTTCCCGGCTCCGGACGATCCGGCCCTGTTCTTCTCCGCCTGGTCCGGCGACCTGGGTCTGGATGCCGGGACGCCACGCAACGTGTTCTCCCTGGACACCGAGAGCCTTGAGCAGCTGGGATTGGCCGCCCTGCGTCCGGGGCAGTCCTGGGAGATCCCCGACGGGCAGGGGACGGTGGAGTTCGTCGGGCTGGACCGCTGGGCCTCGTTCACGATCTCCCGCGACCCGGGGAAGGTGCTCGCGCTCGCCGCAGCCATCGCCGCGATCGTGGGCCTGAGCCTGTCGCTGTTCGTCCGTCGGCGGCGGATCTGGGTCCGGGTGGAGCCCGTGGCGGAGTCGGCCGGGACCGATAGCCTTGGCCAATTCCGGGTGCAGGTCGCCGGACTGACCCGTTCGGACTCGGCCGATGTGAGCGATGAGGTGGATCAGCTCGTGACCCGACTCGGTGGTCCCGTGGATGTGGAGGAGGGGACATGACCCTGGCCCAGTGGAGCAACCTGTTCGTGTACGCGTCGATGGCGATGTACGCCATGGCGATGGTCGCCTTCGCGGCGTCCTTCGCCTCGGCGCGGGCGGGCTCCGTGGTCCCGGCTCCCGTCGAGGATCTCGACGTCGAGCCCCTGGCGGTCGGCGCGCCCCAGGGCGACAGCCCGGCACAGGCGCGGGCGGCGGCGCGGAGACCCCGAAGTGCTGCCGGGTCGCCTGCTGCGGTCGCCGGCCCCTCGGCCAACCGCCCGGCCGGCCGCGGCTCCGGCCCGGACGCCCCCCTCCCGCCGGGCCGCCGGGCGGGCAACATCGGGATGTCGCTGACGTGGCTGGCCTTCGGCCTGCTGGTCGTCGCCCTGTTCGTGCGCGCCGTGTGGGCCGGCCGGGCTCCCTGGGGCAACATGTACGAGTACTCGTTGGCCTCGGCGGCGGCAATCACAGGCGTGTTCCTGATCGTGTCCCTGCGCCGCGACGTGCGCTGGTTGGGCCTGCTGGTGACCATGGCCAGCCTGATCACCCTGGGCGTGGCCGTCCTGCTGCTCTACAACGACAGCCCGCAACTGGTGCCGGCGCTCAAGTCCTACTGGCTGGTCATCCACGTCGCGGCGGCGATCATCGCCGGCGGTGCGTTCACGGTGGGGGCAGCGGCCACCGTGCTCTACCTGGCCGCCGATCGGGCCGAGCGCGACGCAGCGGGCACCGGCCCGCGTCAGCTGACCGGTGTGCGCGGCAGCGTGCGGGCGACGAACTCGACGGCAGCAGCCTGGGTGGGTGCCCGGGTCCCTGACTCGAAGTCCCTCGACGCGATGGCCTATCGCGTCAATGCCTTCGTGTTCCCGTTGTGGACGTTCGCGGTCATCGCGGGGGCGATCTGGGCCGAGGACGCGTGGGGACGCTACTGGGGCTGGGACCCCAAGGAGACCTGGGCCTTCATCACGTGGCTGGTCTACGCCGGCTACCTGCACGCGCGCGCCACAGCCGGCTGGCGCGGGCGCAAGGCCGCGGTGCTCGGCCTGATCGGCTTCGCGTGCTTCCTGATCAACTTCTTCGGCGTCAACCTCTTCGCCAGCGGACTGCACTCATACGCGGGGGTGTGAGCCCGTCGGGCCAGGTGCCACGTCGTGGGCGCGGCGGCCGGTGAGCGAGCCGCCGGCCCAGGAGTCACTCCTGGGCCAGGCCGGCGTCCTCGTGATCGTGCCGGTGCTTCCAGCTGCCGACCTGGTACTCGAGGTTGACGGCCGCGTCGTTGCGCTGCTTCATGAGCAGGAAGAGGCTGACGATGCCGGAGATCAGGACTGCTGCGAAGGCCAGGGGCCAGCCGCGAAGCCCGACCACGTAGAGGATGCCACCCACCGCGAAGAGCATCAGGAGCCGAAGGCCGGCGTAGCGGGCGCCCGCGTGGGGCACTGGATCAGGCAGGGAGGGCACGGCGATCGTGGCGTCTGCCAGGGATTCGAGTGCCGGGGACTCATCCGCTGCGGTCTCGGCAGGCGGGTCCTCGGCGCGGGGGTCGCGCGTGGCCGGCTGATCGTCCATGGACGAGGGTTCGGATCCGGTGCTGGGCCTCGGCGAGGCGGTGGACGAGTCAGGTTCGTTCATGGTCACCGAGCCTACGCCGCTCCTGGTCCCCTGCCGGGGAGGGGTAGGGGATCACCCGTCGCCATCAGGCGTGCTGCGGGCCCCGCTCTGGTGGCCGGATGCGTGCGTGCGGGCTAGCCTTGAGCATGCAGTCCGGAAGGGGTCCTGGTGGGTAGGCTCGTGCTCGCGATCGCCGTTCTCGCGCTCTACATCTACGCGATGCTCGACCTCCTGCGTGCCCCCGCAGCAGACGTGCGACTGCTGCCCAAGTGGCTGTGGGCGGTTGTCGTCCTGCTCGTCTTCCTCCTCGGGCCCGTGCTGTACCTCGTGCTCGGCCGTCCACGGGCGCAGTACCCGCCGAGCGGCGGCGACGGTGGCGGCGGTTCTGGTGGGCGAGGGCCCGGCCCGCGCGGCCCCGTGGCCCCGGACGATGATCCCGAGTTCCTTCGGCGGATCGACGAGCAGTCCTGGTCGGCCCGGATGGAGCGACTGCGGCGGGAGCGCGAGGGAGGCCAGCCACCGACCGGCGGTGAGGGGTCCACACCCGGCGAGCAGGTCGATCGCGGCGGGGCGTAGGTCCGTTCGACGTGGGCTCAACTTGCGGTGCGCAATTGAATTGGGCACAATGGAGTCATGACAACCACCACGATCTACGACCTGTCCGTTACCTCCAACCGCGGCGAGGCGATCGACTTCGCCCGGTTCAGGGGCCGTCCGATGCTCATCGTCAACACGGCCAGCAAGTGCGGATTCACCCCGCAGTACGACGGCCTGCAGGCGCTGCACGAGGCCTATGGTGAGCAGGGCCTGGTGGTCATCGGCTTCCCGTGCGACCAGTTCGCCAACCAGGAGCCCGGTGACGACGACGCCATCGAGGAGTTCTGCCGGGTCAACTTCGGTGTGACGTTCCCGCTGACCACCAAGGTGGATGTCAACGGCAAGGACACCCACCCGGTCTTCGCCTTCCTCAAGGAGCGCACCGGCGGCCTGCTCGGGTCCAGCGTCAAGTGGAACTTCACCAAGTTCCTCGTCGCCCCCGACGGGACCACCGTGAAGCGTTACTCCCCGAAGACCGAGCCGGCCGCGATGACCAAGGACATCGAGGCCATGCTGGTCGACGCCGCGGCGTGACCCGTCCGTGACCCTGCCCCAGCTGCAGCTGGACAACCAGCTGTGCTTCCTCTTCCACCGGATCAGCCGGGAGCTCACGGCGGCGTACCGCCCGCTGCTGGCGGATCTGGGACTGACCTACCCCCAGTACCTGGTCATGCTGGTGCTGTGGGAGGACGACGGGCTGGGCGTCGGGGAGATCGGCGAGCGCCTGTCCCTGGACTCCGGGACGCTGTCGCCATTGCTGCGCCGGCTCGAGTCGAACGGGCTCGTGCGCCGCACGCGCGCAGCCGATGACGAGCGTCGGGTCACGATCCATCTGACCGACGCCGGTCGGGCCCTCGAGCAGCGTGCGGCCGACGTCCCTGCCGCGCTCGCAGCCCACATGGTCGACGACATGACGCAGTACGAGCAGGCCAAGACGTCGCTGAAGGCGCTGGCCGACCGCCTGGCGTCAGTGCGCACCGATCCTTAGCACGATGAGGCGTCTGCCGTCCCCGTGTTGTGCGGTCGGCCCTCAGGGGTTCATCGTCCAGGCGCCGTCGTAGGAGAGCACCTCCGCGACGAACGCCTCTTCCGCGTCGGCAGGTAGGACGGGCCGCGAGATCAGCGCGAGCGCGCCCCGCTGCTGCTCAGGCGTGGCGGCGGGCTGCCCGTGCAGAGCCACGGCGAACTCGGAGACGTCCTGGACGAATACCGCGAAGATCCGGTCCACATGCGCCTCGGTGAGCTCGGTGAGGTCCGAGACCGACCCCGGCCGTGCCCCCTCCGGGTCGTCGGACAGCGCCAGCCCGGCGGCTTCCGCCACGAGTTGCGCGTAGACGACCTGCGTGAACAGCTGCCCCAGGGTCAGCAGGAAGTCGAGGTCCTCGGACTGCTCCTTGGACGGGGGTGCGCTCATCAGCATGGTGCCGAGGGCCTGCATCTGAGCGACGAACGCCGCGACGTTGGGAAGGTGGCCGAACCGCTCGAAGGCCGGCCGCGGGTCGTGGAACTCGATCTTCCCCAAGCCGGACGCCGGTCCCTGCGCGAACAGGTAGGCATCATCGGCAGCCTCGCGGCGCACGCCCACGGACTCATGGGCACCAGCCCCACCGGCGGCGGCCATCATGTACTTGGGCAGGAACTTCAGGACCAGCGCCAGGTTGACGTGCACGGTGCCCTCGAGCTTGGGCAGGGCGCGGATGTCGCGGACCGCTGACTCGAAGTACGTGTCCTTCTCGAAGCCCCGGGCGGCGATGACCTCCCACAGCAGGTTGATGACGCGCTCGCCCTCGCTGGTGACCTTCATCTTGGTGATCGGGTTGAACAGCAGGAATCGGCGGTCCTCCGCCGACGCGGCCCGCAGGTAGTCCGCCGAGCGGGCGGCGTACATCTTCATCGCCAGCAGTCGGGCGTAGGAGTCGGCCAGCATCCGGCGCACGTGCGGGAAGGTCGTGACCCGCCGGCCGTAGAGGACGCGGTTGTTCGCGTGCGCGACTGCTTCGTAGAACGAGTGCTCGGCGATGCCGATCGAGGCCCAGCCGAGGTTGACCTTGCCCACGTTGACCGTGGCCAGCGCAGCGTCCCACGCCGGGCGCCCGACGTGGAGCAGGTCCGCGTCGGTCACCGGGTAGTCGTTCAGCAGGAACTCGGAGACGTACATCTGCGCCTGGACAGTGTTCTTCACCAGCTCGTAGTTGGGATGCGTGGTGTCGGCGAGGAAGAAGACGTACTCCCCCGGATGCTCGGGGTCGTCGTCGGCGAACCTGCCGAAGACGCTCAGGCGGGCGGCCTCGTTGCCGTTGCCGATGTAGTACTTGCCGCCGTTGGCGACCCAGCCGTCGCCGGAGCGGGTCAGGATCATGTCGGTGGAGTAGATGTCGGCGCCGTGGGTGCGCTCGGACAGGCCGAACCCGAAGATGCCGCCCGCGGCCAGCAGTTCACCGACCAACTTGCGGGCGCCCTCGTTGGCACTGAGCCAGACCGGTCCCAGTCCCAGCACGCTGACCTGCCAGGCGTACCAGTGGTCCAGGGAGTAGAAGCCGAGGATCTCGTTGAGCTCGTTGATGCGGGCGGTGTCCCACTGGGTCTGGGGGGCGCCGTCCAGGAGGGCCCCGACGTTGGCGGGGGTCGCGACCCCGGCGAAGAGCCCTTTCTGCGCGTTGAAGTCCAGGAAGTCCTTGTACCAGATGCCTGCGTGGTACTCGGACTTCATCTCCGCCAATCCCTTGGCCTCGAAGAAGGCCACGAGGTCCTTCATCGCCTCACGGCTGGAGTCGTCGAGGAACGTCGGGTCGTATGAGGCGGGATTGAACAGCAGCATGTGGGCCTCCTGTGGGGGTGTCCTCGAGGCTACTGTGCCGGCCTGCCGCCCGCAGCCGTGGGGCCCGGAACGCCTATTGGGCAGGCATTTCGGGCGGATTGCTCGTCGCTGACGCCCTCGGCGGGCGCTCTCCCAGGCACTACCCGGCCAGCGCGCCGATCGCGATCCCGCCGGCCAGCAGCACGCCATAGGCCAGCAGCAGTCGACCGGTCGCGACCAGCACCGCCACGAGGGCGGGTCCACGAGCCCCCAATCGCACATCGCGCAACGGCCGGATCGCCAGAGGGACCGCCCCCAGCCCGAGGAGTGCGGATGCCGGCCAGGTCGTGGGGGACACGAAACCGAGGGCGCCGATCAGGGCCGGGCTGGCCAGTGCCACCCCGTTGAGGGCGGCGTAGAGCCGGCGCGTCGCTGGGTCGCCGATCCGTACGGCCAGGGTGCGCTTGCCCGCCACCGTGTCCCCGGGGATGTCGCGCAGATTGTTGACGACGAGGATCGCGCACGACAGCGCCCCGACCGCCACCCCGCAGGTCCAGGCCAGCGCGCTGATGAACCCGACCTGGACAGCGGCGGTGCCACCCACCGCGACCAGGCCGAAGAAGACGAAGACGAACACCTCGCCGAGTCCGGCGTACCCGTAGGGGCGGGGCCCTCCGGTGTAGGTCCACGCGGCCACGATCGCAGCGCCACCCACGAGCAGGAGCCACCAGAGACCGCTGAGCACGACGAGCGCCAGCCCCGCCAGCCCCGCCACCGCGAAGGACAGGAGGGCGGCGCGCTTGACCGCGGACGGCTCAGCCAGGCCCTGACCGACGAGGCGCACAGGTCCCACGCGTTCGGCGTCCGTCCCGCGGATGCCGTCGCTGTAGTCGTTGGCGTAGTTCACCCCCACCTGCAGGGCCAGCGCGACGACGAGGGCGAGCAGCGCGCGGCCCCAGATCGCGCCGCCGTCCCATGCCGCCACTGCGGTCCCGACCAACACGGGCGCGAGCGCGGCCGGAAGCGTTCGCGGGCGCGCGCCCGCGATCCACTGGGCGGAGGTGGTCATCGGGTGCTCCCGTCGAGGTCGCTCGCCCACGCCAGCACCGCCCGGCGATCGACCTTCCCGGACTCGAGAGTGGGCAGTGAAGGGACCAGGTGGATGGCCCGGGGACGGGCAGTGCGACCGAGCGCCCGTTCCACGAGGTCCCCGAGCTCGTCAGCCAGGGATGTCCGGGGGTCTGCTCCGGCGTCAGGCGACCCGGCCGGGGGCGCACCTCCGACCTCGTGGTGGAGGTCCGTCGACAGGCCCACGCCTGACGGATCGGACGGAGCTGGACTCGATGCTGCCGGATTGGACGGAACGACTGCCGCCACGAGCAGGGAGCCCCACTGCGGGTCGGGCACTGCGACGACCGCCGCCGCGGCCACTGAGGCATGCGTCTCGAGCACGGCCCGCACCGCGCCCACAGAGACCGAGGCTCCGGCGACCTGCACCACGTCGTCCGCCCGCCCGTCGACCGCCACCAGTCCGTCGGGACTCACCCGCCCGAGGTCGTCGGTGCGGAAGCGGCGCCGCCCATCCGGCCCAGTCGACCACCGCTCGGGCTCGCGGCCATCCCGGTACCCGAGGGCCACGTTCGGGCCACTGATCGCAAGTCGGCCGTCGGGATCCACGTCAACTACCACCTCGGGGAGCGGCCGACCGTCGAACACTGCACCCCCGCAGGTCTCAGTCATCCCATAGGAGGTGAAGACGTGGACCCCGGCGAACAGCAGGCGGTCCACGAGCGGCCTCGGTGCCGCGGCACCACCCACCAGGACGGCGTCGTACTCGGCCAGCAGGTCCCAGCCCGTGGCCCCGGCCGCATCCAGCAGGGCGAGCATCGAGGGTACGAGGGAGACCGCCAGCGGTCGGTCGTCGTCCGCGCTCAACTCGACGGCCTTCGTCGTCGCGACCGCGAAGGCCTCGGCGGTGAACGGCTCGGCCCCCCCCAGGCTCGCTACCGCGACCGGGGTCGTCCTGGCCACCACCGACCGCACGGCGACCATCAGCCCGCCCGCATGGTGCAGGGGCAGGGCGGCGACCCACCTGTGGCCATCGGGTTGGCCAGCACGGTCGGCGAAACCCTGGGCAGCAGCCCGCAGTGACGACGCCGGAAGCAGGACGCCGGCCGGGTTCCCGGTGGAGCCCGACGTCGCTGCGATGACCGCCACCTGAGCCGGAACCGGGATCCCTGGGGCCACAGCGGCCGAGATCATCGACCGGTATGCCGTCGAGCCGGACGCGGGCAGCAGCCCCAGTGCTGGTCCGGTGCTGCTCATCGCTGCAGTCAGCGCAGGCATGAGGACCTCGAGGCCAGCGGGGCCCAGCGGGATCTCGAGACTCACGCATGGGCGCAGCGGTTCCGCCTGCGCGTGGTCTCTGGTAGCTGCACTCATGGCGGTCACAGGGTAGGCGCCGTCGGCCGGACCGTCATAACCTCCAGCGGGTGCGGGGGGTGTGGGTGATGGTCCAGGGGGCGTTGTGGTTGGCGGGCCAGGGGGTTCCGGGTGGTGCGCCGGGTTCGGGTCGGGGGACTGGGGCGTGGCTGGACGCGGGTTGGATGGTCCACATGCCGAGGTCGACTTGGCGGTGGTGGGCCCAGCAGAGCAGGGTCAGGTTCGGGAGGTCCGATGGGCCGCCGGTGGCCCAGTCCTGCACGTGGTGGGTCTGGCATGCCTCGGCGGGGATGGCGCAGCCGGGGATGATGCAGCCCTGGTCCCGGGTGGCCAACGCCCGGCGTTGGGCCGGGCTCGCGGTCCGTGCGGTGCGCCCGACGGCCAACGGGATCCGGGTCCCGAGCAGGGTGCTGGCCAGAGCCGCGATCCGCGCCGCCGGGGGCGTGCCCCCAGATCCAGGGGTGCTCGCGATGCCAGCGCCTGCGATGCCAGCGCCTGCTCCGACCGCGCGCCCTCGACGGCTGAATCCCGGGTCCCCGGGGCCGGCCCCGGAGCCGTCGCCCGCGGCGGCGGTGAGCAGGTCGGTGACGGTGTCGGGGCATGCCGCGGTGTCGATGACGATAGGGGTGACTTGTGCGTCGCAGGCGGTGAACCGGGTCTCGGCCTGGGTCAGGGTGTGCCCCCGGGAGGTGGTCCACACCTGATCCCCGAGGACGCTGGTGTCCAGGGTGACTGTGACGGACACCGGCAGCCCGCCGCGGTGGGGGATCGACCCGCTGGCGTGGGCGGCGTTGACCAGGGCGACCAACCCATCCGCGCGGCGGGCGGACGCCGGGATGTGATCCGCATTCGGAGCGCAACCGTTCCGCGAACGCCTCCACGGCGGCGATCACCGCCTCCCCCTCCACCCGGTGCAGCACCCCCGACAGGACCACCGCGTCCCCGGTCAGGGCGAACGACAGGGACCGGGACTCATACGCCCCGGTCTCATCCGGGTTCGGGTCCGGGGGTGGGTGCAGCACCCGGATCACCCGGGCCACGAACTGAGCGACCGCCGCCGGGGACACCCGCCCCCACAACCCGGCCAACTCCGCAACCACCGCCGCCACCTCGTCAGGCTTCAGCGGGCCGGTGTTGCGGGCGATCGCATCCACATGCTCCGAGGTGATGACCCCCGCCGCCCACACCGCGGCCAGGGACGGGTGCTCGGCGGCCAGGGCTCCCGCCCGGGCCAACCGTCGGGCCTGCGGACCGGCCCAGCACCGGGCCCCCAGCACCGCCCCCGGGCCCACCAGCGGCAGACTGCCCGCCGTGCTGGCCGCGTGCATCCGGCGGGCCAGCTCGTACTCGACCACCGCGAACGCCCCGGCCAACACGTCGACATCGGCACCCGGCCGCTCCCCCGCCAGCAAACCCATGCCGGGCAGGTGCCCACCGGCCACCGCCCCGGCCCGCTCCCACAGCGCCACCACCTCCGCCGAGGCGGACCCCACCGCCCCGACCGCGCGCAGGTCCACCACCCGCTGGTCCAGTGTTGTGCTGCTCACCACACCCACCCCCGCATCCACCCAGACTCGAACACCTGTACGAACACTACCCCGGGCGGCTGACAACGCCAGAGACAGCGAACACGGCTGTGGATACGCACAGAAGTGAGGGGAAGCGGGTCGCGATTGGCGGCACGTTCGGGCAGTCGACTGACAGGATGACCTGACCTGACCTGACCTGACCTGACCTGATCTGACCTGACCTGACCTGACCTGACCTGATCTTGGACCGCATTGTTATGGACTGAACTGCTTTGATCTGGACTGAACTTGATAGGCCTGCCCTTGCCCTGCCGCCGCCACCACCGCCTCTGCCACTGCCAAGCCAAAGCCCCCACTCAGCCCGCCGTCCACGCACCCGAAGGATCCCCATGACGACCCGACTCTCGGTCTTCATCGCCACCAGCATCGACGGGTACATCGCGGCAGCGGACGGGTCCCTGGACTGGCTCGAGCAGGCCGCTCACGCCGACGAGGACTACGGCTACGACGAGTTCCTGGCTTCGGTGGACGCCCTGGCGATGGGGCGAGGCACCTACGACCACATCGCCCACCTGGATCCGCTCCCGTTCGGCGAACGGCCGGTGTACGTGTTCACCCACGACGCACCGGAACCGCGCGCGGGGGTGACCTTCTGGAGCCCGTCCCCACGCGAGGCCCACGCGATGTGGGGCGGAATGGACCTCCAGCGGGTCTACCTCGATGGCGGGCAGGTCATCAGCGCTTTCCTCGCCGAGGACCTCGTTGACGACATGGTCATCACGACTGCTCCCGTCCTGCTGGGCGCGGGACGCCCGTTGTTCCACGCCACCGGACGCTTCGCCGGGATGCACCTCGAGGGCGTCCAGTCGTGGCCCAGCGGGTTCGTTTCGCGCACCTATCGCCGGGATACGCCCTCCGCTGCTACGCCGAGCGCCGGCGCAGGGTCGTGACCCCGAGCGCGAGCAGCCCGACGATGAAAAGGCAGATGATGCCGACCTCGAAGCCGATCGTCGGGTCCGGGGTCGAGGCGACCTCCTTGACCGCATCCACGGCATAGCTCAACGGCAGGAGGTCGGAGATCGCCTCTGCGGCGGGGGGCATCTCGTCGCGTGGGACCAGCAGCCCACAGAGCAGGAACTGCGGGAAGATCAGGGCTGGCATGAACTGCACCGCCTGGAACTCCGTACGGGCAAGCGAGCTGGCCGCCAGGCCCATCGACATCCCCAGCACCGCGGAGAGGACCGAGACGCTCACCAGCATCCACTCGGGACCCGCGACCTCCAGCCCCAGGACCCAGATGGCGTACGTCGCGACGAACGCGGTCTGGATCAGGGCCGCGAAGCCCAACGCGATCGCGTAGCCGACGACGAAGTCCGCTCGCCGGATCGGCATGGTCATCAGCCGCTCCAGCGTGCCCGTCGTCCGCTCGCGCAGGGTTGTGACCGAGGTGATGAGGAACATGATGGTCAACGGGAAGATGCCCAGCAGCGGGGCGCCGATCTGGCTGAACACGTCGCTGCCCTCGTAGATCCACCACAACAGGGTCATCAGGACCGTGGGCACCCCGATGAGCAGGGCCATCGTGCGGTGGTCGTTGCGGATCTGGCCGAGCACGCGGCGCGCCGTGGCCAGGGTCAGGTGCAGGTTCATCGGGCCACCCCGCCCTCGCGTGGGGACTCCCCGGCGCCGTGGTCGACCAGATGCAGGAAGACCTCCTCGGGATCGCTCTGGCCGGTCAGGGCGCGCAGCTCGGCCAAGGTGCCATCCGCCAGCAGGCGGCCCGCGCGCACCATCAGCAGCCGGTCGCACCGGGTGGCCTCATCCATGACGTGGCTGGAGACCAGCAGCGTGACCCCGCCGGCGGCAAGTCGCCCGAACAGCCCCCACAGGTCCCGGCGCAGCACCGGGTCGAGGCCCACGGTCGGCTCGTCGAGCACGAGCAGCTCGGGCCTGCCGAGCAGGGCCGTCGCCAGCGAGACGCGCGAGTGCTCCCCTCCCGAGAGCGTGCCGACCATCTGATCGGCCTGCCCCTCGAGCTGGACCTCTTCGATGACTCGGTCGACATCGGACTGCGGGGCCCCCAGGATCCGGGCGAAGTAGCGCAGGTTCTGCCGGACTGTGAGGTCGGAGTAGACGCTCGGATCCTGGGTCACGTAGCCCACGCGATCGCGCAGCTCGTGGGAGCCCCCGGGCCGGTCGAGGACCGTCACCGTCCCCGACGAGATGACCTGGACCCCGACGATCGCGCGCATGAGTGTCGTCTTGCCGGCACCCGAGGGCCCGAGCAGGCCGGTCAGGGTCCCGGGCTCGAGCTGGAGCGACACATCGTCGAGCGCGGTCGTCCGCCCGCGCACCACCGTCAGGTGAGCCACGACCACCGCGGGCGTGCTGTTCATGGGAGGGAATCTAGTCCGCGCCCTGCGGCCAAGGGCCGGCGCCACCGGCTCTCGACGGGGAACCGGGCCGAGCGGCGCCGGCGTGCCTCGGATCGCGGCCAGGGCGGCCGCTGTGCCCTACCCTGTGGATCGTGGACACCCGTCGTCGCTACACCTCCATCCCTGTCGTCACGAATGCCAGCCCGGCCTACACGGACCCCTCGGTCTCCACGGTCCGCCCGGCTGCCGACTGGCAGCCCATGGGCGACTGGACCGACATCAAGTACGAGGTTTCCGGCGATGGCGTGGCGAAGATCACCATCAACCGTCCCGAGGTGCGCAACGCGTTCCGCCCGCAGACCCTGTTCGAGCTGGAGGCGGCGTTCAGCCTCGCCCGCGACGACGACAGCGTCGGCGTCATCATCCTGACCGGCCAGGGCGACTGGGCGTTCTGCTCCGGCGGCGACCAGCGCATCCGCGGCAACGACGGCTACATCGGTGATGACGACGTCGCCCGCAAGGGGATCGGACGGCTCAACGTGCTGGACCTCCAGGTCCAGATCCGCCGGCTGCCCAAACCGGTGGTGGCGATGGTGGCCGGGTACGCGATGGGCGGCGGGCATGTGCTGCACATCTGCTGCGACCTGACGATCGCCGCCGACAACGCGCGCTTCGGCCAGACCGGCCCGAAGGTGGGCTCGTTCGACGGCGGCTACGGCTCGGGGCTGCTGGCACGTCAGATCGGCCAGAAGCGTGCGCGCGAGGTGTGGTTCCTGTGCCGCCAGTACGGTGCCGAGCAGGCCTACGAGTGGGGCCTGGTCAACCAGGTCGTCCCCCTGGAGGACCTCGAGGAGGAGACGATGCAGTGGGCCCGCGAGATGCTCACGATGTCGCCCCTGGCCCTGCGGATGCTCAAGGCCTCGCACAACGCCGCGGACGACGGCCTGGCCGGCATCCAGCAGCTGGCCGGTGACGCGACACTGCTGTTCTACATGACCGAGGAGGCCCAGGAGGGCCGCGACGCCTACACCGGCAAGCGCACCCCGGACTTCGCCAGATTCCCGAAGCGGCCGTGACGCCCATGGCTGGCGACCCGACGATCACCACCGACCCGTCCGGCGCCGGGGCAGCTCCGGCCACCTCTGGCGCCCAGTCGTCCCGGCCGGTGCGCCCCGCCCTTCCGGAGTTGAGCCCCTCTGAGCTGGCCGCGGTGGCCGTGCCGTTCCGGGTGCCGCTGAACCGCCGCTTCCGACAGGTCGAGCACCGCGAGGGCATGCTGTTCTGCGGGCCCTCGGGGTGGGGCGAGTGGGCGCCGTTCCCCGAGTACGACGACTGGGAGGCCGCCCGCTGGCTGGCCTCCGCGGTCGAGGCCGCCTGGGGCACCTGGCCCGAGCCGGTCCGCAGCCATGTCCCGGTCAATGTCGTGGTGCCGGCGCTCGCGCCTCAGGACATCGCCGGATACGTCACCGACGCCGTGGCGCAGACCGGTGCCACCACGTTCAAGGTCAAGGTGGCTGAGCCGGGGTCGGCGCTGGCCGATGACCTGGCCCGCGTCGCCACCGTCCGGGCAGCACTGTCCGAGGCGGGGGTGCGCGACCCGCTCATCCGGCTGGATGCGAACGGCGCGTGGACCGTCACCGAGGCCCGTCGGGCAGCACGGATGTTCGCCGCCGAGTTCGGTCCGGTGCTGGACTACTTCGAGCAGCCGTGCCGAACCACCACCGAGCTCGCCGAGCTGCGCTACCGGCTCGTGGACGACGAGGTCGACGTCCGCATCGCCGTCGACGAGGGCCTGCGCCGCGCGCGCGACCTGTACGCCGACGGCCTGGCTGGGTCGCTTCGCTCGGCCGGGGACGTTCTGATCGTGAAGGTGGCTCCCGTGGGGGGCGTCGCCCGCGCGCTGTCGCTGATCGAGGAGATCGGTCTCCCGGTCGTGGTGTCCGGCGAGATGAACACGTCCGTCGGCCTCTGCGCGGGGCTGGCCCTGGCTGCGGCCGTTCCGGACCTCGCCGGTGCCGCCGGCCTGGGCACCGGACTCCTGCTGGCCGGCGACGTCAGCGCCAGCACGCTCATCCCCCGTGAGGGCCAGATGGCGGTCACCCGACGGCTGCCCGACGAGCAGGCCCTCGGGCGTGCCGCCGATGCCCTCGGTGGCGAGCAGACCATGTGGTGGCGCGAGCGGCTGGCCCGGTGCGCCCGCCTGCTCTCGGTCATCTAGGGCGACGTCCCATGCCCCCGCGCCCCCAGCCCCGCCCCGAACCGGTGCGAACGAGTCCTCCCCCGGGAACTTGGGTGCGTGTTGCTGCAAGAACAGCAAGTGGCTCCCGAATTGATGCGCTGCCCCCACGTCCTGATGCGCTGCCCCCACGTCCTGCCGCCGGCGTTGACCTCGGATGAACCCCGCGACGGCGCTGGCGCGGTCCCTGCTGGCCGAGCTGGTCCACCAGGGCGTGCGCGATGTGGTCCTGGCCCCGGGGTCGCGCTCCGCGCCACTTGCCTTCGAGGCGATGCGCCTGGACCGTGTGGGTCGGATCCAGCTGCACGTGCGGATCGACGAGCGGTCGGCGGGGTTCCTCGCCCTCGGGCTGGCCAAGGTCTCGGGCGCCCCCGTCGCCGTGATCTGCACGTCGGGCACGGCGCTGGCCAATCTCGCACCGGCGGTGGTGGAGGCGTCCTACAGCGCGATCCCGCTGGTGGTCCTCAGCGCTGACCGGCCGGTGGAGTCCCGCGGTGTGGGCGCCCCCCAGACGATCGACCAGGTGGCGTTCTTCGGCAGCACCGTCCGGTTCTTCGCCGATCTGGGCGCCGCCCGCCGGATCGACCCGGAGGACCCCGACGCAGCCCAGCGCGCCGCTCGGGCCTCGGCGGGGATGGCGATAGCGGCCGCGGTCGGATCTGAGGCCAGCGCGTCCAGTGGGCTTGGGCGTGCCGGTGTGGCGCACGCCGGTCCGGTGCACCTGAACGTCGGTTTCCGGCTCCCCCTGGTGCCCGACCCGGAGCCCGACCCGGGGCAGACCCCGGCTCCCGGCCCGGAGCCGGACCGCGTGCGTGCCCCCGCCTCCGAAGGTTCCCCACAGCCCGACGCGCCCTACTCCGCCCCCCGTCCTCGGCGCCCACCGCTCACCGGATGCGACCACCGTGACGCGCGCGAGGCTCTCGGCGACCTGCCGGCGCGGGGGGTCATCCTGGTCGGGGACCTGCCGTGCACGTCCCTGCGCGGGCATCACCAGTGGCTGGCTGCGCTTGCCGATGCCTGCGGCTGGCCGATCGTCCACGAGCCGTCGGCGAACCTCCACGGCGCGCCGACAGCGCTTGGCCACGGGGTCCTGGTGGTCGGAAGCGAGGCGTTCCTCGCCGACCACGCACCGGACCTGGTGCTCACTGTGGGCCAGTTCGGCCTGTCCCGTCCCACCATGGACCTGGTCCGGGCGGCGGGTCGGCACGTGGCGATCGAGTTGCCCACTGTCGGGCGGGAGGTCTGCGACCCGCTGCGGACCGCCGAGCGGGTGCTCACCGGCATCCCGCTGCCGCCGGCTGAGTTCACCCCGGATCCCGGCTGGCTCACCGACTGGCAGGCGGCGGACGCCATCGCCGCCGACGTCGTGGCCGCTCAGTTGGGGCGGTCCGCATCACTGACCGGGTCGGCCGTGGCCGCCCTCGTCTGGGAGCAGTCCCCAGACGATGCGCTCCTTCTCGTGGCTGCCTCCTGGTCGGTCCGGCAGGTGGAGGCATTCGCGGGTCGGCGGACCGGGCTTCGCGTGATCGGCAACCGGGGCGCCAACGGGATCGACGGGCTGGTGTCCACCGCGTGGGGTGCCGCCCTGGCCCATCAGGCCGATGGCGGCGGATCGGCCTTGACCCTGATGGGCGACCTGGCGTTCCTGCATGACCACAACGGCCTGCTGGTCGGCACCGACGAACCACGCCCCGACCTGGTCATCCTCGTCACGGACAACGACGGAGGCGGCATATTCCACCAGCTCGAGCAGGGGCGCCCCGAGCACGCCGGGTCATTCGAGCGGATCTTCGGCACCCCTGTGGGCCTGGACCTCGTGGCGGTGGCCCAGGCTGCTGGTGTGCCCGCGGTGGGGGTGACAGATCGCGACGACCTGAGGGCTGCGCTCGCGGAGGCGCTCGCCGCAGGTGGGGTGCGGGTGATCGTCGCCCGCGTCCCCGACCGCACAGGCGAGGCGCAGCTGATGGCTGGTGTCCGCGATGCCGTCGCTGACAGGCTGTCCTCGGCCGTCACCTGACGCGGACCGATCTGGCGCGTGCCCTGCTCGGCGGATGTGCCCGTCGCATCGCCCCCCGAGCGCGTGAACTGAACCAGCGCCCGGGCCGGCAACGCGAAGGCCTCAGGGGCCGACGGTCCAGCCGTTGGACTTCATCTTGTGCATGCCGCCACCGTCGAGGACGGTGAGGCCGACGGCCCGCATCGTGCCCGCAGCGCGCGAGGATCGGCTCCCGCTCTGGCAGTAGACGAGGTACGTGTGCCTGGCGTTGAGCCGCTTCACGGACTGCGCGAAGTCGACGGAACTCACGTCCATGTTCTTGGCCCCGGCGATGTGCCCGCCCTGGAACTCCCCGCGTGAGCGGACGTCGATGACCTTCACGCCCTGCGGCGTGAGGGTCGCGGCGCTGGTGTCGACCTTCTCGCCGCCGCCGAACAGGTTGGCGAAGAACCCCATCATGACCTCCTGGACTGTGCGCGAACCCGCGCTCCTCGGCTCAAGAATACCCTACGGGGTATACGACGACCACGGATCATCCACACCTGCGCCCCGGCCCGCGCGGTCGCCCTCAGGACTCAAGCGCCCTGCGCACCGCGTCGAGCTTGGCCTCGGACTCCGCGATCTCGCCGTCGGCGGTCGAGCCCGCGACGATCCCGCACCCGGCGTAGAGCCGCAGGCGGGTCGCCGCTCCCCGCTCGGAGTCCTCCACTGCGGCGCAGCGCAGGGCGATCCCGAACTCCCCGTCGCCCCGGGCGTCGATCCAGCCCACCGGTCCGGCGTAGCGGCCCCGGTCCATGCCCTCGAGCTCACGGATCAGCCCCGCTGCGCGCTCGGTGGGCGTCCCGCAGACCGCCGCCGTCGGATGCAGCGAGGCCGCCAGCGCCAGGGCCGAGGCGCCGTCGGCGAGGAGACCCGTCACGTCGGTGGCCAGGTGCTGGACGTTGGCCAGCGAGAGCACGTGCGGAGCGGTCGGGACGTCGAGGTCCGTGCAGTGCGCGGCCAGCGCCTCGGCCACCGAGTGCACCGCGTACTCGTGCTCCTCGAGGTCCTTGTCCGAGTCCAGCAGCGCGGCGGCGCGCGCCGCATCGACCGAGTCGTCACCGCGCCTTCGCACGGTTCCGGCGAGCACCCGCGAGGTCACGCGGTCGCCGTCGCGCCGGACGAGCAGCTCGGGAGTGGAACCCACCAGGCCATCGACGCTGAACGTCCAGCACTCGGGGTAGGTCGCGGCCATGCGCCCCAGCAGCGCGGCGACGTCGAGCCGGGCTGGCAGCTCGGCGACGACATCGCGGGCGAGCACCACCTTGTCCAGCTCACCGGCGGTGATCCGCCCGATCGCCTCGGCCACGGCCCTCGCCCAGTGCTCGACCGGTCGGGATCCCGCCACCCAGCGGATGGGCCCGGAGACCGTCGGCCGATCGGGGTCCGCGGGCATCTCGGGGGCGACGCCGTCGGCTTCGACGGTGGTCAGCCAGGTCCTGCCCGACCGATGCCCGATCACGACGGCGGGGACGATGACCACGGACTCCTGCGGGCCGGAGTCGAACGTGAACGAGGCGAACGCGACCGGTCCGGAACCGCGCACGCCCACCTGGTCATCGACGTGCGCTGCCTCGCACCACGCGGTCCACCAGCGCTGCGCCCGGCTGAACCGCTCAGGACCGGAGATCGTGAACCGGGCGGCCTCGCCCCAGCCCACGAAGCCGCTTCCGTCACGGACCCACGCGTGGGCGCCGGAGGCGGGCAGGAGGCCCAGGAGATCCTCGTCGATCCCGTCGAGGGTGACGGTGCGGATGACCCGGCCATGGGTCGTGGTGCGCAACTCGGTCACGCGTGGATTCTATCCGGGATCGACGGCCCCGCCGCCGGAATGCGCCACGGCCCCCGGCGCCGCCCCTGCAGTGGCGCGGTGCAGCGCGACGATCCCGCCGGAGAGGTTGCGCCAGGCCGGCTTCGTCCATCCTCCGGCCGCGATCTGGGACGCCAGCTCCGGCTGCGTCGGCCAGGCGCGGATCGACTCCGCGAGGTACACGTAGGCCTCCGGGGCGCTGGACACCTTCCGGGCGACCGGTGGCAGGGCGCGCATCAGGTACTCGACGTAGACCGTGCGGAACGGGGCCCAGGTCGGGTGGCTGAACTCGCACACGACGAGCCGACCGCCCGGCCGGGTCACCCGATGCATCTCGGCCAGGGCGGCGCCGACGTCGACGACGTTGCGCAGGCCGAAGGAGATCGTGACCGCATCGAAGGAGTTGTCGGCGAACGGCAGCGTCGTGGCGTCCCCGGCGACGAACGGCAGGTGCGGGTAGCGCCGCCGCCCCTCGGTGAGCATCCCCAGCGAGAAGTCGCTGGAGACCACCGAGGCACCCACCTTCGCGAACGGCAGCGAGCTGGTGCCGGTGCCGGCGGCCAGGTCGAGCACCCGCTGGCCGGGCTTGGCGCCCACGGCACGCACGACCTCGCGCCGCCAGTACCGGTCCTGTCCCAGGGACAGGACGTCGTTGGTCAGGTCGTACTTCGCCGCGACGTTGTCGAACATCGACTGCACGTCCCGGGGGTCCTTGTCGAGGCTGGCGCGGGTCACCGGCCAATCATCCCCGGTGCCCCGGGATCGCCCCAAACCGGAGCCCGAGCACGCACCCCTGGACAGCCGACTCCCCCGGCTGGGCGGACCCGACCGGGGGAGTCGGAACGAGCAGGGCGCGCCCGACGGGCGCCGACGCTCAGGCGCTCCTGGCCTCCACGAGCGCTCCCAGCTTCTTGAGCTGGAAGGCGCGGATGAAGTCGCCGACCCCGTGCATGATCGCCCAGAAGCCGGCGAAGATCAGCAGGGTGATGCCCTTCGAGAGCAGGCCCTGGCTGCCGACCCAGATGCCCATCCCGAGCATGATGAACGCGGAGAGCAGCGTCAGCCACCACAGCGGGTTGGAGCCCTTCGAGGCGAACGCCTCGACGAACCAGAAGATGGCGATCAGCACGAAGAGCAGGCCCAGGGACGACGCGAGCGCGGCTGCCGAGCCGATCGGGTTCGCCACGGCCCAGATGCCGCCGAGCAGGAAGAAGATGCCGAACAGGATCCACACCCACTTCCACCCGGGCACGGCCGAGGCGACCATGAACTGCTCGATGCCGGTGAAGAGGAGCATGAAGCCCACGAGGTAGCCGACGGTGGCCACGGACTGCGTGTCGAACTGCAGGATGATGGCGCCGATGATGAACCACAGGACGCCGGTGATGAGCAGCAGCCACCACCACTTCGCGATGCCGGCGACGGCCTGGCGGGCGGTGGGGTCCAGCGAGTTCGGATCAGGCATGGACATGGGACCTCCTTGTGGTCAGGCCCTGAATACCACGCTCGCCGGCCGCAGCGGGGGAGGCGCACGGGCGTGTCCCGGCGCCGGGGGAGCTCAGCGTGTCGGGGGTCCTCGGCAGCCGCTGTTGCGGTCTGGGGCCCCGCGCCCCTCGAGGTGGCAGGTCCAGCATACCCCTAGGGGTATGCTGGACCTGTCTGGCCTGTGACCCCTCTTGACGCGAAGGAGCCCTCCCCATGGTCATCACGACGACGGTCGACGAGCTCGACGCAGCACGCCTGCGCGGGTGCCGCATCATCGACGTGCGCGAACCCCATGAGTACCAGTCAGGGCATGTCCCCAGTGCGGAGTCCCTGCCCGTCAGCCGGGTCCCCCTGCACCTTGGTGCGCTGGGCAGGCGTCGCCCGGTCTACCTGATCTGCGAGAGCGGCAACCGGTCCCTCGAGGTGGCGCGGTACCTGGACCAGCACGGCTACCAGGCCCACACCGTCCTCGGCGGGACAGCGGCCTGGCGTGCGGCGGGACGGCCGGTCCGCAGTCTCGTCAGCGCGTGACCGGCACGCAGACGCGCATGCGCACCCACGCCCAGCGCCAGATGCGCACCCACGCCCAGCGCCAGATGCGCACCCACGCCCACAACCAGGAGTCGATCTGATGGCCAACACGTGCTTCCTCGCGGCCTTCCTGACCTGGTCGCTGCGTCGCTGGGTGGCGGCTGCTGCGGTGGCCGCGGGGACCTACCTCTTCTTCGGCCTGTCCACGGCGGTGCTGTCCAACCCCGTGTTCGGACGCTCGGTCCCGCCCACCCCCTGGGCTCCCGAGGTCCTGATCGCCACGGCGATCCTCTCGGGGCTGCTGACGGCGACCTACATCCGCAACGACGGCCCTGCCCCGATCCGGCTGGAGGCCGTCGAGACCGCGACACCCGAGGCGGCGACCCGGACCGCACGTGCGGGAGCTGTGGGGTCCCTGCTGGCGTACCTGGCCATCGGGTGCCCCGTCTGCAACAAGCTCGCCCTGCTCCTGCTGGGCAGCACGGGCGCGCTGAACCTCTACGCCCCGATCCAGCCCTACCTGGGTGCGATCGGCATCGCGATGCTGTCGCTGGCCCTGATCATCCGCCTGCGTGGTGAGATCAGCTGTGCGACGGTGGATATGTGGCGCGCGGGTATCGGGGCGCGCTCGGGGGACCGATCCCCCGGCACGCTGACGACCCAGGACATCCTCGCCGGCCTGCCCTCAGGCCCAGCGCCCACAGGCACCGCGACCACCCCGGCAGCCGACGACGCTGGCTCCTCGGCGCGCTGATCGAGGTCAGGCCAGGGCGTACAGGCCGCGCTCACGGAAGATCGCCAGGGCGCGGTCCACCGACTCCCGCGTCGGCGGGGGCGTGCCCAGCAGTGGGTACGCGCGTCCGAGCGCGGCGTACTTGTCAACGCCGAGCCGGTGGTAGGGCAGCACCTCGACCCGGACCACGATGTCGCCGAGGTCGGCGGCGAGGTCTGCCACCTCGGCGATCTGGTCGGGTCCATCGGTCAGGTCGGGAACGAGCACGAACCGGATCCACACCTTCACCCGGTGCTCCACGAGCCGCGACCCGAAGTCCAGGACGTCGCTCAGGCGCCCACCACCGCTGACCTTCTCGTACAGCGCCGCATTGCCGGCCTTGATGTCGAGCAGGACCAGGTCGGTGTTGGCCAGGAGCCTGTCGCTGGCCCGGTGGCCGCCGTTGGCGGAGGTGTCCAGGGCCGTGTGCAGGCCGTAGGCGTCCTTGACCCCGACGAACAGGTCCTCGACGAACGCGGCCTGCAGCAACGGCTCCCCCCCGGTGACGGTCAGCCCACCGTCGCGGGCGATGAACGCCCGGTAGCGCCCCGCCTCCTCGATCACGCGGCGTGCCGTGGTCCGCTCACCGAGGCGCATGGTCTGGGTATCGGGGTTGTGGCAGTACAAGCAGCGCAGCGGGCAGCCGGACAGGAAAACCGTGTAGCGCAGCCCAGGACCGTTGACCCCGGAGGTCGTCTCCGCGGAGTGCACGAACCCGATGCGCGACCCATCGCCGAGGTCGCCCTCCGCGAGGCCGCTCGAACGCACCTCATCGCTCATCGCCTGCTCCTCGTGCTCCACATCGCGGACCTCATTCTCGCGCACCTGGCCGTTCCCCACGCACGGGTCATACGTCTGGCTGACGGGTGCGGGGCTGGCAGGGCGTCGATCCGGCATACTCGCCCCATGGAGGAGCGGGACCTTGAGGTTGCCGACGCATTGCGCTCGGCGGGGGCCGCCTTCGCCCTCGTGTTCGGCTCCCAGGCCCGCGGCACAGCCCGCGAGGGCAGCGATCTCGATGTTGCTGCTTTCTGGACCACTGCCCCCCCCGCGCCCTGGGAGATTGCCCTGCCTGAGGGAGTCGATCTTGTCGTCCTCAACGAGGCGCCCATGGAGCTGGCCGGAACCATCGCCCTCGAGGGGAAGGTCCTCTTCGAGGAGGATCAGGTGGCGCGGGTTCGATGGGTCGCCCTCACGCGCAGGATCTGGCTCGACGAGCGACCGCGGTTCGAGCGGGCCCACCGCGAGTTCCTGGAGGCCGTCCGTGGTCGATGAGATGCGGGTGCACCGGCTGCTTCGCCGGGCCAGCGACGTCATCGATTTCCTGGATGCGGAGGCGGCCGCAGACGACGCGATCCGGGCACAGCGCCGGTGGCTGGACTCCGTGAAGTACAACTTCGTCGTGGCCATCGAGTGCTGCGTGGACGTGGGACAGCACCTGTGTGCCGTCCAGGGCTGGGGACCGCCCTCCACGAACGCCGACACCTTCCGGATCCTCTCCGAGCACGCGGTGCTCCCCGCCGACCTCGCGGCGCGCATGGTTCAGGCAAGCGGGTTCCGAAACGTGTTGGTCCACGAGTACGTGGAGGTTCGCGACGACATCGTCGTGGCGAACCTCGCCAGGACCTCTGACATCCGCCAGTTCGTCGCCGCAGTCGCCGACTGGCTCGCCTGAGCCCACATCGGCGAGCCCACCGGACCTTGCGGGCGGCTACACGCTCATGTGGAAGGTGCGGTCGATGACGTCCTGCTGCTGCTCGCGGGTCAGTCGCACGAAGTTCACCGCGTAGCCCGAGACCCGGATGGTCAGCTGCGGGTAGTTGATGGGGTTCTCCATGGCGTCGAGGAGCATCTCGCGGTTGAGCACGTTGACGTTCATGTGGAACCCGCGGCTTTCGACGTAGCCGTCGAGGACGCCGATCAGGTTGTCGATGCGCTCCTGCTCGGTCTTGCCCAGGCCTGAGGGGATCACCGAGGCGGTCATCGAGATGCCGTCCTGGGCGTCGGCGTAGGGCAGGTGCGCCACGGACAGCGCGGCGGGGATCAGGCCCTTGTGGTCACGACCGTGCATCGGGTTGGCCCCGGGGGCGAAGGGCTCGCCGGCCTTGCGACCGTCCGGGGTGGACCCGGTGTTGGCGCCGTAGACGACGTTGGAGGTGATGGTGAGCACCGACTGGGTGTGCCGCGCGTCCCGGTAGGCGGGGAAAGCGCGGACCTTGTCCATGAATGCGGTCACGATGTGCGCGGCGATGTCATCGACACGCGCGTCGTTGTTGCCGAACGCGGGGTACTCGCCGTCCAGCTCGAACTCCGTGATGAGGCCGGTCTCGTCGCGCACCGGGTGCACACCGGCGTACTTGATCGCCGAGAGCGAGTCGGCCACGATCGACAGACCGGCGATGCCGCACGCGAGCGTGCGCTCGGGGTCGTAGTCGTGCAGCGCCATCTCGAGGCGCTCGTAGGCGTACTTGTCGTGCATGTAGTGGATGATGTTCAGGGCGTTGACGTAGGTGTCGGCCAGCCAGGTCATGGCGGTGTCGAAGCGCTCCCAGACGTCGTCGTAGTCCAGGGTGTCGGCTGCGATCGGCTCGCCGAGGTCGATGACCTTCTTGCCCGTGATCTCGTCCCGACCGCCGTTGATGGCGTAGAGCAGGGTCTTGGCCAGGTTGACCCGGGCGCCGAAGAACTGCATCCGCTTGCCGACCGGCATGCTCGACACGCAGCAGGCGATCGCGCAGTCGTCCCCGCCGGTGTTGAACTCGCGCAGCAGGTCGTCGGACTCGTACTGGATGGCCGAGGTGTCGATGGAGACCTTGGCGCAGAACTCCTTGAAGCCGGTGGGCAGCGCCGGCGACCACAGGACAGTGAGGTTCGGCTCGGGCGCCGGGCCGAGGTTGTAGAGAGTCTGCAGGAACCGGAACGACGAGCGGGTCACCAGGGGTCGGCCGTCGTAGCCCATGCCACCGATCGACTCGGTGACCCAGGTCGGGTCGCCGGAGAACAGCGCGTCATAGGCCGGGGTGCGCAGGAAGCGCACCATCCGCAGCTTGATCACGAAGTCGTCGACCAGCTCCTGGGCCCCCTGCTCGGTCAGCGTCCCGGCCTCGATGTCGCGCTGCAGGAAGACGTCGAGGAAGGTCGACACCCGGCCCAGGCTCATGGCCGCGCCGTTCTGCTCCTTGATCGAGCCCAGGTAGGCCATGTACAGCCACTGGATGGCCTCCTGGGCGGTGACCGCCGGGCGGCGCAGGTCCAGGCCGTGCATCTCACCGAGCTCGACCAACTCGCCCAGGGCACGGATCTGCTCGGAGAGCTCCTCGCGGTCACGGATCACCGCGTCGGAGGACAGCCGGTCATCCAAGCTGGCCTTCTCGGCCTTCTTCGCAGCCACCAGCCTGTCGACCCCGTATAGGGCCACACGCCGGTAGTCGCCGATGATCCGCCCGCGGCCGTACGCATCCGGCAGCCCGGTGACGACATGGCTCGAACGAGCCGCCATGATCGCCGGCGTGTAGGCGTCGAAGACGCCCTGGTTGTGGGTCTTGCGGTACTTGGTGAAGATCTCCCCGATGCGCGGGTCCGGCTCGTAGCCGTAGGCCTTCAGCCCGTTCTCGACCATCCGGTAGCCGCCGTTGGGCATGATCGCGCGCTTCAGCGGGGCGTCGGTCTGCAGGCCGACGATCAGCTCAGGGATGTCCGGCGTGATCCGACCCGGGGCGTGCGAGGTGATGGTGCTCGGGGTGTGCGGATCCACGTCAAGGATGCCGCGCTCCAGCTCGACGACCATCAGGTCGGCCACGAACCGCCACAACGACTCGGTGCGCTCGGTCGGGCCGGCGAGGAAGGAGGCGTCGCCCTCGTAGGGCGTGTAGTTGCCGCGGATGAACCCCGCGACGTCGACCGCCTCGCGCCACGGGCCGTCGTCGAACCCCGCCCAAGGATCGGAGCTGGTGGTCGGTCGGTCAGCTGCAATGGTCATTGGTCCTCCTGCGAGCTCGGTCCCCCATTGTCCCCCGGGGTTTCCCCCCATACCTTCCCGAAGAGGTCCGGCCCACTCGGGACCTTGGTCCCGCTTCGCCGCGGCGACCTCGTCGGTCTCTCGGAGCGCGGATGCTCGCAGAGGCCGACGAAGCCGCAGGTGGTCCTCGCGATGGCGGACCGATCGGGTGGGGGGCCCTGGCAGACGATGCGTCTGCGGCCCGCCCGACCCGGGTCTAGAATCGGCGCGAATCCCCCCACTCCACGAGGTGCCCGATGCCCGACCACGCCCACGATGCCGAGGTCATCGTCGTCGGGGCCGGGCCGGCGGGCTCGGCCACCGCACACCGGTTGGCCAGCGCCGGGCGCGACGTCCTGCTGCTGGAGAAGGCGGCGTTCCCCCGGGACAAGGTCTGCGGCGACGGCCTGACCCCGCGCGCGGTCCGCTCCCTGATCGAGATGGGCGTGGACATCTCCCCGGAGAAGGGCTGGGCGCGCAACAACGGCCTGCGGATCATCGCCAACGGCCGCACCTACGAGCTGCCCTGGCCCGAGCTCGAGCGCTTCCCCAACTACGGCCTGGTCCGCGCGCGCATGGAGCTCGACGAGATCCTCGCCCGGCACGCGGCCGCCGCAGGAGCCCGCCTGGTCGAGCGCACGAAGGTCCTCGAGCCCACCCGCCACGAGCGCACGGGACGGGTCACCGGTGTCACCGCCCAGCCGGTCGACGACCGCGGCCGCGCCGCCGGCCCGAGGGTCACCTACCGGGCGCCGGTCGTGGTCGCCGCGGACGGCGTGAGCTCCCGGATGAGCGTCGCCATGGGCGTCGGGCGCCGGGACGACCGGCCGATGGGCGTGGCCGTGCGCGCCTACGCCCCGAGCCCGCGTGCCGCCGAGCCGTGGATGGAGTCGCACCTCGAGCTGCGCTCGAACGGCGCGCTGCTGCCCGGCTACGGCTGGGTGTTCGGGCTGGCCGACGGCACCATCAACATCGGCCTGGGGATCCTCAACACCTCCGATGCGTTCCAGAACGTCGACTACCGCGACCACCTGCGCCGTTGGATGCGCGAGACGCCCGAGCACTGGGAGCTCCGCGACCACGCCGACACCGTGCGGATCGGCGGGATGGCCCTTCCCATGGGCTTCAATCGCCAGCCGCACTACGCCAAGGGGATGCTGCTGGTCGGCGACTCCGGTGGCATGGTCAATCCGTTCAACGGCGAGGGGATCGACTACGCGCTGGAGGCGGGCGCGCTTGCCGGTGCGCGCATCGACGCCGCGCTCGCCCAACCCCGGACGGAGGGCCGCGAGGCCCAGCTGCACGGCTACGCCGAGGACCTGAAATCCCACTACGGCGGGTACTACACGCTGGGGCGCTGGTTCGTCCGGGCCATCGGCAACCCGAGTGTGATGAAGATCGCAACCACGTACGGGATGCCCGTCCCGGTCCTGCGGGAGCTGGCGCTCAAGCTCATGGCGAACCTCACGGACACTGCCGATCCGGACCCCATGGACCGGCTGATCAACGTGCTGTCGCGGGTGACACCGGCCGCATGAGCAGACCACGAGCGCGAAGGTGCCCCTGGGGGTGCCTAGGATGTGACCGCCCGAGCCGTGCCGGTGCGGGCAGTTCGATGGGAGGACGGGTGCCACTGCCGTGAACGTCTACATGCCGATCCTCATCCTCGGACTCCTGGCCTTCGGCTTCGCGCTGTTCTCTGTCGCCGTCGCCGGGATAACCGGGCCCAAGCGCTACAACCGCGCACGCCTCGATGCCTACGAGTGCGGCATCCAGCCGACCCCGATGCGCATCGGCGGCGGACGGTTCCCGGTCAAGTACTACCTGACCGCGATGCTGTTCATCATCTTCGACATCGAGATCGTCTTCCTCTACCCGTGGGCAGTCACCTTCGACATGCTCGGGATCTTCGGGCTGGTGGAGATGCTGTTGTTCATCGCGACCCTGCTGGTCGCCTACGTCTACGTGTGGCGACGCGACGGACTGGAGTGGGACTGACATGGGACTCGAGGAACAGCTCCCGTCGGGAGTGCTGCTGACCAGCGTCGAGCTGCTGGCCGGGTATGCCCGCAAGAGCTCGATGTGGCCGGCCACCTTCGGCCTGGCCTGCTGCGCCATCGAGATGATGGCCACCGGCGCTGGGCGCTATGACCTCGCCCGGTTCGGCATGGAGGTCTTCCGCGGCTCCCCGCGCCAGGCCGACCTCATGATCGTGGCCGGGCGCGTCAGCAACAAGATGGCCCCGGTCCTGCGCCAGGTCTACGACCAGATGCCCGGGCCCAAGTGGGTCATCGCGATGGGCGTCTGCGCCTCCTCGGGCGGCATGTTCAACAACTACGCGATCGTCCAGGGCGTGGACCACATCGTCCCGGTCGACATCTATCTGCCCGGATGCCCGCCGCGCCCGGAGATGCTCATGGACGCGATCCTCACACTGCACGAGCAGGTCATGGACTCCAAGCTCGGCTCGAACCGCCAGCGCCAGATCACCGAGCTCGAGGCGGCGGCCCTCACCGCGCCCCCGACCATCGAGATGCGGGGGCTGCTGCGATGAGCGAGAGCAACCAGGTCGTCCCGGTCGGGGCCGTCGACCTGGGCCTGAGCCCGGTCGTCGACACCGTGGGCGTCCGCCAGGGCGCCTTCGGTGCGTCGGGCTCGGGTGACACGAGCGGCTTCGGTGGGCTCGTGCGCCCGATCGAGATGCCCGGGGCCAGCGAGAAGCCCTACGGCGGGTACTTCGACGCGCTGACCGAGGAGCTCGAGCTCTCCCTGGTCGATGCCGGAATCCCCGCCGAGTCGGCCATCGAGAAGGTCGTCGTCGACCGCGGCGAGCTGACCCTCTACGTCCGCCGCGAGCACCTCCTGGCCGTGGCCACGGAGCTGCGTGACGAACCGGGTCTGCGCTTCGAGGTCTGCCACTCGGTGTCCGGCGTGCACTACCCCGCCGACACCGGCCGTGAGCTGCACGCGGTGATCCACCTGCTGTCGATGACCCACAGACGCCGCATCCGCGTCGAGGTCACCTGCCCCGAGTCCGACCAGCACATCCCGTCGGTCACCGGTGTCTGGCCGTCGGCGGACTGGCACGAGCGCGAGACCTGGGACATGTTCGGTATCCGTTTCGACGGCCATCCGGCCATGACCCGCATCCTGATGCCCGACGACTGGCCGGGCCACCCGCAACGCAAGGACTACCCGCTCGGCGGGATCCCCGTGGAGTACAAGGGCGCGACCATCCCCGCGCCCGACCAGCGGAGGTCGTACAACTGATGAGCACGACGTATGAGTCCGGCGAGGCATTCGAGGCCGACGCCCGCCCCGACGCGGCACCCAGCTACGACACCACCGAGGGTCGGGTGTTCACCGTCTCCGGCGGTGACTGGGACACCATCACCATCGACCCGAGCGTGGCCAACGAGCGCATCGTGGTCAACATGGGTCCCCAGCACCCCTCCACGCACGGCGTGCTCCGGCTGATCCTTGAGCTCGAGGGCGAGAGCGTGCAGGAGGCCCGCTGCGGCATCGGCTACCTGCACACCGGCATCGAGAAGAACCTCGAGTACCGCAGCTGGACCCAGGGCACGACATTCGTCACCCGCATGGACTACCTGTCCAGCTTCTTCAACGAGACCGGCTACAGCCTGGCCGTGGAGAAGCTGCTCGGGATCACCGACGACATCCCCGACCGCGCCACGGTCATCCGCGTGATCCTCATGGAGCTCAACCGGGTCAGCTCGCACCTGGTCTGCCTGGCCACGGGCGCCCTGGAGCTCGGGGCGCTGACCGCCATGACGTTCGGCTTCCGTGAGCGCGAGCTGATCCTGGACGTCTTCGAGCTGGTGACCGGCCTGCGGATGAACCACGCGTTCATCCGGCCCGGTGGCCTGGCCCAGGACATGCCGGAGAAGGACGACCTCGGCCAGGACATGAAGACCCGCATCCAGTGGACGATCGACCAGCTGCGCTCGCGGTTCAAGGACACCTCGAACCTGCTGGTGGACAACACCATCTGGATGGGGCGCACCTCGGGCATCGGCTACCTGGACCTCACCGGCTGCATGGCACTGGGCATCACCGGACCGATCCTGCGCGCCACGGGCTACCCGTGGGACGCGCGCAAGGACATGCCGTACTGCGGCTACGAGCGCTACGAGTTCGAGGTGCCCACCCAGACGACCTCCGACGCCTACGGCCGGTTCCTGATCCGCCTGGCGGAGATGGAGCAGAGCCTGAACATCGTCGAGCAGGCCCTGGAGTACCTGACGCCCGGGCCGGTGATGGTCGACGACCCGAAGGTCGCCTGGCCCGCGCAGCTGGCCATCGGCACCGACGGCATGGGCAACTCCCTGGACCACATCCGCCAGATCATGGGCACCTCCATGGAGGCCCTGATCCACCACTTCAAGCTGGTGACCGAGGGCTACTCCGTCCCGGTGGGTCAGGCCTACACGGTGCTCGAGGCCCCGCGCGGCGAGCTCGGGGTCCACGTGGTCTCGCACGGCGGGACCAAGCCCTACCGGGTGCACTTCCGCGATCCGAGCTTCAACAATCTGCAGTCGGTGGCCGCCATGTGCGAGGGCGGCCAGGTGGCTGACGTCGTCGCCGCGGTCGCCAGCATCGACCCCGTGATGGGAGGCGTGGACCGCTGATGTCCATCTCCGAGACGACCCGGACGGAGCTCGCCGAGCTCGCCGGTCGCTACCCGCAGGCGCGCTCGGCGCTGCTGCCGATGCTGCACCTGGTGCAGTCCGAGGAGGGCTACGTGAGCCCGGAGGGGATCGCCGCCTGCGCCGAGACCCTGGCGCTGAGCACCGCCGAGGTGGCCGCCGTGGCGACCTTCTACACGATGTACAAGCGCCGCCCCGCCGGCCAGCACCACATCGGCGTCTGCACGAACACGATGTGCGCGCTGCTCGGCGGCGACGCTGTCTGGGACGCCGTCAGCGCCCATGCCCGGGTGGGACACGACGAGGTCAGCGCGAACGGCACCTTCGACCTCGAGCGCATCGAGTGCCAGGCCGCCTGCACCCACGCCCCGGTGATGACCGTGGACTGGGAGTTCTTCGACCGGATGACTCCCGACGAGGCCATCGCCGTGCTCGACCGGCTCGAGGCCGGCGAGGAGGTCCGCTCCACCCGCGGCCCCGTGGTCCGGGGCTTCAAGGCCGCCTCCCGCACGATCTCCGGGATCGACGACGACGGGCTGACGGCCGAGGGTGGGGCGGCCGACGAGCTGATGCTGGCCAATGTCCGCGCTGCCGCCGAGCGCGGGGTCCCTGCTGCCGATGGGGGGCCCGCATCAGGTGACGGGCCCATCGGGAAGGTGACGCTGACATGACGCTGACCCCGGTCCTGAGCGCCCACTGGGACGAGCCGGACTCCTACACGATCGAGGGCTATCGCCGGCACGGCGGCTACGAGCAGGTCGCTCAGGGCTTCGCGATGGGTCCCGACGCCCTGATCCAGCTGGTCAAGGACTCCGGCCTGCGCGGCCGGGGCGGTGCGGGCTTCCCCACCGGCATGAAGTGGGGCTTCGTGCCGCAGGGCGACGGCAAGCCGCACTACCTGGTGGTCAACGCCGACGAGTCGGAGCCGGGTGCCTGCAAGGACATCCCGCTGATGCTGGCCAACCCGCACGCGCTGGTCGAGGGCTGCATCCTCACCTCGTACGCGATCCGCGCCAACCACGCCTTCATCTACGTGCGCGGCGAGGTCCCGCACGTGCACCGTCGCCTTCGTGCCGCTGTCCGCGAGGCCTACGCCGCAGGCCTGCTCGGCAAGGACATCCAGGGCACCGGCTTCGACCTCGAGCTGATCGTGCACGCCGGGGCCGGGGCCTACATCTGCGGCGAGGAGACCGCGCTGCTCGACTCGCTCGAGGGCCGCCGCGGCCAGCCGCGCCTGAAGCCCCCGTTCCCGGCCGTGGCCGGGCTCTACGCCTCGCCCACCGTGGTGAACAACGTCGAGACCATCGCGAACATCCCCTACATCGTGCGCAACGGCGCCGACTGGCTGACCCAGTGGGGCACCGAGAAGTCCCCGGGCTTCAAGCTCATGAGCGTCTCGGGTCACGTGAAGCGCCCGGGTGTCTACGAGGTGGCGCTGGGCACCACGATGCGCCAGCTGCTGGAGTACGCCGGCGGGATGCGCAACGGCGGTGAGCCGAAGTTCTGGCTGCCGGGCGGCTCCAGTGTCCCGATGCTCACCGCAGAGCACCTCGACCTGCCCCTGACCTACGAGGACATGGCCGCCGCAGGCACGATGCTGGGCACGGCCACTCCGATGGTCTTCGACGACACGGTGTCGGTGGTCAAGGCCGTCACCCGATGGCTGGAGTTCTACAAGCACGAGTCCTGCGGCAAGTGCACCCCATGCCGCGAGGGCACCGGCTGGATCGCCGGGACCCTCGAGAAGTTCGAGGCCGGCCACGGCAGCGAGCATGAGCTCGGGATGCTCGAGGAGATCTGCGGGCAGATCCTCGGCCGCTCGTTCTGCGCCCTCGGGGATGCCGCCGCCACGCCGTTCCCGGCCGCGCTCAAGCACTTCCCGGACGAGTTCCGCGCCGGCACGCACACCGCAGCTGATGTGGCCTTCAACCCGGCCGCCGCCACCGTCCTGCCCGCGGGAGCCACGCGATGACCGTCACCACCCCCTCGTCCGCAACCGGCGCACCGGCGGAGATGCCGGTCGACCACGTCACGGTCGCCATCGACGGCATCGACGTCGTCGTGCCCAAGGGCACCCTGATCATCCGCGCCGCGGAGCAGGTCGGCATCGAGATCCCGCGCTTCTGCGACCACCCGCTGCTCGAGCCGGTCGCCGCGTGCCGTGCCTGCCTCGTCGAGATCGAGGGTCAGCCCAAGCCCCAGCCGGCGTGTGCGATCCCGGTCGCCGACGGCATGCGGGTCAAGACCTCCGGCACCTCCGAGATGGCCGCCACCGCCCAGCGCGGGGTCATGGAGTTCCTGCTGATCAACCACCCGCTGGACTGCCCGGTCTGCGACAAGGGCGGGGAGTGCCCGCTGCAGAACCAGGCGATGAGCCACGGCCGCGGTGAGTCGCGGTTCACCGGCACCAAGCGCACGTTCCCCAAGCCGGTGGCGCTGAGCACGCAGATCCTGATCGACCGGGAGCGCTGCGTCTCCTGCGCCCGGTGCACGAGGTTCGCCGACCAGGTCGCCGGTGACCCGTTCATCTCGCTGCAGCAGCGCGGCGGACGCCAGATCGTCGGCATCGCCGAGGACACCCCGTTCAACTCCTACTTCTCCGGCAACACCGTGCAGATCTGCCCGGTCGGTGCCCTGACCAGCTCGGCCTACCGGTTCCGCTCCCGGCCGTTCGACCTGGTCTCCACCCCCACGGTGTGCGAGCACTGCGCCAGCGGCTGTGCCCTGCGCACCGACGTCCGGCGCTCGTCGGTCCTGCGCCGGCTTGCGTGGGAGGACCCCGCGGTCAACTCAGACTGGAACTGCGACAAGGGGCGCTTCGCCTTCCCGTACCTGTCGGCCGACCGGCTGGATGCGCCGCTGGTCCGCGACGGTGAGGACCTGGTCGAGGCGTCGTGGCCCGAGGCAGTCCGACGTGCCGCGGGGGCGCTGGCCGAGTCCGGAGCGAGGACCGCGGTCCTGCTGGGCGGGAAGCTGACCCTCGAGGACAGCTACGCCTACGCCAAGTTCGCGCGCGCCGTGCTGGGCACCGACAGCATCGACTTCCGGATCCGCCGCACGAGCCCGGCTGAGGCCGACTTCCTGCGGGCGGTCGTCTCCGGCTCCGGGGTGGGTGTCACCTACGCCGACCTCGATGCCGCCCCCACGGTCCTGCTCGTCGGGTTGGAGCCCGAGGAGGAGTCGCCGATCATCTTCCTGCGCCTGCGTGCGGCTACCCGCCGCGGCGGGTGCAAAGTCCTGACCGTCGCCCCGTTCGCGTCGCCCGGATCGGCCAAGCTGGCAGCCCACGTGCTGGCCGCTGCCCCCGGGCAGGAGCCGTCCGTTCTGGCTGCCCTGGCCGCCGGCACCGGCGACGCAGCTGCTGCGCTGGCCGCCGACGGCTCGATCATCCTCGTGGGCGAGCGCGCGGCTCAGACACCCGGAACCCTCTCGGCCGTGGTCTCCCTTGCGGAGTCCACCGGTGCCCGGCTGGCGTGGGTGCCGCGCCGGGCCGGTGAGCGTGGGGCGCTCGAGGCCGGCGCCCTGTCGGGGCTCCTGCCCTGGGGCCGCCCCCTGACCGACCCCGACGCGCGGGCCCAGGTCGCGACTGCCTGGGGCGTCGACGCCGACGACCTCCCGGTGGAGGCGGGTCTGGACCTGACCGGGGTGGTCGAGGCCCTCCACGCCGACCACGCCGAGGCGCAGGCCGTCGAGTCCGCCCAGCCCGCTGACGACACCGCCGAACCCGCCGCCGCCGAACCCGCCGACCGGCCCTCGCGGCGGATCGGTGCGGTCATCGTGGCCGGCGTCGAGGCCGCCGACACCCCGGACCCTGCGGCCTTCCTCGGGGCCCTGGAGGCCGCCCCCTTCGTCCTGGCGCTCGAGACCCGGTCCACCGAGGTCACCGCGCTGGCCGATGTGGTGCTGCCGGTCGCGGTGATCACCGAGAAGTCCGGAACGTTGCTGGACTGGGAGGGCCGTGCCCGCCCGTTCGGACAGGTCATGCGCGACTCCACGGCCATCACCGACGCCCGCGCGTTGTCGCTGGTCGCCCGCGCGATGGGCCGGGCGTTCGGATCGATCGAGGTGGGCGACCTGCGCGCCGAGCTCGCCGGGATGGGCCGCTGGCAGGGTCCGCGACCCGAGGCTCAGCGCACTGGGGCCACGCCCACCGAGGAGCCGGTCGCGAAGGCGGCCGGTCAGGTCGTGCTGGCCACCTGGCGGCACCTGCTCGATGAGGGCGTGCTCCAGCGCGGCGAGCCCGCGCTGGCCGGCACGGCTCGCCCGGCCCTGGCCCGGGTCTCTCCCGCCACGGCGCAGGCCCACGGCCTGGCCGACGGGCAGCCCGTCACCGTGACCTCCGGGGACGGCTCGATCACCCTCCCGCTGGCCGTCACCGAGATGGTCGACGGCGTGGTCTGGGTGCCCGGCAACTCGGTCGGCAGCACCGTCAACACGACCCTGCGGGTCGGGTCCGGGGCGGTCGTGGCGCTCAGTGCAGGAGGTGCCCAGTGATCGTGTCATCCGTGGTGGCGGCCACCGAGTTCGCGCCGTTCGGCCAGGATCCCTGGTGGCTGGTCATCCTCAAGGTGCTGGGCATCTTCCTCGGTGTGGTCGTGCTCGTGCTGCTGACCATCTGGGGCGAGCGGCGCATCGTGGCCCGGATGAACATGCGCGTCGGCCCGAACCGCGTCGGCCCGTTCGGCGTGCTCCAGGGCCTCATGGACGGCATCAAGCTGGCCCTCAAGGAAGACATCATGCCCACGGCCGCCGACAAGGCCGTGTTCTTCATCGCCCCGATCATCTCCGTCGTGCCCGCGTTCATGGCGCTGGCCGTCATCCCGTTCGGCCCCGAGGTCTCAATCTTCGGGGTGCTGACCCCGCTGCAGCTGACGGACTTCCCGGTGGCGGTGCTGTACGTGCTGGCGATCGCCTCGATCGGCATCTACGGCATCGTGTTCGCCGGATGGTCCTCGGGCTCCACCTACCCGCTGCTGGGATCCCTGCGCAGCTCCGCGCAGATGATCTCCTACGAGATCGCGATGGGCCTGGCCTTCGTCGCGGTGTTCCTCTACGCCGGGTCGATGTCCACCTCGCAGATCGTCGCCGCGCAGCAGCCGATCTGGTACGCCCTGATCCTGCTGCCCTCGTTCATCATCTACGTCACCGCGATGGTCGGTGAGACCAACCGTGCCCCGTTCGACCTCCCCGAGGCCGAGAGCGAGCTCGTGGCCGGATTCCACACCGAGTACTCGTCGCTGAAGTTCGCGCTGTTCTTCCTGGCCGAGTACATCAACATGGTCACCGTCTCGGCCCTGGCCACCACGCTGTTCCTCGGTGGCTGGCAGGCCCCATGGCCGATCTCGGCCATCAACGACGGCATGCTCAACCGCGGCTGGTGGGGCCTTCTGTGGTTCCTGGTCAAGGTCTCCATGTTCCTGTTCATGTTCATCTGGCTGCGCGGCACCCTTCCGAGGTTCCGGTACGACCAGTTCATGAAGTTCGGCTGGAAGGTCCTGATCCCCGCCTCGCTGGCCTGGATCGTGCTGGTCGCGACGTTCCGCGCCCTGCGCGACGAGCTGCCCAGCAACGCCATGACCGTCTCGGTGATCGTCATCGCCACGCTCATCGTGGTCTTCGTCGGCTCGTACCTGATCGAGAACGTCCGCGAGCGGCGCCGGGCCGAGGTCGAGGCCCAGGCGGAGGCCGAGGCACAGGAGTTCGCCAGCCAGCCGGGCCGGCACCCCGTCCCGCCGATGCCGGGTGAGACGTTCGACTACACGCCGCGGGCACGCCAGACCGTTCCCAGCGCAGTGGCTGCCGACGACAACTCCGGCGCTCTCCTCCACGATCCAGGCGACGCACAGGAGGCCCCCAGTGCCTGAGCTCCCCCAGCCCATTCGGGGCTTCGGGACCACCTTCCTGACCATGTTCAAGAAGGTGAACACCGAGCAGTACCCGGAGGAGAAGGACCAGTACCCGCCGAAGCCGCGCTTCCATGGCCGCCACCAGCTCAACCGGCACCCCGACGGCCTGGAGAAGTGCATCGGCTGCGAGCTGTGCGCCTGGGCGTGCCCGGCTGACGCGATCTTCGTCGAGGGTGCGCCGAACACCGAGGAGGAGCGGTTCTCCCCGGGCGAGCGCTACGGCCGGGTGTACCAGATCAACTACCTGCGCTGCATCCTGTGCGGGCTGTGCATCGAGGCCTGCCCCACCCGCGCGCTGACCATGACCAACGAGTACGAGCTGGCCGACACCAGCAGGGCGTCCCTGATCTACGAGAAGGCCGACCTGCTCGGCCCGCTCATGCCCGGGATGGTCGCCCCGCCGCACGCCATGGCCGAGGGCGCTGACGACGGCTCCTACTACCGCGGCGAGGTGACCGGGGCCACGGACGCCCAGCGCGCGGAGGTGGCGGCCCGCGAGGCCGCGGCAACGCCCACGCCGGGCGACGCGACCGAGACGGAGGAGAAGTGAACACGTTGGCGTCCCTGGGCGCGCTCGTGGCGGAAGGGCCGGTGGGGGTGACCACGAACACCGGCGAGCAGGTCACCTTCTGGGTGTGCGCCACCCTGGCGGTGATCGGCGCCGGCGGCACGGTCCTGTCCCGCAAGGCCGTGCACAGCGCCCTGTTCATCGCGCTGACGATGATCAACCTCGCGGTCCTCTACGTCGCCCAGGACGCCATGTTCCTGGGGATGGTGCAGGTCATCGTCTACACGGGCGCGGTGATGATGCTCTTCGTCTTCGTGCTCATGGTCGTGGGCGTGGACGCCTCCGACAGCCTCGTCGAGACGCTCAAGGGCCAGCGCGCGCTGGCCGGTGTCGCGTTCGTGGGCTTCCTGGGCCTGCTGCTCGCCGGCATCACCGACTCGCTGTCCGGCACCACGGTCGTGGGACTGGACGAGGCCAACGCCGAGCACGGCGGCAACGTCCAGGGCATCGGAGTGGCGATCTTCACCCGGTACCTGCTGGCCTTCGAGGTGACCTCCGCGCTGCTGATCACCGCCGCGGTGGGGGCGATGGTGCTGACCCACCGAGAGCGGGTCGAGCCGCGCAAGACCCAGGCCCAGCTGTCCACCGAGCGCTTCGCCCCCGACCGGCACCCGGTCAACAAGCCCAGCCCCGGTGTGTACGCGCGCAACAACGCCGTCGACATGCCCGCGCTCCTGCCCGACGGGTCGATCGCCGAGGAGTCGGTCCCCGGCCCGCTGCGGCTGGAGGGCGACATCCGTGAGGCCGACCGGCTGGCCATCGAGGAGGCCGAGCACCTCCTCGCCCACGAGGCGGTCATCGTCGATGCCTCCGGCGGCGACCCGCTGGACGCCTCGCAGGAGGGTCGGGAATGAACCCCACGAACTACCTGGTCCTGTCGGCGATCCTGTTCTCGATCGGGGCCGCGGGGGTGCTCGTCCGGCGCAACGCGATCGTCGTGTTCATGTGCATCGAGCTGATGCTCAACGCGTCCAACCTGGCCTTCGTCACCTTCGCCCGGACCAACGGCACCCTCGACGGGCAGGTGGTGGCCTTCTTCGTGATGGTCGTGGCCGCCGCCGAGGTCGTCATCGGCCTGGCGATCATCGTGACGATCTTCCGGACCCGCAACTCGGCCTCGGTCGACGAGCCCAACCTGCTGAAGTTGTGAGGCGACGACTTTGAACAACACCCTTGCGGTCCTCACCTCCGGGGAGGCGAACCCGGGCGAGGTCGTCGCGGCCACCGGCACCTTCGGCCTGATCGCGGCGCTGATCGCCATCCCGGCCGCCGGTGCCGTGATCCTGCTGCTGGCCGGCCGCCGATCGAACAGGTGGGGCCACCTGCTGGGAACGGCCGCCGTCCTGGCCTCGTTCGTGGTCGCGGTGGTCCTCCTCGTGGCCATGCTCGGCCAGCCCGAGGATGCCCGGACGATCAACCAGTTCCTCTGGAACTGGATCGACGTGGGGACGTTCACCGCACCCGTCGCGCTGCAGCTGGACCCGCTGAGCATCAGCTTCGCCCTGTTGATCACCGGGGTCGGCTCGCTGATCCACATCTACTCGATCAGTTACATGGCCCACGACCCGCAGCGGCGCAAGTTCTTCGCCTACCTGAACCTGTTCATCGCCGCCATGCTGCTGCTGGTCCTGGCCAACAACTACCTGCTGCTGTACGTCGGCTGGGAGGGCGTCGGGCTGGCCTCGTACCTGCTGATCGGGTTCTGGTTCTCCAAGCCGTCGGCGGCCACGGCCTCGAAGAAGGCCTTCGTGGTCAACCGGGTCGGCGACTTCGGCCTGAGCCTGGCGATCATGATGATGTTCGCCACCCTGGGCACCTTCACCTTCGAGGGTGTCAACGCCGCCATCGGCCAGGCGGACCCGACCACGGTCACCTGGATCGGACTGGCCCTGCTGCTGGCCGCGTGCGGCAAGTCAGCGCAGTTCCCGCTGCAGTCCTGGCTCCTGGACGCGATGGAGGGTCCGACCCCGGTCTCGGCCCTGATCCACGCGGCGACGATGGTCACCGCCGGCGTGTACCTGATCGTGCGCTCGGCGGAGATCTTCAACCTCAGCGAGACCGCGCGGATCGCGGTGGTCCTCGTGGGCACCATCACCCTGCTGATGGGTGCGATCATCGGGTCGGCCAAGGACGACATCAAGAAGGGCCTGGCCGGCTCCACGATGAGCCAGATCGGCTACATGTTCCTGGCCGCAGGGCTGGGGCCCGTGGGCTACGTGTTCGCGATCTTCCACCTGCTCACCCACGGGATCTTCAAGGCCCTGCTGTTCCTGGGCGCCGGCTCGGTGATGCACGGGATGGACGACCAGGTGAACATGCGCCGCTACGGCGCCCTGCGCACGTTCATGATGGCCACCTGGGTGGTGTTCGGCATCGGCTACCTGTCGATCATCGGCATCCCGCCGTTCGCCGGCTTCTTCAGCAAGGACGAGATCATCCACGCTGCGTGGTCAGAGCACCCCGTCGCCGGCCTTGCCGCCCTGATCGGCGCCGGTGTCACGGGCTTCTACATGACCCGCATGATGGCCATGACGTTCTACGGCAAGGCGCGCTGGGAGGACGGCGTGCACCCGCACGAGTCGTCCCCGGTGATGACAATCCCGATGATCGTCCTGGCGGTCGGTGCGGTCCTGGCCGGGTTCCTGATGCTCTACGTCGGCAACATCGAGGAGTGGCTGGCCCCGGTGGTCGGCTTCGAGGAGGCCGAGGGCGGGATCCCGACCCCGCTGATGATCGCCCTCACGCTGGCCGTGGTCGTCGTGGGCGTGGTCATCGGGTGGCGGCAGTACGCGATGCGTGAGGTGCCCGAGGTCGCCCCGACGCAGGTCTCGGCGCTCACCGTCGCCGCGCGCAACGACCTGTACGGCGATGCGGTCAACGAGGCGCTGTTCATGCGTCCCGGCCAGTACGCCACCCGCACGTTGGTCTGGACCGACAACAAGATCATCGACGGCGCGGTGAACGGCACCGCCGCCGGCATCGGCGGGCTCAGCGCTCGGATGCGCCGCTGGCAGACCGGCTACGTGCGGTCCTACGCCCTGACGATGTTGCTCGGCGTCGTGGTTGTCGGCGCCGTCCTGGCCCTGGGGAGCTTCCTGTGAGCACCGACTACTACCTCGTTGCGCTGATGGCGCTGCCGATCCTCGGTGGCGTCCTGGTGGCGCTGCTGCCCAAGGGGAACCCGGGGCTGGCCAAGAGGGTGGCCCTGGTCATCTCGCTGCTCGTCCTGGCCCTGGGCGTGGCGGCCGGCCTGGCCTACGAGACCGGTGCCGTCGAGCCGTTCCAGCTGGGCGGCTCGTGGGAGTGGATCCCGGCGTGGGGCGTGAGCTTCGCGCTCGGCGTGGATGGCATCGCGCTGGTCCTCATCCTGATGACCGTCATCCTGGTCCCGGTCTGCATCCTGGCCGGCTGGGTCGACGCCGACGAGACTCTGGGCTCGGTGCGCGGCTACTTCGCCTGGATCCTGGTCCTCGAGGGCCTGGTCATCGGCGTCTTCGCGGCCACCGACGTGTTCCTGTTCTACGTGCTCTTCGAGGCCATGCTGATCCCGATGTACTTCCTGATCGGGCGCTACGGCGGCGCGCAGCGGCAGTACGCGGCCGTGAAGTTCTTCCTCTACTCCCTGCTGGGCGGCCTGTTGATGCTCGCCGCGCTGATCGGGCTCTACGTGCTCTCGATCGACCAGTACGGTGCCGGCACTTTCGACTACGCTGCACTCGTCGGGATGTACATCAGCCCGGACATGCAGAAGTGGCTGTTCCTCGGGTTCTTCATCGCCTTCGCGATCAAGGCCCCGATGTGGCCGCTGCACACCTGGCTGCCCGACGCCGCCGCCGAGGCCCCACCGAGCTCGTCGGTCCTGCTGGTCGGCGTGCTGGACAAGGTCGGCACCTTCGGGATGCTGCGCCTGTGCCTGCCGCTGTTCCCGGACGCCTCGAAGTACTTCGCCCCGGGCATCATCATCCTGGCGCTGGTCGGCATCATCTACGGGGCGCTGGTGGCTATGGGGCAGACCGATCTCAAGCGCCTGATCGCCTACACGTCTGTCAGCCACTTCGGGTTCATCGTGCTGGGCATCTTCGCCCTGACCTCCCAGGGCCAGAGCGGCTCGACGCTCTACATGGTCAACCACGGGTTCTCGATCGCCGCCCTGTTCCTGCTCGTCGGCTTCATGGCCACGCGCCGTGGCTCGCGGATGATGGCGGACTTCGGCGGCGTCCAGAAGGTAGCCCCGGTGCTCGCCGGGACGTTCCTGGTCGCAGGCCTGTCGTCCCTGGCCCTGCCGGGCCTGAGCTCCTTCGTCTCCGAGTTCCTGGTCCTGGCCGGCACCTACACCCGCTACCCGTGGGCGGCCGTCGTGGCCACGACAGGGATCATCCTGGCCGCGCTGTACATCCTGATCATGTACCAGCGGACGATGACCGGCCCGGTGCGCGAGGGGGTCGCGGGGATGCCGGACCTGCGCGGTCGCGAGGTCCTGGCGATCGCCCCGGTGCTGGCGATCATCATCGCCCTCGGCTTCTTCCCGAACGTGGCGCTGGACATCATCAACCCATCCGTCGACCAGACGATGACGCTCGTCGGCAGCACCGATCCGGTGCCTGCCGTCGCCGAGTCGGGGAAGTGAGGCTGCGATGATCGCCACCGCCATCCCCATGGCCGAGACGCTGACGTTCCCGTCGTTCCAGTACCGGGCGATGGCCCCGGTCCTGCTGGTGCTCGCCGCAGCGGTCCTCTCGGTCCTGATCGAGGGCCTGGCGCCCCGGGCCACCCGTCGGGCCATCCAGCTCGTGCTGGTCCTGGCCAGCCTCGCGGCCGCGCTGGTCCTCACGATCGCCATGCCCGCCTCGGAGCTGGGGGTCGTTGCCGCCGGCTCACTGTCCGTCGACGGGCCCACCCTCTTCATGTGGGTCACGATCCTCGTGATCGCGCTGCTGTCGACGCTGCTCATGGCCGAGAAGCGGGTCGATCCCGCGGGCGATGCCTTCGCGCCACGGGCTGCCTCCCTGGTCGGCTCCGCCGAGGAGCAGGAGCTGACCAAGCGGGGCTGGGACCAGACCGAGGTCTGGCCGCTGTTCCTGTTCGCCGTGTCGGGCATGCTGCTGTTCCCCGCCGCCAACGACCTGCTGATGCTCTTCGTGGCGCTGGAGGTCATGAGCCTGCCGCTGTACCTGCTGGCGGGGATGGCCCGTCGGCGTCGGTTGCTGTCGCAGGAGGCCGCGCTCAAGTACTTCCTCCTCGGCGCGTTCGCCTCCGCCTTCCTGCTCTACGGCTCGGCCATGCTCTTCGGGTACGCCGGGGCGCTGGACTTCGCCTCGATCGCCGAGGCGTTCACCAACCAGCCCGGGGCCCAGGGCCTGCAGCTGATCGGGATCGCCATGGTCTCGGCCGGCCTGCTGTTCAAGATCGCGGCCGTTCCCTTCCACATGTGGACCCCCGACGTGTACCAGGGGTCGCCCACGCCTGTGACCGCCTTCATGGCCGCCGCCGTGAAGGTCGCCGGCTTCGGGGCCCTCCTGCGCGTCATGTACGTCGCACTCGGGGGTGCCTCGTGGGACTGGGCCCCGATCATGTGGGTGGTGGCCATCCTGACGATGCTCGTCGGCGTGATCCTGGCCGTGACCAGCTCGGACATCAAGCGGATGCTGGCCTACTCCTCGGTCGGGCACGCGGGCTTCCTGCTGCTGGGTGTCATCGCCTTCTCCAGCGAGGGCCTGGCTGCGACGATGTTCTACCTGCTCGCCTACGGGCTGACCACCATCGGCTGCTTCGCGATCGTCATGCTGGTCCGCGGGCCGGCCGGCGAGGCAGGGCACCTGTCCTCCTGGGCGGGGCTGGGCAGGACGTCCCCGCTCGTCGCGGGCGTGTTCGCCTTCCTGCTGCTCGCCCTGGCCGGTATCCCGCTGACCAGCGGGTTCACCGCCAAGTTCGGGATCTTCTCCGCGGCGATCGCCAGTGGGGCTGTCGTCCCGGTGATCGTCGCGGTCATCGCCTCGGCCATCTCGGCGTTCTTCTACCTGAGGGTGATCGTGCTGATGTACTTCGCCAAGCCTGCGGTCGAGGGAGGTGCGTCCGTCGCGGTGCCCAGCATCCTCACCCAGTCGGCGATCGCGGTCGCGGTCCTCGGCACGGTACTGCTGGGCGTGTTCCCCCAGGCGATCCTGGACGTGGTCAACGAGTCCTCGATGTTCCTGCGCTGACGCACCCCACCCCGCGCACCCTCCCCATCCCACGCCTCCCGCACCGAGCTCGGGAGGCGGGCAATTGCGGGAGGGCGAGCCGCTGTCGGGGAGCCGTGACTCGGCGGCGCCCGGCATTCGGTACCTTTCCCCCATGACCTCGACGGCGCGCACACACAAGTTCATCCTCTCCGAGGATGAGATGCCCACGACCTGGTACAACCTGGTCGCCGACCTGCCCGAGCCTCCGCCCCCGCCGCTGCACCCGGGGACGCACGAGCCGATCGGCCCGGAGGCCCTCGAGCCGCTCTTCCCGATGGACCTGATCCTGCAGGAGGTCGCCACCGAGCGGTACATCGAGATCCCCGGCGAGGTCCTCGACGTCTACCGCCAGTGGCGGCCCGCTCCGCTGAACCGTGCGTACAAGCTCGAGGAGTCCCTCGGCACGACCGCGCGGATCTACTACAAGTACGAGGGCGTCAGCCCAGCCGGGTCCCACAAGGTCAACACCTCGGTGCCGCAGGCGTACTACAACGCGAAGGCAGGCGTCCGGAAGCTCACCACCGAGACCGGAGCCGGCCAGTGGGGCACCGCACTGAGCTTCGCCACGGCCCTGTTCGGCCTCGAGTGCGAGGTGTGGCAGGTCGGCGCCTCCTTCGACCAGAAGCCCTACCGCCGGATGATGATCGAGGCGTTCGGCGCCACCCTGCACCGCTCGCCGTCGAACCTGACCGAGGCGGGCAAGCACTACCTCGAGTCCGACCCCAACCACCCGGGTTCGTTGGGCATCGCCATCTCCGAGGCCGTCGAGGTCGCCGCGGGCGATCCGACCGTGAAGTACGCGCTGGGGTCCGTGCTCAACCACGTCATCCTGCACCAGACGATCATCGGTGAGGAGGCGCTGCTCCAGATGGCGATGGCCGGCGACACCCCCGACGTCATCCTGGGCTGCACCGGCGGCGGCTCGAACTTCGCAGGTCTCACGTTCCCGTTCATCCGGGAGAAGCTGGCCGGGCGGATGAGCCCGGTCATCCGTGCGGTCGAGCCCGCCAGCTGCCCGTCGCTCACCCGCGGGGTCTACGCCTACGACTTCGGCGATGCGTCCGGGATGACCCCGTTGATGAAGATGCACACGCTCGGTCACAACTTCATCCCCGACCCCATCCATGCCGGAGGCCTGCGCTACCACGGCATGTCGCCGCTGCTGTCGCACGCCTACGAGCTGGGACTCATCGAGGCCGAGTCGGTGCCGCAGGTGGAGTGCTTCGACGCCGCGGTGCGGTTCGCGCGCACCGAGGGGATCGTGGCGGCCCCCGAGTCCAGCCATGCGATCGCGGCAGCAGTGCGCGAGGCCAACCGTGCCACAGAGGCCGGCGACGATCGGGTCATCCTCATCGCCCTGTCCGGGCACGGTCACTTCGACCTCGCGGCCTACGACGCCTACCTGAACGGCCGGATGGTGGACCTCGACACCCCGGACGCGAGCTTCGAGTCATCCCTCTCCGAGCTCCCCACCATCTGAGCGCGCGGTCCGTGCGGCCGCGCACCGGCCTGGCGGGCGACCGCCCACGCTGCACAATTCGGGACGGTGTTGCTGCTCTTGGGGCAACAGCAACCCAAGTTCATGGCGAGTGGCGGCTAGGACCGCGCCGTCCGGTCGGCCCCCGGGCGCGGGCCGTCAGCGGGCGGGGTGCGGATGGGCGGTGCGCCCCGCCGGGGCGATTCGGCGCAAACGGGGGGAGTGGGCCAGACTTGTCCCGTGCCCTCCCTGACCTCCAGCCGCCCCGAAGGGCTGCTGCTGCCCGATGCCGGGCTCGACGCCCACGTCGGGATGCGGCTGGCCGAGGTGGAGGGCCTGCTGCGCCAGTCGGTGGTCAGTGAGTACCCGTTCGTCACGAACGCCGCACGCCATCTCGTGGATGCGGGGGGCAAGCGCTTCCGCCCGCTGCTGACACTGCTGGCGGCCCAGTTCGGGGATCCGGTGGCGGCGGGGGTCGTCCCCTCAGCCGTGGTGGTTGAGCTCACCCACCTGGCAACCCTGTACCACGACGACGTCATGGACGAGGCGCCGCTGCGCCGCGGGGCGGTCTCGGCGAACGCCCGTTGGGACAACACCGTGGCCATCCTCACCGGCGACTTCCTGTTCGCCCGGGCCTCGGACCTGCTCGCCGACCTCGGCCCGGAGGCGGTGCGGATCCAGGCCCGCACCTTCGAGCGGCTGTGCACCGGCCAGATCCGGGAGACGGTCGGGCCGGACGAGGACGAGGACCCGATCGCGCACCACGTGAGCGTGCTGGCCGACAAGACCGGCTCCCTGATCGCCACGGCCGGACGGTTCGGCGCCATGATGGCCGGCGCTCCGGACGAGGTCGTCGAGACGATGGCGTCGTTCGGCGAGCGCATCGGCGTGGCCTTCCAGCTCGCTGACGACCTGGTCGACATCGGCAGCGACCGCACCCAGTCCGGCAAGACGCCGGGTACGGATCTGCGCGAGGGCGTTGCGACCCTCGCCGTCCTCTACGCCCGGACCTCGACCGACCCGGCCGATGCCCGCCTGATCGCGTTGACCTCCGGGCCGATCCACGACGACGCCGAGCACGCCGAAGCACTGGCCCTCCTGCGCGCCCACCCCGCGATGCAGCGGGCCCGTGACGAGGCGCACCGATGGGCCGATGAGGCCCGCACCGCACTCACGCCGCTCCCGGCCGGTCCCGCCCGCGCTGCCCTCGAGGTGCTCTGCGACTACGTGGTCGAGCGGACTGGTTGATGGCAGTCGGCGACCTCAGCGGCCGACAGGCCGGGGTCGCCTCCGGCCTGACGGCCTACATCCTGTGGGGGCTGTTCCCCCTCTACTGGGGGTTCCTCGAGCCGGCGTCTGCCACCGAGGTCCTGGCCGCCCGGGTCGTCTTCTCCCTGGCGGCACTGGCCGTTCTCGTCACTGCGGTGGGGCAGTGGGGGACGGTGCGTGCGGTCCTGGCCGATCGTCGTCGCCTGCTGATCCTGGCGGGTGCGGCCCTCATCGTCTCGGTCAACTGGGGGATCTTCATCTGGGCGGTGGCCAACGACCACGTGGTCGATGCATCGCTCGGGTACTTCATCAACCCGCTGGTCTCCATCGCGCTGGGCGTGATCGTCCTGCGCGAGCAGCTGCGACGGTTGCAGTGGGTGGCCGTCGCGATCGCCTCGATCGCCGTGCTCTACGCCACCGTCTCGACGGGCCGCCTGCCCTGGATCGCCCTGGTGCTGGCGTTCTCCTTCGGCTTCTACGGCCTGGCCAAGAAGCTCGCCGGCGTGGACGCCATCGCCAGCCTGACCGTCGAGATGATGGTCCTGACGCCGTTGGCCCTGACCTACATCGGGTGGCTCTGGGCCCGTGACGAGCTCGCGTTCGGAGCCAACGGCTGGGGGCACGCGCTGCTCATGGTCGGGGCCGGGCCGGTCACCGCGCTGCCGCTGCTGTTCTTCGGGTTCGCCGCCCACCGGGTGCCGCTGTCGGTCCTGGGGCCGTTGCAGTACATCGCGCCCACCCTCCAGCTGGTCATCGGCGTATGGGCGTTCAACGAGCCGATGTCGCCGCAGCGCTGGCTGGCCTTCGCAGGCGTCTGGATGGCTCTCGGGGTGTTCACGCTCGACGCGCTGCGCAACTCGCGCTCGCGCCAGCCCGACCTCGTCGAGGACCTGTAGGGCCCGGGGTCCGGCCCCGCAGCCCGCGCGTAGACTCGGTGGCGCTGCGAGAGTCGTGGCGACACCGCACGTGGGATGGATGATGATCGTCGACGTTGACCGGATCCCCGCCCTCCAGCTCAGCCTGGCCGACATGGTCTGGGACGACCACCCCGAGAAGCTGCGCTGGCTGACCGTCGTGTCGTTGGCGCGTGATGTCGACCACGTCCTGGTGACCTGCGCTGGTGACGACCTGCCCCTGCGCATCCCTGCCGATGCCCTCGTCGGTGTACGCCGGATCGTCGCCTCGCACCCGCACGCCGGCGACGAGGCCGAGGTGCACGCCCAGATCTCCGGCTCCTACCCCGGCGACGTCAGCTCGGCCAGCGCGGCAGTCGCCGCCCACGCTGACGCGCACCTGCCGCCCCGGCCCTCGGCCACGCCGACCCGGCCGTACCCGAACTCGCACTACGAGGGCCTGTACGGCGGCGACCTCGACCATGTGGTCGACGCGGTCGGAGGCACCCCCGACGCCGGGACCCGCGACCTGCGCGACGCGGCGACGAAGCGCCACCTCACTGACCCGCGCGATGCCTCCAGCGTTGCCGAACCGACCGCGGAGACCGACGAGGAGATCGATGAGCGGATGTCCGGCTGGTATGCCGGGGACATCGGCTTCGTCGTCGACAACAGGGACAAGTAGCCCGCACATGGGCGATCCCGGTGGGGCCTACGAGCAGCCCACGGTGCCTGCGGCCGCCGGCCCGCTGGCCGGTGTGCGGTTCGTGGAGCTCGGCGGTATCGGCCCCGTGCCGCACGCCGGCATGATGCTGGCCGACCTCGGTGCCACGGGCGTCCGGCTGGATCGGCCGGGGGGCCAGCCACTGGGTCACGTGCCCGGCCGGGACCCGCTGCTGCGCGGTCGCCCCACCCGCGTGGTGGACCTGCGCTCCGACTCCGGGCGCAGCGAGGCCCTGGCGCTGGTCGCCGAGTCCGACCTGCTGATCGAGGGGTTCCGGCCCGGGGCCGCCGAGCGTCTCGGCCTGGGGCCGGGGGACTGCTGGGCGGTGAACCCGCGCCTGGTCTACGGCCGGATGACCGGCTGGGGCCAGACCGGCCCCTGGGCGGCGCTGGCCGGGCACGACATCAACTACAGCGCGATCGCCGGGCCGCTGCGGCACACCGCGCGGGCGGGCGAGCGACCGGTCATGGCGCTGAACCTGATCGCCGACCACGGCGGTGGATCGACCTACCTGGTCGTGGGCGTCCTGGCCGCGCTGCTGGAGGTTGCCCGGAGCGGTCGCGGTGTCGTGGTCGACGCGGCCATGGTCGATGGTGCGGCCAACCTCATGAGCCTGGTCCATGGCCAACGTGCCCAGGGCCTGTGGCCCAACCCCCCGGGGGAGAACACCCTGGACGGGGGCGCTCCCTTCTACGACACCTACACATGCGCGGACGGTCGGTTCGTGGCCCTCGGGGCCCTGGAGCCGGCCTTCTACTCCGAGCTCCTCGCCGGCCTCGGTCTCGACCCCGCGGACCTGCCCGAGCAGTGGGACCCGCGAGGCTGGCCGGCCCTGCGCGAGCACCTGGAGCGGGCGTTCTGCACCCGGACCCGCGACGAGTGGGCGGCGGTCTTCGCCGGCACCAACGCGTGCCTGACCCCGGTGCTGGACATGACCGAGGCCCCCGACCATCCGCAGCTCGCGGCGCGGGGGACCTTCGTCGACGATCCCGTGACCGGGGCACGGGTTCCCGGTCCAGCGCCACGGTTCGGACCCCGAAACGACTCGTAGGCCCTGTGCGCCAGGAGGCGACCATGGTCCCTATCCGCCCCGCGTGGATGGGCGTCAGGATGGAGGTGGCGCAGCGGGTCCCGCGGTGGTCGCGACGGACAGCGGCGCCGAGGAGGGATGTGCGATGTCCACGTCCACGCAGATCGTCGTCGGGTACGACAACTCGCCGGACTCGCGGGCTGCCCTGGACTGGGCGGTCCGGGAGGCGGCGTCGCGGCACCTCGGCGTCCGGGTGGTCTACTGCGAGCCCGACCTCGCGGCGTGGGACGGCGCGGCCGCCACGATGTCCGGGGCTCCGGTCCTGGCCACGACCCTGCCCCACGAGGGACCCGCGCTGGTGGCCCAGGCGGCGGAGGTCGTGACGAGGGCCGGCGTCGCGGTCGAGACCGTCGCCACCGCGGGCTCGCCGGCCAGTGTCCTGGTCGACCAGAGCCGGACTGCCGTCATGGTCGTGATCGGGTCCCGGGGGCACAGCTCGATCTCCTCGGTGATCCTCGGGTCGACGGTCTCGCACGTGGCCTCGCACGCGCACTGCCCGGTCATCGTCGTCCAGGCGCAGGGCCCGGCTGACGGGCCGGTGGTGGTCGGGGTGGACGGCTCGCCGGAGTCGGAGGAACTGGTCGGATGGGCCATCGACCACGCCTCACGCCATGGTCTGGGACTCGAGGTCGTGCACAGCTACGCGATCCCGGTCTACCCCGGGGTCGTTCCCTACGTCCCCCCGGTCGAGATCACCGCCGCGACCACCGGGTTCGAGCAGCGGGTGACCTCCGAGGTCCTCGCCGGATGGCGTGAGAGGTACCCGGACGTGCCGATCACCACCAACGTCGCCCACGGCCGTCCCGCGCCGGCGCTGGTCGAGGCCTCGGGCCGGGCGAGCCTCACTGTCGTGGGCTCACACGGTCGGGGGGCGTTCCTGGGGATGCTGCTGGGCTCGACGAGCCAGTCGCTGCTGCACCACGCGACGGGGTCGGTGGCAGTGCTGCGGCACCGCAAGCACTGACGGCCCTTCACCTCGGTGTCCCCGATCAGCCGGGGATCGTCCAGGTGTCCCGTCCGGTGAGGAGGGTGGCCAGGTCACCACGGCCCTTGGCGGTCGCGCGCTCCAGCTGCTCGGCGAGCAGGTGGTCGTAGACCGGCCTGCGCACGTCGCGGAAGACGCCGATGGCGGTGTTCTCCAGCGTGTCGAAGTCGGCCAGCCGCGACAGTGCGAACGCCGTGGAGGGCTCGGCTGCGTGCGCGTCGTGGACCCAGAGGCAGTCACCGTCGCAGTGAGCCACGTCGTCGACGACGTGCAGGACGCCGTCCTCGCGCCGGGCCACGCCCTTCTGCCCGTTGGCGCCGAAGCGGATGGGCTTGCCGTGCTCGAGGCGGATCAGGTTGTCCTCGCGGACGGACGAGTCCTTGAGCGGCTCCCAGGCGCCGTCGTTGAAGATGTTGCAGTTCTGGTAGATCTCGACCAGGGCCGATCCCTCGTGCGCTGCCGCTTGGCGCAGCACCTCGGTCAGGTGCTTGCGGTCGGAGTCGATCGTGCGGGCCACGAACGAGGCCTCGGCGCCCAGAGCCACCGAGATCGGGTTGAACGGGTAGTCGATCGAGCCCATGGGGGTGGACTTCGTGACCTTGCCGGCCTCGGAGGTGGGTGAGTACTGGCCCTTGGTCAGGCCATAGATCCGGTTGTTGAACAGCAGGATCTTGATGTTCACGTTCCGGCGCAGTGCGTGCAGGAAGTGGTTGGCGCCGATGCTCAGGGCGTCGCCATCGCCGGTCACGACCCACACGGTCAGGTCGGGTCGTGAGGTCGACAGGCCGGTGGCGATGGCGGGAGCACGCCCGTGGATCGAGTGCATCCCGTACGTGTCCAGGTAGTACGGGAAACGCGAGGAGCAGCCGATGCCGGAGATGAACACGATGTTCTCCCGGCGCACTCCCAGCTCGGGCAGGAAGGACTGCACCGCGGCCAGGATCGCGTAGTCCCCGCAGCCGGGGCACCAGCGGACCTCCTGGTCGCTCTTGAACTCCTTGGCCGACTGGGGAGCCTCTGCCTTGGGTACGAGGCTCAGGGATCGGGAGGCGGACAGGTCGATGCTCACAGGATCTCCCGGATCTGGTCGGCAAGCTCCGTGGCCTTGAAGGGCAGGCCGCGGACCTGGTTGTAGCCCTGGGCGTCCACCAGGTACTTGGCGCGGATGAGCATGCTCAGCTGGCCCAGGTTCATCTCCGGGATGAGCACGCGGTCATAGGCGCGCAGCACCTCGCCGGTGTTGGCCGGGAACGGGTTGAGGTGGCGCAGGTGGGCGTGGGCGACATTGCCACCCTCGGCGCGGATGATGCCGCACGCGGCACCGATCGGGCCGTGCGTCGAGCCCCAGCCCAGGACGAGCACCCGCGCGTCGCCGTCGGGGTCGTCGACCTCGAGCGGGGGGATCGTCCTGGCGATCCCGTCCACCTTCGCCTGGCGGGTGCGGACCATGAAGTCGTGGTTGTCGGGGTCGTAGCTGATGGCCCCCGAGCCATCGGCCTTCTCGATCCCGCCGATCCGGTGCTCGAGGCCCGGCGTGCCGGGGACGGCCCAGGGCCGGGCCAGAGTCTCCGGGTCGCGCTTGTAGGGCCAGTAGACCTCGGTGCCGTCCTCGAGAGTGTGGTTGGTCTGCGTCGCGAACTCCACGTGCAGGTCGGGCAGGTCCGCGACGTCCGGGACCCGCCACGGCTCCGAGCCGTTGGCCAGGTATCCGTCGGAGAGCAGCATGACGGGCGTGCGGTACGTCAGGGCGATCCGGGCGGCCTCGATGGCGGCGTCGAAGCAGTCGCTCGGGGATTGGGGGGCAACGATGGGCACCGGAGCCTCTCCATTGCGCCCGAACATCGCCTGCAGCAGGTCGGCCTGCTCGGTCTTCGTGGGCAGGCCGGTCGAGGGTCCCCCACGCTGGACGTCGATGACCAGCAGCGGCAGCTCCGTGGCCACGGCGAGCCCGATCGTCTCGGACTTCAGCGCGATCCCGGGGCCAGAGGTGGTGGTCACGGCCAACGAGCCGCCGTAGGCCGCCCCGAGTGCCGCGCCGATGCCGGCGATCTCGTCCTCGAGCTGCAGCGTGCGCACGCCGAACTCCTTGTGCCGGCTCAGCTCGTGGAGGATGTCGCTGGCCGGGGTGATGGGGTAGGAGCCGAGGAACAGCGGGAGCCCGGAGAGCTCGGCGGCGGCGATCAGCCCGTAGGACAGGGCAGTGTTGCCGGTGATGTTGCGGTACACCCCGGGCGGCATGACCGCGGGGCTGACCTCGTAGTGGACGGCGAAGTCCTCGGTGGTCTCGCCGTACGCCCAGCCGGCATCGAACGCAGCGAGGTTCGCGGCGAGGATCTCGGGCTTGCGGCCGAACTTCGCGGTGAGGAAGGCGCGGGTACCCTCGGTCCCGCGTGAGTACAGCCAGCTGAGCAGGCCCAGGGCGAACATGTTCTTCGCCCGCTCGGCCTCCTTCTTGGTGATGGCGAAACCCTTGAGCGCCTCGACCGTCAGGGTGGTCAGGCTCACCGGGTGGACGACGTAGGACTCGAGGCTGTCGTCGTTGAGGGGGTCAGCGGCGTAGCCGACCTTCTCGACGGCGCGCTTGGTGAACTCGTCGCTGTTGATGATCAGATGCCCGCCACGGCGGACATGGTGCAGGTTGCTCTTCAGCGCCGCGGGGTTCATCGCGATCAGGACATCGGCGGCGTCGCCCGGGGTCTGGATCGCGTGGTCGGCGAACTGCAGCTGGAAGGCACTGACCCCGTGGACCGTGCCGGCTGGTGCGCGGATCTCGGCAGGGAAGTCCGGCAGGGTGGACAGGTCGTTGCCGAAGGACGCCGTCTCGTGGGTGAAGCGGTCGCCGGTGAGCTGCATGCCGTCCCCGGAGTCGCCGGCGAAGCGGATGATGACCTTCTCCAGCGGAACTACCGGCTTGCTCACGGTCCGTGCCTTTCGCGTCCCGGGGGACTCACTTCAACTAAGGGTTGCCTTCGGCCCTTCATTCTGTCCCATGATCGGTGCTGCCGCGTCACCTGGCCGCGGCGTTGCGTGCCCGGTATGGGCGCAGCGCCAGCGACGTGGCATGCGCGAGGCCCTAGCCTTGCCCCCGTGGTGGTCGGAGCGGTGCAGCACCGCTGGGTCCGGGTCGGAGCCCAGCGCGTGTCCCTGCACGTCGTCGAGCTCGGGCTGGCCTGCTGCGGGATCGAGGTCCGGGAGGCCCGACGGGCCGCCGCGCTGGTGGACGCCATCGATGGTGCGGGCGCAGCCCCGGAGGGGCCGGTGGCGGCTGACCTCCACGTCCTGGTGGTCGCCGGGACTGTCACCACCCGCCTCGCGCCGGCGCTGGCCGCGGCGTTCGCCGAGCTGCCCGAACCGCGAGCGGTGCTGGCCTTCGGTGCCTGCGCCGCGACCGGCGGGCCGTACTGGGACTCGTACAGCGTCCTGCCCGGCGCCCATGAGGTGGTGCCGGTGGACGTGTGGGTGCCCGGCTGCCCACCGCGGCCCGAGGACCTCGTGGCCGGACTGGCGGAGGTGCTTCGTGCGCGCCCATGAGCACCGGGTGGACCCGGAGCAGTGGGAGTCGTCCTGCGCCGGTCTCGCGGCGACGGGGGCGACGATGCTCGACATGCTGACGGCTGTCGATGCTCCGGGCAACGGACGGATCGAGGTCGTCGCGCACCTCGTCGATGTCGCGGGTGGGGCGCGCCATCTCGTATGGACGGCCGTGAACCGCGATGTCCCGGTGCTGGCCTCGCTGGTCGGCGTGTACCCCGGCGCCGCCTGGCACGAGCGCGAGGTCCACGAGATGTTCGGGGTCACGTTCGCGGGGAATCCGGACCTGCGACCGCTGCTGACCACGGGCGACGCTGGGCACCCGCTGCGCCGCACGACTGCCCTGCCGGCCCGGATCGCCACCCCCTGGCCCGGGGCGGTCGAGCCCTCGGATCGTCCTGCCGGCGGACGGGTGGCCGCGCGTCCACGGACCCGCCCGGGCCCGCCCGGGGTCCCGTCGGAGTGGCAGCCGTGACCGGGCACGCGCGGATCGCGCTCCTCCCGGGCAACTGCACCTCCTGCATGCTGTGCGTCCGGGAGTGCCCGACGTGGTGCATCTCGCTGCAGGCCCACCAGGAGCTCGTCGGCGACCCCGGTGCGCGCCGCCCGCGGACGGTCAACGTGCTCGACGCGTTCACCATCGACTGGGGCGTGTGCATGTACTGCGGCATCTGCGTCGACGTGTGCCCCTTCGACGCACTGGAGTGGCGCCCGGACGCCGTGCCGGCCACGTCCGCACCGGACGGTCTGCGCCACGGGATCGACCAGCTCGAGGGGTGAGGCTCAGATCGGTGTGAACGATTCCGACGATCCGACGGCGGTTCCGTTCACGCCGACGACCACCCCGACGAAGGTCAGGGGGTCAGTTGGCCCAGCAGCTCGGCCGGCGAGGCCGCCAGTGCATCCGCCCCTGCGGCGGTGAGCTCCGCATCGTCTCCGTAGCCCCAGAGCACCCCGATGCTGCCCACGCCCACGGTGGCCGCCCCGCGCACGTCGTGGCTGCGGTCACCGATCATCACGGTCCCGGCCGTTGGCCGGCCCAGCCGGGCCAGCGCCTCGGTGATGATGTCGGCCTTGGCCGTGCGCCGGCCGTCGAGCTCGGAGCCGACGATCGTGGCGAAGTGCTCGGTGAGGGCGAAGTGGTCCAGGATCGACTCGGCGAACACCTCGGCCTTGGAGGTCGCGACCGCCAGCGTGCGCCCCGCCGCGCGCAGGCTCGCCAGCAGCTCGGGGATCCCGTCGTACACGGCGTTCTCGTACTGGCCGTCGGTGGCGTAGTACTCGCGGTAGGCGGCGATCGCGACCGTGACCTCGGCAGGGTCGAACCCGCAGAAGTCCCGGAAGGAGTCGAGCAGGGGCGGACCGATGAACCGCCCCAGTGCGTCGTCGTCCAGGACAGGCCCTCCCATCTTCTCGAGGGCGTAGCGCACGGAACTGATGATCCCCGGACCTGACTCGGTCAGCGTCCCGTCGAGGTCGAAGAGGATGGGGTCGGCATCGGCGAACCGACCGGGCATCACCGGTAGTTGACGAACTGGACCGCGAAGTCGAGGTCGGCCTCGCGGACCAGCTTCTGCACCGCCTGCAGGTCATCGCGGCTCTTCGCGCTCACGCGCAGCTCCTCGCCCATCACCTGGGACTTGACTCCCTTGGGCGCGGAGTCACGGATCATCTTGTTCAGCTTGCTGGCCTGCTCCTTCGAGATGCCGGCCTTCAGCGAGCACTGGATCTTGGTCTCCTTGCCCGACGGGCGCGGCTCCCCGGCGTCGAGGGCCTTGAGCGAGACCTGACGCTTGACGAGCTTGTCCTTGAGCACGTCGAGGGCCGCCTTGCAGCGCTCCTCGGTGCTCGAGGTGATCTCGATGCCCTCCTCGCCGCGCCAGGCGATGGTCGTCCCGGTGTTCTTGAAGTCGAAACGCGTGGCCACCTCCTTGGCGGCCTGGTTCAGGGCGTTGTCGACCTCCTGGTGGTCGACCTTGCTGACGATGTCGAAGCTGCTGTCTGCCATGGGCCCAGCCTAATGGGGGTGCATCGGCCCAGCTCCTGGCGGAGCACAGGTCGGTGCTCCTGCGGGTCCCCCCCACGCGCGTGAGTCTCGTCAGGAGGGGATCAGGAGCGTGCCCCCGGCCCGACTCGTCACCGGGGTGAACTGCGCGCCCGTTCCGGTCGAACCCAGCCCTGCCAGCGGGATTCCCCCGGCCCAGGATCGGCCTCGCGCCCGTTCCTGTCGCTAGCTCTGACATAACGTGTGCCCAATCGACGCGAACCCCCGCGAGGTTTGCTCCCGACTGCTGAGGCCCGTCATCGGATCGCTGCACTCGCTGTCCGACCTGAGCCACCCGGTGGTTTGTCCCGCGCCCGGTGAGCCGGGTACCATCGACGGGCTACGGCGGGTTGCCCGAGCGGCCAAAGGGAGCAGACTGTAAATCTGCCGGCTCAGCCTACGTTGGTTCGAACCCAACACCCGCCACGCGACCGAGGCGCCCCCCGCACCACGAAGGGGGCGCCTCTGCGCCTCCCGGTCGGGGCAGGGTGCGCCGGTCCGCTTGGGTCCCGGGCCAGCGGGCGCTCAGAACTTGGGCCTCGGGCCGACGGGCGGCCAACGGGCGCTCGGGCCCCGGATCGCAGGATGCCCGGCGAGATCGGCGATCCGGTGGGAGAATCCTGGATCATGACATGGAGCAGCTCGGACATCCCCGACCTCACCGGACGATCGATCATCGTGACCGGCGCCAACTCCGGAATCGGCCTCGAGGCGGCCAAGGCGCTTGCCGCTCATGGAGCGCAGGTCACCCTCGCTGTCCGGGACGGCGGACGCGGGGCGTCCGCAGCCGAGCAGATCCGCGCGGTCGCGGCCCCGGGAGCCCAGGTCGAGGTGGCCCGTCTGGACCTCGCAGACCTCGCCAGCGTGCGCGAGTTCGCCTCCGGGTGGAGCGCCTCCCATCCGGACGGGCTGGACGTCCTGGTCAACAACGCCGGGGTGATGGCGATCCCGCGGCGCGAGACAGTCGACGGATTCGAGATGCAGTTCGGGACCAACCATCTTGGACACTTCGCCCTCACCGGCCTGCTGGTGGGGAGCATCCGCCCTGGCGGGCGCGTGGTCACGGTCTCCAGCGGCGCCCACCGGTTCGGCCGGATGGACTTCGACGACCTGCAGGGCGTGGAGTCCTACCAGAAGTGGCGGGCGTACGGGCAGAGCAAGCTGGCCAACATCCTGTTCGCCCTCGAGCTGCATCGTCGATCCGAGGCTGCGGACGTCGCCCTGCTCAGCATCGCGGTGCACCCGGGCTACGCCGCGACCAACCTCCAATCGGTGGGACCGCAGATGTCCGGCAGCCGGATCGGGGTGCGGATGATGTCGCTGGTCAACCGCGTCCTTGCCCAGTCGGCTGAGGCCGGCGCCTGGCCGACGCTCATGGCGGCCGGGGATCCCGGCGTCCCCAGCGGCACCTACATCGGCCCCACGGGGTTCATGGGCCAGCGTGGCGAACCCGGCTTCGAGACCCCGTCGGAGGCCGCTCGTGACCTCGATTCCGCCCGCCGGCTCTGGGATGTGAGCGCCACGTTGACGGGTGTCTCCTACCCCTGGTGAGCCCCCCGGGACGGGGTTCGGCGATTTCGTCAATGCACTGCCGGTCGGGTAACCTTGTCGCGCATTGCCCCTTTAGCTCAGTCGGCAGAGCGTCTCCATGGTAAGGAGAAGGTCTACGGTTCGATTCCGTAAAGGGGCTCGGAAGAGCAGGCCCGCCAGGGCCGACCTTGCAGGGCGGAGTAGCTCAGCCTGGCAGAGCAAGCGGCTCATAATCGCTGTGTCGCCGGTTCAAGTCCGGCCTCCGCTACCAGACCCGGTGCCCGTCAGGGCCCAGCACGAGGCGCCCACCGTGGCGTGAGAGAAGGAAGGGCAGTCCCGTGGGCAAGTCCACTGACATCAGGCCGAAGATCACCTTGGCCTGCCAGGAGTGCAAGCACCGCAACTACATCACCAAGAAGAACCGGCGCAACGACCCGGACCGCCTCGAGGTGAAGAAGTACTGCGCCAACTGCAACCAGCACACGGCCCACAAGGAGACCCGCTGAGGGTCGGTCGGGGCGGTGCTCCTGTGCGAGCCTCCGCGCCGTGCCCGCGTGGACCGGTTGAGGTTCCACGAGGGCCATCGCACGCGGCGCGTGCCTGTCGTCGAAGGGGAGTTCCCACCTGGGTGGGGCTCCCCTTCGACATGCCCGGGCCACTCGGCCGGCGACCCCGAGGCGTGCCCCGGCCCCCCAGCGGCGAGCGCCCAACAGGCTAGGGCCCGCACGCCTCACTAGGATTCCCAGCGAGACTCCGCCGCAGAAGGGGCCCGCATGGAGACCCAGAAGCTGTTCCCGGGGAAGCTGTTCATCTCCTCGATCCTCGAGATGCTCGAGTACAAGACCGAGATGACCGGCCAGATGAAGCGGCGCTACCTCATGCGCGCCGCGATGGCCGGGGTCATCGTCGGGCTGCTGTACATCGGCAACTACACGATCCAGGCCGGTTTCGAGTCGGTGGGCGACACGGGGGTGGAACCCGAGGGCCTGCTGCCGATCGGCAAGCTCCTCGGCTCGACCTTCTTCGGCTTCGCGCTGGTCTTCATCTACTACTCGAAGTCCGAGCTGCTGACCTCGAACATGATGATCACCTCGATCGGCTACTACTTCCGGCGGATCACTGCGCGGCCGATGTTCCGAGTCCTCACCTTGTGCTACATCGGGAACTTCCTCGGCGGGCTGTTCGTGGCCGTCCTGGCGTGGGCCTCCTCCATCATCAGCGAGCCGACGATGGAGCTCATGCTGCACTCGGTCGATGTGAAACTGGCATTCGTCACCGAGGGCGCCGTGGGCTGGATGGACCTGTTCGTCCGGGCGATCCTCTGCAACTTCTTCATCAACCTCGCGATGCTGATGGTCTACAACGGGGCCATCAAGGAGGACCTGATGAAGGCACTGGCGATGATCGTCAGCGTCTTCGTGTTCGCCTACCTCGGCTTCGAGCACTCGGTGGCCAACACGGTCCTGTTCACGATGGTGGGCCTCCAGGAGGGCATCGCGCTCGTCCCGGCGACTCTCAACGTGCTCATCTGCCTTGCCGGCAACTTCGTGGGCGGCGGGATCCTGATCGGCCTCTACTACGCCTACCTCAACGATGAGGCCCGCTACCTGCGACAGCACCCGGAGCTCGCTGGTCCCGAGGGGCAGCCCTGAGCGCCGACAGTGAGCAGGTCGATCCCCAGTGGCGACGGTGGGTGGGGCGGTGCGTACGGCTGGGGGCCTGGCTCGCGGCGACCTCCCTGCTCTGGCTGATGCTGTTGGTCCTCGCGTGGACCCAGGAGGGCCCCCGCAGCCCGGGGGGCACCGGACCGCTGGCGCTGGCCAGCGTCGCAGCCCTGGTCGACATCGCCCTGATGGGCAACATCGGTCGCTGGTGGATGACCCCCCGATGGCCGGGCCGTGATCGGTCGGGTTGGCTGGGCTGGGCGACAGATCCGCTCGGCTGGCCACTTCCGGTGGCCACCCTCGTCGTGCTGGTCGGGAACCTGGCCCTGACGCTGGCCGACAGGATGATCCCCCTGGACTGGCTGAGCCTGGGTCTGTGCATCGTCGGGCTCGGGCTTCTCGGGGTCGTGGCCAGGACAGCCCCGCGCGAGTTGGCGGCCACGGGAAGGATCTCGCGATGACCGCCCGCGCATCCGGACCGACGGCCCCCCGGGAGCCACCGGCCCTTGCGGACATGACGACGCTGCGCGTGGGTGGCCCCGCCCGGTCGGTGGTGGACGCCGCCACCCAGGCCGACCTCGTCGCGACTGTCACCGCGGCCGACGCCGCCGGCGAGCCGCTTCTCCTGGTGGGCGGTGGGTCGAACCTGCTCGTCGCCGACGCCGGCTTCCCAGGCACCGTCGCCCGGATCGTCACCCGGGGGCTCGCCGTGGAGCCGGCGGCGCCGGGTCGGGTGCGCGTCCGCGTGGCCGCCGGTGAGCCGTGGGAGGCATTCGTCGCGACCGCTGTCGAGTCCGGGTGGTCCGGGGTCGAGGCGCTCTCCGGCATCCCCGGCTCCACGGGGGCGACGCCGATCCAGAACGTGGGCGCCTACGGGGCTGAGGTCGCCCAGGTCATCGAGTCCCTCGAGGTCCTCGACCGCCGCACCGGTGCCGTCCGCCGGATGGAGCCGGCCGAGGCGGGGTTCGGGTACCGGAGCTCGGTGCTCAAGCGCGAGGCCGGGCGCTGGGTCGTCCTCTCGGTCACCCTCGACCTGGCGGTCGACCCACTGGGTGCCCCGATCCGGTACGCGGAGCTGGCTGGGCTGCTCGAGGTTGGCGTGGGTGACCGGGCGCCCGCGAGCGCGGTCCGGGCGGCGGTGCTGGAGCTGCGCCGGAGCAAGGGCATGGTCCTCGACGAGTCCGACCACGACACGTGGAGCGCCGGCTCGTTCTTCACCAACCCGATCCTCAGCGAGGCGTCGGCCGACGCCCTGCCCGCCGACGCCCCACGCTTCACCCAGGCCGACGGGTCGATCAAGACCTCAGCCGCCTGGCTGATCACGCACGCCGGGTTCGCCCGCGGGTTCGCGGTCAATCCGGGCGCCCCCGCCTCGCTGTCCACCAAGCACTCCCTTGCGGTGACCAACCGCGGTGGGGCGACCGCCGAGGACCTGCTGGAGCTGGCCCGGGCGGTGCGGGCCGGAGTCGCCCAGCGATTCGGCATCGTCCTGGAGAACGAGCCGGTGCTCGTGGGGTGCGTCCTGTAGGGAGGCGGGGAAGTGACCCGCGTCAGCGAGCCTCGCCGAGCAGGCCGGACATCCGGGCCACCCCCTCCTCGAGGTCGGCATCGCCCAGCGCGTAGGACAGCCGCAGGTACCCGGGGGTACCGAAGGCCTCCCCGGGAACGACGGCGACCTCCACCTCGTCGAGGATCAGCGTGGCGAGCTCAGCCGAGGTGGCCGGGCGCTTCCCGCGGATCTCCTTGCCCAGGAGGTCCTCGACCGAGGGGTAGACATAGAACGCGCCCTCCGGCTCGGGACAGAGCACCCCCGGGATCTCCGAGAGCAGCGACACGATGCGCCGCCGGCGGCGGTCGAAGGCCACCTTCATCATCTCCACGGCAGCCAGGTCCCCGGACACCGCCGCCAGGGCCGCGATCTGGGAGACGTTGGCGACGTTCGAGGTCGCGTGCGACTGCAGGTTGGTGGCGGCCTTCACGATGTCCTCTGGGCCGATGAGCCAGCCCACCCGCCACCCGGTCATGGCATAGGTCTTGGCCACCCCGTTGACCACGATGCAGCGCTCGGCGAGCTCGGGGACCTCCACGGGCATCGAGGAGAACTCCGCGTCGCCGTAGACCAGGTGCTCGTAGATCTCGTCGGTCACCACCCAGAGCCCGCGCTCGAGGGCCCATCGACCGATCGCTGCGACATCCTCGGGGGAGTACACCGCACCCGTGGGGTTCGAGGGGGAGACGAACACCAGGGCCTTGGTGCTGGGTGTGCGGGCTGCCTCCAACTGGTCGATCGTGGCCCGGTACCCGCTCTCCGGGGACGTCGGGACCACGACCGTCGTGCCGCCTGCGAGTGCGATGGACTCGGGGTAGGTGGTCCAGTACGGGGCGGGCAGCAGCACCTCGTCACCCGGGTCGAGCAGGGCTGCGAAGGCGTTGTAGAGCGCCTGCTTGCCGCCGTTGGTGATCAGCACGTGGCTGGGCTTCACCACGAGACCGGAGTCGCGGTAGGTCTTGGCGGCAACCGCCTCCTTCAGCTCGGGCAGGCCACCTGCCGGCGTGTACCGGTGCCAGCGGGGGTCGCGGCAGGCCGCCGCGGCCGCCTCGACGATGTAGTCCGGCGTGGGGAAGTCGGGCTCGCCGGCGCCGAACCCGATCACGGGCCGCCCGGCGGCCTTGAGCGCCTTGGCCCTGGCATCGACGGCCAGGGTCGCGGACTCGGCGATGGCACCGACGCGGGCAGAGACGCGGGAGTCAGCAGGCATGGGGCCATCGTAGTGAGGGCTGCAGGCGTCCGTCACGGTCGATCACGCCGTCACGGGGCGAGCATTTGGGCCGCGGGGGGTGGCACCGTACACTGGGTCATCCGGGTCGGCGCACCCTCGCGGTAGCCTGCCCGGGTCAAGAAGTCCATAGGGTCGTAGCTCAATTGGTAGAGCACCGGTCTCCAAAACCGGCGGTTGGGGGTTCAAGTCCCTCCGGCCCTGCGAGGCGGGACGTTCGCGTCTCGCGTCATCAAACCTGTGGGCGCGCGTGCCTACTTCGGAGGATCTGTGAGCGAGAGCAGCACCACGACCGACCGTGGCTCGTCCGGCGACAAGAAGCCTGCCGGCAAGGCCAACCTGTGGGCGCGGTTCACGCTGTTCATGCGCCAGATCGTTGCCGAGCTGCGCAAGGTCATCTGGCCCACGCGCAGGGAGTTGATCACCTACACCTGGGTCGTGATCGTCTTCGTGGCGATCTTCACCGCCATGGTGGCGGTCTTCGACTTCCTGTTCACACGACTGGTGCTGCAGATCTTCAGCTGAGCTGCGCACCCCGTACTAGATCTGCGAGGACGACTGTGTCTGGATCGACCGACGAGTTCGACGCCCCCGAGGGCGAGGCCGCCGAGTTCGACTGGTCGGCTGCCCTGAAGGCCGCCGACGGGATCGACGCTGCCCCGAGCTCTCGACGACGTCGACGTGCCGGCGGTCGCCGAGGACGCCCCGGGCGACGGGCCCGACCAGGCCGACGCTGCCGGCGATGCCACGGTCGAGGTCGTGGACCCGGAGACCGGCGAGGTCCTCGAGGTGTCCGCCGAGGAGGCCGCTGCCGTCGAGGAGGAGCCGGCCCCGGTCGATCCCCTCGCCGCCTTCCGGGAGGAGATGGCCGCGGCCCCCGGCGACTGGTACGTGATCCACTCCTACGCCGGCTACGAGAACAAGGTGAAGGCCAACCTGCTCACCCGGGCCACCTCGCTGAACATGGAGGACTACATCTTCCAGGTCGAGGTCCCGATCGAGGAGGTCGTGGAGATCAAGAACGGCCAGAAGAAGCAGGTCAAGCGCAACAAGTTCCCCGGGTACGTGCTGGTCCGCATGGACCTCACCGACGAGTCCTGGGGCACCGTGCGCCACACCCCGGGTGTGACCGGCTTCGTCGGCCACGCCCACCAGCCGCTCCCCCTGAGCCTGGAGGAGGTCGTGGCGATCCTTGCCCCGGAGCCGGAGGTCGTGGTCGAGCCGATCGCCGGCGGCGCCGGTGGATCGGGGTCGAAGGGCGCGGGCAAGCCGGCCAAGGTCGTCGAGATCGACCTGTCCCCGGGGGACTCCGTCACCGTCATCGACGGTGCCTTCGCCACCCTGCATGCCACCGTGTCGGAGATCAACATCGAGGGCCAGAAGATCACCGGCCTCGTCGAGATCTTCGGCCGCGAGACCCCGGTCGAGCTGCGGTTCGACCAGATCGAGAAGAACTAGGCGCGCGAGCGCCCCACAGATTCCCGCGGTGAACGCGCCGCGGGTGCACCCACACGAAGGACCCGAGAAATGCCTCCCAAGAAGAAGAAGGTCACTGGCCTGATCAAGCTCCAGATCACAGCCGGCCAGGCCAACCCGGCGCCGCCCGTCGGCCCGGCCCTGGGCCAGCACGGCGTGAACATCATGGAGTTCTGCAAGGCCTACAACGCCGCGACTGAGGCCCAGCGCGGTCAGGTCATCCCGGTCGAGATCACGGTGTACGAGGATCGTTCGTTCGATTTCGTGCTCAAGACCCCGCCGGCGGCGAAGCTGATCCTGAAGGCCGCAGGAGTCGAGAAGGGCTCCGGCGTTCCCCAGAAGGACAAGGTCGGCTCGATCACCAAGGCCCAGGTCAAGGAGATCGCCGAGGTCAAGATGCCCGACCTCAACGCCAACGACATCGATGCCGCGATGAAGATCATCGAGGGCACAGCCCGCCAGATGGGGATCACCGTCTCCGAGTGAGACGCCCCACCCACGAACGCGTGGTAGGGCCTGCGCGGCCCGCAACACCACCAACGGAGAGGAATCCGTCATGAAGCGCAGCAAGGGCTACCGCAAGGCAGCCGAGAAGATCGACGCCTCGGCGTTGCACACCCCGCTCAGCGCGGTGCGACTGGCCAAGGAGACGAGTCCGGCGAAGTTCGACGCGACCGTCGAGGTCGCCATGCGGCTGGGCATCGACCCCCGCAAGGCCGACCAGATGGTGCGCGGCACCGTCAACCTCCCACACGGCACCGGCAAGACCGCTCGGGTCCTGGTCTTCGCCAACGCCGCCAAGGCCGACGAGGCGCGCGCCGCCGGCGCGGACTTCGTCGGGGGCGACGACATGATCGAGAAGGTCGCCGCCGGCTGGACCGACTTCGACGCCGCGGTCGCCACGCCCGACCTGATGGGCAAGGTCGGCCGCCTGGGCAAGGTGCTGGGGCCACGTGGCCTCATGCCCAACCCCAAGACCGGCACCGTCACGATGGACGTGGCCAAGGCCGTGACCGAGATCAAGGGCGGCAAGATCGAGTTCCGCACCGACAAGCACGCGAACCTGAGCTTCCCGATCGGGCGGGTCTCCTTCACCGAGGCCCAGCTGGTGGAGAACTACGGCGCGGCGATCGACGAGATCACCCGGCTCAAGCCATCCGCGGCCAAGGGTCGCTACATCAAGAAGGCGACCATCGCCACGACGATGGGCCCGGGGATCCCGGTCGACCCCAACCGGACCCGCGACCTGCTCGTCGAGGACGAGACCGCCTGAGTCCTCCGCACGCCAACGGGCCCGACCTCTGCCACTGGGCAGAACGGCGGGCCCGTTGTTGCGCTCGGGAGTCGGGAGGGTCTACCAGTTGGCGACGACCCGGCCCTGCTTGTCGGTGAACGACCCGATCAGGATCATCACCAGGTCGATGACGAACCAGATGCCCAGGCCGCCGAGCGTGAGCAGGTACAGGATGCCCGTCCCGATCTTGCCCACGTAGAACCGGTGCAGGCCCAGCCCGAGGAGCAGCAGGAGCAGGAGGGCCGCGAGCCGGCTCTTGGGGCTCGCGGGGTTGCCGTTGACGTCCAGCATCGGCTTGCCGTTGGGGAAGGTCTGCGCCGGGGGGTTCATGCTCATGGATGGTCCTTCTGTCAGGTTCGGTGCCGGTGTGCCGGCGGTGGAGTTGGGTTCACCGTACCGGCGTCCGGCCATCAGGGCCGCCGGACACGGCGGCGGGTCACCGACGCAGTGCCTCGCGCAGGTTGACCACCAGGAGGGTGATGGCCGCGATCCCCATGGCGGTGCCCACCACGATGCGCCAGTCCTTCCAGAGGAAGTACATGGCGATGACGGTGATGAGCAGCAGCAGGAACCGGCCCATCACTGCCAGGAACTTCCCGCGCACGAAGCCCTCGATCGACACCAGGAGCACCAGGGCCCCGAACGTGGACTCCCATGCGTTCACGCCAATCGCGGGGTTGATGATCTGGCCGACTGTCCACAGGATCAGCGGCGTGCTCAGCACGGCCCACCACGAGAGCAGTCGGGCCCTGCCGCCGGTGGCGGACTCGATGGGGGTGTTGCGGTGGCTGAGGTGGGCGTGTGGGTCGAGGGAGGCGGTGGCGGCATCGCGGGACATCGAGGCGGCCTCGTCGCGCAGCCTGGTCTGCTCCCGGCGCATGCCCAGCAACCGGGCCTCCTCGCCGGCCAGGACCCGTACCTCGGGTGACCCCGGGTAGCGGCCGGCCGCGGTGATGCGCAGGTTCTGGCTGGTGGCGCTGATGTCGTCCTCGAGGTCGTCCAGCCGGGCCTGCACCTGTTCGGCCCGCTTGGACAGCAGGTCGTTCTCGACGGCAGGGTTCGGGGCGACTTTGGCCAGCCCGGCCCAGCCGACCGGGCCGGCCCACGAGGCGCGCACGGTGCCGTCGCGCTCGTAGCGGGGGCCGGCCGGGCCGCGTTCCCCGCCGAGGCGGTCGCGGGTGTCGTGGCCCCACAGCCCTCGGAAGCCGCGCACCCAGGGGGTGTCGTCGTCGATCACCTCGGGGTACCACGGGTCGCCCTGCCCGGGGCCGATCGACCGACCGTCACCGCGGGCATAGTCCACGTAGGGGATCCCGACGCTCTGCGCCCCGCTGGACCAGGGTGTGAACACCCGGGCCATCCACCGCCCGACGCGCAGGAACCCGGACTGGGTCGGTGGCTCGATCGAGATCAGGTAGTCCCCCGGCAGGTAGGCCCCAGAATGCGACCCGGCCCCGGCGAACACCACCGGGTGCCGGCCCTCGACCAGGGTCAGGTCCGGGTCGTCCCAGCGGCGGCGCAGGTCGTCACCGGTCTCGTCATGCGCGGAGAACACCACCCACCGGGGGGCCGGCAGCCCCGCCTCGTCGAGCTGCCCGGTGCCGTCGAGGAAGACCGTGACCTGCTCCCAGTCGGACTCGTGCTCATTGACCCCACCGAACGCCGAGCGCCAGTTGTTGAACGAGTAGAAGAACCAGTACTGGCAGACCAGCCAGTCACCGTCGCGCACGACCCGCCCGTGGTACGCCGGCCGATCCGGCTCCAGGTGCTCCTGCTGGAGCAGGAACGACTTCGCCGCACTACCGCCGGGCACGCTCCCGCGGAAGATCAACGACAACCGGTTCAGCGCGTCGATCAGCCGACCGAGCAGCCCGACCGCGGCCAACCGGCTGGCGCCACGCAACCGCGGTGGACGGTCCTTCAGCGGGATCCGGACCTTCGGCGACTCGTTGCCGGTCATGATCCCAGACAGCGACGTCGACTGGCCCGGGATCGACTCCTCGACCCGGGCCAGCAACGTCGAGTCGAAACTCTCGGCCGAGGCCTCGATCACCGATTCCCCGGCAGGCAACTCCGTCCACAGGGCTGCGTGCCGCACATAGTTGTGCACCGACACCGGGAAGAAGTACTCCCCCTGGGTGAACCGCACCACCGGCTCGTAGGCCCGCAACAGGGCGAGATCGCTGTCCGGGTTCCGGCCGGCATCATCGGGCATGGGCGCATCGTAGGAGGATTTGGTCGTGCCGCTCCCGCTGGTCTACCCTTGGGGCACCGAAGACCGTAGGTCGCTCCTTCCCGTTCTGCACGGGGAGGAACTGAAGGTCCCGCGCGGAGCGGGCGGCCCACGCAGGTGAGAGCAGAAGATCGGATGGACCGCGGGTCACCCGCGGCGAGCATCCGGCCCCACGCCCCGCGCCTGCGCCGGGGCGTTCGTCATGTCGGGGCCTGGCCGAGGTCGACACTGCTCAAAGGAGAATCATGGCGCGGAACCCCAAGTCCACCGCTGTCGAGGAGATCACCGAGGAGTTCCGCTCCTCGAGTGCGGCGGTCCTGACGGAGTATCGCGGCCTGACCGTGGCCCAGCTCAAGGAGCTGCGCCGTTCCCTGGGCGGCAACGCCACGTACGCCGTGGTGAAGAACACCCTGACCAAGATCGCGGCCAAGGACGCCGGGGTCGAGGGTCTGGACAGCCTGCTCGCCGGCCCCAGCGCGATCGCCTTCATCAAGGGCGATCCGGTGGAGGCGGCCAAGGGCCTGCGTGACTTCGCCAAGGCGCACCCGATGCTGGTCATCAAGGGCGGATATCTGGACGGCAAGGTCCTGTCCGCCTCCGATGTGGCCAAGCTCGCGGATCTCGAGTCCCGTGAGGTGCTGCTGGCCAAGCTGGCCGGCGCGATGAACGCCTCGCTGCAGCAGGCGGTGTCGCTGTTCGCAGCACCCCTGTCCCAGGCAGCGCGCGCCATCGATGCACTGCGGGTCGCCGCGCAGGCGGATCCGTCGCTGATCGGTGGTGCGGGTGCTGCCCCGGCCGCTGACGTTGCCCCCGAGGCGGTCATGCCCGCCACCGAGGCTGAGGCTCCGGCCGAGGTCACCGCTGAGGCTGAGGCACCCGCCGACGCTGAGGTTGCGGCCGAGGCTGTCGCCGAGGTCACCCCCGAGGTTGAGGCTCCGGCCGAGGCTGAGGTCACTGCGACTGAGGCTCCGGCCGAGGTCACCGCTGAGGCTGAGGCACCCGCCGACGCTGAGGTTCCGGCTGAGGCACCCGCCGATGCCACCACCGACGCTGCGGCCGCAGCCGAGGAGATCGCCGAGGGCTGATCGCCCTTCGCAGTCAGCCCCACCCGGCACCGGCCGGAAACGAGAGAGGAACGCCATCATGGCGAAGCTGAGCACTGAGGACCTGCTCGACGCGTTCAAGGAGATGACGCTGATCGAGCTGTCCGAGTTCGTCAAGCAGTTCGAGGACACCTTCGGCGTCACCGCCGCCGCCCCGGTCGCCGTGGCTGCTGCGGGTCCCGCCGCCGGTGGCGCTGCTGCCGAGGCCGTCGAGGAGCAGGATGAGTTCGACGTCATCCTCGAGGACGCGGGCGACAAGAAGATCCAGGTCATCAAGGAGGTCCGCACGCTGACCAGCCTCGGCCTCAAGGAGGCCAAGGACCTCGTCGAGGGCGCTCCCAAGCCCGTCGTCGAGAAGGTCAACAAGGAGGCCGCCGAGAAGGCGAAGGCCGCCCTCGAGGCTGCCGGCGCCAAGGTGTCCGTCAAGTAGCACCGAGCACGTCGCGGCGCTCGCTGACCCGGCAACCGGGCACGACCCGCAGCGTGCGTCGCCACTGGGCGCATCCCCACCTCCGGGGGTGCGCCCAGTGGCGTTTCCCACGTCCGTCCGGCGTCCTCGAGAGGGGATTCCCACATTCGGGGGCCTTGGGTACTTGACTCAGCGCGAGCGGGGAGGCACCCTGAGTCCGACGCAACTGCGTCCAGGCGTGTGTGTGGCCCCCGGGTCACGCGCCGGCGGACGGTTCGATGGGTGCGTGCACGGGTCCCGCCACCCGCTGTCGAGCGGCGGGGACCACGCACGTGAACGAGGAACCGCCTTTCTGGCGAGCATGCCCGGAGTCGACAGCGGCTGCCCAATCGGGTACGCTGCTGCTTTGCGCTGTCCTTCACCCCCAGCCTGTCGCTCCTGAGTGAGCCATGCCCGCGGCCCGCCGCGGGAGCCGGGGCCCGGGGCCAGCGTGCCGACCGCAGTGAACCGTCCTGGAAGGACCTGTCTTGGCCTCCACCCGCAAGACCGCCACGCCCCCCCCGCCGCCCGGACTGAACCGGGTCTCCTTCGCGAAGATCCGTGAGCCGCTGGAGGTCCCGGACCTCCTGGCCCTGCAGACCGACTCGTTCGACTGGTTGCTCGGCAATGACGCGTGGCGGGCTCGCGTGGCCGCCGCTGTCGAGTCCGGTGCAAGCGTGCCGAACAAGTCCGGCCTCGAGGAGATCTTCACCGAGATCTCCCCGATCGAGGACTTCTCGGAGACGATGTCGCTGAGCTTCCGCGACCACCGCTTCGAGCCACCGAAGTACACCGTGGAGCAGTGCCGCGAGAAGGACATGACCTACTCGCAGCCGATGTTCGTCACGGCGGAGTTCACGAACAACGAGACCGGCGAGATCAAGAGCCAGACGGTCTTCATGGGCGACTTCCCGCTGATGACCGACAAGGGCACGTTCATCGTCAACGGCACCGAGCGCGTCGTGGTGTCGCAGCTGGTCCGCTCGCCGGGCGTGTACTTCGAGCGCCAGGAGGACAAGACCTCCGACAAGGACATCTTCGTCGCCAAGATCATCCCGAGCCGCGGTGCGTGGCTGGAGTTCGAGATCGACAAGAAGGACATGGTCGGCGTGCGGGTGGACCGCAAGCGCAAGCAGCCGGTGACGGTCCTGCTGAAGGCTCTGGGCCGCTCCGAGGCGCAGATCCGCGAGCGCTTCGCCGCGTGGCCGTCCATGGAGGCCACCCTGGAGAAGGACCCGGTCGGCACCACCAACCCGGACAAGACCCAGGACGAGGCGCTCCTGGACATCTACCGCAAGCTGCGCCCGGGCGAGCCCCCGACGATCGAGGCGGGTCGCAACCTGCTGGAGAACTTCTACTTCAACCCCAAGCGCTACGACCTGGCCAAGGTCGGTCGCTACAAGGTGAACAAGAAGCTGGGCCTGACCTCCGAGCTCGGCCAGAGCACCCTGCAGATCGAGGACATCGAGGCCACGATCGAGTACCTGTGCCGGCTGCACGCCGGTGAGACCTCGTTCGAGACCGCGCAGGGCACCAAGCAGGTCGAGCCCGACGACATCGACCACTTCGGCAACCGGCGCCTGCGCACGGTCGGCGAGCTGATCCAGAACCAGCTGCGCACCGGACTGTCGCGCATGGAGCGCGTGGTCCGTGAGCGGATGACCACCCAGGACGTCGAGGCGATCACCCCGCAGACCCTGATCAACATCCGCCCCGTCGTGGCCTCCATCAAGGAGTTCTTCGGCACCTCGCAGCTGTCCCAGTTCATGGACCAGACGAACCCGATCTCCGGCCTGACCCACAAGCGCCGCCTGTCCGCGCTCGGCCCGGGTGGTCTCTCGCGTGAGCGGGCCGGCTTCGAGGTCCGCGACGTGCACCCCTCCCACTACGGCCGGATGTGCCCGATCGAGACCCCTGAGGGCCCGAACATCGGCCTGATCGGCTCGCTGTCCACCTACGCCCGGGTCAACGCGTTCGGGTTCATCGAGACCCCGTACCGCCGGGTCGACGACAAGGGCCGCGTCACCGACGAGATCCACTACCTGACCGCCGACGAGGAGGACCTGCACGTCGTCGCGCAGGCCAACGCCCCGCTGACCCTCGACGGGCACTTCGCGGAGTCCCGCGTCCTGGTCCGCACCAAGGGTGGCGAGGTCGACTACATCGCGCCGGCGAACGTGGACTTCATGGACGTCTCCCCGCGCCAGATGGTGTCGGTGGCCACGGCCATGATCCCGTTCCTCGAGCATGACGACGCCAACCGCGCGCTCATGGGCGCCAACATGCAGCGTCAGGCTGTCCCGCTGCTGCGCAGCGAGGCGCCCCTGGTCGGCACCGGCATGGAGTACCGCGCCGCGGTCGACGCCGGCGACGTGGTCGCGGCCCACAAGGGCGGCGTGGTCTCCGAGGTCTCGGCCGACCACGTCACCGTGGCCAACGACGACGGCACCTACGAGACCTACCGGCTGCGCAAGTTCGACCGCTCCAACCAGGGCACGTGCTTCAACCAGCGCACGATCGTCGACGAGGGCCAGCGGGTCGAGGAGGGCCAGGTCATCGCTGACGGGCCGTGCACCGACACCGCGGAGATGGCGCTCGGGCGCAACCTGCTCGTGGCGTTCATGCCGTGGGAGGGTCACAACTACGAGGACGCGATCATCCTGAGCCAGCGCCTCGTGCAGGACGACGTGCTGTCCTCGATCCACATCGAGGAGCATGAGGTCGACGCCCGCGACACGAAGCTCGGCCCTGAGGAGATCACCCGGGACATCCCGAACGTCTCCGAGGAGGTGCTGGCCGACCTCGACGACCGCGGCGTGATCCGCGTCGGCGCCGACGTCGTGACCGGCGACATCCTGGTCGGCAAGGTCACGCCCAAGGGCGAGACCGAGCTGACCCCGGAGGAGCGCCTGCTGCGCGCGATCTTCGGCGAGAAGGCCCGTGAGGTCCGCGACACGTCGATGAAGGTGCCGCACGGCGAGTCCGGCAAGGTCATCGCGGTGCGCGTCTTCGACCGCGAGGAGGGCGACGAGCTGCCCCCCGGTGTCAACCGCCTGGTCCGCGTCTACGTGGCCCAGAAGCGCAAGATCACCACCGGTGACAAGCTGGCAGGCCGCCACGGCAACAAGGGCGTCATCGCCAAGATCCTGCCCGTCGAGGACATGCCGTTCCTCGAGGACGGCACGCCGGTCGACGTCGTGCTCAACCCGCTCGGGGTCCCGGGCCGCATGAACGTGGGGCAGGTGATGGAGACCCACCTCGGCTGGGTCGCCAAGACCGGCTGGGAGGCTCCGGAGGGCGCGGAGTGGGCCAAGCGGCTCGACGAGTCCGCCCGGGCGTCGGCCCCGAACACCCGGGTCGCGACCCCGGTGTTCGACGGCGCCAAGGAGGACGAGCTCTCCGGCCTGCTGGCCAACACCATCCCGACCGCCGACGGTGTTCGCCTCGTCGGTCCCGATGGCAAGGCCAGCCTGTTCGACGGCCGCTCCGGCGAGCCGTTCCCGGCGCCGGTCGCGGTGGGCTACATCTACATCCTGAAGCTGCTGCACCTGGTCGACGACAAGATGCACGCGCGCTCCACCGGCCCGTACTCGATGATCACCCAGCAGCCGCTCGGTGGAAAAGCGCAGTTCGGTGGCCAGCGGTTCGGCGAGATGGAGGTCTGGGCCATGGAGGCCTACGGCGCCGCCTACGCCCTGCAGGAGCTGCTCACCATCAAGTCCGACGACGTGCTCGGCCGCGTGAAGGTCTACGAGGCCATCGTCAAGGGCGAGAACATCCCCGAGCCGGGCATCCCCGAGTCGTTCAAGGTGCTGATCAAGGAGATGCAGTCCCTGTGCCTGAACGTCGAGGTGCTGTCCAGCGACGGGCAGTCCATCGAGATGCGTGACTCCGACGACGACATCTTCCGCGCGGCGGAGGAACTGGGCATCGACCTGTCCCGGCGTGAGCCGAGCAGCGTCGAAGAGGTCTGACCGGCCTGATCCGGACCTGCTGCGCCCGGTCCGGATCAGCGCCGACACATAACGACGACGACCCGCACACGAACCTAAGGAACCCACCTTGCTCGACGTCAACTTCTTCGACGAGTTGCGAATCGGCCTGGCCACGGCCGACAACATCCGCACCTGGTCCCACGGTGAGGTCAAGAAGCCCGAGACCATCAACTACCGCACGCTCAAGCCCGAGAAGGATGGGCTGTTCTGCGAGAAGATCTTCGGGCCCACCCGGGACTGGGAGTGCTACTGCGGCAAGTACAAGCGCGTGCGCTTCAAGGGCATCATCTGCGAGCGCTGCGGCGTCGAGGTGACCCGCGCCAAGGTCCGCCGCGAGCGCATGGGCCACATCGAGCTGGCCGCTCCGGTGACCCACATCTGGTACTTCAAGGGCGTCCCGTCGCGGTTGGGCTACCTGCTGGACCTGGCCCCGAAGGACCTGGAGAAGGTCATCTACTTCGCGGCCTACATGATCACCTCCGTCGACGTGGAGTCGCGCCAACGATCAACCTGCCCTCGATCGAGGCCCGCACGGTGTGGAGCGGCAGCAGGATCATCCGACCCAGACCGGGATTCCGCACTGCGCCGAGGCGCCAGAAGCCCTAAGGACGACATGGCCGCGCTCGAAGCCGAGGGCGCCAAGGCCGATCAACCGCAAGAAGCTCCGCGAGCGCGTCGAGCGGAGAACGAACGCCACCGGGGCTGGGGACGAAGAAGGTCGACAACCTCGACCGCTCATCGACCGATTCCGCACCCTGAACTGATCCAAGACCTCAGGGCGACGGAGCGGCTGCCCGAATGCTTGGAACGGCTCGGACATCGACTTCTCGAGGGGGTTCAAGGCCGGCCTCGGCGACAGGCCCGCCAGGCAGCTCCTACCGAGATCGATGGCGAGAAGCTCGAGACGCCTGCGCAAGGAGATATCGCGACCAGCACGGGCCCAAGCGCGGCCCGCGCGATCAAGCGGCTCGAGGTAGTCGAGGCGTTCGTGGCCGCCGCGGAGCAGGCCGGAGTGGATGATCCTGGACTGCATTCCGGTGATCTCGCCGGAGCTGCAGGCCGATGGTCCAGCTCGACGGCGGTCGGTTCGCCACCTCCGACCTCAACGACCTCTACCGGCGCATCATCAACCGTAACAACCGGCTAAGAAGATCACCGACATACGCGCGCCCGAATCGATCATCAACCACGAGAAGCGGCTGCTCCAGGAAGCCGTGGACGCGCTGATCGACAACGGCCGGCGAACGCGACCGGTGGTCGGCTCGAACAACCGGCCGCTGAAGTCGCTGTCGGACATGCTCAAGGGCAAAGGAGGGCCGGTTCCGAAAGAACCTGCTCGGCAAGCGCGTGGACTACTCCGGGCGCTCCGTTATCGTTGTCGGCCCGTCGCTCAAGCTGCACCAGTGCGGCCTGCCCAAGGAAATGGCGCTGGAGCTATTCAAGCCGTTCGTGATGAAGACGCTGGTCGAGAAGAAATACACCTCGAACATCAAGACGCGCCAAGCGATGATCGACCGGATGAACCGCTGAGTGTTGGGACGCGCTGGAGGAAGTATCAGCGAGCACCCGGTGATGCTCAACCGTGCGCCGACGCTGCACCGTCTGGGCATCCAGGCGTTCGAGCCGGTGCTGGTCGATGGCAAGGCCATCCAGCTTCCACCCGCTGGTCTGCCACGCGTTCAACGCGGACTTCGACGGTGACCAGATGGCCGTGCACGTGCCGCTGAGCGCCGAGGCGCAGGCCGAAGCCCGCATCCTGATGCTGAGCTCGAACAACATCCTGAGCCCGGCGAACGGCCGGCCGATCACCACCCCGACGCAGGACATGGTGCTGGGGATCTACGCCCTCACGTCGCTGCGCGAGGGTCTCAAGGGTGAGGGCCACGCCTACTCCTCGCTGGCCGAGGCGATGATGGCCTACGACTCGGGGAACCTGTCCCTGCAGTCCATGATCACCCTGCGCCTGCGTGGCGTCGTCCCCCCCGAGGGGTACGAGGTGCCCGAGGACTGGAGCAGCCCGGCGACGCGCTGTCGCTGCAGACGACCCTGGGCCGCGCGCTGTTCAACGAGGCGCTTCCTGCGGACTACGAGTTCGTCAACGAGGACATCGATAAGAAGCGCCTCGGCGTCCTGGTCAACGACCTCGCCGAGCGGTACACGAAGACCAACGTGGCCAACACCCTCGATGAGATCAAGGACCTGGGCTTCCGCTGGGCGACCCGCTCAGGGGTGACGATCTCGTTCGACGACGTGGTGGCCCCGCCGAAGAAGGCCGAGCTGATGGCTGCGGCCGAGGTGCGCGCCGAGGCGGTGCAGGACCAGTACGACGACGGCCTGATCACCGATGCGGAGCGCCGCCAGGAGCTCATCGAGATCTGGACCCGGACCACCGACGAGGTGGCCGAGGCCATGAAGGAGCACTTCCCGGCCACGAACCCGGTGTTCATGATGGTGAACTCCGGTGCCCGCGGGAACTGGATGCAGGTCCGCCAGATCGCGGCCATGCGTGGCCTGGTGGCCAACCCCGAAGGGCGAGATCATCACCAGCGGCCGATCAGGACCGGCTACCGCGAGGGCCTGTCGCGTGCTCGAGTACTTCATCGCCACCCACGGCGCCCGCAAGGGCCTGGCCGACACCGCGCTGCGCACCGCCGACTCCGGCTACCTACACCCGGCGCCTGGTCGACATCTAGCAGGACGTGATCATCCGCGAGGAGGACCTGCCGGCACCGACCGTCGGCCTGACCGATGCCGATCGGCGCCCGAGGGCCAGGGCAGGCGCCAGCTGGTCGCCCGACCGCGCACGTGGACGACCTCTGCGGTCTACGCCGATCCTGGCCGCCGACGTCGTCAACGCCGACGGCGAGGTGCTCGCCCCCGCGTCGGCCTGAGGCAGCTGTCGATCACCCTGGTCGACCGGCTGCTGCGAGGCCGGCAGTCGCCGAAGGTGCCGGCTCCGCTCGGTGCTCACCTGCGGCTCGCGAGGCCGGGACCTGCGCCACCTGCTACGGCCGCTCACTTGGCCACCGGCGAGCTCGTGGACATCGAGCGAGGCCGTCGGCATCGTCGACCGCCCCAGTCCATCGGTGAGCCCGGGCACGCAGCTCACGATGCGCACCTTCCACACCGGCGGTGTG
>CAVVEV010000007.1:0-171334 GCA_963747335.1 uncultured Actinomycetes bacterium | reverse complement strand
TGATAGGTCGTTGGTAAAGGCCTCGTAGATCGGCGAAAATGCCTCGATTGGTAGAGTTATTTGTGAGATTGGTTAAAGGTGTTTTCGGGGCGAGAAACTATTAGCAATAAGAGTAGCCAACGTGGAGCGGCGATATTGGGAACGAATGCGGAAGCCCAAGGGCTTAACACGCAACGTTGAATGTTAAGCCCTTGCTGACACACGGGCTTCTGCATTTTCGAAAAGCTTGACCCAAGGGGCATTTAGGCATATTATTCGCATAATTAGCCACAATTGTAGCTATGATAACTTTTCCCCCGGTTGTTTAGCCTCCCAAGAGACCAAGCGACCTTCTTGTTCCCAGAGTTTTGAGAGGGAGTCGAATGATTAAATTAAATGTCTTGCGAGTCGTGAAACCGCTCAGCGGTAGAGTGAATATTCTGGGCATCTTGTTCGCGATACTGTTTCTGACATGTTTTGCGGACGCTCAAAGGAAACTTGAACCTGCACCTTGAGAATTTCAAAGTCGCAGAACAGCTCGATAGTCCGTTGCAGTTGACGATCAATGGGCTTTATCCGGTCGCTTTCGGGTCGGGCTCGTTTGAGTATTCAATTAGGAATAAGGGAACACGAGAGGTTGATAGAGTCATCTTAAAGGTCTCCCGAGGAAGCGTAAGTGACCCGGTGTATATCGGGATGCCGAATGTCTGGTACGAAATGGGCTACGACGCCGGTCTCGTCGGCGGGGCATCGAGGATCTTCTCCTCGCCCGTAAAACGACCTGCCGGTGGACGCGCCATGGAGTCGCTGTTCCGAACCCAGGGGGCCGCCCTGGCGACCGCGCTGGGGGCCCGTGCGGTGCGCGCTGCCTACCTCGACGGCGGCCGGCCACTGGGCAGGATGCGCACGCTGATGCGCTGCGTGGACGGCTGCACCTCGTTCATCGTCGTCCCGATGGTCATCGCCGACGGCATCCTGCGCGACCGGATCGTCACGGCCGCTCGCCGCCACGACGCCCCCGTCACACACGGTGTGCTGGCCGACACGAATGCGTTGGTCGACCTCGTGATCCTGCGCGCAGGATCCGCACCCGCGCCCTCTCGGGCCGAAACCCCCACGCGCGCCCGTCGCTGAGCGCTGGCCCATCAGATCGCCCTCGCTCATACCGGGCGTCGCAGGGCTCAACGGCCGATGACCACGTCGCTGCCGTTGAGCTGGGCGTCGAAGCCCTCGGGAGTCACCTGGACAGCCACGAGCGTCATCCCCTCCGGGACGCCGGCCACGTCCTGGCGGATCGTGGCCAGACTGCGGGCGAGGGCGCTCACCGCCGAGTCGAGGAGCTGGGGACCACCGAGGTCGACGGTCTCCGGCTCGATGAGCAACTGGCCGCCGTCGGCGCTCACCGTGCCGGTCGCCTTGAGCGTGATGTCTCGCCCCAGGATGGTGACCTGGCGCTCGACCCCGGTCTTGCCGTTGCCGGAGTCGTAGATCATGACGTCCGGTCCGACCTGCTCGGCGACGGTGGCGAACGGGATCGTCGCATCGATGTTCAGCGCCTGCGCCGTCAGTCCGGCCGGCGAGAACCGCACGCCCGACCCGGTGGCGACCACGTCGACCAGGTCGCCCTGGGCCGAGACCACGTCCTGGCTGCGCAGCTCGGCAGCGCCCAGCCAGGTCTCGTCGTCGGCCAGGTCGCTCGGCTGCTGGGCCGCGGTCGCCGACGCGGTCGGAACCGGTGAGGCGGACGTGCCCTGCGCCCCAGAGGCCCCAGAGTCCCCGGAGTCCCCGGAGCCGAGGGACATGACGAGGGCCACGAGGCCGAGGGCGAGCACAGCCAGGGTCACACCGACCCCGAGGAGGAAGTTCTTCACCCGGTCAGGGTCCCACCACCCACTGGTTGAGGCGCACACTGACCTTCCCGGCGCGCCGGGCGAGCAGGTGGCATCCGACGCTGCCGATGCCACCGGCCACGAGCGCTACCCGCTGATCCCCATCGACGCGAGGATCACGGCCTGGGTCTGCGCCTCCTCGTCGAGGGCCGCGTACCGGCCAGCCGCTCCTCCGTGCGAGCCCTCCTCGAGGGATACCCGCAGCAGCACGCCCCCGCGACGGCCCGGGACCTCGACCGCCCCCTGCTGGGGATCGGTGGCGCGCAGCCGTGCGACCCACTTGGCCGGCTCGTGGACCATGACCCGCGGATCGTGCACAGCCCCCGTGGCCAGGATGAACGGGCGCCGGCCGGGGGGCGGGACGTTGTCGTAGGGCGAGTACTCGCGCATCCACGCGAACTGCTCGGGCAGCGCGGGATTGCCCCACTCCTCCCACTCCCCCACGGTCAGCGGAAGCTCGGAGTCGAGCATCGAGTTGACCACGTCGACGAAGGGGACCTCGGCGATCACGGCCGCAAAGGCCTCCGGGTCGAGGTCCATGCCGGCCGCGACGAGCAGCCCACCGGCCGATCCCCCACGGGAGACGATCCGGGAGCCGTCCACCACGGCACCCGGGCCGGAACCCAGCGCCCGGGCGACATCGACGAAGTCCCGGAAGGAGTTGGCCTTGCTCGCCATGTGGCCCTCGTCCCACCACCGCCGTCCCAGCTCGCCCCCACCACGGACATGGGCATGCGCCCAGACCACTCCCCGGTCCAGGAGGCTGGGCAGCGCCCGGCTGAACGTCGGGTCGTAGGTGTACTCATAGGCGCCGTAGCCGTACAGCAGGCAGGGCGCGGTGCCGTCCAGCGCCGTGACGCGGTGCGCGACGAGCGTGACCGGGATGCGTTCCCCGTCGCGGGCGGTCACCCACTGCTGGGAGACGACGTAGCTGCTCGCGTCGTGGTTCGGCGCCTCGGCCCGGTGGCGCACGACGGGCTCGGACGACCGATCGAGGCGATGGTCGGTCCAGACCGGCGGGTCGATCTGGCTCTGCGCCACGACCGTCACGAACGCCGCGTCGTACACCTCGTTGGCCGCCAGCTCGAGGAACGACCCCGGGGACGCACGCAGCGCGTGCGCCCCTGCCCAGTCGAGGCCGTGCGCGGTGACCGCGGCCACGTACAGGGCCGTCCCACCGGACTCGCGCAGCGACACCACCACATGGCCCGCGAAGGCCTCGACCGCCATGAAGCGCCGGACAGGAACCGGCGGCGACTGCCCGTCAGGCGCTGACGCCCCAGGATCCCCGGGCAGCGGCGCGTCGATGGCCGGCCGCCAGAGAGACGGGTCGGTCTCGCCGAGAGGCAGCCAGCTGAGCGTGAACTCGCGCGCCCCGCCGTGGTTGGTGACGGCGAGGAAGGGCACCGGGCCGTCGGGGACCGACTCCACCACATACTCGTGCCCGTCGCGCCGACCGCCCACAGTGGCGGGCGCGGCGGTCGGATCGGTGGCCGGGATCGCCCAGGTCTCGGAGGCGTCACGGCTCCCGGCGTGGATCAGGACCCACCGGCCGCACCTGGTGGCCCGTACCGAGAGCTCGAAGCGCCGGTCGTCCTCCTGCAGGACGAGCACGTCGCTGACCGGATCGGTGCCGATCTCGTGGCGCCAGACCTGGTGCGGCCGGTAGACGTGGTCCACGACGGTGTAGAAGAAGGTGCAGCCATCTGCCGACCACGCGCCACCGTAGTAGGTGCGCGCAATCCGCTCGGGCAGGTCCGCCCCGGTGGCCACGTCCCGGAAGCGGAGCTCGTACAGCTCCTCACCGGTGACGTCCAGCGACCAGGCGACCAGTGCGCCGTCCGGGCTGACCTCCCGGACCCCGACCTCGCCGTAGGTGGACCCCTCGGCAGCAGATTCCGCATCGAGATCCATGAGGGTCGTCCACGACTCCTCATCCGTCGCCCGGCGCTGGAACTGGCCGAGCTGGGCGCCGTCGGGGATCACATCCCGGAACTGCGCGGCCCCACAGGCATGGACCGGTCCCTCCTCAGCCAGGGGGGTGCGGGCGACCATCTCTGTGAACAGCCTGCGGCGCACCGGCTCCAGGGATCCGGTGGCCGCGGTGTAGTGGTCGAGCTCGGCCCGCAGGTAGTCGGTCAGGTCCCGACCGCCCTGGGCCATCCAGGCGAAGTCGTCCTGGACGTCCTGACCATGCAGGTGGCGGATGTGGGGGCGCGTGGGTGCCACAGGAGGGGTGACCATGACGGCCGAACCTAGCAGTGCTCGAACTGCGTACCTGGCCATGACATCGCGTGGCCGGGATCTGATCGCGCGTCGGCTATCCTGCGCTGGTCCTTCCGACCCGGGGTGGGGGAACTGCCCGCCGGAGGCGGATCCACGGCCACGTGCCCTGTCATCGGAGGCACCGATGAATCCTCTGTCCCCTCGACGGATCACCGTCGCCGCTGCCGTGGCATGCGCGCTGCTGGTCCCGATCGCCGCCGTGCACGCCGACGAGTCACCCTCCGCTGCTCCGAGCGCCGTCCCGATCGCCGCCGAGTCGCAGGCCTTCACCGTCGGCATCACCGACGACGTGGACTCACTCAACCCGTTCACCGGCATCGTGTCGACGGCCTACGAGATGTACCAGCTGATGTACCCGACGCTCACGGACTACGGTGCCGACGACTTCGCGCCGGCTCCCGGTCTTGCTGAGTCGTGGGAGGAGTCGGCGGACAAGACGACGTGGACGTACAAGATCCGTCCCGGCCTCAAGTGGAGCGACGGCCAGCCCCTCACCGCCCGCGACGCCGCCTACTCCTTCAACCGGATCATGGACGGCGACTACGAGAAGACCAACTTCGGCAGCTATGTCGCCAACATCACCAAGGCCGAGGCCACCGACGACACCACACTCGTACTGACGGTCGAGAAGCCCTCGCCGATCATGGAGAACCTCGCCGTCTACATCCTTCCCGAGCACATCTGGAAGGACATCGACGGCACGGAGGTCCGCTCCTATGAGAACGAGCCGACCGATGGCCAGCCCATCGTGGGCGCCGGGCCCTACCTCCTCATCGAGCGAGAGAAGGGCCAGTTCATCCGGTTCCGGGCAAACCCGGACTACTACGACGGGGCGCCGGCCGTCGACGAGCTGACCTTCCGCGTCTACAAGAACGCCGACGCCGTGGCGCAGGCCCTGCGCAAGGGTGAGATCGACTTCGCCGACGAGATGCAGGCCAACGTCTTCGATGCGGTCACGGACGAGGAGGGCATCACCGGCGTCAACGCCGCCTACTGGGGGTTCAACCAGATCGGGATGAACGTCGGTGCGGCACTGGCCGACGGCACCCCGATCGGCGATGGGAACCCGGCGCTGAAGGACAAGCGGGTGCGTCAGGCCATCAACCACGCGATCGACCGACAGACCCTGGTCGACAAGGTGGCGGTGTACGGCACGCCGGGCACCACCATCATCCCGCCGCTGTATGCATCACTGCACCTCGAGCCCACCACCCTCTTCGACTTCAACCCGACCAGGGCAGGCGAGCTGCTCGATGACGCCGGCTACCCCCTGGGCGCCGACGGCAAGCGGGTGGGGCCCGACGGTGAGCCCCTGACCCTGCGCCTGCTGGGCCGCCAGGAGTCCCAGACCTCCCAGCAGACGGTCCAGTTCGTCGAGGGCTGGCTCGAGGAGCTCGGGATCACGATCGACACCACGATCGTGACCGAGGACACGCTCATCGAGCTCAACGGCGAGGGCCGCTTCGACCTGTTCGAGTGGGGCTGGGTCGTGGAGCCAGACCCGGACTACCAGCTCTCGACGTTCACATGCGCGCAGCGCTCCTCGGAGGAGGACGGCACCATCTACGCCGGGCTGTCCGACTCGCACTTCTGCAACGAGGAGTACGACCGCCTCTATGCCGAGCAGGCGCTGGAGACCGATGCGGCCAAGCGCGCTGAGATCGTCAAGGCGATGCAGCAGATCGTCTACGACGAGGCCCCCTACGCCATCACCTTCTACTACGACCTCCTGCAGGCCTACCGCTCCGACCGGTTCACCAACTTCGTCCAGCAGCCCAAGGACTCCGGTCCCCTGCTGTTCCAGTTCGGGACGTGGTCCTACCAGTCGATCACCCCGGCAGGGGCTGACGGCGGCGAGGCCGGTGAGTCGTCCCCCGGCGGCGTCAGCCCCGCACTGCTCGCCGGGCTCGGGGCCCTGGTCGTCGCCGGCGTGGCCGGTGTTGTCCTGGTGAGCCGGCGCCGGTCCTCCGACGAGGACACCGAGTAGGCATGGGACCCGCCGTGGACGCGGCGCCCACCCCGCCCATGCCGCACGACGCCGGGGAGGGCACCCACCAGGCCTCGGGGATGAGCCCCGGGACGCGGTACGCCCTGCGCTCGGTCGGGTCCGGGCTGGTGACCCTGGCGTTCGTCGTGGTGTTCAACTTCTTCCTCTTCCGGATGCTGCCCGGTGACCCGATCGGGCTGTACACCCGCGGACGCAACGTCCCACCCGAGCAGATCGCCACGCTGCGCGCCGAGCTCGACAAGCCGATCCTCGAGCAGTTCCTGACCTACATCTCCAACCCGTTCGCGTCCACGATCAACTCCGCGCGGTTCAACCGACCGGTGTGGGAGCTGATCGGGGACCGCATCGGTGCGACGCTGCTGCTGGTGGGCACCGCGATCCTGCTGGCCTCGATCCTCGGCACGCTCATCGGGATCCGGGCGGCATGGAAGCGCGGCGAGCGCTTCGACAGCGTGTCCTCGGCGGTCACCCTGACCCTCTACGCGATGCCCGAGTTCTGGTTGGGCATGATCCTGCTGATCATGTTCGGGGTCGGCACGGCCGTCACGCCCGGGATCTTCCCGATCGGCGGGATCATCACCCCCGGCGTGGACCCCTCCAGCATCCAGGGGGTCCTCGACGTCGCGTGGCACATGGTCCTGCCGGTGACCACGCTGGCGGCCGTGTACCTGGCCGAGTACGCGCTGGTGATGCGCGCCTCCCTGATCGACGAGATGGGTCAGGACTACCTCACGGTCGCCCGGGCCAAGGGCCTGATGGACAAGGACGTGCGCCGCCGCCACGCCGTTCCCAACGCCATCCTGCCCACGGTGACGCTGATCTTCATGAACCTCGGGTTCGTGATCTCCGGAGCGATCACGGTGGAGACCGTGTTCTCGTGGCCCGGCCTCGGGCTGCTCACCTACGACGCCCTGCGCGGGCCGGACATCGCCCTGCTGCAGGCGACGTTCCTGCTGTTCTCCATCGGGGTGATCGTGGCGAACATCATCGCCGACCTGATGTATGCCCTGCTCGACCCCCGGGTGCGTGTCTGATGACCATGACCCGCCCCGGATTCGACCCGGCCAGCCCGATCTCGGCCCGCCAGGTGACCCGCACCCGCCGGCGCGCCTCGCGCACGCGCACCTGGCGGGCCTTCCGGTCCCACCGCGGGGGGATGCTCGGCCTGGTGGTCCTGGGCGTGTTCATCGCCCTCGCCGTGCTCGCGCCCGTACTGTTCCCGCCCAGCACCATCAGCGTCACCCAGGCCACCGGGGAGCCGATGAGCCCGCCCACCGCCGGCTTCCCGCTGGGCACCGACGAGAGCGGGCGCTCAATCCTGGCACTGATCGTCTGGGGCGCCCGGATCAGCCTCGTCGTCGGGCTGGCCGCCACCGTGATGTCCATGCTGATCGGCACCGTGGTCGGGATCATGTCCGGCTACTTCCGCGGTGGCGTGGGGCTGGTCCTCAACCGGTTCACCGACTGGTTCCTGGTGATCCCGTTCCTGCCCCTGGCCATCGTCCTGGCCACCGTCCTCGGCGCCTCCCTGGTCAACATCATCGTGGTCATCGGGATCACCTCGTGGCCGGGCACGGCACGGCTGGTCCGCTCCCAGACGCTGAGCATCGGCGCCCGGCCCTACCTGGAGCGCGCCCGGGCCCTCGGCGCAGGCGACGCGCACCTGATGCGCCGACACATCCTGCCCAACGTGATGCCCCTCGTGCTGGCGAACACCACTCTCATGGTGGCCCTGGCCATCCTCAGCGAGACGACCCTGAGCTTCCTCGGCCTGGGCAACCCGCTGGCGCCCTCGTGGGGCTCGATCCTCGACGGAGCGTTCACGAGCGGGGCGATGACCGTGGGCGCCTGGTGGTACGTGCTGCCTCCGGGCCTGTGCGTCGTCGCGGTGGTGCTGGCGTTCACCCTGATCGGCCGGGCACTGGAAGACATCGTGGATCCCCGACGGCAGGGGGCCAGCTGATGGCTGCCGACAGCTCGGGCGCGGCACTGGAGTTCCGCGACGTCCACATCACCTACCGCGGGCGTGACGGAGACGTCCCAGCCGTTCGAGGGGTGGACCTCAGTGTTCCCGCGGGCTCCTCGCTGGGCATCGCCGGGGAGAGCGGCAGCGGCAAGTCCACGTTGATCTCCACCGTGCTGCGCCTGCAGCCGAAGTCCGCGACGGTCACCGGCCAGGTCCTGGTCGATGGCGAGGACGTCTCGGGCATGTCGTTCAAGAGGCTGCGGGCGCTGCGCTGGGCGCAGGCCAGCATCGTCTTCCAGGGCGCCCTGCACGGGTTGAACCCGCTGCAGCGGATCGGGGAGCAGATCGTCGAGCCGATCACGGTCCACGAGCCGAGGACCGCGCGCGGTGACGTGGACCGACGGGTCGGAGAGCTGCTCGAGCAGGTGGGCCTGCCGGCCGTGCGTGCCCGGTCGTACCCGCACCAGCTGTCCGGCGGCCAGCGGCAACGCGTGATGATCGCGATGGCCCTCGCGTGCCGGCCCCGGATCATCGTGGCCGACGAGCCCACCACCGCCCTGGACGTCATGGTTCAGGCCCAGGTCCTGAAGGTCCTGACCGACCTCGTCGACGAGCTCGACCTGACCCTCGTGCTGATCTCACACGACCTGTCCGTGCTGGCCGACGTCTGCCAGCGGGCCGCGGTCATGTACGCGGGAAGGGTCGTGGAGTCCGGTCCCTCCGCCGACGTGTTCGAGCGTTCGGCGCACCCCTACTCCCGCGCCCTGGCCGCAGCCTTCCCGCGCATCGGCGACCCGAGCTTCCGCTACGCGCCCTCCGGGCTGCCCGGTGACCCGCCGTTCCCCGGCGATGTCGGCGACGGGTGCTCGTTCGCCCCGCGCTGTCCGGTCGCCCGGGAGGACTGCACGGGTGGCTCCCTGGATCTCATCGAGGTCGCCGACGGCCGCCTGGCCGCCTGTCGATACCCGCTGGTCGATGACCGGACGCCCGTGGAGGGAGGCCCCCGATGACGGTCCCCGCCCTCGAGGCCCGCGACCTGCAGGTCAGCTTCCACACCGGCCGCAACACCTCGGCCAGGGCCGTGGACGGAGTGAACCTGACGCTCATGCCGGGTCAGATCGTGGCGTTGGTGGGCGAGTCCGGGTGCGGCAAGTCCACCTTGGCCCGCGCGCTGCTGGGACTCCAGCCGTTGGCCTCGGGCGAGGTGCTCGTCGACGGTGAGCCGCTGGCCCGCTCGCGCGGTGGGCTCAAGGCGTACCGACGACGGGCCCAGCTCGTCCTGCAGGACCCCATGGGGTCCCTGAACCCGCGGATGACCGTGTACGAGTCGGTTGCCGAGGGGTTGCGCGTCCATGGCGTGGACCGCGAGGAGGTGCGGGTCGCCGAGGCGCTGGCACGGGTGGGGATGCGCCCGCCGGAGCGGTTCTTCGCCCGCTACCCCCATGAGCTGTCCGGTGGGCAGCGCCAGCGTGTGGTGATCGCCGGGGCACTGGTTCTCGAGCCGGAGATCCTCGTCGCCGACGAACCCGTGTCCAGCCTGGATGCCTCTGTGCGTGGCGAGATCCTCGCCCTGCTGCTGCACCTGCGCGACGAGTTGGGCCTGTCGATCCTGATCGTGACCCACGACCTCGGACTGGCGTGGAACGTCGCCGACCGGATCGCCGTGATGTACCTCGGGCGGATCATCGAGGAGGGGACCACGGAGGAGGTCCTGGCCGCCCCGAGGCACCCGTACACCCAGGCGCTGCTGTCGGTCGTGCCCGAGATCGATCGCGTGGATCCGATCGTGCTGGTCGGCGAGCCCCCCGACCCCGCGCGGATCCCGTCGGGCTGCCGATTCCACCCGCGCTGTCCCGTGCTGCAGGCCGGGCTCCCGGATGAGGTCTCAGCCCAGTGCCTGGGCGAGTCGCTGCCCCTGTTGCCTGTTCAGTCCGGTCACGCGGCGGCCTGCTTCGCGCTGCGCTGAGGGGTCCCGCGCGGGAATCGCAACTGGCCTCGCCAGAGCTGTCAGGTGACGTCCGCGGCGGCCGCCTCCGCGTGGATGGCGACCGCCGAGGTCATTCGGACCACGGCCTCGGTGAGCACCTCCCGGGAGCAGGCGAGGTTGACCCGGGCGTGCCCCAGGCCCCCGCGCCCGAACGGCCGGCCCGCGGTCAGGGCGACCCGTCCGTGGGCGCGCAGGACATCTGCAGGATCGTCCCCGAGACCGAGGGGGCGCAGGTCCAGCCAGGCCAGATAGGTCGCCTGAGGGCTCAGATACCCCACACCGGGAAGGTGCTCGGCGAGCAGCTCGGCCAGCAGCCTGGCGTTGTCCGCGATGTTCGCGTTGACCGAATCCAGCCAGGCGGGGTCGGACCGATAGGCCGCGGCGTGCCCGATGACGCCGAGGTGGCTGCCGCCGTAGAGCACCGAGTCCGGCAGCCGCTTGAGCTGAACCCTGCCCCCCGGGCCGGCGACGATCAGCCCCGCCTTGAGCCCCGCGAGGTTGAACGCCTTGGCCGCCGAGGTGACGACGAAGCCGTGACCAGCCACCGCGAACCAGGGGACGAACGTCGCGCCCTGCGGGACCAGGGGCGCGTGGACCTCGTCCACGACGACGAGCGCCCCGTGCACTTCAGCGGATCGGGCCACCGCCCTGAGCTCCTGCTCGGTGTGCACCACTCCGGTCGGGTTGTGCGGGCTGCACAGGAGCAGGACCGTGCGCCGGTCGGCGGACTCGGCCGCGTTCGCACCCAGGGCCTCGTCGATGGCCTCCACGTCGAGTCGACCCTCGGCTGTCAGGGCCACCGGCACCACCCGCCGACCGGCCTCGCGGGAGAAGCCGGCGAACGGTGGATACACCGGGCTGGGGATCACCACCGTCCCCCGGGGCGGGCAGAAGCGCTCGATCAGAACGCGGATCCCCGTCATCACGTCCGCGCAGAGGAGCATGTCCCCCGGGTCCGGCGCCCAGTTCCACCGCGCCCCGGCGAACTCCGCGAGCGCCTCCTTGTACGTGGTGCCGAAGTTGGGGTACCCCGTATCCCCCACGCGGACTGCTGCGGTCAGGGCATCGATCACCTCCGTGGCCGGAAGGACGTCCATCTCAGCGACCCAGAGCGGCAGGACGTCGGGACCGTAGTGCTGCCACTTGAGCGACGTACGACGCCGCAGCTGCTCGGGACGAAGGACCTCGAAGGGTGGGATGTCCATGGTGACCATCATCCGTGGCCCCCAGCAGGTTGCGCTGCATCTCGGCCGAATCCGCGTCGCAGATGCAGCGCAGGTCCGTGTCTGGCGGAGCAGGTGCAGCGCAAGCCGGCGGGGATCAGCGGCGGTACCCGGCGAGGGCGCTGCGCAGGGCGTCGTGCGGCAGGGCCAGCGCCCGGCGGCTGCGGTGCCCGACCGTGTCGTGGGCATTGAGCATCGAGTCGAGGACCGCCTCCTCGGCGGCATCCACGCAGGCGACGAACAGCGGGTCCAGGTCGGACCCACCGAGCCCGGCCGTCCCCGGGCGCGTCCCGCGGGGCGCACGCATCCCCACCGACAGGCCCAGGAAGATCTCGCCGGAGCCGTGATGAGCAACCGACCCGGTCCGCGCCAGCCCGAGGCCGATCCGGGTCGCCAAGCGGCGGCATCCGTGGCTGTCCAGGGGAGCATCGGTCACCACGATTCCCAGGCACGAGCCGGCTGGCGGCGGACCTCCCGCCGCCTGGATCTCCCCCAGCGCTCTCCCCGGGTCGCCCGGCCCGCCGTGCGCGTGCCCGTGGAGGCGGGGCCCCGACGGACCGTCCTCGAGCCCGGACCGGCCCAGCAGTTGCCCCACCGGCACGCCACCGACCGTGAGGCGATCCCACTGCCCGAAGTTCGTCAGCAGCAGGACCCCGACGGTGTGCCCCGAGGGAAGCGACCGGGAGGCGGTGCCGATACCGCCCTTCCAGCCGAGGCACAGCATCCCGGTGCCCGCCCCCACCGCGCCGGTGGGAGGGCGCAGACCGGACAGGGCCGACTCCCGGGCGGCGTCCCGCGCGGACACCACGTCCTCGTACTCGACCTGCATCGCACCGGCGAAGCCCAGCCACGAGTCGTCACACTCCCCCACCACCGGGATCACGACCTCGTCGGCCACCTCGGGCGCCTCGGCCAGGGCGATCCGACAGGCGGCGTCGTACACCCGGCCGAGCTGCATGGTGGAGGTCAGGTAGATCGGGGACTCGACCAGGCCCCACTCCTGGGCGGACTGCCAGCCGGTGCACTCCCCCGCCCCGTTGAGGACGGCACCGCCGGCGGTCACCGGCCGCGCCCAGGAATCCCCGCCGAGGTCCAGGACGGTCACGCCGGTGCGGGCGGTCCCTCGGCCCACCGGCGGCGGCACCTCGTCGCGCACGATCGTCGTGTGGCCGACGCCGACACCCGGCACGTCGATCACGGAGTTGGTCGCTCCTGAGGGCAGGGTCCCGATGGTGATGCCGAAGTCCGCGAGGCTCGTCATGGTCGCCCAGCATGCCACCGCGACGACCCGGACGACCCGGAGCCCCGTCCGCGCCCCGGACTTGGCAGGATGCACCCCGTGGCACATCCCCGGCCGACTGTTGCGCCGATCCCCTTCGTGTGGCATCCCCGGACGCGTCGGCACATCCCCTCCGCCGAGATCTGGCTGGGGGTACGGACCCCGGGGACTGAGGTCGTGGAGCGGGTGAATGTGATCCGCGAGGCGCTCATCCGCGCCGGGCATCCGGAGGTGACGGCGGGCGACCCCGACCCCGACGCTCTGCTCGCCGTGCACTCCCCCGGCCTGATCGAGCACCTGCGCACGATCCATGACGCCTGGGTCGTCGGCGGGTACACCAGCGACCCGGGCCAGGATCGCGTCGTGCCCTACATCTTCCCGACCGAGGCGATGCTCGGGGGGCTTCCGGTGCGGCGCCCCACTGCAGCGCACGCGCGCGCGGGCCAGTACTGCTACGACACGATGACGCTGATCGGGCCGGGCACGTGGGACGCGGTCGAGGCCGCGGCCGGAGCCTCGCTGACTGCGGCCGACCTCGTGGCGTCGGCGGCGTGGGTCGAGGGCGCCAACAGCTCAGGGGCGGCACCGATGGCCTACGCCCTGTGCCGCCCGCCCGGGCATCACGCGGCGCGCGCGGCGTTCGGCGGCTCGTGCTACCTGAACAACGCGGCGATCGCCGCCGACCGGCTGCGTGCGCGGGGGGCGCGGCGGGTGGCCGTCATCGACGTCGACGCCCATCACGGAAACGGGACGCAGGCGATCTTCTACAACCGGGGCGACGTGTTCTACGGATCGGTGCACGTCGACCCGGGCGCAGGATGGTTCCCGCACTTCATGGGGTTCGCCGACGAGACGGGGAAGGGAACCGGCGCGGGGGCAAACCGCAACATCCCGCTGCCGCCCCGCTCCGACGACGATCGGTGGCTCACAGGTGTCGACCAGCTGGTGGAGCAGGCGCGCACGTTCGGCGCCGATGCGCTGGTGGTGTCCCTCGGCGTCGATGCCGCCATCGACGACCCCGAGAGCCCATTGCGCGTCACCCGTGACGGCATGCGCGCCGCGGGGATCCTGCTGGGCGGCCTGGGCCTGCCGACCGTCGCCATCCAGGAGGGCGGGTACCACCTCAAGACCCTCGGCACCCTGGTGGCCGACTCCCTGGCCGGGCTCGCCGAGGGCGCGGCACGGGCCAGCGCCAGCTGATCCCGGGACCACATCCGCGCCCGGGTCCAGCTGGACCCGTTCCTGCGACCCGTCGAGCCTACTCGTCGTCGTCGCGGGCCAGCCAGCTGGCCAGCCGCTCGACCGGGACCTCGAACTCCGGGTGCAGGTCGACGAACGTCACCAGCTGCCCGGCCAGCCACTCGAGGGTGACCTCCTCATGCCCCCGCCGACGGATGAGCTCCTCGATGCCCCGATCGGTGTCGTACATGCGCGCCTACTCGAATGCCCGGTCCATGAGGGCCCGCTGCTCCTCCTCGTGGCGGTGCAGCGACCCCACCGACGGCGAGGAGCTCCAGACCCGGGTGATCCCGCGCACGGTGCGCATGATCGCGCCCGGAAGGTGCTGGTTCATGAACGGCCAGGGCCCCATGTTCTCCGGCTCGTCCTGGACCCAGACCATCTCGGCATCGCCGAAGCGCTCCAGCATCTCGATGAGCGTGCGGTGTGGGATCGGGTACAGCCGCTCCATCCGCAGCACGGCCACATCGGTGCGCTCGCGCGCGTCACGCTCAGCCATCAGGTCGTAGCCGATCTTGCCCGAGCACACCAGCACTCGCCGGACGCCCGCCGGGTCGATGCGCCCTGCCGTGATCGCACGGTCGTCGAGGACCGCCCGGAAGTACCCCTCGGTGAAGTCCTTCGTCAACGAGGTGGAGACCTTCGCTCGCAGCAGCGACTTCGGCGTGAACACGACCATCGGCCGCGTCAGCCGCGAGTGCACCTGCCAGCGCAGGAGGTGGAAGTACGACGCCGGAGTCGTGGGCTGGGCAACGGTCATGTTGTCCTGGGCGCACATCGCCAGGAACCGCTCGATCCGCGCCGACGAGTGGTCCGGGCCCTGGCCCTCGTAGCCGTGGGGCAGCAGCAGGACCAGCGACGAGCGCTGAGCCCACTTCTGCTCGGCGGAGGTCAGGAACTCGTCGGTGATGGTCTGGGCGCCGTTGACGAAGTCGCCGAACTGGGCCTCCCACATCACGAGCGCATCGGGGCGCGCGACGCTGTAGCCGTACTCGAAGCCCATCGCGGCGTACTCGCTGAGCAGGGAGTCGTACACGAACAGCTTGCCGCCCTTGTCGTAGCACTGCTTGAGCGGCTTGTACTGCCACCCGGTGCGCGCGTCGACGATGACCGCGTGCCGATGGCCGAACGTGCCGCGCCGGGAGTCCTGGCCGGCCAAGCGCACCCACTTGCCCTCGTTGACCAGCGAGCCGATCGCGAGCGCCTCGCCCATCCCCCAGTCGATCGTGTCGGTGGCCACCATCTCGGCGCGCCGGCGCAGCTGCGGGACCAGGCGCGGGTGGGCGACGAAGCCCTCCGGCAGGTCGATCTGGCTGCGCACCACGAGGTCGACGACCTCCCGGCTGATCGAGGTGTCCACGTCCCATGCGGGGGTCTGCGGGGTCAACTCCTGGCGCCCGGTCGAGATGACCTCGGCCGAGTTCGCGTTGAACACCTCGTCGCCGGCGCTGCGGGTCTCCTGGAAGACCCGCTCCAAGCGCTCCTGGAAGTCGCGCAGGGCATCCTCGGCCTCCTGGACGCTGATGTCCCCGCGCCCGATGAGCCCCTCGGTGTAGAGCTTGCGGACCGAGCGCTTCGCGTCGATGACGGCGTACATCGTGGGCTGGGTCAGCGACGGGTCGTCGGCCTCGTTGTGCCCCCGTCGCCGGTAGCAGATCATGTCGATCACGACGTCCTTGGCGAACTCCTGGCGGAACTCGTAGGCCATGCGCGCCACACGGACGACGGCCTCCGGGTCGTCACCGTTCACGTGGAAGATCGGAGCCTGGACCATGCGGGCGACGTCCGTGCAGTACACCGTCGAGCGGCTGTACTTCGGCGAGGTGGTGAACCCGACCTGGTTGTTGACGATGACGTGCACCGTCCCGCCGGTCCGGTAGCCCTGGAGCTGGCTGAGGTTCAGCGTCTCGGCCACCACGCCCTGCCCGGCGAAGGCCGCGTCCCCGTGCATCAGCAGCGGGAGCACGGCGTACTTGCGCTCCGGCGGGTTCTGGTCCTGCTTGGCCCGCACGATCCCCTCGAGCACGGGGTTGACCGCCTCGAGGTGGCTGGGGTTGGCGGCCAGGTACACAGAGACCTGGGACCCGTCCTCGGCGGTGAAGACGCCCTCGGTGCCGAGGTGGTACTTCACGTCACCGGAGCCCTGGACGCTCTCGACCCCGTAGTTGCCCTCGAACTCGTTGAAGATCCTCGAGTAGGACTTGCCGGCGATGTTGGCCAGCATGTTCAGCCGCCCACGGTGGGGCATGCCCATGCACACCTCATCGAGGCCGTCGCGCGCCGCGGCGGACAGGATCGCGTCGACCAGAGGGATCACTGCCTCGCCACCTTCGAGCGAGAAGCGCTTCTGCCCCACGTACTTGGTCTGCAGGAAGGTCTCGAACGCCTCTGCGGCATTCAACGTCCGCAGGATGCGCAGCTGCTCGGTGCGTTCGGGCTTCTCCGGTGCCGTCTCGATCCGCTTCTGGATCCAGTGCCGCTGCTCGGGGTCCTGCATGTGCATGTACTCGATGCCCACGGTGCGGCAGTACGCGTCGCGCAGCACCTTGAGGACGTCGCGCAGGGTCATGAACTGCTCCCCGGCGAACCCCGCGACGGCGAACTCGCGATCGAGGTCCCAGAGGGTCAGGCCGTGGGCGGCGACGTCGAGATCGGGGTGCTTGCGCTGCTTGTAGTCAAGCGGGTCGATGTCGGCCATGAGGTGACCGCGCACGCGGTAGGCGTGGATGAGCTCCTGCACCCGCGCGGTCTTGTTCAGGTCCGAGTCGTGGCTGGTCGCGATGTCCGTCGCCCAGCGGATCGGCTCGTACGGGATCCGCAGGGCGGTGAAGATGTCGTCGTAGAAGCCGTGCTCGCCGAGCAGCAGCTGGTGCACGCGGCGCAGGAAGTCCCCCGATTGTGCGCCCTGGATGATCCGGTGGTCGTAGGTGGAGGTCAGCGAGAGGATCTTGCTCACCCCGGCCCGCGCCAGCGTCTCCTCGGCCGCGCCCTGCCACTCGGCCGGGTAGTCCAAGGAGCCGACGCCCACGATGAGGCCCTGCCCGGACATCAGGCGGGGCACCGAGCTGACGGTGCCGATGGTGCCCGGATTGGTCAGGGTGGCGGTCGTCCCGGCGAAGTCGTCGGCGGTCAGGGCGCCGGTGCGGGCCTTGCGGACCAGCTCCTCGTAGGTGGCCCAGAACGCCGAGAAGTCCAGCTGCTCGGCGCCCTTGATGCACGGCACGAGCAGCTGACGGCTCCCGTCGGGCTTGGTCAGGTCGATCGCGAGCCCGAGGTTGACCGCGGGATGCTGGATCACCGCGGGCTTTCCGTCGACCCGGGTGAAGCCGACGTTCATCTCCGGCATGTCGGACAGGGCCCGCACGACGGCGTAACCGATCAGGTGCGTGAACGAGACCTTCCCGCCCCGGCCCCGGGCCAGCTGGTTGTTGATGATGTGCCGGTTGTCGATGAGCAGCTTGGCCGGCAGCGCCCGGACCGACGTGGCCGTCGGGACCTCGAGGCTGGCCTCCATGTTCACCACGACCCGCGCCGAGGGGCCCCGGAGCACCCGTGGCGCCGGATCCAGGGCGCTGGCCCCTGTCGGGCCGGACGGGATCGAGGACAGGCCCACCTGCGGAGCCACCTGGTCGACTGCGGATGACGGAGCCTCCACCTCGTACGCGGGGACGTTGTGCTCCAACTGCGGCACGACGACGTGGGGACGCTCGTGCGCGACATCCGAGGCAGGCTGGGCGACCTCAGCCGGCGCCTCGGGGCGCTGCACGGGGGTGTCCACGACGATCAGCGGGGACCCGAGCGGTCGGCTCGCGGCCGCCGCATCGGTATCAGGGGCGGTGCCGGCGGTCGGCCCGGGAAGCGTGGACGGATCACCGGGGCGGTAGTCGGCGAAGAAGTCCCACCAGGCACGGTCGACGCTCTGTGGATCTTTCAGGTACTGCTGGTAGATCTCGTCGACGAGCCATTCGTTGGTCCCGAACGCCACCATCCGGGATCCCGCATCATTGGCCACGTCCGGCTACCTCTCGACGATCGGGGACTCCACCGGGCGACCGGGTCTTGCCGGTCCCCGCACACCGCTCAAGGCTACTCCCCGGCCCCCCGTGCGGCTCTGGCAGGATCGGGGACATGTTCGCCGCCAGCGCAGTCGCCTTCAACCCTGACGATCCCCTGAGCGGGTTGCGCGTCGGGGAGCATCCCGAGCCGGTCGTCCCGGAAGGGTGGGTGGTCGTCGACGTGCGCGCCACCAGCGTCAACCACCATGACCTCTGGACGCTCAAGGGCGTCGGGCTGCCCCCTGAGCGGCTGCCGATGATCCTGGGCTGCGACGCCGCGGGCGTGGATCCCCACGGCAACGAGGTCATCGTGCACGGGGTCATCAGCAGCGGAGGCTACGCCGATGAGACCGTCGACCCGGGCCGCACCCTGCTGTCGGAGAAGCATCAGGGCACGTTCGCCGAGCGCGTGGCCGTGCCGGCACGCAACCTCATCCCCAAGCCCGCCTCGCTCACGTGGGCTGAGGCCGCGTGTCTGCCGACCGCATGGCTCACCGCCTACCGGATGCTGTTCACGCGCTCGGGGTTGGTCCCCGGGCAGACGGTGCTCATCCAGGGCGCGGGAGGTGGGGTGTCCACCGCCCTGATCGTCCTGGCCCGACAGGGGGGCCTGCGCGTGTGGGTGACCTCCCGCGACGAGGCCAAGGGCGCGCGGGCGGTCGAGCTCGGAGCGCACGAGGCGTTCACGTCCGGGGCCCGGCTGCCCGAGAAGGTCGACGTCGTGATGGAGACCGTGGGTGCTGCCACGTGGTCGCACTCGCTGCGCTCGCTCAAGCCGGGCGGTCGGGTGGTGATCGCCGGCGCAACCTCGGGCTCCCAGCCGCCCGCGGACCTGTCACGGGTGTTCTTCCTCCAGCTGTCCGTCATCGGATCCACGATGGGGACCCGTGACGAGCTGCAGCGGCTCGTCACGATGTGCGAGGCGACCGGCGTCCGTCCGCTGATCGACCACGTGCTCCCCCTGGGCGCCGCCGACGAGGCCCTGCGCCACATCGCGGCCGGCGACCTGTTCGGCAAGATCGTCCTGACGCCCTGACACGCCACACCGGTCCGATCGCGCTTGGCGGGCCGCCCCACGCCGGGTGATCCATGCGGGTTCCGAACACCAGAACATCGCCAACCCGAATGGATCACCGGCAGCCCGAGGGCGGTCCGGTCCGGGCGCGGGACGAGCCGAGTCGGGTCGCGTCGAGGCGGGTCAGCGGACGCGGCCCCAGGGGCGGACTCGCCACACGACGCGGCCGACCACCTCGGGGACGGCGCCGAAGTGGCGGGAGTCGGTGGAGGCGTCCGGGGCATCGCCGCGCACCCAGTAGCCCGCAGCCTCCACACGGTCCACCCGCTTCACGATCAGCAGGCCCGGGCGCTGCGGGTGCTCGAGGACCACCACGTCCCCCGGCCTTGCCCGACCGTCGCGCCGGGCCACGATCCAGTCCCCGTCGCGCAGCGTCGGCTCCATCGAGGGACCGGCCACAGCCAGGTAGCAGAATCCACGCACTGGCGTAGTGTGGCCCACGAGCCTCAACCTCACCCAGCACACAGTCCACGAGCCAGGAGAAGAGATGCTGTCGTTCCTCGCCCCCCGCACCACGGTGCACGCCCACTGCGACCTGCCCTGCGGCGTCTACGACCCCGCCCAGGCCCGCCTCGAGGCCGAGTCGGTCAAGGCCTGCATGGTCAAGTACGCCGCCTCCGACGACCCGGAGTTCCGCGCCCGCGCGGTGGCCATCAAGGAGGAGCGCAGCCACATGGTCAAGGAGCACCTGTGGGTGCTGTGGACCGACTACTTCAAGGCCCCGCACTTCGAGAAGTACCCGCAGCTCAACACCCTGTTCAACGAGGCGACCAAGCTGGCCGGCGCCGGTGGCACCAAGGGCACCAACGACGTCGCCGTCGCCGACGCGCTTCTGGCCAAGATCGACGAGATCGCCGTGATCTTCTGGGAGACCAAGGCGGCGTGACCTCACCTGAGGCCCTTCCGGGGGCGCCGGGCCGCGATGCGGTCACCGGCGCCCCCGGAGCCGTCTCCGGCCCCGAGCCCTCCCGGGACGACAGCCAGCGACCCGTCATCCGACCGGCACGCCCCGAGGACATCCCGGAGATCCTGGCGATGGTGCGCGAGCTGGCCGAGTACGAGCGAAGCGCGCATGAGGTCCGAGCGACCGAGGATCAGCTGAACGCGCTGCTGTTCGGCACCAACACCCCCAGCGGTTCGCCCGCGGCCTACTGCCACATCGCGCAGTCGTCGACCGTCGAGGCCACCCCTGTGGGCATGGCCCTCTGGTTCCTCAACGCCTCGACGTGGACGGGTCGGCACGGGATCTACCTCGAGGACCTCTACGTCCGGCCTGCGTTCCGCGGCCAGGGTCTGGGTCAGGCCCTGATGGCTGAGTTGGCCCAGATCTGCCTCGCCCGGGGGTACGCCCGGCTCGAGTGGTGGGTGCTGGACTGGAACACTCCAGCCATCGACTTCTACCGCAGTCTCGGGGCCCGGGCGATGGATGAGTGGACAGTCCATCGGATCACCGGTGACGATCTGCACGACCTCGCCCGACGCGCGCCCCAGGGCTGAGGCGGCCACGCCGCAGACGACCCGGCCACCCTCCACGCGCCCCATCGGCTAACGTGACCACCCGTGGACATCGACCCGGCCGTGACCCTGCGGATGCCCGCGAACAGCGCGTTCGTGGTGCTCATCCGCGCTGCCATCTCGGCCATGTGCGCCCGGCTGGACTTCACCATCGATCGCATCGAGGACGTCAAGCTGGCTGTGGACGAGGCGGCCGCCCTGCTGCTCAGCGACGCGCCGGAGGGCACCGACCTCGACGTCCGGTTCACCCCGGATGCCCCTGACGGGATCCGCGTGGAGATGACCGCGCCCACCGTGCACGGTCGGTCCCTCGAGCGCGACAGCTTCACCTGGACGGTCCTGACCGCGCTGGTCGACGAGGTCGTGGCCACCGTGTCGGCCGACAGGAAGCTCACGATCACGCTGGCGGTGCACCGCTCCGAGGCGGTCAGGCCGTGAGCGAGCACGCCACGGACCCGGCCATCCCGGCGTCCGCGGGAGCCACACCCGGCGATCCACCGGAGAGTGCAGAGGCTGACGGTGTCTTCGTCTCCGAGCTCATCGAGACCCAGGCCGGCGAGACCCGGGAGGCGGTCGAGCCCTCGGGCTCGATCCCGACCATCCCCAGCCCCGAACCGGGCGCAAGTCCCACAGACGACCCGGTCGAGGCTCCGGCCGCTGCGGAGCCGCGCTGGTCGACGCGAGACCGCACGCGGGAGCGCGAGCTCATCGCCCTGATCGCCGAGCTGCCCGAGGATGACCCAGGCCGTTCCGCAGCCCGCGACGAGCTGGTGACGATGCACCTGCCCCTGGCGGCCTTCCTCGCCCGGCGGTTCCGCGACCGGGGAGAGAGCCTGGACGACCTGACCCAGGTGGCCACCATCGGCCTGATCAAGGCCGTCGACCGGTTCGATCCGCAGCGTGGCGTGGAGTTCTCGACCTTCGCCACCCCCACGATCGTGGGCGAGATCAAGCGGCACTTCCGCGACAAGGGATGGGCGATCCGAGTCCCACGCCGGCTGCAGGAGCTGCGGATCTCGATCGGTCGCGCCACCGCTGAGCTCGGCCAGTCGACCGGCCGCTCCCCCACCGTGGCCGAGCTCGCCGCGCATCTCGGCGTCAGTGACGAGGAGGTCCTCGAGGGGCTGGAGTCCGCACAGGCCTACGCCACGCTGTCGCTGGACGCGTCCTCAGCGGACGGCGCTGACGAGGGCGGCTCCTCGCTGGCCGACACACTGGGAGAGGACGACCCCGGCTTGGGCGAGGTGGAGACCCGCGAGACGCTGCATCCCCTCGTGGCCACATTGCCCACGCGGGAGCAGCGCATCATCCACATGCGGTTCTACGAGAACATGACCCAGGCCCAGATCGCCGAGCAGATCGGGGTCTCACAGATGCACGTGTCCCGGCTGCTGGCCAAGTCCCTGGCGCAGCTGCGCACCGGCCTCGCCGAGCCGACCAGCTGAGGGCACCGGCGCCGGCGGGCTCAGACGAGGGCCTCGCGCACCGCCGGGCGCAACCCCAGCACCAGCCCCGCGACGGCGGCGATACCCAGGGCGATCCCCGCGACCCGATCGACGGCGATGTCCGAGCTCACCAGCGGCCATGCCACCACGAGCGCGAAGGCCTGGGCCAGCAGGAACGGTGTGCGCGCCACCTGCCGGCGGCGATGCAGTCCCCACCAGACGAGGGCCAGGGCGCCCACAATGACCGACCAGATCACCACCGTGGCGACAGCGATCCACACCTCCAGGTCCGATCCACGCGTGCCCAGTCCGATGAGGATGCTCAGCACCGCGGCTGCCACCGCCTCGGCTCCCGCGATCGCGACCAGGGGTCGCACGGGATCAGCCATGGGGCCAGAGTACGGCCCTAGAGTGGGGCGCATGAAGCCGCGCGGCCTGCTGATCGCCAACCCCCAGGCGACCAGCACGTCGACCGGGATGCGCGACGTCATCACCCGTGCACTGGGGCATGAGGTCGACCTCGAGGTCGTCACGACCACACACCGGGGCCACGCGGAGCAACTGGCCTCCGAGTGCAGAGGGCTCGACCTGGTGATCACGCTCGGGGGCGACGGCACCATCAACGAGGTCGTCAACGGGATGCTCAACTCCCCGCACACGGATCTGCCGATGCTCGCTGCGATCCCGGGTGGATCAGCCAACGTCATGGCCCGGGCCCTCGGCTTCCCGAACGACGCGATCGAGGCGACCGGCATGATCCTCGAGTCGCTGCGGACCGATGCCAGCCACGATGTGGGCCTCGGCAACGCGCACTTCACGCCGCAGGAGACCGGGCAGGAGCGGTCGCACTGGTTCACGATCAATGCGGGGGTCGGCATGGATGCCGACGTGATCGCCTCGATGGAGGCCCAGCGCGCAGCCGGGCACAGCGCCAGCCCCACGCGCTATGTGCGGACTGCCGCGCTGGAGTACTTCGGTGGCCTCGGGCGTCGGGGGAGCCCGCTACTGAGCCTCGAGCGTCCCGGCGAGGACCCGATCGAGGGCCTGGCCCTGGTGATCATCCAGAACACCGCACCCTGGACCTTCTTCGGGCCGTTCGCCATCAACCCGTGCCCCCGCGCGTCCTTCGATCTCGGACTGGATGTGTTCGCCCCGCACTCCCTGGCCCCACTGCCTGCCGCCCGCTTCGGCCTGCGCATGCTGCGCGGCAGCCTCGCCGGGGAGGTGCCCGGGCAGCTGACCCTGCTGCACGACCAGGCCGCGTTCACGATCCGGGCGGAGCGTCCCACCGCGCTCCAGCTCGACGGGGACCTCATGGGCCATATCGAGCGAGTCTTCTTCACCTACACCCCGCACGCCCTGCGCATCATCGGCTGATGAGGATCGAAAACGCCGATGCCATGGGCGAAATGGCGCCCACGAGGTCCGGAAATGCCGGGATCTGGGCGGATGATGGCCTTTGAGCCCCAGAATGTGACGTACGCGACAGCCTCAACACGTCCCACACGGGGCACAACCCTTGTGACAGGGCGGATCGTCTGCGACCCTTGAGGGCAGTCAGGACGAGGTGGGGACACACCCCACAACCGTCGCAAGCGTACCGGAGGGTCACCGGGGCCGATGAACCGGCCCTGACACTCGACGGCAGTGGTGAGCGTACCCCGATCGGGGTGCAGGAAAGGCGAGGAGACATGGACTGGCGCCACAAGGCGGCATGCCGTGATGAGGATCCCGAGCTGTTCTTCCCCATCGGGAACACCGGTCCCGCACTCATGCAGATCGAAGAGGCACGCGCCGTGTGTCATCGTTGCGAGGTTGTCGACGTCTGCCTCAAGTGGGCGATCGAGAGCGGGCAGGATGCCGGTGTCTGGGGCGGCATGAGCGAGGACGAGCGGCGCGCCCTCAAGCGCCGCAACGCGCGGGCCCGGGCCCGCGCCCACAGCTGAGGCCGCCACTGCCCCACAAGTCGAACGAACGGCCGGTCCCCCGGGGTCGGCCGTTCGTCATTGGTCGGGCGGCAGGTCGACGAGGACCTCGGTGCGATCCCCCGAGCGGCCCAGGGTCAGCGTCCCGTTGAGCTCCTCGCGGACGAGCGTGTCCACGATCCGCAGGCCCAGCCTCGGCGAGGACGCCAGCTCGAACCCCTCGGGGAAACCGGCGCCCCCGTCGCTGACCACGACGTGCAGGCCCACGGCGTCGCGCGCGCTGCCCAGCTGGACGTCGTCCGCACCATGTTCGACGGCATTGGCCAGCAGCTCCACGAGGGCCATCGCCAGGGCCGTCGCCTGTTCAGCGGGCACCTCTCCGAAGGATCCCGTGCGCACGATGAGGCGCGCACCGATGTCGGCCGCCGAGGTCTGGCGCACCATGGTCACCAGCCTGTCTGCCACGGCGTCGAAGGGGACCTCTTCCGTGCTGGCCTGGGCGAGGAGGTCGTGGACGACGGCGATCGCCCCCACTCGGCGCTCGGCCTCCGCCAGGGCAGCGGCAGCCCCGGGCTGGTCGAGCCGCCTGGACTGCAGTCGCAGCAGAGCGGCGACAGTCTGCAGGTTGTTCTTGACCCGGTGATGGATCTCGCGGATCGTCGCGTCCTTGCTCAGCAGGGCACGCTCCCGGCGCCGCAGCTCCGTGACGTCGCGGACCAGGACCAGCGACCCCCGCTGCGTTCCCGGCCCCCGCATCGGCAGGGCACGCACCGTGATCGTGGCGGTGTCCGACGACAGCTCCACCTCCCCGGGCGTCCGCCCACCGCACACCAGCGCGACGCTGGCATCGACCGCGCCGCCCCTGCGGGCGATACGCCCGCTGACGAGGCCGAGGTGGGCCCCGATCAGGTCCGTGGCCAGTCCGAGCCTGCGGAAGGCCGACGAGGCGTTGGGGCTGGCGAACTCGACGATGCCCGAGACATCGAGGCGGATCAGGCCATCGCCGACCCGAGGTTCAGCCCCCGTGGAGTCCGACACCTCGCGATAGGGGAACTCACCGGTCCGGATCATCGCGAAGAGGTCGTCGGCGGCGCCCAGGTAGGCCCGCTCGAGGGTGCCCGACGCCCGCGCGGCCGGGACCGCCGAGCGGGTCAGGGCTGCGATCCAGGGACCGTTGGCGCTCAGTCCCACGCCCACCGCCTCACCTGCGGCCGGCAGCAGCGGGTCGGTGCGTGCCGCGAGCTGCCCGAGGCCCGGGGCCGACCATGCGCGATCCAGCTCGGGTCGCCGCCCGCGGGGGGTGAAGGTGCCGACCAGGTCGTTGGGGTAGCGCGTGGCTGCCGTCGACGGGCGCACCTGGGCGGCGGCCACGAAGCCGCCCTGGTTCCAGACCGGAAGCCACAGGATCAGGTCGGAGAAGGCAAGGTCGGCCAGCAGCCCGAGGTCGCGCCGCAGGAACTCGCAGTGCGCGATGGCTCCCGGCTCCAGATCCGTGCGATCGGAGGCGATGTCGGCCAGGGTGCGCACAGCCACCTGCGCCTGCCCTTCCCGCGCCCAGTGGCGCGCACTCACCCACCCGCCGCACCGGTGCGGCGAGCTGCCCCTACGTCAGCGTCTCGGTCACCCTGCTGAGCCCACGCGGGGCATCCGGGTCGAACCCACGGGCCAGTGTCATCTGCAGGGCCAACTGCTGCAGCGGGATGATGTCGACCACGGGGTGCAGCTCCTCGGCGACGTCCTCGCAGCGCAGGTCGTAGCCCACGGTCCCCAATGACGTCGAGCGTGTCCCGCCGAAGACCGTCACGTCAGCCCCCCGCTCCGCCAGTCGCTCGAGGACCGGCTGCATCGCCTCGGCGCCCTTTCCGTCGGGCACGACGGCGATCACCGGATGATCGTGGTCGATCATCGCCAGCGGGCCGTGGAGCAGGTCCGCGCCGGAGTAGGCATGGGCGGCCACGTAGGAGGTCTCCATGAGCTTCAGCGCAGCCTCACGCGCCGTCGGGTAGGAGTAGCCGCGGCCGGTGGTCACCAGCCGGTCGGTGAACCGGTAGCGCGAGGCCAGGTCAGCGACCTCGGCGCGGCGGTCCACCAGGGACTGCGCCGCCTCGGGGATCCCTTGGGCGGCTGTCGCGTCGCCACCGCGGAAGGCGTCGATGATCAGCCAGAGGGCCAGCAGCTGCGACGAGTAGGACTTCGTTGCCGCGACGGCATGCTCGGGACCGGCCAGCACATCGAGGTGCAGCTCGGCGGCTGCAGCCAGGGCGCTGTCGGGGTTGTTCGTGACGGCCAGCGTCGTGGCACCGCCGGCGCGCGCCGTGCTCACGGTCTCGACCAGGTCCGGGGATCCGCCGCTCTGGCTGACTGTCAGCAGCAGGACGTCGGAGAGATCTGGTCGGGCCCCGTAGGCCGTCATCGTCGAGGGCGACGCGAGTCCTGCGGGAAGTCCCAGGGACACCTCGACCAGGTACTTCGCGTAGAGAGCCGCATGGTCACTCGTGCCGCGCGCCGCCAGCAGCACGAACCTGGGGCTGCGCTGCCGGATGGTCTCGGACAGCGCCCGCGCCCGCGCGAGGGCGTCGGGTGCCAACAGGCGGGCGAGTGCCTCGGGCTGCTCGGCGATCTCGGCGGCCATCAGGGCGCCGCGGTCCTCGGACATCGGGGATTCCTCACCTCGGGGAACCCCACTGTATCCGTGTGGCGCCCGCGGATCGACCCGTCGCCCGCAACTCGAGGACGGTGGACGCCGTCGTGCCCCGGGCCGTGGAGGGGCTCCGGGGCACGACGGCGTGCGGTGGTGTGATCAGTTGACCGGTGTGCGACGGATCACGACGCGGGAGACGTCATCCGGGGACCCGGCCAGCGCCGGATCCGTGGTGGCGTCCACCAGGGTCGGGGTGGATCCGACATAGATCGGCAACGGCGTGCGCTTCACGGTTCCGGAGGCGTCCCTCGTGACCTCCCAGACGGTGAAGCTGAGCTTCCCGGAGCAGCCGGCGGTGAAGTTGATCCCATCGATGAAACCACCGTTGACGAAGCGGAACTCCATGACCTTGCGGCTCGGACGCTGCACCGAGACCCACTCACCCCGCTGCTTGTCCTCCAGGCGGACAGTCTGCACCTTCGCGAACTTGCGGGTCGACGTGATCCGGCCGCGGACCTCGATCAGCTGCGGCTTCGCGACGTCGTTCACCACGACCTTCGGCAGGTCGTGGGTCAGGCGCACTCGCCATCCTGCCTTCTCGTGCCAGAGGTAGACGCCCTTCTTGTCACCGGGCTTGAAGGTCGCGGGCTGCCCCTCGACCGCAGCCGGCAGGGTGGCGACCTGCGCCTTGCACGAGTTGCGGTACCGCAGCCTGGCCTGGGCCTTCTCCGGTGCCGGCGCCGTGATCGCGGGGCCAGTGTTGGGAGTCGCGGGAGGGGTGGCCGGGTCGGCCATGGCCGGAGCGGCCAGGAGCGTGGACGCGGCCAGAGCCGTCGACAGGGCCATGATTCGGACGTGCATGGGGACCTCCTCAGTTCGGCCCACCGGGAGGGGTGGACATGGCCCCGACGTTACGGCGGACATCCCTGGCGTCGCGTCCAACAGCCGCCATGACAGGGCTAAGGTCCGCCCATGCCGTGGGCGATCCCGGCTGCGCCAGGTCGGGCGTGGCCGGATCAGAGCCGGCCCAGGAAGGCTCCGCGGTCGACGATCGCCCGGACCACGCGTCCGTGGGCGATCTCCCGGAACGTCGTCCCGGCGGGTCCGTCCGCGGCGGGAACCTCGCGCGCGAGGAGCTCGAAGGACAGCCCGCGGTCCTGCTCGGTCACCTCCGTGACCTCGATCTCCACGACCGCCCCGACTGCTGTGGCCCGGCGGTGGCGCATCCACACCTCGACGCCCACCGTGGTGCTCGAGGCGTCCAGACGCGACGACACAGCGGCGACGCTGGCTGCCTCCATCCACGCGAGCAGCCTCGGGGTGGCCAGGACGGGGACGTCACCGCTGCCCAGGGCCAGGGCGGTGTCGTCGTCGGTGACGGTGAAGCGCAGGATGGTCACGACGATGAGCGTAGGTCCCCGGGCGGACGGATCAGGACACGAGGCCCAGTCTGCGCAGCTCGACCATGAGGTCGTGCGGGTTGCTGGAGGCTGCCAGGGCCGCGTCCAGGCTGACCATGCCATCGCGGTAGAGCACGGTCAGGTGCTGGTCGAAGGTCTGCATGCCGTAGTAGCCACCCTCGGCCACCAGGGAGGCCAGCATCGAGGTCTTGGCCGGATCGGCGATGGCGTCGGCCACGCGACCGGTGTTGACGCAGACCTCCATGACGACCGCGCGACCACGCCCGTCGGCCCGAAGCACCAGCCGCTGGCACAGGATCCCGCGCAGGGCGCCGGCCAGCGAGAAGCGCACCTGCTGCTGCTCATGTGGGGGGAAGAAGTCGATGATCCGGGCGACGGTCTCCTGGGCATCCACGGTGTGCAGGGTGGACATGACCAGGTGGCCGGTCTCCGCAGCCGTGATCGCCGCCTTGACAGTCTCCAGGTCGCGCATCTCGCCGACCATGATGACGTCCGGGTCCTGGCGCATCGCGCCGCGCATGGCGGTGGCGAAGTCGTCGGTGTCGACGTGGACCTCGCGCTGGCTGATCATGCCCAGCTTGTCGAAGTGCACGATCTCGATCGGGTCCTCGATCGTGACGATGTTGACCTCGCGATGGCTGTTGACGTGGTCGATCATCCCGGCCAGCGTCGTGGACTTGCCCGAGCCGGTGGGGCCGGTGACCAGCACCAGGCCGCGCGGCTCGGTGGCCAGCGCGGAGACCACGGCGGGAAGCCCGAGCTGCTCCAGCGGCTCGGCACCGATGGCGACCCGCCGGAAGACCATCCCCGCGGAGCCCCGCTGGCGGAACGCATTGACTCGGAACCGCCCGAGCCCCTCGATCGCATAGGCGAAGTCCGCCTCGCACGTGCGCTCGAAGTACTCGACCAGGTCCGATCGCAGCACCTGGCGAACCATGTGCTCGGTGTCGTCAGCGGTCAGCTCGGGGGCCTGCAGCTTGCGCAGGCGCCCATCGATGCGCACCCGTGGTGGTGACCCGACCTTGACGTGCAGGTCCGACCCCCCTGATTCGACGAGGGCGCGCAAGTACGGCTCGACGGACCGGGCGGATGTTGCCCGGGTCGAACGTTCCGGCATCCCGAAGGAGACCGAACCCACGGATGTAAGGCTCACGTCGGTCTATTCGACCGGTGGGGGCCGGATCTTGACCGTTACCCCGATCGGAGCAGTGCCCGACATGCGAACGAGGAGGGACCGCAGGCCCCTCCTCGTCGCGTCGCGACGTCGGTCAGGCGTTGGGACGACGGCCGTGATTGGCCCCATTGCCCTTGCGGGAACGGCGCTTGCGGGCGCGCTTGCTCATGTCGACTCCTCAGGTCCTCCGGATGTCACATGGTCGCACACGCGCGCTCGGAGGGGGAAATCCCCCTGAGTCCCGGCCCGCCCACCCGACGCCGTGCCCGCGACGTGGTCGCGACCCGCTAGCGTCGGAGGGGTGGCAACCGAGTGGGAGCTTGACGACCCCGCGGCAGTGTCGGCCATCGGCGAGTTCTTCGCCGGGAGCCCCGTCGGTGCGGCGGTGTTCGGCTGGACGAGCGGCGTCGTCGCCGGCCTCGGGCCCGCGGTGGTCCGACTCACGAGGACACAGGTGGCATTCCGGCACCGGATCGGCTTCGCCTGGCTCTGGCTGCCGGGCACATGGCTGACCCACCCGGACGCCCAGGTGGTCCTGTCCCTCGGCCTTCGCCAGCACCTCAGCAGCCCGCGGTGGAAGCAGGTGGTGGAGCCCCACCCCGGCCGATGGATGCACCACCTCGAGGTCCGCGACCCGAGGGAGCTCGATGACGAGGTGGCCGGATGGGTCGCCGCAGCCTACGACGCCGGCGCCTGAGGGACGTGCATCACCCACGTGGTAGGGACTTCCGGCCCTCGTGGTGCCCTGATCGGCGCTGGGAGACTGGCAGTCGGGCACCTGCGTGCCCACGCAGGCCTGCCCGTAGGAGGAGCAATGCGGCACCCATCACGCACGATCCTGTCGGCCTTCGCAGCCCTGCTGCTGGCCGGAGTTGCCGCCGGAGCGGCGGTCGGCGCGGACGCCTCGGGATGCCAGGGCTCCGCCACCTCGTTCACCGCAGCGGGTGAGGAGATCCAGTCCGTCACCGCACCCGGTCCCGGAGCCACCCAGGAAGATCCGTTCCGGGTCGACTTCGACGGCCCAGTGAGGTGGGCGGGGTCCTCGGACGTGGTGATCGCGAACGGCGACTGGACTGTCCGCGCCGCACCGTTCTCGTTCTCGGGGGACGTGCGGAACAGCTCGGGCACGACGACGGCCGATGGCGAGATCACCCCGAGCGAGTACCTGCCCTTCGCCATCCCCGGCCTGGTCCTCGTGACGGTCGACCTGACCGGTGAGGCAGGGGCCACGTGCAGCGTGTCCGGCTGGATCCAGTTCTCCGGCAACCCGCTGCAGTCACCCGCTGGGTGGGTCGCGATCGCCCTGAGTGTCGTGGGCGGCATCGGGATGCTGATGCTGCTGCGGATGCTCCTGCATGTGCCGGCAATCCCTGTCAGGCAGAACCGCTTCGGCCGCACGATCCTCGGGATCCTCGCGGGTCTCGTGCTGGGTGTGGGCGTTGCTGCCCTGCTCGTGATGTACGGCGTCGTGGCGTTGGGCACGTTGACACCGCTGCTCGTGGTCGGTGGAACCGCCTTCCTCGGGCTCGTGCTGGGTCTGCTCCCCCGCCGGGGTGCGGCAGCGTAGGCACCCTCGAGACTCGCCGCCGCTCAGGCAGACGGGTCTGGTGCCGCCGGCGTGTGCGCGTCGATCAGCCCAGCGATGCCGGGGGCGGCCGCCTCGACGTAGCCTCGTGCGGATCCACGCACTCGCTGGTAGGCGCGGCGCAGGGTCACGTGGCTGGTGCGCTCCGCCCGGTCGTCGGTGATCGACAGCAGGGCCTCGGCCATGCTCGTGCGCTGTGCGGTCAGGATGTCGGCCAGCGGCTCGCCGGTCGCCAGATGCTGCTGGTAGAAGGGGTCCACCTGGTCGGCGAACGGGTCGAGCAGCCCGTCCACGGCGTTGGGCACCATGCCCGGACGGATCCCCCTCAGCAGCCGGTAGGCCGAGCGGACAGCCATCCCGGACACGCCGGATGTGCGTGCGACCTCCTCATCGAGCAGGGCGCACGCGTCGGCGACGACCGCGGGACGGACGCTGGGGGAGGTCAGGTGCAGGGACAGGTGCACGCCGACCATCCTGCCGTGACAAGCCGGGGGTGGGCGGGTTGACCGGGCTCAGCCCTGCTCGGGCGCATCGATCGTGATCCGGACGCTGGCCAGTTCGGCGACGAGCCGGGAGCGCAGCTGGGACGGGGCGACCTCGCAGCACGAGCGCGCGACCAGCGCCTTGACGATCCGCTCGACGTCGTACTCCTGAAGGCAGGGACCACATTCCTGGAGATGGTGGGCGATCTGCTCGTGGTCGGTGGGGGCCACCTCACCGTCGAGGAACTCGTAGAGGTGCTCGAGGGCCGCAGTGCAGTCCAGCTCGTGGGGATCGCCGCAGCTCATGACGGCTCCCCCTGGGATCCGGCGCGGATCAGGCCGCGCTCGATCGCGTAGTCCTCGAGGTTCGCGCGCAGGAGCTTGCGACCGCGGTGCAGGCGCGACATGACCGTGCCGACAGGGGTGCCCATGATCTCGGCGATCTCCTTGTAGGCGAACCCCTCGACGTCGGCGTAGTAGACCGCCATCCGGAACTCCTCGGGCAGGGCCGCCAGCGCGGCGGTGACATCGGAGTCGGGCAGGCTGTCGAGGGCCTCGGCCTCAGCCGAGCGCAGACCTCCGGCAGTGTGCCCCTCAGCGCGGGCCATCTGCCAGTCCTCGACGTCGTCGGTCGAGGACTGCAGGGGCTCACGCTGCTTCTTGCGATACGAGTTGATGAACGTGTTGGTCAGGATCCGGTACAGCCATGCCCGCAGGTTGGTGCCGTCCTTGTACTGGTGGAACGCTGCGAACGCCTTGAGGAAGGTCTCCTGGACCAGGTCCTCGGCCTCCGCGGGGTTGCGCGTGAGCTTCAGTGCCGCGCTGTAGAGCGAATCCAGGTGGGGAAGGGCGTCGCGCTCGAACCGGGCCGACCGCGCCGCATCCGACTCCGGCGGCGGGCTGGCGGTCGTCATGGCACCCAAGCCTAGCGGCATTCCGGTGGCCGCCCCGGTCGTGCGCGGCTCGTCGTGCATCTGGACCAGCACCTGGCACTCCTCCTCGTCGTCGGTGGGACAACGCCCAGCCACGCCGGCTCATTCCCGACAGCGGCCCAGTCTGAGCGCCGTGAGCACCCCCGCGCAGGATCGGCGATGGTTGACGCGCAACGTCACGTGGATCTTCGGGCGCAGGCTCGATCCGGACGTCGTCGCCCCGGGCGCGGGAGGAGTCAGCGCCGACGGATGAGGGCGGCGAACATGCCGTCCGTGTCGTGCTCGCCCGGCCACAGCCGAAGGTAGGGCCCCGATACAGCGCCGGCGGGGAGGGTCAGCTCGGGCCGCTTCCCCACAGGGATGACCTCTCCCCCGAGACGGTCAACCGTGGCGACCACGGCCTCGGTCTCGGCCAGGTGCGGTGAGCAGGTGACGTACAGGACCAGGCCGCCCGGTCGGACCACCTCGAGGGCTCGCGCCAGGAGCCGGCGCTGCAGGGCGGTGAGCTCGGCGAGGTCGTCAGCTGAGCGTCGCCACCGCGACTCGGGGCGCCTGCGCAGGGCCCCCAGCCCGGTGCAGGGCGAATCGAGCAGGACCCGGTCGTAGCCGGTCCCGATGTCCTCGGTGGTGGCGTCGGCCACCAGGACCTGATGCCGGCCCCGGATCGGCCGCAGGGACGCCCGAACCAGCTCTGCGCGATGCGCGTGCAGCTCCACGGCGGTGAGCGATCCCCCTCGCTGCACCACCTGACCCGCGAGCAGGGCCGCCTTGCCGCCCGGACCGGCGCACATGTCCAGCCAGCGCTCGTCCGGGCCGTCGAGGGCCGCGTCCGCCAGGGCGAGGGCCACCACCTGGCTGCCCTCGTCCTGCACGCCGGCCGCGCCCGTGGCCACCTCCGGGATCGTCGCCGGATTGACGGCATCGACGCGCACGGCCAGGCGCGACAGGGCGCCGTCGCGCGCGGACACGCCCTGCTCGGCCAGCCGCTCCGCCAGATCGTCGCGGTCGAGTGTGCGGGCAACGAGTGTCACCGCGCCCGAGGTGTTGTCCGCGAGCAGTTCGGCACGGGTGTCGTCCCAGGTGCGGTGTGGATGCGAGGCCGCCAGCGCGTCGTGCACGCCGCCCACGATCCACGCGGGATGCGAGGTGGCGACAGCCAGGTGCGCCACCGGGTCCGCGGTCAGCGAGGGCAGAGCCCCGGAGGCCACCAGGTGGTCGATCCAGTCCTCGGCGGAGCCTCCGCGGGCCACCCGGCGCAGCACCGCGTTGGCGAAGCCCGCAGCCCCCTGGTTGACGGTCTGGCGGACGAGCTCGACGGTCTCCCCGACGGCCGCGTGATCGCTGACCCGCATGTTGTGCAGCTGGTGGACGCCCAGTCGCAGGGCGTTGAGAAGCTCGGGCTGGAGGGTGTCGAGCCCCCGGTCGACGCAGTCGGCCAGGATCGCGTCGTGGCGGCCGCGCCACCGCAGCGCGCCGTAGCCCAGCTCCGTGGCGAACCCGGCGTCCCGCCCGGTGAGCCGGTGGTGGTCCAGGATCCGCGGCCACGCGATGTTCGCATACGCCCCGTCGAGCTCCACGGCACGGAAGAGGTCAAGGGCTGCCAACCGGGGAGGATCCATCCTCGCGGCCCGTGCAGCGAGCTTGGCCGGAGGGCGGCTCCCGGAGCGGGGCTTTCCGCCGCCGCTCGGCCTGCGGGTCTCAGACAAGACGCTCGCCCGGCTCCACCCGCACGCCACGGGCCCAGTCGCCTGCGGCCATCAGCTTCTTGCCCTCGGCCTTGACCTCACCGAGGAGCACCGCATGCGTGGCGGTGCCGACCCAGACGCTGTTCTTGAGCACGCGGAGCTCACCGGCCGTCAGGTCCAGCACCTCGGGCGCGAGCTGGACCGGACCCAGCTTGATCCGCTCGCCGCGGAACTCGCCCCACGCCCCCGGCGCCGGGGTGCAGCCGCGGATCAGCCGGTCGACGCGCATCGCAGGATGGGTCCAGATCACCCGGGCATCCTCGACGCGGATCTTGGGGGCCAGGCTCACATCCTCGGTCGACTGCGGGACGGCGACCAGCGCGCCGGCCTCGAGCCCATCGAGGGTGGCCACGAGCAGCCCGGCTCCGGACACGGCCAGGCGCCCGAGGAGGTCCCCGGCGGTGTCGGTGGGGCCGATGGTGTCGGTGACGACGCCGAACACCGGCCCGGTGTCCAGTCCCTGCTCCAGCCGGAAGGTGCTGGCACCGGTGACCTCGTCGCCGGCCATGACCGCGTGCTGCACGGGTGCCGCACCGCGCCACGCGGGCAGCAGCGAGAAGTGCAGGTTGACCCAGCCATGCGTGGGGATCTCCAGCGCGGCGGGGGGGATCAGACCGCCGTAGGCGACGATCGGGGCAGCGTCCGGCGTGATCTGGGCGAGTCGCTCCAGGAACTCGGGATCACTGGCCCGAGGAGGTCGTAGCACCTCGATCCCCGCATCCAGGGCGATCTCGGCCACTGGGGAGGGCGTCAGCCGACGGCCGCGACCCGCGGGAGCGTCGGGCCGGGTGAGGACGGCGACGACCTCGTGCGGGGAGGCCAGGATCGCCCGCAGCGAGGGCACCGCAGCCTCGGGAGTGCCGGCGAACAGGACCCGCATCAGCCAAGGCCCGGACGCAGCGAGTGCGGACTGAACCGCACGACCGGAGCCGGCGTGCCGAACCACTCGGACTCCCGGATCTCCTTCATCGCCGCCTTGCGGGCCACGGTGTCCAGCCGGTCGATGAACAGGATCCCGTCGAGGTGGTCGGTCTCGTGCTGGACGCACCTCGCAAGCAGGTCGGAGCCCTCGATGGTGACCGGCTCGCCGTGCATGTTCATCCCCTTGGCCACGACGCGCAGCGCCCGCTTGGTGTCGTAGGTGAGCCCGGGCAGGGACAGGCAGCCCTCCTCACCGTCCTGCTCCTCGTCGGAGAGGTCCAGGCTGGGGTTGATCAGGTGGCCCACGACGTCGTCCACCCAGTAGGTGAAGACCCTCAGCGAGACCCCGATCTGCGGGGCGGCGAGCCCTACACCGGGGGCGTCCATCATCGTGTCGGTGAGGTCCGCGACCAGCGTGCGCAGCTCCTTGTCGAACGTCTCGACCGGGGCCGCCGGCGTGCGCAGGACAGGATCGCCGAACAGTCTGATGGGTTGCAGCGGCATGCCCACATTCTACGGCGCGCCGCCCGAGCCCGTCTGCGAACGGCGACCATCCAGCAGCCAGGTACAAGCGCCCCGCAGTGCCCAGGCGTCAACCTGGTGCCGTGATGTTTCAAGACAGGCAATACGGCACCAGATTCGATGCGGTCACCTCAGGGACACCGGATCCATCCGCACCGAGACCATCGGCGCCTTGCGCGCGCTGCGCGCCGCCTGCACGCGGTGCAGCGCGGCGGTCAGGTGCGGGCCGTCAGCGATCGAGACCGCCAGGAGCCACGTCACGGCATCGTCGGCTCCGGGCAGTGGGCCCGAGCGGCGCAGGACAATGCCGCCGAGCTCGTCGCCCAGCAGATCGGACACCTCGAGGGTGGGCAGGGCCGGGCCGGTCAGCTGGGCGATCCGCACCGCCGGGGGGAGGTGCAGGGAGGCGCGCTCAGCGAGCTCGCGATCGGCGTAGCCGTGCGGGTCCCAACGGATCAGTGCCTGGACCTCGCGCATGTCGGAGTCCCCCACCACCAGGACCCGGCCGCCCTCGCCCGCAGAGCGGACAAGGGATGCGGCCGCGAACCAGCGGCGCAGGACCTCCTCGGCCACCCGAAGGCCCGGACGGGACAGGGCCGCCGCCGCGTCGAGCACCACAAGCGCGCTGTAGCCCTGGGAGCCGGGATCGGGCTCAGCGCCGGGCGTGGCCACGACCATGACATCTGGACGGGTCAGGGTGCGCACGTGGTCCTGGCCCGACGAGGTGACCACCGGGACCCCGGGCAGGGCCCGACCGAACTCCTCAGCCGTGCGCCGGACCCCCACGACCACGGCGCGCAGCACCTGCCCGCCGCACACCGGGCAGCGCCAGTCCTCGACCGGGCCGTGGGTGCGACAGGACGGGCGCCGATCCGGGCCCTGGGCCTGCATCGGCCGGGCGCACTGCGGGCACCCCACTGGCTCCCGACACGATTGGCACGCCAGCATCGGCAGGTACCCGGCGCGCGGGACGCTGACCAGCACGGGACCGCTGCGCACAGCCTCGCGCAGCATCTCGATGGCCACCGACGGGATCCGCGACGCACTGCGGGCCGGGTCGGCGACGAGGTCGGCCGCGACCTGGACCCGCGGCATCCGGGTGCGCAGGACCGGCCGTGGGAGCTCGATCGGCGCCAGCCATCCGGTGGCCGCCATCCGGGCCGCCTCGAGGGTCACCGTCGACCCGCCGACCACCAGGGAGGCGCCCGTCCCCGCGCTGCGCAGGGCGGCGACCTCCCGGGCATGCCACCCGGGGGCCTGCGGCTCGGCCAGGGACTCGTCCCCGTCGTCCCAGACGATGATCGCACCGAGGTCCACCACCGGGGCGAACACCGCCGCCCGGGTGCCGACCACCACCCGGGATGCCCCCGACAGGACGCCCAGGAAGGCCCGGTAGCGGGCCTCCGGGCCGGACTCCGCAACAAGTCGCGCCGGCGTGATCCCACCGCTGACCAGCGCCGCAACGATCCGGTCCACCTCTGCGGCGTCCGGCGCCACGACCAGGACCCCACGCCCGCGCGCGAACACGGCGTGAGTCAGCTCGGCGATCCGAGCACCCACCTGCTCACCGGGCGCGGACACCCACAGGGCGCGCATCGGCACCGGCCCGCCGATGCCGGCAAGCAGCTCGGCGCCGCCCCGGTAGGCGGCCCACGCGCTCGGATCCACCGGATCCAGCTGGTCTGGGTCGGCAGGCGGCCGGACCGACGCCCGCGACTCCACGCGGGCGTGCCTGGGCGGGATCGCGAAGCGCAGGACGTCGGCCAGGGTGCCTGCATACCGATCGGCCACAGCCCGGCACAGGTCAGCGATCTCGGGAGACAGGACCGCAGGGCCGTGCACGGAGCTCAACGGCTGGAGCTCCCGCTCGGAGGTCTGGACCCGTTCGAGGACGAACCCGTCGACCAGCCGGCCGGCCAGCCGGACGCGCACGCGCGCGCCCGGTTGCGCGGCTGATGCGAGCTTCTCCGGGACCTCGTAGTCGAAGTCGCGATCGAGGTGCGGCACCGGGGTCAGCAGCGCGACCCGGGCCACGGGGAGCAGATCGGCTGCAGGGTGGCGCACGCGTACGCGCGGCGCACGCGTCCTGGCACGTGGCTCATCGGGGAGCAGTGGGATCTGGCCCTCGGTCATGGGGTGCGGCCCTCACCGCCCAGGGGGATCGCCCAGTGCGTGAACGAGCGGGTCACGTGCATCCCGAGCCGCTCGTAGAACGGCAGGGCCCCGGTGTTCGAATCGGTGGACAGGCACGTGGCGCGTCGACCGCGGGCATGGGACAGCACTAGTGCCCGCTGCAGCAGCGCACTGCCGATCCCCTGTCCGCGGAGCTGCGGGTGGGTCGCGAGCTTGTCCACCCACAGCTCCTGGCCGTCGTCGATGAGGAAGGCCGCACCGACGACCTTCCCCTCCCCCGTGACCGCCACCTGCAGCTGGTCGGGCGTGAACCCCTCCCTGCGCGTGACCATCGCCTGCCACGCGGCCAGCGTCGAGCGCGGCCTGTCCGGCCACTGGCTGAACGCCAGTTCCATCATCTCGAGCGCCTCGACCTCGTCGGCGGGGGTCGAATCACGCAGGAGGATCCCCGGACCCGGGTCCGGGGGTTCTGGCGGGGCGATCTCGTGGTCGATGCGAAGGATCCACGCCGTGCGCACCGCGACGGCCCCGGACGCCCGGAGCAGCGCCACGGCATCGCCGCGGCCATCGTCGATCGTCTGGCCGATCCGGTCGGCGCCCAGCTCCCGTGCGCGGTGCACCGACCAGTCGACCAGCGCCTGCCCCAGGCCGCGTCCGCGGTGCTCCGGGTGGACGTCGGACCACCGAGTGCGTCGGCGCAGGATCAGGCCCCACGCCGCCACGCCTCCCCCCGGTTCCCGCACGACCAGGGCGTCGAGCCCGCGGTCTGCCTCCACGAGATCGCCGACGAGGTCGGCTCGCTCGTACATCTCCTCGCCGGAGTCGTGGAACTCGCACGCGCGCACCAGGGCGACGACATCGTCGATGTCGTCGTCTGCCAGCGGGCTCGCGGTGTACCCCGCCGGCAGGACGATCACAGGCCTGCGGCAGCCCGCAGGTCGTCGACGCGGTCCAGGCGCTCCCAGGTGAAGGTGGACCCGCCCGCGGACTCACGACCGAAGTGGCCATAGGCAGCGGTGGGGCGGAACTTCACCACCGAGGTGTCCAGCAGCTGGAGGTCGCGGATGATGGCTCCCGGGCGCAGGTCGAACACATCGAGGACGGCGGTCTGGATCGCCTCGTCGGGCAGGACGCCCGTGCCGAAGGTCTCGACGAACACACCCACCGGGTGCGCCTTGCCGATCGCGTAGGCCACCTGCACCTCGCAGGTGGACGCAAGGCCAGCAGCGACCACATTCTTGGCCACCCAGCGCATCGCGTAGGCCGCCGAGCGGTCCACCTTCGACGGGTCCTTGCCGGAGAAGGCCCCACCGCCGTGGCGGGCGAAGCCGCCGTAGGTGTCGACGATGATCTTCCGGCCGGTCAGGCCCGCATCGCCCATGGGCCCGCCGGTGACGAACCGGCCCGTCGGGTTCACGAGCAGGCGCACGCCCGAGGTGTCGAGGTCGAGGCCCGCAAGCACGGGCTCCACCACGAACTTGCGGATCTCCGGGGCGAGCTGCGCCTCGAGGTCCACGTCCTCGGCATGCTGGGAGCTCACGACGATCGTGTCGAGGCTGACGGCCTGCTTGCCGTCGTAGCCGATGGTCACCTGGGTCTTGCCGTCGGGGCGCAGGTAGGGCAGCTGACCCGACTTGCGCACGGCGGTCAGCTGCTCGGCGAGCTGGTGGGCCAGGTGGATGGGCAGCGGCATCAGCTCGGGGGTGTCGGTGCAGGCGAAGCCGAACATGAGGCCCTGGTCACCAGCACCTTGGCGGTCCAGCGCGTCACCCGAACCCTCCACGCGCTCCTCGAAGGCGTCGTCGACACCTTGGGCGATGTCCGGGGACTGCCGGCCGATGGAGACCTGGACGCCGCAGGACTCGCCGTCGAAGCCCTTCTCGGAGTGGTCGTAGCCGATCTCGAGGACGACACCGCGGATGATGTCCATCACCTCGGCATAGCCCTCGGTGGTGACCTCACCGGCGACGTGCACCTGGCCGGTGGTCAGCAGGGTCTCGACCGCGACGCGGGACCGGGGGTCCTGGCGCAGGAGGTCGTCGAGGATGGCGTCGCTGATCTGGTCGGCCATCTTGTCGGGGTGTCCCTCGGTGACGGACTCCGAGGTGAACAGACGTGAGGTCATGGAGCAGGCCCTTCTGGGGGTTTGATCGGGCACCTGCGGCCCGGCGTACTCGGCAGATCCTAGTCGGAGTCAGCGCGCAGCTTGGCCACGCGGTCCCAGACGGCGTGGGCGACCTGCGCCTTGGCACCCGAGAACGGGCCGTCCACGGCGCCGTCGGGGGTGAGCAGGTGGACCTCGTTGTCCCGGCGGCCGAAGACCGACCCGCCCGACACGTCGTTGAGCACCAGGAGGTCCACGCCCTTGCGTGTGAGCTTGGCCCGAGCGTGGGCCAGCGGATCACCCTGGGCATCGCCGGTCTCGGCCGCGAAACCGACGAGCAGGGTCCCGGCCGGCAGGGTCCCGGCAGTCCGCGCCTCAACGAGGCCGGCGAGGATGTCGGGGTTGCGGACCAGCGCGATCGGCTCCGGTGCGCCTCCTGCGGTCTCGTCCTTCTTGATCTTGTCGGCCGCCACGTCCGCCGGACGGAAGTCGGCGACAGCTGCTGCCATCACGACGACGCCGGCCTCGACCGCGGCCGCTGTCACGGCCTGCTGCAGCTCCAGCGCGCTGCCCACGCGGACCACCGTGGTCCCTGCGGGGTCGGGCAGCTCGACATTGGCGCTCACCAACGTCACCGACGCCCCGCGAGCGGCGGCCGTGGAGGCAAGCGCGTAGCCCTGAAGCCCACTGGACCGGTTGCCGAGGAACCGCACGGGGTCCAGGGCCTCGCGGGTCCCGCCCGCAGTGACCACGACCCGCACACCGGCGAGGTCGCGCACGCCCCCGGTGTGCAGGACAGCACCGAGCGCGTCGGCGATCGCCTCCGGCTCGGGCATCCGACCAGGTCCTGTGTCGGCTCCGGTCAACCGACCGACGGCCGGGTCCAGGACGATCACCCCGCGCTCGCGAAGGGTCGCGACGTTCGCCTGGGTGGCCGCGTGCACCCACATCTCGGTGTGCATGGCCGGGACCATGACCACCGGGCAGGTTGCCGTCAGCAGAGTCGCCGTGAGCAGGTCGTCCGCCCGACCCGAGGCCGCCCGGGACAGGAGGTCCGCGGTGGCCGGGGCGACCACCACGAGATCGGCCGACTTGCCGAGGCGGACGTGCTCGACGCCCTCGACGTCCTCCCAGACCGTGGTGTGCACCGGATGCCCGGAGAGTGCGGCCCAGGTGGCCGCGCCGACGAAGTTCAGGGCCGAGTCGGTGGGCACGACGCGCACGTCGTGGCCGGACTCGGTGAGCAGGCGCAGCAGGTGAGCGACCTTGTAGGCCGCGATCCCGCCTGCGACGCCGAGGATGACGCGCGCAGGCGCGCTCGTCAGAGGGACTCCTCTGCGGGCTCCTCAATGGGCTCCACGGACAGGAGGTTCTCGTTGATCTCGCGCATGGCGATGGACAGCGGCTTCTCCTGCGGGTGGGTCTCCACCAGCGGGCCGACGTACTCGAGCAGGCCCTCGCCGAGCTGGGAGTAGTACGCGTTGATCTGCCGGGCGCGCTTGGCCGCCTCGATGACCAGCGAGTACTTCGAGTGCGTCTTGCTCAGAAGCTCGTCGATGGGCGGGTGGGTGATGCCCTCGGGGCGAATGGTGCCTGGCACGGCGAACCCTCCTGTGGCGGGACTGGATCACGCCGGGCTGAACACGCCGGGGGTGAACCTCTCAGGCCGGGCGGCCCGGATCTTCGAGGAAGTCTACCAACTCCCGGGCAGCGCGGACCACATCGTCGTTGACGACCACCGCATCGAACTCCGCCGCGGCGGCCATCTCCTGCTCGGCGCGGGCCAAGCGGCGCTTGATGGCGGGCTCATCCTCCGTGGCCCGGCCGCGCAGGCGTGCCTCGAGATCGGCGAAGCTCGGCGGGATCAGGAACACCATCACCGCCTCGGGCATGGCAGCACGTACCTGCCGCGCTCCCGCCAACTCGATCTCGAGGAGGACCGGCTGCCCGGCGGCCAACCGCCGCTGCACCTCAGCGCGGGGGGTTCCGTACCTGTTGCCGGCGAACTCGGCCCACTCGAGGAATCCGCCCTCGGCGATCGTGCGCGCGAAGCGCTCGGCGCTCCAGAAGTGGTAGGCCTCCCCGTCGACCTCACCCGCCCGCGGCTGACGGGTCGTCGCCGAGACCGAGACCCACACGTCCGGGCGCAAGCGGCGGAGCTCGGCCACGACGGTGCCCTTGCCCACCCCGCTGGGTCCGGTGAGCACCACCAGCCGCCCGGACATCAGGTGGGGCTCCACGAGTACCTCGTCGCGATCAGGTGCGTGATCTCCTCGACCTGACGGGGCCCCAACCCACCGACGCGACGGTTGGCTGCGATCCCGATGGCGTCCATGATGTCGGCCGCCCGGATCGGTCCGATCCCCCGGAAGCTGGACAGCAGGTCGACGACCTTCATCCGTGCCAGGATGCGGCCCCGCTCGTCGCGGCCCTGACCGTCGCGCAGGACGTCGGCGACGTGGATGCTGCCGTCCCCCAGCCCTGCGCGCACCTGGGCACGCACCTGCCGGGCGCGCACGCCCCGTGCCGCGGCAGCACCGCGGGCCTCGGGGGTCAGCGGTGGTGGGGGCGGCCCGGGCCGGGCACTCACCGGGACACCGGCCACGGCCAGATGGACTCCGCGATCCTGCGCGCCGCCTCGGCCGGGTCGGCCCGCAGCCGTGATCGGACGGCCGATCACCAGGAGGTCGGCACCGTCGGCCAGGGCCTGTTGCGGGGTGGCCACCCGAGCCTGGTCGCCGATCGCGCTGCCCTCGCCGGAGGCCGGGCGCACCCCCGGTGTGATCAGTACCACGTCCTCGTCGGCCACCGCAGCGCGCACGGCGGCCACCTCCTGGGGCGAGCAGACGATGGCGCGGGCACCCGCCTGCACGGCCATGACCGCCATGCGCACGACCGCGTCCTGGGCCGGGCCGCGCAAGCCGATCATCTCGAGGTCGTTCTCGGTCAAGGAGGTCAGTACGGTCACGGCGGTGATCGACGTGCCGGGCAATGCCTCAGCGGCCGCAGCGATCATCGCGGGGCCCCCGGAGGCATGCACGGTGAGGTACTCAGGAGCCAGCCCTGCGACGCTGCGGGCAGCGCCCCGGACGGTGTTCGGGATGTCGTGCAGCTTGAGGTCCAGGAACACCCCGCAGGTGGGCGCCACCTCGTGGATCTGGTCGACGATCGAGGCACCGTCGCGCAGGTAGGTCTCCAGGCCCACCTTGAGCACCGGCACGTGCGGGGCGAGCACCGCAGCCCATGCCAGGGCGGTGGCACGATCCGGGGCGTCGAGTGCCACGGCGATCGGGGCGCGCGAGTCGTCTCGCGCAGGTGAGTCGCTGTCCGTCATCCCAGGGCCTCCTGTTCCGCTGCCCGGCGGGCGTCCATCGCGGCCACGTGGCGGGCCTGCATCGTGTGGCCGAGGCCGACAGCGTCGGTCAGCCGTGCGAAGCCACGGGCGGCCAGGATGTCGTGCAGCTCGGTCGAGATCCGCGCAGGGGCGTGCGGGTCGTTGAACACGGCTGTCCCGACCGACACCGCGCTCGCGCCGGCGAGCAGGAACTCGAACGCGTCGTGGCCGGTGCGGATCCCGCCCATGCCCAGGATCGGCACCTTCGGGTAGGCGGCGTGCACCTGCCAGACCGCGCGCACCGCGACCGGGCGGATCGCCGGGCCGGACAGGCCACCGGTCATCCCGCCCAGCATCGGGCGCATCGTGTCGGGGTCGATCACCATGCCGAGCAGGGTGTTGATCAGCGACAGCCCGTCGGCCCCGGCGTCGAGCACGGACTTGGCGATCGCGACGATGTCGGTGACATCGGGGCTGAGCTTGGCCAGGACCGGGACGTCCGGGGAGGTGTGCCGGCGGACCACCTGGACCACCGACCCGGCCGAGAACGGGTCACAGGCGAACACCTGACCGCGGGACTCGACGTTCGGGCAGGAGATGTTGACCTCGAGTGCGGCGATCCCGGGCTCGTGGCGCAGCCGTTGGGCCAGCTTCTGGTACTCCTGCACCGAGCCGCCCGCGATGGACACCACGGTGCGGATGCCGCGCTCGCGCAGCCAGCGCAGGTCCTTGGCGATGAACTCCTCGATGCCGGGGCCCTGCAGGCCGATGGAGTTCAGCATGCCCGACGGGGTCTCGGCCATCCGCGGCGTCGGCCGCCCGGAGCGCGCGGTGAGCATGATCGACTTGGTGACCACCGCCCCGATCGAGGTCAGGTCCAGGAACGGCGCCAGCTCACGACCGGCCGCGGCGCAGCCGGAGGCGGTCAACACCGGGTCGGGCATTGCGAACGTGCCCAGGCGCGTGGACATGTCGACCCGACCGACCGCGGACGTGGTGGCGGTGGCGGCCATCAGTGCCCCCCTGCCACGGGCGCGCCCAGGGTGTCGGCGGGCACGGTGCCGACATCGGCCCACCGGACGTCGCTGCCCCTGAACACCGGCCCGTCGGTGCAGGAGCGGACCATCCTGGTGACGCCGTCGGACCCGCGGACGGGGAGGACGCAGGTCATGCAGACCCCGATCCCGCAGGCCATCGACTCCTCCACCGCGCACTGGCTGTGTGCCCCGGTCTCGGCCGCCACCGCAGCCACGGAGGCGAGCATCGCCATCGGCCCGCAGGCGTAGACGACGTCGGCCCCGGAGGCCCGGATGATCTCGGGCAACGGATCGGTGACCCGGCCACGGATCCCGGCCGAGCCGTCGTCGGTGGTGACGGTGACCGAGGCGGAGCTGCGCTTGGCCTCCAGCACGCCGAAGAGCCGGTCCTCGCTGGCCGCCCCGAGCACCATGTCCACCCGGCAGCCGCGGGCACGCAGCTGCTCGGAGAGCATGAACAGCGGAGCCGCCCCGTATCCGCCGGCGACCAGCACGCAGGACACCGGTTCCTTGGGCAGGGTGAACGGGCGGCCGAGCGGGCCGATCACGTCGAGCTTGTCGCCGCGCCGACGGTCCGCCAGCCAGCGCGTGCCCCTGCCATGGGTGGCGAACACCACCTCGACCGTCCCGCCCGAGGCCCCGCCGGGAGTGACGCGGTGGATCGAGAACGCCCGCCGCAGCAGCATCCCGGACCCCTCGCCGCCGACGGCCACGGCCACGAAGTGCCCCGGACGGGTGGCCTCGGGGATGCCCGGTGCGAGCAGCGTGAGGTGGTGGTAGGCGCCGGTGCGGCGCAGGCTGACGACCTCGGCGGAGACCTGGACCGACATCACGACTCCGTGGCCGCGGCGGCGCTGCGGGACGCCCGCTCCCGCCCGGCATGCTGGTCGCGCAGCTGCGCGAGCTCGATCGCGTGCTCCTGCAGCGACCGGACCCCGATGTCGCCGGCGAGCAGCGCCTCGATCCCCTGGACCGCCGCCCCGAGGCCCTGCACCGTCGTGATGCAGGGAACGCCCCGCATGACTGCGGCCGTGCGGATCTCATAGCCGTCCAGGCGGGGGCCCACCCCGTACGGGGTGTTCACGATCAGGGCTATGTGGCCACCGAGGATCGCGTCCACGGTGTTCATCCCCTCGCCAGGCTCGTGGATCTTGCGGATGTCGCTGACCGTCACCCCGTTGCGGCGCAGGACGTCGGCGGTGCCGCCGGTCGCGGTGATCTCGAACCCGAGGTCGGCCAGGCGCTTGAGCGGGAAGATCATCGAGCGCTTGTCGCGGTTGGCCACCGAGACGAAGACCGTCCCCGAGGTCGGCAGGCCCGAGGAGTAGGCGGCGATCTGCGACTTGGCGAACGCGGTGCCGAACTGGCGGTCGAGGCCCATCACCTCTCCCGTGCTGCGCATCTCCGGGCCGAGCACGGTATCGACCCCGTGGAACCGGCCGAAGGGCAGGACCGCCTCCTTGACTGCGATCATCCCGCCGTCAGGCAGGTCGGCCGCATCCCCGAACGCGGGCAGGGTGCCGTCGGCGCGCAGGTCCGCGATGCTCTCCCCCAGCGCGATCCTCGCGGCCGCCTTGGCCAGGGGGACCCCGGTGGCCTTGGCCACGAACGGGACCGTCCGCGAGGCCCGCGGGTTGGCCTCCAGCACGTAGAGGATGTCGGCAGCCATCGCGTACTGGACGTTGAGCAGCCCGAGGACCCCGACGCCGCGGGCGATCGCCTCGGTGGAGGTGCGGATCCGGGCGATGTCGGCGCGGCCCAGGGTGATCGGGGGCAGGGCGCACGCGGAGTCCCCGGAGTGGATCCCGGCCTCCTCGATGTGCTCCATCACGCCACCGAGGTACAGCTCGGTGCCGTCGTAGAGCGCGTCGACGTCGATCTCCAGCGCGTCGTCGAGGAAGCGGTCGACCAGCACGGGGTGCTCCGGGCTGACCTGCGTGGCGCGGTCGATGTACGAGGAGAGCATCGCCTCGTCGTACACGATCTCCATGCCCCGGCCGCCGAGCACGTACGAGGGTCGCACAAGCACCGGGTAGCCGACCTCGTCGGCGACGGCCTTCGCCTCGTCGAAGGACGACGCCATGCCGAACTTCGGGGCCGGCAGCCCGGCAGCAGCCAGGACCCGCCCGAACGCCCCACGCTCCTCGGCGAGGTCGATGGCGGCCGGGGACGTGCCCACGATCGGCACCCCCGCTGCCTGCAGGCCGTGCGCCAGGCCCAGCGGGGTCTGGCCGCCCAGCTGGCAGATGACCCCGGCGACCGGGCCCGCGTCGAGCTCGGCGTGGTAGACCTCCAGGACGTCCTCGAGCGTCAGCGGCTCGAAGTAGAGCCGTGAGGAGGTGTCGTAGTCGGTGGAGACCGTCTCCGGGTTGCAGTTGATCATGATCGTCTCGAAGCCGACCTCGCGCAGCGTCAGCGAGGCGTGCACGCACGAGTAGTCGAACTCGATGCCCTGGCCGATGCGGTTCGGCCCGGAGCCCAGGATGATCACCGCCGGGACCTCGCGCGGCTCCACCTCGGTCTCCTCGTCGTAGGACGAGTAGTGGTACGGGGTCTTCGCGGCGAACTCCGCGGCGCATGTGTCCACGGTCTTGAACACCGGGCGGATGCCCAGGGCGTGGCGCACCCCGCGCACGACATCGGTGGGCATGCTGCGCGCCGCGCCGATCTGGGCGTCGGAGAAGCCGTGGCGCTTGGCCAGGCGCAGCAGCTCGGGGGTGAGCATCGGCGCGGTTCGGACCTGCTCGCCGACCTCGTTGAGCAGCACGATCTGGTCCAGGAACCAGGGGTCGATGGCGGTCGCGGCGTGCACCTCGTCGATCGAGGCGCCAGCCCGCAACAGCGCCTGGACCTCCTCGAGACGGCCGTCGTGCGGAACGCGGACGCTCTCCAGCAGGGCCTCACGGTCGATGTCGCGGGGGTCACCGACCCAGCTGAACCCGGCGTCCTTCTTCTCCAGCGAGCGCAGCGCCTTCTGCAGCGCCTCGGTGAAGTTGCGCCCGATCGCCATGGCCTCCCCCACGCTCTTCATGTGCGTGGTGAGCTCGTGGTTGGCCGACGGGAACTTCTCGAACGCGAACCGGGGCGCCTTGACCACGACGTAGTCCAGGGTCGGCTCGAAGCTGGCCGGGGTCTCCCGCGTGATGTCGTTGGGGATCTCGTCGAGGGTGTACCCGATGGCCAGGCGCGCGGCGATCTTGGCGATCGGGAAGCCGGTGGCCTTCGAGGCCAGGGCCGAGGAGCGCGACACGCGAGGGTTCATCTCGATGACGATCATCCGCCCGTCGCACGGGTCGATCGCGAACTGGATGTTGCAGCCGCCGGTGTCCACCCCGACCGCCCGGATGATCTCGATGCCGACGTCGCGCATGTGCTGGTACTCGCGGTCGGTCAGGGTCAGCGCGGGGGCCACGGTGATGGAGTCGCCGGTGTGCACGCCCATCGGGTCGACGTTCTCGATCGAGCAGACGACCACGACATTGTCGTTGCGGTCGCGCATCAGCTCGAGCTCGTACTCCTTCCAGCCCAGGATCGACTCCTCGAGCAGGACCTCGGTGGTCGGTGAGGCCTGCAGGCCGGCGCCGGCGATCTCGAGCAGCCCGGCCTCGTCGTGGGCGATGCCCGACCCGGAGCCGCCCATCGTGAAGGATGGGCGCACGACCACCGGGTACCCGAGGTCCTCGACCGCCACTGAGGCACTCGTCCATCGTGTGGCAGATCACCGAGCGGGCCGACTCGGCGCCGATCCCCGCCACGATCTCCTTGAACCGCTCGCGGTTCTCGCCGCGCTCGATCGCCTCGGTGTTCGCCCCGATCAGCTCCACGCCGTACTTGGCGAGCGTGCCGTCGGCGTGCAGGGCCATCGCGGCGTTCAGCGCCGTCTGGCCGCCGAGGGTCGGCAGCAGGGCGTCGGGACGCTCCTTCTCGATGATCCTCGTGACGAACTCAGGGGTGATCGGCTCGATGTAGGTGGCATCGGCGAACTCCGGGTCGGTCATGATCGTCGCGGGGTTCGAGTTGACCAGGATCACCCGCAGGCCCTCGTTGCGCAGGACCCGGCAGGCCTGGGTCCCGGAGTAGTCGAACTCAGCGGCCTGGCCGATGACGATGGGCCCGGATCCGATGACCAGGACCGAGGTGAGGTCAGTGCGCCGCGGCATCGCATGCCTCCCCGCAGGTGGGGGCGGGGACGACTGTGAGGATGGGCATTGCCCACTCCTTCCCCGCCTCGCAGGACGGACTTAAAGGAGGCTTCTGACGCCAGGCCAGCTGCCGCCGATCATACCGGGAGGCCCGTCGCGGGCCCTAGAGGGTCGCCTGCACCTCGACCACGGATCCGGCCGGGGCGTAGGGCACGAGGTTGCCCTCGATGGGCTGGCCGTCGACCACGAGCCGTGCCCGCGAGCCGGGGGCGCCGGAGTTGGTGACGCTGATCCGGTAGGTGGCCCCCCGGATCACCCGGGTGACCTCCCAGCTGGGCACGTCGGGCCCGATCTGCGGGTCGATGACCAGGCCCTCGTAGGAGGGTCTGACCCCGAGCAGGTACTGCGAGACGGTCACGAAGTTCCAGGCGGCCGTCCCCGTCAGCCAGGAGTTCTTCGCCTCGCCGTGGCGGGGTGCCTGCTTGCCGGCGATCATCTGGGCGTAGACGTAGGGCTCGAGCCGGTGGATCTCGGAGATGTCCTCGCGGTAGGCCGGCGTGATCCGCCGGTAGTAGTCGAAGGCGCGCTCGCCGCGGCCGACCATCGTCTCGGCGATCATCACCCACGGGTTGTTGTGGCAGAAGATCCCGCCGTTCTCCTTGTAGCCGGGCGGATAGGTCGAGACCTCGCCGAGCTCGATCCTGTAGCTGGTGTACGCCGGGTACTGCAGGACCAGTCCGTGGTCGGTGCCCAGCAGCTCGGACACGGAGTCCAGCGCCCGCACCGCCACGCTGCTGGCGTGCTCCGGGTCGGCCGGGTCGGTGGCAGTCAGGCCGATGCCGCCCATGATGGCCATGCCCTGCGGCTCGATCCAGATCTTGCCCTCGTCATGGGCGTCGGTGCCCACCGGTTGGCCGTAGAAGTCATAGGCGCGCAGGAACCACTCGCCGTCCCAGCCGTGGGCCAGCACCGCGGTGCGCATGTCCTCGACGGCCTCGCGGGCACGGACCGCCACGTCGGCCATGCCCCGGCGCTCGGCGATCTCGGCGTACTCGGGGCCGATCGCCGCGAACATCGCCGCGATGAACACCGACTCCGCCACTCCACCGGCCTGGTTCTCGGTGGTCTGGAACGACTCGCCCGGCTCGGTGGAGAAGCAGTTGAGGTTCAGGCAGTCGTTCCAGTCCGCCCGTCCGATCAGCGGCAGCCCGTGCGGGCCCCTGTTGGCCAGGGTGAACTCGAAGGACCTCGTCAGGTGGTCGAACAGCGGCGCGGCCTGAGCAATGTCGTTGTCGAAGGGGACCATCTCGTCGAGGATCGACCAGTCCCCGGTCTCCTTGAGGTATCCCGCGACCCCCAGGATCAGCCACAGCGGGTCGTCGTTGAACCCGGAGCCGACGTCGTTGTTGCCGCGCTTGGTCAGCGGCTGGTACTGGTGGTAGGCCGAGCCGTCGGGGAACTGCGTCGCGGCGATGTCGAGGATGCGCTCACGGGCACGGTCGGGGACCAGGTGCACGAAGCCGAGCAGGTCCTGGTTCGAGTCCCGGAAGCCCATCCCCCGGCCGATGCCGGTCTCGAAGTACGAGGCGGAGCGCGACATGTTGAACGTGACCATGCACTGGTACTGGTTCCAGATGTTGACCATCCGGTCGAGCTTCTCGTCGGTGGAGCGCACCATGAAGGTGGTGAGCAGCCGGTCCCAGTGCTCGGTCAGCGCGGCGAACTCAGAGCGCGTCTGCTCCTCGGTGGCGAAGGCTGCGAGCAGCGCGTGCGCCCGGGACCTCTCAACGACCTGACCCGCGGCGATGCCCGCCGCATCGTCGGCCGGTGCCCACTTGGCCTGGCGGGGGTTCTCGATGTAGCCCAGGACGAACGTGAAGCTGCGCGACTCCCCCGGCGCAAGGTCGACGGCCAGGTGGTGGGATCCGATCGGGTACCAGCCGGACACCACGGAGTTCGCTGCCTGCCCCGCGTGCGGGACTGCGGCCTCACCGAGTGAGTTGTAGGCCCCCACGAAGGTGTCACGATCGGTGTCGAACCCCGCAGCGCGGGCGTTCACCCCGTAGACCGCGTAGTGGTCGCGGCGCTCCCGGTACTCGCTCCGGTGGTAGATCGCCGACCCGTGCGGCCCGTCGAGGTCGACCTCCACCTCGGCCAGCGACAGGTTGCGCTGGTAGTTGGTCTGGTCGTCGTGGGCGTTCCACAGCGCGAACTCGAGGAAGGAGAACAGCCCGACCGACTTGGCCTGCCCCGACTCGTTGGTCACTGTCACCTGCTGGACCTCGGCGTTGCGCCCGAGGGGGACGAAGTACAGCACCGACGCGGTCAGTCCCCCGCGCGATCCGGTGATCCGGGTGTAGCCCATGCCGTGCCGGGCCTCGAACGAGTCGAGCTCGGCCTTGACCGGCATCCAGGACGGGGTCCAGACGTCGCCGCCGTCGTTGAGGTAGAAGTACCGGCCGCCCGCGTCGTTGGGGATGTTGTTGTAGCGGTAGCGGGTGAGCCGGCGCATCCGCGCGTCCCGGTAGAAGGTGTAGCCACCGGCGGTGTGCGAGACCAGGGAGAAGAACTCCTCCGAGCCCAGGTAGTTGATCCACGGGTAGGGCGTGCGCGGGGTCGTGATGACGTACTCACGGGCCTCATCGTCGAAGTGCCCGTAGCGCATGTCAGACCTCCATGAGTTCAGCGAAGCGATCGAACAGGTAGGCCGAGTCGTGCGGGCCGGCGGCCGCCTCCGGGTGGTACTGCACGGAGAAGGCTGGCACGTCCAGGCAGCGGAGTCCCTCCACGACGTCGTCGTTGAGGCAGACATGACTCACCTCGACCCGGCCGAACTCGGTGTCCGAGACGTGGTCCAGCGGCGCGTCGACGGCGAACCCGTGGTTGTGTGCCGTGATCTCGACCCGTCCGGTGGCGCGGTCGGAGACCGGCTGGTTGATGCCCCGGTGGCCGTAGCCGAGCTTGTAGGTGCCGAACCCGAGGGCCCGGCCGAGGACCTGGTTGCCGAAGCAGATGCCGAACACCGGGATCCGCTGGGCCAGCAGCGCGCGCACCTGTGCCACGGCGTGGTCGGCGGTCGCCGGGTCGCCGGGGCCGTTGGAGAAGAACACGCCCACCGGCCCCTCGATCGCCCGCGCACGCGCGACCAGGTCGTCGGCCGAGATCCGTGCCGGGAGGACGTGCACGCGCATGCCCCGCTCGGCCATCCGGACCGGGGTCATGGTCTTGATCCCGAGGTCGACGGCCAGGACCGTTGCCACCTGGTCCCCCACCGCCTCGATGACGTACTCCTCGGCTGTGGTCACCTCCGCGGTGAGGTCCGCGCCTGCCATCTCCGGGGCGGCCAGCACGGCGGCGTGCATCGCCGCGAAGCCCTGCGAGGCGGCCTCCCCGGAGAAGATGCCCGCACGCATGGCCCCCCGCTCGCGCAGGTGCCGGGTCAGGGCCCGGGTGTCGACGCCGCTGATGCCGACCACGCCGTACCGCTCGAGCTCGGAGTCCAACGTCCGGGTGGATCGCCAGTTCGAGGGCCGCCGAGCAGGATCACGCACCACGTATCCCGCCACCCAGATGCGCCCGGACTCCGGGTCCTCGTCGTTGACCCCGGTGTTGCCGATGTGCGGGGCGGTCATGACCACCACCTGCCGGTGGTACGACGGGTCGGTCAGGGTCTCCTGGTACCCGGACATGCCGGTGGAGAAGACCGCCTCGCCGACGGTCGTCCCGATCGCACCGTAGGCCTGGCCGGTGAAGGTCCGGCCGTCCTCGAGCACCAGCACGGCCGGCGCCGGCGCGGTCGCAGGGGTGTGGTTCATCGCAGGCCTCCAGCGTTCTGGATCATCGAGGACAGGGTTCTGGCGGTGGCGACGTGCGCGTCGGCGTCGTCGGCGCGGAAGCCGGTGTCGACCTCACGATCGCCGAGCTGCCACGTGATCAGGATCAGGCCGCCGGCCTCGAAGGCGCGTTGCGCCTGTCCGGATCCGAGGCGGACGTCCCGAAGGGACTCGGCGGGGATCCACAGCGGGGGCTCACCGACCCGGTCCACGAGGACGCCCTCCGTGCGCACGTAGAGGTCCGCCCGGCCACGGTTGCCCAGTCCGTGGACGACGATGCGGTCCAGGAGGTCCCCCGCCGTGGTCGTGGCGACGTACTGACCCGCGACCGCCGGGCCTGCGGATGCGTCGGCCGGAGGCGGCGTCGGCGCGGCGAGGTCGCCCTGTCGCTCGGCGCGCGCGCGCCAGCCCCGGCGCATTCCCCACACACCCAGCACGATGAGGGTGAGCACCGCTGCCGTGAGCAGCAGCCGCGGGCCCCACGCCGTCACAGGTGCCGACTCCGCGGCCAGGAGCACCGTGCGGATCACGGGGCGTCCACGAGGGCGCGATCGAGGACCGTGGGCCGACCACGCAGGAACGTGGCCACGACCGGACTGGGCAGGTCACGACCGCCGTACGGGTTGTTGCGGCTGCGCGACGCTGAGCGCGACGGATCCACGACGCCCCGGGTGTCGGGGTCGACCAGGACGAGGTTGGCCGGCTCCCCCACGGCGATCGGCCGACCGTGCCCCGAGCGACGGCCGATCCGGGCCGGGGCGATCGACATGCGATCGGCGACCCCGGCCCAGTCGAGCCGGCCGGGGCGCACCATGGTCTCGATGACCACGGCCAGCGCCTGCTCGAGGCCGAGCATGCCGAAGGCCGCGGCGGCCCACTCGCACTCCTTGTCCTCGGTGGGGTGCGGGGCGTGGTCGGTGCCCACGATGTCGATGGTGCCGTCGGCAAGGCCGGCACGCACCGCCTCGACGTCGGCCGCGCTGCGCAGCGGCGGGTTGACCTTGAACACCGGGTCGTAGGTGGCGGCAAGGTCCTCGGTGAGCAGCAGGTGGTGCGGCGTGGCCTCCGCGGTGACATCGATGCCGCGGGACTTGGCCCAGCGGACGATCTCGACCGAGCCGGCCGTCGACAGGTGGCAGACATGCAACCGCGAGCCCACATGCTCGGCCAGCAGCACGTCGCGCGCGATGATCGCCTCCTCGGCCACAGCGGGCCAGCCGCGCAGGCCGAGGCGACCCGAGAGCACGCCCTCGTTCATCTGGGAGTCCTCGGTCAGCCGCGGCTCCTGGGAGTGCTGGGCGATCACCCCGTCGAAGGCCTTGACGTACTCCAGTGCCCGGCGCATCAGGACGGCGTCCGAGACGCACTTGCCGTCGTCGGAGAACACCCGGACCCCTGCAGCGGACTCGGCCATCGCGCCGAGCTCGGCCAGGCGCTGGCCACCGAGTCCCACCGTGACCGCCCCGACCGGGAAGACGTCGACCAGCCCGGCGCGCTTGCCCAGGTGCCACACCTGCTCGACGACGCCCGCGGTGTCGGCCACGGGATCGGTGTTGGCCATGGCGTGGACCGCCGTGAAGCCGCCCAGGGCCGCAGCCCGGGACCCGGTCAGGACGGTCTCGGCGTCCTCGCGGCCCGGCTCGCGCAGGTGGGTGTGCAGGTCGACCAGGCCAGGCAGTGCGATCAGGCCCTCGGCGTCCACGACGGTCGCCCCATCGGCCGACAGCGAGCCTGCGGGGCCGATCTCGGCGATCGTCGCACCCTCGAGGCGCAGGTCGACGGCCTCCCCGCCCAGGGGCCGGGCGCCGGTGATCAGGTGGGTCATGAGCGTCCTCCGAGCAGCAGGTACAGCACGGCCATCCGGATGCTCACGCCGTTCGTCACCTGTTCGACGATCACGGAGCGGGCACCGTCGGCGACCTCCGCGGTGATCTCCATGCCGCGGTTCATGGGTCCCGGATGCATGACGATCGCGTGCGCGGGCAACATGCCGGCGCGCCGCTGGTCGAGGCCGTACCGCCGGGAGTACTCCCGCTCGCTGGGGAAGTAGGCCGCGCCCATCCGCTCGCGCTGGACGCGCAGCATCATCACGGCATCGGTGTCGGGCAGCGGGGCGTCGAGGTCGTAGGAGACCTCGCAGGGCCAGGTCTCGACGCCCACAGGCAGCAGCGTGGGGGGCGCCACGAGCGTGACGTGCGCACCCAGGGTGTCCAGCAGCAGGACGTTGGAGCGAGCCACGCGCGAGTGCAGGACGTCTCCGACGATCGTCACCCGCCGTCCGGCGAGGTCACCCGCACCCCCCGCGAGGTGCTCGCGCATCGTGTAGGCGTCCAGCAGCGCCTGGGTGGGGTGCTCGTGGGTGCCATCACCGGCGTTGACGACCGCGGCATCGATCCAGCCCGCGGTGGCCAGCCGATGCGGCGCCCCGCTGGCACCGTGGCGGATGACCACGCCGTCAGCACCCATGGCCTGCAGGGTCATCGCGGTGTCCTTGAGGCTCTCGCCCTTCGAGACGCTCGAGCCCTTGGCCGAGAAGTTGATGACGTCGGCCGACAGTCGCTTGGCGGCGGCCTCGAAGGAGATCCGGGTCCGGGTGGAGTCCTCGAAGAAGAGGTTCACGACGGTGCGCCCGCGCAGGGTGGGGAGCTTCTTGACCTCACGGGTGCTGACCGCCGCCAGCTCGCGCGCTGTGTCCAGGACCAGCACCGCGTCGTCGTGGGTCAGGTCGGCGGCGGAGAGCAGGTGGCGCCTCATGCGTCGTGCCCGATGACGACCTCGTCGGTGCCGTCGATCTCGGTCACCCGCACCTGCACGGACTCACGCAGCGAGGTGGGGACGTTCTTGCCGACGTAGTCCGCCCGGATCGGGAACTCCCGGTGGCCACGGTCGACCAGGACCGCCAGGCGCACCGCCCGGGGCCGGCCCAGCTCGGACAGGGCATCCAGGGCCGCGCGCACGCTGCGGCCACTGAACAGGACGTCGTCGACCAGGACGACGGTGCGTCCGTCGATCCCGCCGTCGGGCACCTCGGTGCGCTCCAGCGCCCGCGCGGGCCGCAGGCGCAGGTCGTCGCGGAACATCGTGATGTCCAGCGAGCCGACCGGAGGGGCTGACCCGGGCTCGATCGCGGCGATCCGCTCGGCGATCCGGTGCGCCAGGGGCACGCCCCGGCTGGGTATCCCCAGCAGGACGAGGTCCTGTGCGCCCTTCTCCCGCTCGAGGATCTCGTGGGCGATCCGCGACAGTGCGCGGGTGATCTCGGAGTGATCCAGCACGCGGGTGGGCACGCCCACTCCTTCCCCGCCTCACGGGACGGTCGTTAAAGGAGGTCGTCGGGGATCGACGTCGCAGCCCAGTCTAGCCGGGGAGGTCGCCCGGCCGGTGGGGACCCGCGCCGATCAGTCGGCGATGTGCCGCGCGTCCGGGTTGAGCACGCCCCAGGCCACCAGCTGCTCGGCCAGCGCCCCGGGCGCCTCGTCGTAGATCACGGCCAGGGTGCGCAGGTCGTCCTGGCGGATCGACAGGATCCGGCCGTTGTAGTCCCCCCGTTGGGCCTGGATCGCCGCGACGTAGCGGGCCAACGGCCCGGCCTTGTCCGCAGGCACCTGGCCGAGGCGCTCGAGGTCGATCACCAGCCGCGGCGGCGGCTCGCTGATCGCCGACGACGCCGGTTCGGGCAGGAGCTCGGCCAGGGGCACGCCGTAGAACTCAGCCAGCTCGGCGAGGCGCTGCACGGTGACGGCCCGGTCACCGCGCTCGTAGGACCCGACGACGACGGCCTTCCAGGCACCCTGCGACTTCGCCTCGACCCCCTGCAGGGACAGGCCCTGCTGGTTTCGCACCGCCCGCAGCTTCGCGCCCAGGGCCTTCGCGTACTCGTTCGCCATCGCCACTCCTCACGTCACTGGTCAGGTTACGGAGAGTGACGGTAGGGATGCAACCCGGGGAGGTGCGTCAGAGCCGGCGCTCGACGGATCCCGAACCGATCACGTGCACGCGCATGCTGTTCGTGGACCCGGCGATGCCCGGCGGGGTGCCGGCGATGAGCACGCACCGCTCCCCGACCCTCGTGTTGTCCCGGGCGAGCAGATCAGCGTCGATCTGCTCCACCATCTGGTCGGTGTGGGTGGCCTGCGGGACCAGGGAGGTGTGCATCCCCCACACGACCGAGAGCTGGTGACGGACCGCGGCGTTCGGTGTGAAGGCCATCATCGGGATGCGCGGTCGGGACGCGGCCATGACCCGCGCCGACTGCCCGGTCTCGGTGAACGCGATGAGGTAGCTCGCCCGGATCGTCTTGGCGACGTCCACCGCCTCCTTCGTGATCGCCTCGCCGACGCTCAGGTCCTTGCGCTTGGGCAGCTTGGGCAGCCGCTCGAGACCGTTCTCCTCGGTGTAGTCCACGATGCTGGCCATGGTCCGCACGACGAGGTTCGGATGCTTGCCGACGCTGGTCTCCCCGGAGAGCATCACGGCATCGGCGCCGTCGAGGACCGCGTTGGCGACGTCGGAGGCCTCGGCGCGGGTCGGCCGGGAGTTCTCCATCATCGACTCCAGCATCTGCGTGGCCACGATCACCGGCTTGCTGGCCTCGCGGCACATCTGGATCGCCGCCTTCTGCACGATCGGCACCTGCTCGAGCGGCAGCTCCACGCCCAGGTCGCCACGGGCCACCATCACGCCGTCGAAGGCCTCGACGATCCCCTCGAGGTTCTCCACCGCCTGAGGCTTCTCCACCTTGGCCAGGACCGGGATCCGTCGACCGACCTCATCCATGATCGCGTGCACATCATCGACGTCGTCCGCGCTGCGGACGAACGACAGGAACACCATGTCCACGCCGATCCGCAGGGCCCAGCGCAGGTCGTCCTTGTCCTTGTCCGACAGCGCAGGGACGCTGACCGCGACCCCGGGGAGGTTGATGCCCTTGTTGTTGCTGACCGGCCCCCCTTCGACCACGCGGGTGCGCACGCGGGGTCCGACGATGTCGATGACCTCGAGCTTGACCTTGCCGTCGTCGACCAGGACGGTGTCGCCGGGGTTGCAGTCATCGGGGAGGCCCTTGTGGGTGGTCCCGCACTGCGTCACATCGCCGAGGATGTCCTCGGTCGTGATCGTGAACTCGGCCCCGTCGACGAGCGTGACCGGCCCGTCGGCGAAGCGTCCGAGCCGGATCTTGGGCCCCTGCAGGTCCGCGACGATACCCACGCCCCGGTCGAGCTCCTTGGCGGCACGCCGCACGTTCGCGTAGGACTCGGCATGCACGGCGTGCTCACCGTGGGACATGTTCAGGCGCGCGACGTTCATGCCCGCCTCGATGAGCTCCTTGATCTGCTCATAGGTGGAGGTGGCCGGACCCAGGGTGCACACGATCTTCGCTCGACGCATGGCGAGAACAGTAGCCAGCACGCGCCCGCGCTGCGCGTCGAACGGATGCCCCGGCAGTGAACCCACGATGAAGCATTGCTCACGCCCGGCGGTACCGCACGGACCACGGGCGCGCCACCTCACTGGCCCCCGAGCATCCTGCCGACATCCGAGGAACGACCCGCGGCGCGCGCACGCAGGGTCCGCGTCGGGGTGCTGATCAGCGCGCGCAGGAGGAGCAGGTACCCCATGACGGCCAGGTACGCCACGAGCTCAGTGGTGCTGACCGACGTCGGCATCAGCCCCGCGCGCACGACCGCCCATCCGCCGACGACGGCCGCGGCGATCGGCCAGACCCACGTGCGTGCCCGCATCCGCCCGGGCAGGCCACGCAGTGCCCGGCGCTGCCCCGGGGTCAGGGCACGCCACCATCGCAGCCCGACGAGGGGCAGGGTGATCAGGGCCAGCACCGCCAACGCCCGGGCGAGGATGTCGAACCCGCTCGCGGCGGCAGCCATGGCGGGCAGTGGCGCGACCAGCATCCAGCGGCCGGCCCGGCGTGCGATCACGACGGCGAGGGCATCGAGGTTGTGCCGTGCCGCACTGCCCTGCGGATTCGAGGCCAGCGCGGAGGCCAGGTGGCGGGCCGCCTCGGCCGTGGACCCGGACTGCATCTCCAGGATGGCCAGGTTGTTCAGGGCCGCGGTGTTCCCGGGGTCGCGACGCAGGGCCTCGAGGTACGCGACCCGAGCCGAGGCCACGTCCCCCTCGGCCGCCAGTGCGGCCCCGATCTGCACCTGGGCGTCGGTGCTGTGCGGGTCGATGAGGACCGCCTCCCGTGCGGCCGCGAGTTGATTGCCCACCGCCTCGGGGCGGGTCGAGCTCGCCCACGCCCGTGAGAGCGCGAGGTGGTTCGCCGAGTTCCCGGGATCACGTGCGACGGCGCGGCCCGCCAGTGCGATGGCCTCATCGACCCAGCCGACATCGAGGCAGACCAGTGTGCCCAGCCGCAGCGCGTAGGGGTCCTGCGGCGTCAGTACCAGCAGCTGCTGGGATGCGTCGAGTGCCTCCCGGCGTGCGCCCTGGGCCCGCAGCGTTCGGACGAGCAGTCCGAGCAGGCGCGGATCGTCGGGGTTGGCGGCCAGAGCCTCGCCGAGGGCGGACCTCGCCGAATCCCAGCGCTGGGCGGCCACCAGGGCCTCGGGCAGGGCATAGGGGTCGGACCTCACAGCAGCCTGTGGGCCTTCATGTAGTCGGCCAACGGGGCGTACTCGCCGGCCTGGTCGGCGAACAGCACGACGTTGCGCGCCGAGGCGAACCATCGTCCGGTCGAGGGAGTGATGGCAGCGATCGCCGCCTCGAGGTCCTCGGCGGCGATCATGCCGATCCGTGGCGCCGGTCCGCACGGCATCGACCAGCGCCGACTGCGCGGCAGTCCGGCAGGCGTGGGCCAGGTCGGCCCCGGAGAAGCCCTCGGTCCTGGCTGCGAGTGGGTCCGGGGTCGACCGCGGGGTCGACCGGCAGGCCCGCCAGGTGCGTGCCGCAGGATGTCGATCCTCGCCGAGCTGTCCGGGGGCGGCACGAAGACGGCCCGATCGAAGCGCCCGGGCCGACGCAGGGCACCGTCGACGTCCCAGGGTGCGTTGGTGGCGCCGAGGACGAAGATGCCCTCGTTCTGGCTGGCCACGCCGTCGAGCTCCGCGAGCAGTTGGTTGACGACCCCGCGCAGGGCGGAGGCCGACCGACCGAGCCCGGACCGGGAGCGGCCCAGGGCGTCGATCTCGTCGAAGAACAGCACGCAGGGCGCCTGCGACGCGGGCGTAGGCGAAGAGGTCGGCGATGTTGTTCTCGCTCTGGCCCATCCAGCGGCTGAGCACGTCCGCGAGCCCCACGGCGATGAACCGTGCCCCGAGCTCACCGGCGACCGCGCGGGCCAGGTAGGTCTTTCCGCACCCCGGCGGGCCGTACAGCAGCAGGCCACCTCGCAGGGTGGCCCCGTACCGCTCCCGGAGCTGCGGATTGCGCAGTGGGGTCAGGAACGCGGCCTCGATGTGCGCCTTGACCTCCGCGAGCCCGCCGACGTCGGACAGGCGCAGCGAGGTCTCCACAGGTTCGTGGGCCAGGCCCCCGGTGAGGTCCTGCTCCGCGGCCCCCCAGTCGAATCCTGGGTCCGTGGGCCGCGGTCCCCGGCTGGCGGGGTGCGTGGGGGGTGCCGTGGAGCCGTCCCCACCACCGCCCCGCTCCGGGGCGGGTCCACCCATCGCCTCGCGCATGAGGTCCTGGTAGTCGATGTTGCCCGGGTCCTCTGCCAGGAGCTGGCCGAGGTGGCCCACCGCCTCGTTGCCGAGCCCCTCTGCCACCAGCATCTCGGCCAGGTGGGCGCGCAGCACGTCGTCGCCGGGCTCACGCGCGACGGCCCGACGAAGGCTGTCCAGCAGTCGGGCGACGTCCACTCCCCGAGGCTACCCCCGGGTGGGCGCGCACCCCCTGATCAGACGACCAGCGGACGGGCGGTCGGCGGGATGGGCGCCGGCAGGGTCGTCGAGCCCATCAGGTGCGCGTCGACCGCCGCTGCCGCCGCGCGGCCCTCGGCGATCGCCCAGACGATCAGCGACTGGCCCCGACCCGCGTCACCGGCCACGAACACTCCGGGGACGCTCGACGCGTAGTCCTGGTCCCGACGGATGTTCCCACGCTCGTCGAGGGCAACACCCAGCTGCTCCACGAGCGGTCCGGTCTCCGGGCCGGTGAAGCCCATGGCGAGGAACACCAGGTCCGCCGGGAGCTCCCGCTCGGAGCCCTCGACCTCGACGAAGCGCCCGTCGACCATCTCGACGTCGACGAGAAGAAGCGCACGCAGGTTGCCCGAGGCGTCGGCGCGGAACTCCTTCGTGCTCACCGAGTACACCCGCTCCCCGCCCTCCTCGTGCGCGGAGGTGACCCGGTAGACCATCGGGTACGTCGGCCAGGGGGCAGCATCCGGTCGCGTGGCCGGCGGCGTGGGCAGGATCTCCAGCTGGGTGATGCTCGCGGCACCCTGACGGTGGGCGGTGCCCAGGCAGTCGGCACCGGTGTCGCCCCCACCGATGATGACGACGTCCTTGCCGGCCGCGTGGATCGGCGTCTCGGCGATCGTCCCCTCGACCACCTGGTTGGCCAGCGGCAGGTACTCCATGGCCTGGTGGACACCGGGCAGGTCGGCACCGGGCACCGGCAGCGCGCGCGCCGACGTGGCCCCGATCGCCAGCAGGATCACATCGTGCCGGCGCCGCAGCTCGGCCAGCGGCAGGTCCACGCCGACCTCCACACCGGTACGGAACGTGACGCCCTCGGCCTCCATCTGCGCCAGGCGGCGGTCGAGGTGGCGCTTCTCCATCTTGAACTCGGGGATGCCGTAGCGCAGCAGGCCGCCGATCCGGGCCGCCCGCTCGTAGACCGAGACCGTGTGCCCGGCCCGCGCCAGCTGCTGCGCCGCGGCCAGGCCGGCGGGTCCGGAACCGATGACCGCGACTCGCTTGCCCGACAGCCGCTCGGGTGCGGCCGGGACCACCCACCCGGACTCCCACGCGCGGTCGATGATCGAGACCTCGACCTGCTTGATCGTGACCGGGTCGGCATTGATCCCCAGGACGCAGGCGGCCTCACAGGGTGCCGGGCACAGCCGCCCTGTGAACTCCGGGAAGTTGTTGGTGGCGTGCAGCCGCTCCGCGGCCTCGCGCCAGTCGTCGCGCCAGACGAGGTCGTTCCACTCGGGGATCAGGTTGCCCAGGGGGCAGCCCTGGTGGCAGAAGGGGATGCCACAGTCCATGCACCGACCCGCCTGCTTCTCCAGGTGATCAGCGCCGAACGGCTCGTACACCTCCTTCCAGTCGCGGATCCGGACGTCGACGGGCCGCCGGGCCGGCAGCTCGCGCGGGGTGGTCAGGAAGCCCTTGGGGTCAGCCACGGCTCATCTCCTCCATCACGGCCTCGATCGGGTCCCGGCCCTCGGCACGGGCCTTGTCCTGGATGTCCAGGATCTTGCGGTAGTCGGTGGGCATGATCTTGCTGAAGCGCCCCAGCCCCGCGGTGCCCTGGTCGAGCAGTGCCCCAGCGACAGCCGAGCCGGTCTCCTCGAGATGCCGGCGCAGGATCGTGGTCAGCCAGTCCTGGTCGTCCGGGCCGAGGGGCTCGAGGGCGACCATGTCGAGGTTCACCCGCTGCGGGGCGAGATCCAGCACGTGGGCCACACCGCCGGACATGCCCGCCGCGAAGTTGCGCCCTGTCGGGCCGAGCACCACCACGCGTCCACCGGTCATGTACTCGCACCCGTGATCGCCCACGCCCTCCACGACCAGCGTGGCCCCCGAGTTGCGGACCGCGAAACGCTCACCGACACGGCCGCGAAGGAACACCTCACCGGAGGTGGCCCCGTAGCCGATGACGTTGCCGGCGATGATCTGGTCCTCGGCGACGAACGGAGCCGCTCGGTCGGGCCGCACGATCACCCGACCACCGGACAGGCCCTTGCCGACGTAGTCGTTGGCGTCACCCTCCAACCGCAGCGTGATGCCGGCCGGCAGGAACGCCCCGAAGGACTGCCCGGCCGAGCCCGTGAACGTCAGGTCGATGGTTCCCTCGGGCAGGCCCGCACCGCCGTGACGACGGGTCACCTCGGCGCCGAGCATCGTGCCGACGGTGCGGTTCACGTTGCGGATCGCCAGTTGGGCGCGCACCGGCTCCCCGGTCTCCAGAGCCGGTCCGCACAGCGCGATCAGCTCCCTGTCCAGGGCCTTGTCCAGCCCGTGGTCCTGCGCGACTGACTGGTGCAGGGAGGCACCCGGCTCGACGGCAGCGGATTCCAGGATCGGGCTGAGGTCCAGGCCGGAGGCCTTCCAGTGGGTGACCGCAGCCCGGGTGTCGAGCATCTCGACGTGCCCGATCGCCTCCTCGAGGCTGCGGAAGCCCAGCTGTGCCAGGTACTCGCGCACCTCCTCGGCGATGAACTCGAAGAAGTTCACGACGAACTCCGGCTTGCCCGCGAACCGCGCGCGCAGCTCCGGGTTCTGCGTCGCCACGCCCACGGGACAGGTGTCCAGGTGGCACACGCGCATCATCACGCAGCCCATGACCACCAGCGGCGCCGTGGCGAACCCGAACTCCTCGGCCCCGAGCAGGGCTGCGACGACCACGTCGCGCCCGGTCTTGAGCTGCCCGTCGGTCTGCAGCACGACCCGGTCGCGCAGGCGGTTGAGCAGCAGTGTCTGCTGGGTCTCGGCCAGGCCGAGCTCCCACGGTCCGCCGGCATGCTTCAGCGACGTCAACGGTGAGGCACCGGTGCCACCGTCGTGCCCGGAGATCAGGATCACGTCGGCGTGCGCCTTGGCGACACCCGCGGCCACCGTCCCGACGCCGACCTCGGCCACGAGCTTGACGTGGATCCGCGCCGCGTCGTTGGCGTTCTTCAGGTCGTGGATGAGCTGGGCGAGGTCCTCGATCGAGTAGATGTCGTGGTGCGGCGGCGGGCTGATCAGCCCCACCCCCGGCGTCGAGTGCCGGGTCTTGGCCACCCACGGGTAGACCTTGTGCGGGGGCAGCTGGCCGCCCTCGCCGGGCTTGGCACCCTGAGCCATCTTGATCTGGATGTCGTCGGCGTTCACCAGGTACTCGCTTGTCACGCCGAACCGACCGGAGGCGACCTGCTTGATCGCCGAGCGCTTCGAGTCCCCGTTGGCCAGCGGGACGTAGCGCTCCGGGTCCTCGCCGCCCTCACCGGTGTTGGACTTCGCGCCCAGCCGGTTCATCGCCACGGCCAGCGTCTCGTGGGCCTCCTGGCTGATCGAGCCGTAGCTCATCGCGCCGGTGGAGAACCGCTTCACGATCTCGCTGGCCGGCTCGACCTCGTCGAGCGGCACGGGCGGTCGCGCACCCTCTGCGAAGCGGAACAGCCCCCGCAGGGTCATCAGCCGCTCGGACTGGTCGTCGACGCGCGCGGTGTACTGCCGGAAGACGTCCATCCGCCCGGTGCGCGTGGAGTGCTGCAGCCGGAACACAGTCTCGGGATCGAACAGGTGCGGCTCGCCCTCGCGGCGCCACTGGTACTCACCGCCCACGGGGAGCGTGCGGTGCGAGGGGGCGATGCCGTTGGCCGGGTAGGCGTTGGCGTGGCGCCGGGCGACCTCCTCGGCGATCGTCGTCAGGCCCACGCCGCCCAGACGTGACGTCGTGCCCGTGAAGTACTGGTCGACCAGCGAGTGGCTCAGGCCGATGGCCTCGAAGATCTGGGCCCCGCGGTAGGAGGCCACCGTCGAGACCCCCATCTTGCTCATGACCTTCAGCACCCCCTTGCCCAGTGCCTTCACCAGGTTGCGCACGGCCTTCTCCGGGGTGATCCCGGTGATGACCCCCCGGCGGGCCATGTCCTCGACCGACTCCATGGCCAGGTAGGGGTTCACGGCCGCGGCGCCGTAGCCGATCAGGAGAGCCACGTGGTGCACCTCGCGCACGTCGCCGGCCTCGACCAGCAGCGAGACCTGCGTGCGCGTCTTGCGGCGGACCAGGTGATGGTGCACCGCCGAGCACAGCAACAGCGACGGGATGGGGGCGCGATCCGGGTCGGAGTCGCGGTCGGACAGGACGATGAAGCGCTTGCCGCCGGCGATGTGCCGGTCCACCTCCGCGCAGATCTCGCCGAGGCGCTTGCGCAGGCCCGGTCCCCCGTCGGCGACCCGGTACAGGCCGGTGACCCGGACGCCGGAGAAGCCCGGGGCGTCACCGTCGGCGTTGATCTGGCCCAGCTTCGAGAGCTCGTCGTTGTCGATCACGGGGAAGGGCAGCAGCACCTGGCGGCAGTGCCCCGGGTCGGCCTCGAGGAGGTTGCCCTCCGGGCCGATGTGGCTGCCCAGCGAGGTGACGATCTCCTCCCGGATCGCATCCAGCGGCGGGTTGGTCACCTGGGCGAAGAGCTGGACGAAGTAGTCGAAGAGCAGCCGTGGCCGGTCCGAGAGCACGGCGATCGGCGTGTCGGTGCCCATCGAGCCCAGCGCCTCCATGCCGTTGCGGGCCATCGGCGTGAGCAGGATGCGCAGCTCCTCCTCGGTGTAGCCGAACGTCTGTTGGCGGCGGGCCACCGACTTCGAGGTGTGCACGACGTGCTCGCGCTCGGGAAGCTCCTCGAGGTGGACGATGCCGGCACGCAGCCAGTCCGCGTACGGCGCCTGGGCGGCGAGCTCGGACTTGATCTCATCGTCCTCGATGATCCGTCCGGCCACGGTGTCCACCAGGAACATGCGACCCGGCTGGAGCCTGCCCTTGCGCACCACGGTGGCCGGGTCGATGTCGAGCACCCCCGCCTCGGAGCCCAGCACGACCAACCCATCGTCGGTGACCCAGAACCGCCCGGGGCGCAGGCCGTTGCGATCCAGCACCGCCCCGATGACCGAGCCGTCGGTGAAGCTCACGTTGGCCGGGCCGTCCCACGGCTCCATGAGGTTGGCATGGAACTGGTAGAACGCCCGACGCGCAGGGTCCATCTCGTCGTGGTTCTCCCACGCCTCGGGGATCATCATCAGGACCGAGTGCGGCAGGCTCCGACCGGCCATGTGCAGCAGCTCGACGACCTCGTCGAAGGTGGCTGAGTCGCTGGCCCCCTCGGTGCAGATCGGCAGGATCCGGCGGATGTCGCCGGGGATCAGCTCGGAGTTGAGCTGGGCCTCACGTGCCTGCATCCAGTTGCGGTTGCCACGCACGGTGTTGATCTCGCCGTTGTGCGCGATCAACCGGTAGGGGTGGGCCAGGCTCCAGCTGGGGAACGTGTTGGTGGAGAACCGCGAGTGCACCAGCCCCAGGGTGCTGGCGATGCGCGCGTCGGACAGATCCGGGAAGAACGGCTCGAGCTGGCCGGTGGTCAGCATCCCCTTGTAGACCAGGGTCCGGCTCGACAGGCTCGCGAAGTAGACCTCAGCCTCACGTTCGGCCCGCTTGCGCAGGCAGAAGGCCATGCGCTCGAGGACCATCTGGTCGCTCACCCGGTGCCGGGACGCCACGAACAGCTGGCGGAACCGCGGCATGGTGCTGCGCGCGGTGGCGCCGACGAGATCGGCGGCCACCGGGACCTCGCGCCACCCCAGGACGACGAGGTCCTCCTCCTCGGCGATCCGGTCGATGGCCGCCATGGCGTGACGCTCCGCTGCGGCGTCGTCGGGAAGGAACGCCAGACCAACCGCGTACGCACCAGCAGCGGGCAGCTCGAAGTCGACCACCGCCCGCAGGAAGCCATCGGGGACCTGGACGAGGATGCCCGCCCCGTCGCCGCTGTCCGGCTCAGCACCCGAGGCTCCCCGGTGGTCGAGGTTGCGCAGGGCGGTGAGCGCCTTGACCACGATGTCGTTGCTGGGGACCCCGGTCATGGTGGCCACGAAGGCCACGCCGCAGGCGTCCCGCTCGAAGGCGGGGTCGTACAGGCCGGTCGCGGCGGGCACGGCGGAGAACAGCGTCATGGTGGCTCCTCAACGTCATCACCGGCCTGCTCCAGCAGGCCGCGAGGACGCGGTGGGTGCGGGAGTTGAGGTCGGTGGGACGTCGTTGGCCCACCTGAGGCGCAAGGATAGGGCATCGCCCTGGTGTGCGCTGCGCCGATCCCGGTTACCCTCGAGCGATGGTCCGCCTGCTCCTGCCCGCACTCGTGATCGCCACCGGGTCCGCAACCGTCGGGGCTGCCGTGATCCTGCCTGCCGCGGACGCTCCGAGTTCCCTGACCAGCACCGTGGGGACGGTTCAGGTGGCGCGGGCGCCGATCGCCGCCGCCGTGGTCAAGGACTCCAATGGCGGCTCGCGAGGCCCTTCCTCAGCGGCGCTGCCCGATGGTCGCGTCCTGTTGGGCGGAGGGTCCGACGGCACCCGTCTGCTCGTGATGGACCCGGTGTCCGGTTCCCTGGAGGAGGTCGGCCGGCTCATCCGCCCCGACCAGCGCCTCGACGATGCGCGGTTCGCCCCCACCGACATCGAGGTGATGTCCACGACGACCACACGGATCCGGTTGTTCGTGTCGTTCCCGGAGTACGTGAGTGACCGCAGGTGCGTGCGCCTGGCCGTGAACCGCGTGGACATCTCTGCGGGCGCCGAGCCCAGGATCCTGGCGGCGGCACGGGTGTTCCGCTCCACTCCCTGCGTTCCACCGGCGGCGATCCAGCACGCATCCGGCAAGCTGGTGCGCCTGTCCTCGTCGCGGGCCCACGTCACCCTCGGAGACCTGGGCTACCCCGCGATCAACAACCGCAAGGCCCGCGGGCAGCTCGGCTCCGTGCTGCGGATCGAGAAGGGGAAGAAGCCCGTCCGGGTCAGCCAGGGGCATCGCAACGGACAGGGCCTCACCCGCGACCGACTGGGTCGGCTGTGGGAGACCGAGCACGGCCCGCGCGGCGGTGACGAGCTCAACCAGATCCGCCGGGGCCGTGACTACGGCTGGCCCTTCGTGACCCTGGGCCAGCCCTACGGTGGCAGCGACTACGTGATGCCCCGGCGGACCGGCACCCACGCGGGCTATGCGAAGCCGGCGACGTCCTGGGTGCCCAGTGTGGCCACCTCGGAGCTGGTCCAGGTGCCCGCGTCCTGGGCTGGGTGGACCACCTCGGTCGGCGGCGACCTGCTCATGGGCACCCTCAAGGACCAGTCGTTCTGGCGGATCCGGGTTGACCGTGCCGGGCGGGTGACGCAGCGCGAGCGCCTCGAGGTGGGGCACCGGATCCGCGACGTCGACGTCCGGGGGGATGGATCCGTGGTCGCGACGACCGACGACGGGACCCTGCTGATCCTCACCCGGAGCTGACCCTCACCCGGACCGGCTGACTCCCTGGGCGCTCCAGGTGGGCCCTTCCACGCCCGCCGGATCCATCAGGCGCAGCGCCCCGAACAGCAGCCAGGCCGCCGCGAGGCAGGCAAGGCCGAGGGCCGGCGACGCCGTGAACGGCCCGAGGGACTGCCCTGGCGCGAACGGCTCAGTCGCCGAGGACCCCGCCAGGCCCAGGAAGCCGACGCAGACGAGCACGACCCCGACCACGGCCCCCGCGGCAGTGGCCACGCCGGAGCGGACCGGTGCCGGTGCAGGTCGGCGCTCGGCCCAACCGACGAGTCCCACGATCCCAGCGAGGACCATCCCGGGGATGACCAGCCACAACAGGCGCGCCAGCCACCAGCCGACTGTGCCCGGCGACGGGTCGGGATATCCCAGCGGCAGGACCAACCGGGCAGCGATCGTAAGGGCCGCCTGGTGCCACAGGTAGATGCTGACCACGCTGAGGTTGACCACCACGACCGCCCGCCACACCGCTGGCCGCTGCAGCCATCGTGTGAGCGGGTCGCGCAGCATCAGCGCGATCCCGATCTGGGCGATCCCCAGCGTGGCGATCGCGAGTGTCGGCGGATGCATGTTGCCGACCGGGCCATCGGTGACGCCCACCATGCTCGACGTGTGGGGGCCGAGCACCACCAGCAGTGCGGTGGCAGCCAGCCCACCGGCGGCCATCATCACAGGCACCTTCCGGACGAGCCGACCGTCAGCGTAGAAGTAGCCGACCTGGTGCACCAGCACCCAGACGAGCAGCACGTTCGCGTACCCGGCGGCCTCCACTGCGAGGGCGAACCGCCCGACGTCACCCACGACAACCAGGGCCGCAAGGACTCCGAGCGCAGCAGGCCCCATCCGTCGATGCATGCGCAGCGTCAGCGGCGTGAGGGCCGCCACGCACAGGTAGGCCCCGAGGAACCACAGCGGCTGGTAGAACAACCCGCCGAGAGCCCGGATGCCCATGCCCTCAGCCCGGTCGATGAGCAACCCGAGCACCGCGACCACACCGACGTACAGCCCGGCCGGGGCAAGGACTCGGTGCACCCGCCGGTCCACGAACGTCGCGTACCCCTCACCCCGCCGTTGGGTGCCCTCCCAGCTGCGCCGGTTGGCGTAGCCCCCGACGAAGAAGAACAGTGGGATGACGACCAGGAGCCAAGTCAGTGGCCACATCGCGGGGACCTCGTGCAGCGAGCTGGTCTCGACCAGCCGAGCCGCGGAGCCTGTCCCCACCCACCGGACGTCAGCGACGAGCCAGTGCCCAGACCACCACCGCAACGATGCTCTCGCCGCGCAGCAGGTCGATGAAGCGATCCCGGGTCCCGGGCTCCATACCTGCACGCTACGCGGCTCGCGCCCTCGGCAGAAGTGCCCGAGGTCACGTTCGGGACTCGGTCGGCCCCGCAGCACCCCGGCGATAGCCTTCTGGGCGTGAGCATCCTCGAGGAGGCGCCGGACCTCGACCTCGACGTCGCGCGGCGGATCGCAGCCGACCTGTGGGACCTTCCTGACCCACGCGCCCGGGACCTGGGCAGCCATCAGGACCGCAACGTCCTGATCACGAGTGCGGATGCGCGCTACGTGCTCAAGGTCGCCAACATCGCGATCCCCGATGCGGCCCTGGATGCGCAGAACGCGGCGATGCTGTCCCTCGTCGCGCTGCCGGTCCGGACGCCGCGACCAGTCACCTCAGTCCGGGGGAACCTGCGTGAGGTGGTGGAACTGGCCGGGATCCCGCACAGCGTCCGACTGCTCACCTACGTCGACGGGTCGCCGATGACCGACGCCGGGTACCTCGCGCCGGCCACCGCACGGCAGTTCGGCGCCCTGGCCGGTCAGGTCAGCGCCGCCCTCGCCGGGTTCTCGCACCCGGGGGCCGACCTGCCCAACCAGTGGGACGTACGGCGCTCTGCCCAGGTGGTCCGGGACCTCGCCCCCGCCCTGGACCGAACCCTCGCCGCACGCGTCCTGCTCCTGTCGGAGGCATCACAGCGCGCACTGGCCCCGGTCGCCGAGCAATTGCCCATGCAGGTCATCCACGCTGACGTCACCGACTTCAACGTCGTCGCAGATCTCGGTCCGGACGCGCGGCCGGTACCGGCCGGCATCATCGACTTCGGCGACCTGATGAACACGTGGCGGGCGGCGGAGGCCGCGGTCACGATCTGCGCGCTGCTGGTCAAGGACCCACGGAACCCCCTGCGGATCGCCGAGGACGTGCTGGCCGGGTTCCTGACCGAGCAGGCCCTGACGCCGGTCGAGGTGCAGGCCCTCTGGCCGATGGTCGCCGCCCGCGCCTGTGCCGGGCTGGTCAGCACCGCCCACCAGTTGCGCAGCGAGCCGGACAACCCCTACCTGCACGACAACCTCGTGGTGGACCGCGCAGTGTTCGAGATGGTCGCAGAGCTTCCGCTGGAGCTCGGCACGCTGGCGATGCGCCGGGCAGCCGGAACCCTCGGCCGCCCGGACCCCGTCCTGCCCGCGCGCACCCGCATCGTTGCCGACCTGGGTTCCGTCAGCGCGATCGACCTGTCCACAACCTCACCCCTGCTCGACGAGGGCGCCTGGATGGACGCCACCCGGGTGCGTGCCGCGATCGCCGCTGTTGCGGGCACCACACGGGGTCCGCACCCGGCGGTTGTCCCCTACGGGCAGGCGCACCTGCACCACAGCGGCGTGAACAGCCTCCAGGAGCAGGCCACGATCCACATCGGGGTCGACGTCCTGCTCCCCCGGGGCTCCGAGCTCCTCGCCCCGTGGCCGGGCCGGCTGGCCATCGGCGACCCGTGGGTCACCCGGCTGGTCGGCGACGAGGGCTGGGACCTGCTGCTGTCGGGGGCCGAGGCGCTGCGGGCTCCGGGCGTCCGCGTGCCTGCCGGCACGCCGATCGCCGCGGTGGCCACCTCACGTGATCCCGCCCTGCCCGACCATGTGCACGTCCAGGTGGTCCCCACCGGGATCGCTGCGCCACCGACCCACGCGCCGCCCTCGCAGGCCGCGCTGTGGGCCCACCTCTGCCCCGATCCCGGCGAGCTTCTCGGGCTGCCCCCGCACACCCTGGACTCGGGGTCCCACGACCTCCTGCGACGGCGGGAGTCCGCCCTGGCCTCGGTGCAGAAGCACTACTGGGCCGATCCCCCCCGGTTCGAGCGCGGCTGGCGCCACCACCTCGGCGGACGTGTCGGGCCGGGTGTACCTCGACGGGATCAACAACGTGGCGGTCCTGGGCCACAGCCATCCGGCCGTCGCCGACGCCGTCACGCGCGCGCTGCGCACCCTGAACACGAACTCGCGCTTCCACTACGCCGCGCACGTCGAGTTCGCCGAGATGCTGCTCGAGACGATGCCCGCGGGCCTGGATCGGGTCTTCCTGCTCTCCAGTGGGTCCGAGACGGTGGACCTCGCCCTGCGGCTGGCCAGGGTGCACACCGGTGCCCGCGACACCATCGCGCTGCGCACGGCCTACCACGGGTGGACCACCGCCTCCGACGAGGTGTCCAGCGCCCTCATGGACAACCCCCGGGCCCTGGAGACACGGCCGGACTGGATCCACCTGGCCGAGCCGCCGAACTCATACCGGGGCCCGCACACCGGCCCGGATGCCGGCGCGCGCTACGCCGACGACGTCCGATCGATCCTCGCCGAGCTCGACGCTGCCGGCCGCCGCCCAGCAGCCTTCATCTGCGAGACGCTCAACGGCAATGCCGGGGGGATCGAGCTGCCCACCGACTACCTGCCGCAGGTCTACGCCGCGGTGCGCGCGGCCGGCGGGGTCGTGATCGCCGACGAGGTGCAGGTCGGCTACGGCCGCCTCGGGTCGCACTTCTGGGGGTTCGAGATGCACGGCGTCGTGCCGGACATCGTCTGCCTGGCCAAGGCGACCGGCAACGGCTACCCAGTGGCTGCGGTCGTGTGCACCCCGGAGATCGCCGAGTCGTTCACGGTGGAGGGCTCCCTGTTCGCCTCGATGGGAGGAACTCCCGCCGGGGCAGCGGCGGCCATCGCCACACTCCGCACCCTGCGCGACGAGGACCTCATGGGCAACGCGGCACGCATGGGGGCGCGGCTGCGGACGGGGCTGGAGTCCCTGGTCGAGCGGTACGAGATGGCCGGTGCCGTGCACGGACGTGGGCTCTACCTGGGCCTCGAGCTGGTCACCGACCGGGAGTCCCGGACTCCGGCCACGGAGGCGACCGATGCCCTCTGCGAGCGGCTGCTGACCCTCGGCGTGGTGATGGCCGCCACCGGCGACCACATGAACGTGCTGAAGATCAAGCCCCCGCTGTGCATCGACGAGGCGGGGGTCGACTTCCTGCTCGAGGCCCTCGACGTGGCGTTCGGCGAGGGCTGGTAGAGGCGCGGCCCGGAACGCCTCTGGTGCCCGTCCCCACAGGAGGGACGGGCACCAGAGGGATGAGCGCGTGGTCAGGCGTTGACGGTCTCCGCCGGCAGGGCGGCGACCTTGGTCCGCTTGTCCAGGGCGCTGATTCCCGCGCCCGTGATCAGCATCAGCACGCCCACGCCCATCGCGAACGCTGCGACGCCGAAGGCGACGACCGAGGTGAACAGCGACGCGCGCAGGAACGAGGCGCTCTGCGCGACGGCGCGCAGCGGGTCCTCGCGGTCGAGCTCGGCGTAGGTCTTGCCACCGGTTGCCTCAAGGGCATGCGTGTTGATGATCTCGGCCATGCAGTAGGCCTCGAGCGGGCCGTTGACGTCCTGGCCCTGCTGGCAGGGGGCGTCGTCGGTGACCGTGATCCTCTCCGCAGCCAGCGAGTCGGACACGGTGTACCAGGTGCCGGCGCCGGCAACGATCATGAGTGCACCTGCGATGTACAGCAGGACGGCGACGACCTTGGGAGTCTTGGACATGTGGTCCCTTTCGGATGGGGGGGTGTGTTCCCTTGCACGGTCAACTATGTGGCACCCGGAACCGGACGAAGGCCATTGAAGGGCCAACAATCGCGCGTCGAAGGTCCTGACTTCCGCGGGACTAAGGGTCCCCTCACTCAGCGTCGGAAACCTGCCCCTGACCAGCCTCGATACCCCGGAGGGCATCCGGGGACTCGCGACCGGGCCGTGACCTGGCGCTGATCACGAAGTAGACGACGGCCCCCACCCCGACCACGATCGAGGTGAACACGTTGATCCGGATCCCCCCGAGCTGGGTCGCAGGATCGATGCGCAGCAGCTCCATCCCCAGGCGCCCCACGCAGTAGGCCGCGACATAGAGGGCGAACGCCCGGCCGTGGCCCAGCGTCCAGCGCCGGTCGGCCCAGGCAACGAGCCCGGCGACCCCGACGAGCCAGAGCGCTTCATAGAGGAACGTGGGGTGGAACGTCGCGAACTGCTCGAAGCCGTCCGGGCGATGCACCGGGTCGATCTCCAGGGCCCACGGCAGGTCTGTGGGCTTTCCGAAGAGCTCCTGGTTGAACCAGTTGCCCAGACGCCCGATGGCCTGGGCCAACGGGACGCCCACGGCCAGCGAGTCGGCGAAGGGCGGCAGCGGGACGCCGTGACGCCGGCAGCCGATCCATGCCCCCACGGTCCCCAGGGCGATCGCGCCCCAGATCCCCAGCCCGCCCTCCCAGATGGCCACAGCCCCACGCAGGCCCGAGCCCCCCGCGCCGAAGTAGGTCGGCCAGTCGGTCAGGACGTGGTAGAGCCGGCCACCGATGATCCCGAAGGGAACTGCCCAGACGGCCACGTCGTAGACCACGCCCGGGTTGCCGCCGCGGGCGACCCAGCGCCGGTCGCCGACCCACATGGCGACGAAGATCCCCACCAGGATGCACAGTGCGTACGCCCGCAGGGGCAGCGGGCCCAGGTACCAGACCGACTGGTCGGGGCTGGGGATCGAGGTGACCAGCGCGCCGATCACTTGGCGGTCGCGGCGTCGATCTTCTGGGTGAGACCCTCGATGTCCGCCAGGTCCGCGCTGTTGAGCTCGACGCCGTTCAGGTAGGCGGTCGGGGTGCCGCCGACGCCGGCCTCGACGAACGCCTGGTTGCTGTTGGCCGCCCAGGACAGGTAGGTGCCGTCCTGGACGCACTTGGTGTAGGTGGCCAGGTCCGCGTCAGCGATCCCGACCGTCGTCCCGAGCTCGATGAGCTGCTGGTCGGAGAACCCCACACCCTCGTCGGTGGGCTGGATGTCGAAGACTGCTGAGTGGTACTCGCCGGCCTTCCCGGCGTCGACCGCGCAGCCCCAGGCGCTCGTGGCACGCGCCGAGGAGTTCGGGTTGCCGTTGGCCTGGTTGTCCGCAGCCAGGCTGGCGTCGAGGAAGATGGCCGGACGGTAGAGGACCTTGACCTTCCCCTCGTCGGCCAGCGCCTGGATCCCCGCGCCACTTGCGGCCTCGACCTGTGCGCAGGCGGGGCACTGGAAGTCCTCCCAGATCTCCAGCGTCGGCAGCTTCGCCTCATCCGCAGACGTCCATCCCGTGCCGTACGGGACGCCGTAGTTGTCGCCCGAGACCCCGGAGGGCAGGGCGGCGTTCGGGTCGGCAGTGGGTCCTGGGTTGGCGGAGCTGTCGGAACCACCGTCCCGGCCCGCGAAGAACCCCACGGCCAGCAGGCCACCGACGACCAGCAGGACCACCAGCCCACCGACGATCCGGATCGTGCGCTCGCGGCGTCGCTCAGCGGCCTCCGACTCGGCGCGCGCCTGATCGGCGAGCTGCTTGGGCGTGAGCCCGGACTGGCCCGCCTTGGGCTTGTTCTTCTCGGGTGCCATCGCTACCTCCGTGAGTCGAGGGTCAGATTACCCGAAATGCCGGGCACCAGCCCGCACCGTGTCGTGGCGGCGATCCAACCCGCGTCCGACCGGGCTGAACTACCATCGTGGTGGAGCGCGGGCGCGGACCGGGCGCCGCGCGACGACCCAGGACAGGCAGGACGCACGATGGCCCACGTCACCACCGAGGTCCCCAGCACGCCGGCGCAGCCGCTGCCGACAGCCCGCGACCGGTACCACACCGGGGCGTTCGTGGTGATCCTGGTGGCGGGGGTGGTCGGCCTGCTGGCCTCCTTGGAGCTGTCCATCGACGCAGTCCGCCTGGCCGAGGACCCCCTGGCCGACCTCTCGTGCAACATCTCCTCGACGATCTCGTGCGCCACCGTCGGGCTGAGCTGGCAGGCCAACCTCCTGGGCTTCCCCAACGCATTCCTCGGCCTGATCAGCCAGTCGGTGATGATCACGATCGCCGTGGCCGCCCTCGGTGGGGTCCGGTTCCCGCGCTGGTTCATGCTGGGCGCCCAGGTCGGGTTCACGCTGGGCCTGGTGTTCGCGATCTGGCTGTTCGTGCAGTCCTACTCCGTCATCGGTGCCCTGTGCCCCTACTGCATGGTGCTCTACGTGACCACGCTGGCGGCCTTCGCCGCGATCACCCGGATCAACGTGCTCGAGGGCCATCTCGGGGCCGCCACGCAGCGAGTTCTCGAGCGCCCGCTGCGGCTCGGGCCTGGATACCGCCGCGGTCGTCATCATCCTGGCCGTCGTGGCCAGCATGATGATCTACAAGTACCTCTGAGCCGGCGTTAGGCCGGGCGGCGCACCCCGGCCGCGAGCTCAGCGGCCAGTTCACGGACCGCGGCCACGGCAGCGTCGTGATCCGGCGCCGCGAGGATCCGGGCGATGAACGCCGAACCCACGATCACGCCGTCGGCGTAGGAGGCCACCTCAGCGGCCTGCGCGCCGGTGGACACCCCGAGCCCGACGGCCACCGGCAGGTCAGTGACGGCGCGCACGCGGGCGACCAGCTCCCGTGCCCCGGAGCCGACGCTCTCCCGGGCGCCCGTGACGCCCATGAGCGAGGCGGCGTAGACGAAGCCGCTGGTGATGCCGGCGACCGCCGCGATCCGCTCAGCGCTGCTCGACGGCGCGACCAGGAACACCCGGTCCAGCCCTGCGGCCCGCGTGGCGGCCAGCCAGTCGTCGGCCTCCTCGGGGGTGATGTCGGGGGTGATCACGCCAACTCCGCCGGCCCCCTTGAGCCGCTCGGCGAAGGCCTGGACGCCGGTCCGCTCGATGGGGTTCCAGTAGGTCATCACGAGGGTCGGCGCGCCGGTCGCCGCCACCGCCGCCACTGTCTCCAGCACGTGGGCGAGGGTGGATCCGGAGACCAGGGACTGGTGCACCGCCTCCTGGATGACGGGCCCGTCCATGAGCGGGTCGGAGTAGGGCAGCCCGACCTCGACGATGTCCACGCCGGCGGCGACCATGGCCGTGGCCAGCGCGACCCCCTGCTCCTGGGTGGGGAAGCCGCTGGGCAGGTACCCGATGAGCGCAGCCCGACCCTCGCTGCGCGCACGGGCGAAGGCCTCATGCAGGGCGCTCACGCCTGCCCCTCCCCCAGGTCGATCCCGAACCACCGTGCCGCCGTGCTCACGTCCTTGTCCCCGCGCCCGGACAGGTTGACCAGGATGATCCCGTCGGGGCCGAGGTCACGGCCGAGTCGCAGCGCACCGGCCAGGGCGTGGGCACTCTCGATCGCCGGGATGATCCCCTCGGTCCGGCAGAGCAGGGCAAGGGCGTCCATGGCCTCGGCGTCGGTGACGGGGTGGTAGTGGGCGCGCCCGGTCTGGGCCAGGTAGGAGTGCTCGGGTCCGACGCCGGGATAGTCCAGGCCGGCGGAGATCGAGTGCGATTCGACGGTCTGGCCCTCATCGTCCTGGAGCAGGAACGAGCGGGTCCCCTGGAACACGCCGATCGTCCCGCCCGTGATGGTGGCGGCATGCCGGCCGGTCTCGACGCCGTCGCCAGCCGCCTCGTAGCCGTGCAGCGCCACACCGGCATCGTCGAGGAACGGGTGGAAGATCCCGATGGCGTTCGACCCACCCCCGACGCACGCGGCGATCACGTCGGGGAGCCGGCCGTACTCGGCCAGGACCTGGGCGCGGGCCTCCACGCCGATCACCCGGTGGAAGTCGCGGACCATCTGCGGGAACGGGTGCGGTCCGGCTACCGTGCCCAGCAGGTAGTGCGTGTCGGCGACGTTCGTGACCCAGTCGCGCATCGCCTCGTTGACGGCATCCTTGAGGGTCTGCGACCCCGTGGTGACGGGGATCACCTCGGCACCCAGCAGCTTCATCCGGGCGACGTTCAGCGCCTGTCGGCGGGTGTCCTCGAGGCCCATGTAGACCACGCACTCCAGGCCCATCAGGGCCGCGGCGGTGGCGGTGGCCACGCCGTGCTGGCCCGCCCCGGTCTCGGCGATGACCCGGTGCTTGCCCATCCGCACGGTCAGCAGGGCCTGGCCCAGGACGTTGTTGATCTTGTGCGACCCCGTGTGGTTCAAGTCCTCGCGCTTGAGCACGATCCGCGCGCTGACCCCGCCCGCCCGGGCGAACCGGGGGGCCTCCGTGATCGGGGTCGGCCGTCCGGTGTAGGTCCGGGCCAGGTGGTCGAGCTCGGCGAGGAACGCGGGATCGACACGTGCCGCCGCGTAGGCCGCGGCCAGCTCATCGAGCGCGGCGACCAGGGCCTCGGGGACGAAGCGCCCACCGAACACTCCGAAGTGCCCGGTCGCGTCCGGGGTGGCCGCCGTTCCCGGGATGAGGCCCAGGTTGGTCAGGTCGGCGGTCATGGGCGACCGTGGCGCAGCGCCGGGTGGGCGCCGGCGGTGACCAGGTCGTGGACCGCCTGGCGTGGGTCCCCGCCGGTCACCAGGCTCTCCCCCACCAGCACCGCGTCAGCCCCCGCGTTGGCGTAGCAGATCAGGTCGTGCGGACCGCGGACGCCGCTCTCAGCCACCCGCACCACCCCGTCGGGGATGTGCGGGGCGACCCGCGCGAAATGATCGCGATCCACGGCCAGGGTCCGCAGGTCGCGCACGTTGACACCCACGACTCGTGCTCCGGCGTCCAGCGCCCGGGGAACCTCATCCACGTCATGCACCTCCACGAGCACCGTAAGCCCGATCGACTGGGCCCGCTCGTGCAGTGAGACCAGGGCATCCTGGCTGAGCGCGGCGACGATGAGCAGGACGAGGTCGGCCCCCGCCGCGCGGGCCTCCCACAGCTGGTAGCTCGACACGATGAAGTCCTTGCGCAGGACGGGGACATCCACGGCGTGGCGGACTGCCACCAGATCCTCCAGCGACCCACCGAAGCGCCGGCCCTCGGTGAGGACCGAGATCGCGTGCGCACCACCCGCCTCGTACTGGCGTGCCAGCGCCGCCGGGTCCTCGATGGCCGCCAGAGCACCCTTGCTCGGCGAGGACCGCTTGACCTCGGCGATGACCGTGATCCCCTCATCCCGGCGCAGGGCGGTGACGCCGTCGCGCGCAGCCGGTGCGTCATGGGCGCGGCGCTTCAGCTCGTCGAGCGGGACGCGTTCCATGCGCTCGGCGACATCGGCGCGAACGCCGACGAGGATGTCGTCGAGAACCGTCATGAGCGCCTCCACCTCGTGGCCGGGATCCTGGTGGAGAGGGTACGCAGTGACCGACGGGTCCACCGAATCGCCCCGGCAGGAACCCGCCCGGATCGTCGCACGCAGCGCTACCCTTGCTCCCGTGAGCACCCCGACGAGCAGCGCCCTGCGGGAGCGCAGCCTGCTCGGACCGGCGGTCGTCCTGGCCGGTGTCGGTGTTGCCTGGTTCACCGCACGTGCCCTGCAGCTCGGGGACAACGGTCCCACCCCCTGCCCCTGGCGCACCCTGACCGGCCTGGACTGCCCGTTCTGCGGGGCGACCCGGTCGGCCGCCAGCCTCGCCAGGGGAGACCTGGTCGCGGCCCTGGATCACAACGCCCTGTTCGTCCTGGTGATCCTCCCCCTGGCCGTCCTCGCCTGGGGGATCTGGGCCGCACGCTCGTGGCGGGGGCTGCCCGCGCCGGTGATCGCCAACCGGACGGTGCTGGTGCTGATGGGCATCACCCTGGGTTGGTGGGTCCTGCGCCTCGCGGTTCCCTGGCTGGGGTCCTCGGCCGGCTGACCTCGGGGGAGGCCGGTGCCGGGGGCACGTCGGGCAGGACCACCAGGAACGCGGCACCGCCCTCGGGCGCGGAGCCCGCGTGCGCCCGCCCACCCAGTCGCTGCGCCAGGCGAGCGACCAGCGCGAGTCCCACGCCGGACCCGACCTTGCGGATGCCGTGGTACCGGGCATGCAGCTCCCCGGGCTCGAAGGCCACGACGAGGTCGTCGTCGGTGAGCCCGGGTCCGCCGTCGCGCACCTCGACCAGGAACTCCCCCGGTGCGGGTCCGGCGGACATCCGCAGCACCACCGGCGCCCCCTCCCCGGTGACGCGCAGCGCGTTCTCCATCAGGTTGTCGATGATCTGGCGGACCCGGACCGGGTCCGTGCGCACGAGGTGCGGGGTGCCCACCACCTCGTCGACGAACCTCACGCCGGACCGGGCAGCGCGGTCGGCCCAGACCGACGCCGCGTCGGCACCCAGGTCCGCGAGGTCGAGATCGACGGGCTCGACGGCGACATCCACCGCTCCCAGCCGGGCGAGATCCAGCAGGTCAGCCACGAGACGGTCGAGGTGGTCGGCCTCCGAGCGGACGACGCCTGCCACTGCCGGCACGTCCTCCGGTGGCACGACCCCGTCGGCCAGGGCCTCGGCGTAGCCCTTGACGGAGGTCAGGGGCGTGCGCAGCTCGTGGGAGACGGTCAGGAAGAACTCCCGCTGCCGGCCCTCGCTCTCGTTGAGGGCGGCCGACAACCGGTTGAGGGCGATGGCGATGTCCGCCACCTCGCTGGGGCCCTCGGGGTCGATCCGGACGTCGCGCTGGCCCGAGCTCATCGCGTTGGCCGCCGCGGCCGCCTGGACCAGTGGGCGGGTCAGCCGCCGGGCCACCCAGTAGCCGATCGCGACCGCGACAAGGAGACCCAGGGCCAGCGCCAGGGCCAGTCGCCCGAGAGCGGGCATGCTCAGGTCACGGGCCACCGCGGCGGGCTGCACGAGCAGGACCCCGATGTCGTCGGTGACCGGCCGGCCCTCGACGTAACTGGCCCCCGTGCCCCCAGAGCGCCGGTCGGACACGTCACCGCCGCTGGTGACGACCCCGACGTCGGATGCACGCAGGGGCGGGTCCACAGTGGAGGTCGGTGCCACCAGGTACGCAGTCACCTGCTGGGGTGCCAGAAGCGCCTCGAGGCGGGTGCTCACCCCTCGCGGCCCACCGGCAAGGTCCCCGGCGTACGTGCGCTGCAGCAGCTCGGCGGTCAGGTCCGCGGTTCGTGACAGCGTCCGCTGGGCCGTGCTGTCCGCGGCGGCACGCAGCAGCGGCCAGGCGACGAGCGCCCCGAGGAGCACCGCGATGGCGGCCACGCCGGCCATCAGCAGAGGAAGCCGGCGCGAGAGACTGGTGCGCTTCATCCCTCGTCCGCGCTGTACCCCACGCCGCGGACCGTGCGGATCGGGCTGGCGTCGCCGAGCTTCGCCCGGACCTGGGCGACGTGGACGTCCACCGTCCGGGTGCCGGCCGCCGCCGAGTAGCCCCAGACCGCGGACAGCAGCTGGTCACGGGTCACCACCCGGCCGGGGCGGGCCATCAGGTACGCGAGGAGGTCGAACTCCGTGGCGGTGAGGTCGACGGGGTCGCCGGAGACCGTCACCCGGTGGCGGGCACGGTTGAGCTCGACCTCGCCGAGCACCAGCGACCGGTCCTCGGCATCGATCGGTCCGCCGGTCCGGCGCAGGACCGCCTTGACGCGGGCCACCACCTCGCGGGGGCTGAACGGCTTGGTGATGTAGTCGTCGCCACCCATCTCCAGGCCGAGGACCCGGTCGATCTCGTCGTCGCGCGCGGTGCAGAACAGGATCGGCACGGTGTCACCCTCGGCGCGCAGCGTCCTGCAGACCTCCGTGCCGTCGACTCCGGGCAGTCCCACATCGAGGATCATCGCCACCGGGTGCAGCCTGCGGGCAGCCGCAAGGGCCTCCGGACCGGTCGCGACCGCGTGGACGCCGAAGCCGTCACGGCGCAGGTACATCCCGATCAGGTCGGCGATGGACTTCTCGTCCTCAGCGACGAGCACCAGCCCGCGGTTCTCGACGCTCATGGTCGGCCATCCTCGCCTGAGTCAGTACGGATCCGATCGAGGGGATGTTCGGATCTGGTCAGCCCGCGTCGGAGCTGGACTCCATGCCGGCCATGACCTTCCACACCACCAGGCCGACCGGGATCAGCAGGACGCCGAGCCAGAACACGAGTGGCTGGGCGATCACGACACCGAGCGTGCCGACGATGAAGGCGATGGTGATGATGGTCGCGCCGGTCCAGTTGGCCGGCGTGCGCCCGTGGTTGTCGTGCTCGGTGCTCATGACACTCCTCGCTGGTCAGTGATGGGTCATTGTGGCACCCGGGGAGCCCGCAGGGCGCAACCCCTCGGCCATCGTGATCGCGGCGAGCACCGCCGCTGCCTTGTTCCGGCACTCCTCATGCTCGGTGGCCGGCACGGAGTCGGCCACGAGGCCGGCGCCGGCCTGGACATGGGCGATCCCGTCACGCAGGACCGCGGTCCTGATGGCGATCGCAGCATCCATGTTCCCGGCGAAGTCCAGGTACCCCACCGCTCCCCCGTACAGCCCGCGACGGGCCGGCTCGAGGTCGTCGATGATGGCCATCGCACTGGGCTTCGGGGCCCCGGACAGGGTACCGGCGGGGAAGGTCGCGGCGAGCAGGTCGTAGGCAGTGCGGCCCTCAGCCAGCCGACCGGTGACGGTGGACACGATGTGCATGACATGGGAGTACTTCTCGATGGACATGAAGTCCACGACCTCGACGCTGCCCGGGGCGCACACGCGGCCGAGGTCGTTGCGGCCGAGGTCGACGAGCATCAGGTGCTCAGCGCGCTCCTTCTCGTCGGCGAGCAGCTCGTCGGCCATTGCCGCGTCGTCCTCCGGGGTCGCGCCGCGCGGACGGGTCCCGGCGATCGGGTGCAGCATCGCGTGGCCCGCGGTGAGCTTCACGAGTGCCTCGGGACTGGACCCCACCACGTCGAAGGCCACGTGGTCGCCGAGGTCGTCGCCGGATCCCGGCTCGGGGAACCGGAACAGGTACATGTAGGGGCTCGGGTTGTTCACGCGCAACATCCGGTAGATGTCCAGCGCGCTGGCCGTCGTCGGGCGATCGAACCGCTGCGACAGCACGATCTGGAACGCATCACCGGCACGGATGTGCTCCTTGGCCACCTCGACGCCGGCCATGTAGTCCTCGGGCCGGGTGCGCGGGACCACGCCGGGCGGGCCCGGGACCGCATCCAGGGACACAGCCGACGCCGGGCTCGGCGCGGCCAGGGCGGCCTCCATCGCGTCGAGGCGACCGACTGCATCGGCCCACGCCTCGGCCACCCGCTCGTCGGTCGCGTCGTAGTTGACCGCGTTGGCGATCAGCAGCACTGTTCCGTCCCAGTGGTCGAGCACGGCCAGGTCGATCGCCAGGAGCATCGCGACCTCGGGCAGGCGCAGCTCGTCGGGGTTGGCATCGGGCAGCCGCTCCCAGCGCCGGACGGCGTCGTAGCCGATCATCCCGACGAGGCCGCCGGTCAGCGGCGGGAGCCCGTCGTTGTCCAGTGCATCGGTGTGCAGCAGCGCCAGGGTGTCGTGCATCGCCTCCAGCGGGTTGCCCGTGGTGGGCACCCCGACGGGCGCCCGGCCACGCCACGTGGCCTGGCCGTCGACCTCGGAGAGCATGGCTGCGGCCTGCACGCCGATGAACGAGTAGCGCGACCACACCCGCCCGTGCTCGGCGGACTCGAGAAGGAACGTCCCCGGACGCTCGCCGGCCAGCTTCCGGTAGAGGCCCACCGGCGTGTCCCCGTCGGCCAGGAGGCGCCGGACCACCGGGATCACCCGGCGGGAGCGGGCCAGATCGCGGAACCCCGCGAGGTCGGGCGTGGCGGTGGTCATGCGATCTCCAGGGTGTCGAAGCAGGACTCCAGGCCGCTGTGGCATGCGGGCCCAGCGGGACGCACCCGCAGGAGGACGGCGTCCCCGTCGCAATCGAGCTGCACGCCGAGCACCTGCTGTGTGTTGCCCGAGGTCGCGCCCTTGACCCAGAGCTCCTGTCGGGAGCGCGAGTAGTACGTGGCGACCCGGGTGGCCAGGGTCCTTGCCAGGGCCTGGGCATCCATCCAGGCCACCATCAGGACCCGCCCGGTGTCGGCGTCCTGGGCCACAGCCGTGACCAGCGGGCGCCCGTCGGGGGCGGTCCCGGCAGGGCGAAGCCGGCCGGCGAGGTCGGGGTCGAGCTCACTGTCGAGGAAGTCCACGGGGTCATTCTGGCCCACGCCGAGGCGCACCCGGACCTGACGCGACCAGCGGGTCAGAGCCGTACGACGTGCCCGGAGGCGGCCAGCGCGGCCTTGACCTGCCCGATGCTCAACTCGCCGAAGTGGAACACGCTCGCTGCCAGCACGGCATCGGCCCCGGCGTCCACCGCCGGCGCGAAGTCCTCCAGGCGACCCGCTCCCCCGCTGGCGATCACCGGGACGCGGACCTCGGCGCGCACCAGCCGGATCAGCTCCAGGTCATAGCCGGCCTTCGTCCCGTCGGCATCCATCGAGTTCAGCAGGATCTCCCCTGCGCCCAGCTCGGCGGCACGCACCGCCCAGGCGATCGCGTCGATCCCGGTCGAACGTCGACCGCCGTGCGTGGTGACCTCGAACCCGGAGGCGGTGCGCACGTCGGGGGCCGAGGTCCCCGGGCCGCACCGGCGGGCGTCGACCGAGAGCACGACGCACTGGGCACCGAAGCGGTCCGCGGCCTCGGCGAGCAGCTCGGGGCGGGCGATGGCCGCCGTGTTGACCCCGCACTTGTCGGCCCCCGCGCGCAGCAGGGCGTCGAAGTCCTCGACGGCGCGGACCCCACCCCCGACGGTCAATGGGATGAACACCTGCTCGGCGGTGCGCCGGACGACGTCGTAGGTCGTCTCGCGATCACCGGACGAGGCCGTGATGTCCAGGAAGGTCAGCTCGTCGGCACCCGCCGCCCCGTACGCGGCGGCCAGCTCGACGGGATCGCCCGCGTCGCGCAGGTCGACGAAGTTCACGCCCTTGACCACACGCCCGGCATCGACGTCCAGGCAGGGGATCACGCGGACCGCGACGGGCATGGGCCCAGCCTAATCGGCCGGACTGCGCCGGCCGGCTCCGCGCGACGCCGCGTGACTACCTCCGGCGGTCTCCCCCACCACGGAACAGCCGCACCGTGTAGATGACCACGAGCACCGCGCCCAGGATCAGCGAGCCGAAGAAGCCCCACTGGGCGTACTCCTCCATCCGACTGCCGCTGCCTTCCAGGGCGCTGGCGGCGATCGCCGAGCCGATGATCCCACCGGCCACGAGCAGCGCGATCATCATCATGCTGGCGATCTCGCGGAACTGGCCCATCTGGCTGTCCAGGGACGAGGTGTCCACCGACACGGTGAGCTTGCCCTTCTTGAGCTGGTTGTTCCAGGACACCAGGCTCTTGAGGTACTCCGGCGCGGCGTGCGCTGCCTGCCCGGCGACCTTCGTGGCCTCCTTGCGCACCATCTCCTTGACCATGACCTCGGTGGACGGCGCCTGTGCCTGCTCCAGCACGACCTCGACCGCGGCCGTGGTGAACGGACGGTCGGCCGGGGCCAGCGGGGCGAAGAAGGCCGAGGCCTGGGTCATCGCCTTCATCCCCAACGTGAGTGCCGGGTCCAGTCGCAGCCCGTTGTCGCGCAGCACGGCCATCCCAGCGTTGAGCACGTCGCGGAAGTCCGCACCGGAGCCCTTGCCGTAGCGGGCCATCTTCCGCTCGAAGGCGCGCACGAACGCCGCATCGTCCACCGGGCGGAACGGCTGGCTCAGGGAGCGCAACTGCTGGCCCATGGCGGTCATGTCGCCCTTCACGACAGTCCACAGCAGCACGATCATGTTGACCCGCTGGGCCACGGACAGCTCGCCCACCATGCCTGAGTCCAGGAACGTCACCACACCCGTGTCGAGGTTCACGATCAGGTTCCCGGGGTGCGGGTCGGCGTGGAAGAAGCCGTCGATGAGCATCATCTTGATCGCCGCGCGCAGGGCGTTCTCCCCGATCACCACCCGATCCAGGCCGGCGGCATCCATCGCCGCAACATTGGAGATCTTGACCCCGGAGATGAACTCCTGGGTGATCACGCGCATGCTCGACAGGTCGCGGTGCAGGTCGGGCACGTGCACCCCGGGCAGCTCCGCCATGTTCGCCGCGAGCCGGGTCATGTTGTAGGCCTCGGCGTAGTAGTCGAGCTCCTCGACGAGGTTGGTGCTGAACTCGTCGAGCATCCCGCGCAGGCCCACCTCACGGGCCCACTGGCTGCGCGCCTCAGCCGCACGCCCCAGCGTCCGGGTGATGCCGAGGTCGGCGTTGACCTGCGCGTCGAGCCCGGGGCGCTGGATCTTGACCACGACCTCCCGACCGTCGTGCAGCCGGGCGCGATGCACCTGGGCCAGCGACGCGGCGGCCAGCGGCGTCTCGGAGAACTCCGCGTACAGGTCCTCCAGCGGAGCACCGAGCTCAGCCTCGACCAGCGCGCGGGCGGTCTCGAACGGGAAGGTGGGGACCTCGTTCTGCAGCCGGTCGAGCTCCACCCCCCAGTCGTCGGGCAGGACGTTGACCTGGCTGGAGACGATCTGGCCCATCTTCACGTAGGTGGGGCCCAGCTCCTCCAGCAGGATCCGGGTCCGGGTTGCGGCCGAGAGCTCCGGGATCGGCTCAGGCAACTGGTACACCCACCGCTGCATGCGCCGCCGGGAGGGCCCAAGGAAGCTGTTGTCGACCACGGACTCCGCGCCGTAGCCGACCAGCGCGGAGTAGATCTGCTGCAGGCGCAGGTTCTCGCTGATGCTGGTGAAGCTGCTCACAGCACGCCGTTCCTCTCCTTGTAGTCACGGTCCAGGACCGGTGGCGTGGCCCCGAGGAGGGTCTCGAGGACCAGCCCCAGGATCCCGACGACCACGCCGCCCACCACGAGCGAGACGGGTCGGTACACCTCGAAGGTGTCATTGAGGATCGCACCGAGGAGCAGCAGGAGCAGCGCGTTGATGACCACCACCACGATGCCGTAGGTGCTGAAGATGAACCGCAGCACCAGGAACTGCAGCAGGGGCTTCACGGTCGCGTTCAGCAGGCCGAAGATGAGCGCGATCCGGACGAAGTCCCCCCAACGCCATCCCGTGAAGCCCAGCCCGGGGACGATGACCACCGTGGCCACGACGGCCAACCCGGCGCTGAGGAAACGGATGAGGAACAGCCGCCAGTTGGACGCCTGCAGCCGTGACCACACCGCACGGGCCTGGGCAGCCGGGATACTGCCGATCGGCCCGGTACCTGCCTTCGGCGGGACAGCCGGGATGGCCTCGTTCAGTGGCCCCTGATCATCTGTGGCCACGGGCACGACCCACGGGGACTGCCCCGTCTGGGCCAGGGCGGTCGTCGCGCCCCCGACGACGGCCGGAAGTTCCCGCACGGGCTCCACGGGGCGAGTCTCGTCGACTACGGACGTCGGTTCCGGCTCGGTCGGTTCGGGTTCCGGCTCGGGCACCGTCACCTCGGGCACCGTCACCTCGGGCACGGTCACCGGTGGTACTGGTGCCTCCGGGGCGGATTCGGCCGGCATCGCCATGCTCGGGCCGTCGGGGGGGAGGCTCAGCGCCTCATCGGCACCGGGCGCGCCGTCTCGGGGGCCGGTGGGTTCGTCACCCTGGGTCTCGGGCCAGGGCCACCACGTTCCCTCGGCCTCGGGATCCCCTCCCACGTCCTGCGACCGACCCTCAGGCACTTCGTCCGGCATCGGATCCTCCCTCACTGTGCGGCCCACTCTGCCATACACTCTGCGACCACTTGGTTCAGCGCGCCGTCGCCCGCGCAGGGCGCGCTCACGCCGCCGAGTCGTCCTCGGGCCTCCAGGCGACGACCTCGACCTCCACGAGCATCTGGGGGTGCACCAAGGCGGTGACGCCGACCATGGTGGCCGCCGGCCGGATGTCGTCGAAGAGCGCTGCGTGCGCCTGCCCGACCGCGTCGGCATGGGTTGGGACATCGACCACGTACATCCGGGTCTGCACGGTGTCGGCGCGTGAGAATCCAGCACGCTCGAGGGCGAACAGGGCGGCTTGGAAGGCGACGGCGGCCTGTGCCTGGGCATCCCCCGGATGCAGGACGACCCCGTTGACCATCGCCGTGGTCCCCGCTGTCCAGCCGGTGTGCCCGCCGTAGCCCGAGGCCACCACAACCCGGCTGTAGCCGACCTCGTCCTCGTAGATGCCCCCGCTGGAGAACCGCTCGACCGGCATGAACACCCCTTCCTCCGCGGGCAGGCTACTGGGGGCCCGCGGCCTACAGGAAGTCGCGGCGCGGGGCAACCGCGGCCAGGGCCTCGGCCAGGGTGAACGCCCCGGCGTAGAGCGCCTTGCCCACGATCGCGCCCTCGACGCCCCGCTCCACGAGCTCGGCGAGCTGATGGAGGTCCTCGAGGCGGGCGACCCCACCGCTGGCGATGACCGGGCGGTCGGTGCGTGCGCACACGTCGGCGAGCAGGTCCAGGTTGGGGCCGCGCAGGGTGCCGTCCTTGGTCACGTCGGTGACCACGTAGCGGGTGCATCCATCGGCGTCCAGCCGGGCCAGCGTCTCCCAGAGGTCGCCGCCCTCCTTCGTCCAGCCGCGGGCGGCCAGCGTCGTGCCGCGCACGTCGAGCCCGACCGCCACCCGGTCGCCGTGCTCACCGATCACCCGACGGGTCCACTCCGGATCCTCCAGGGCTGCGGTGCCGAGGTTCACCCGCCGGCATCCCGTTGCCAGGGCGGCGGACAACGACTCGTCGTCGCGGATCCCCCCGGAGAGCTCGACCTGCACGTCCAGCCGGCCGATCACCTCGGCGAGCAGCTCCCGGTTGGTACCGGTTCCGAAGGCCGCATCGAGGTCGACGAGGTGGATCCACTCGGCGCCCTGGGCCTGGAAGTCCAGGGCGGCGTCCAAGGGCGAGCCATAGGAGGTCTCCGTCCCGGACTCACCCTGGACGAGGCGGACAGCCGTCCCGCCGCGGACATCGACAGCGGGCAGCAGAATGAGGCGATCCATGCCCGGAAGGCTAGTGGGTGTCCGCCTCGGCCACTGTCACGAACCGGACAAGCACTGGCGCAGATCGGTCACCTGTGTCCGGATCGCGCCATTCCCGCAGCAGGATCTCCTCAGCCCAGCGTCCCCAACCAGTTGGCCAGCAGGCCCAGGCCGGCGTCCCCGGACTTCTCCGGGTGGAACTGCGTGGCTGCCAGGGGCCCGTTCTCGATGGCGGCGACGAACGGCACCCCGTGCTCGGCCCAGGTCACCAGCGGCGGGTGGAACGGCTCGGAGACGACGAGGTCCCACCGCTGCACCGCGTACGAGTGCACGAAGTAGAACCGCTCGTCGGCGATGCCGGCGAACAGTGCGGAACCAGTGGGGGCCTCGATGGTGTTCCATCCCATGTGCGGCAGGATCGTCGCCGGCAGCTCCTCGACGATCCCCGGCCACTCCCCCACCCCCTGCGTCCTCACGCCGTGCTCGACCCCGGACTCGAAGAGGATCTGCATCCCGACGCAGATGCCCAGGACCGGCAGCCCCCCGGCCAGGCGGTGGTCGACGAGCTGCGGGCCGCGGACGGCACGGAACCCCGACATGCAGGCGGCGAAGGCACCCACCCCCGGCACGACCAGCCCGTCGGCGGACATCCCCGCGCTGTAGTCCGAGGTCACCGTCACTGCGGCACCGACGGCCTCGAGCGCCCGCGCGGCCGACCGGAGGTTCCCGGACCCGTAGTCCAGGACGACGACCTGCTTCATCGCGGGAAGTTCATGATCACGGTGGCAAGGCTCACCGCCATGAGCACGCCCAGCCAGAGCCAGTTGGCCTTCCCCGTCCGGCGGTACTGGACGACGCCGAACACCATCCAGCCGACGAGGAACAGCCCGGTGACCAGGAAGCTGATCAGGGCGGCAGTCGGCAACCCGCTCACAGCGCGCCCTTGGTGCTGGGCACCCCCACCACACGCGGATCGAGCTCGACGGCGACCCGGAGTGCGCGGGCCACAGCCTTGAACTGCGCCTCGACCATGTGGTGCGGGTTGCGCCCGTAGAGGCAGTGGACGTGCAGGCAGATCTGCGCCGATGCGGAGATGGACTCCCACACGTGGCGGGTCAGCGTGGTGTCGTAGGCGCCGATCATCGGCGCCATCAGGGGCTCGTCGTGCACGACGTAGGGCCGCCCCGACAGGTCGACCACGGCCCGGGCCAACGACTCGTCGAGGGGCACCAACGCGTCACCGAAGCGACGGATGCCGACCTTGTCGCCGAGTGCCTGACGCAGGGCCGCCCCGAATGCCAGCGAGGTGTCCTCCACGGTGTGGTGGCTGTCGACGTCGATGTCGCCGGTCGTGGCGATGACCAGGTCGAATCCGGCGTGCTTGCCGATCTGGGTCATCATGTGATCGTAGAACGGCACACCGGTGCTGATGTCCGTGGCGCCGGAGCCATCGAGCTCCAGCTCGACGCGGACGTCGCTCTCCTTGGTGGTGCGCTCGACCTTCGCGAACCGGCCCATCAGGTCCCCTCCTCGCATGCGTGGGCACACCTTCTCACGACAGCACGTCGCTGGAGGTGACGCTGTCGGTCAGGGCAGTCCGGAACGCCGCCATCTCCTCGGGGGTCCCGGCGCTGACGCGCAGCCAGCCCGATGGGCCGGTCGCCCGGACGAGGACGCCGCGGTCGAGGAGGCGCTGCCAGATGAGGTCACGATCGGCGAACCGTCCGAACAGGACGAAGTTGGCGTCGGAGTCGGCGGCGACCAGTCCCGGCTGGGACCGCAGCCAGGCCACGAGGGCATCGCGCTCCGCTCGCAGGGCGGCGACCGAGCCCAGCAGCTCGGGAGCGTGTCTCAGAGCCGTGAGGGCAACCACCTGGGTGACCGCGGACAGGTGGTAGGGCAGGCGGACGAGCTGGACGGCCTCCACGACCTCGGGGCTGGCGACCATGTAGCCCAGGCGCGCCCCGGCCAGCGCGAAGGCCTTGCTCATCGTGCGCGTCACGACCAGCCGGGGATGGGCATCGAGCAGCTCGATGGCCGAGGACGTGCCGGGGCGGCGGAACTCCGCGTAGGCCTCGTCGACGACGACCATCCCCTGGCTGGCCCCGCACAGGGCGTCGACGTCGGCCAGCGACAGGGCCGTGCCGGTGGGGTTGTTCGGCGAGGCAAGGAGGATGACGTCGGGCTTCTCGGCCCGGACGTGGTCCAGGGCGGCGCCGAGGTCGATCGTGAAGTCGTCGCGGCGGGCCAGGGTGCGGTACTCGGTGAACGTGTCCCGCGCGTAGTCGGGGTACATCGAGTAGGTCGGTGCGAAGGACAGGACGACCCGCCCGGGCCCGCCGAACGCCTGCAGGACCTGGACCATCACCTCGTTGGACCCGTTGGCTGCCCACAGCCGCTCCGCTGTGACAGCCGGGCCGCGGGGCACGTCGGTGCGGACGTAGGCCGCGAGGTCGGCTCGCAGCGCCTCGGCGTCGCGGTCCGGGTAGCGATTCAGGCCCGCCGCGGCCTCGGCGACCGAAGCCGCCACGTCGGCCACCATCGCCGGCGACGGCGGGTAGGGGTTCTCATTGACGTTGAGCCGGTGGGCGACATCGAGCTGCGGAGCCCCATAGGGCACCTGGCCGCGCAGCTCGGGGCGCAGCGGGAGGTCGGCCGGGGTCACCGGCCGGTCGGACGGCGGGCTCACTGGTCGAACCGCACCGTGATGGCGGCACCGTGGGCGGGGAGGTCCTCGGCGTGCGCCAGGGTGACCACGTGGTCGGCGACCTCAGCCAGCGCATCGCGGTCGTACTCGATCAGGTTGACACCGCGCAGGAACGAGGCCACCCCGAGGCCGCTGGAGTGGCAGGCGCAGCCACCCGTGGGCAGGACGTGGTTGGAGCCGGCGGCGTAGTCGCCGAGCGACACCGGCGCCCAGGGCCCGACGAAGATCGCGCCGGCGTTGCGGACCCTCATCGCCACCGCCCGGGCATCCCGGGTGTGGATCTCGAGGTGCTCGGCCGCGTAGGCATTGACGATCTCGAGCCCATCGCTGATGGAGTCGACGATGATGATCGCGCTCTGGTCCCCGCCGAGGGCCTCCCGGATGCGCAGCGAGTGCTTCGTGGCCGCGACCTGCGCCTCAAGGGCGGCAGCCACATCCTTGGCGAGCTTCGGCGACGTCGTGACCAGCACGGACGCGGCGATCACGTCGTGCTCGGCCTGGCTGATCAGGTCGGCGGCCACGACCTCGGCGTCGGCGGTGTCATCGGCGAGGATGGCGATCTCGGTGGGGCCGGCCTCCGAGTCGATGCCGATCCGCCCCTTGAGCATGCGCTTGGCGGCCGTGACCCAGATGTTGCCCGGGCCCGTGACGAGATTGACCGGCCGGCAGGTGGTGCCGTCCTCCAGCGGGGCGCCGTAGGCGAACAGGGCGATCGCCTGGGCGCCCCCAGCGGCATACACCTCGTCGACGCCGAGCAGCGCGCAGGCAGCGAGGATCGTGGGGTGGGGCAGCCCGCCGAACTCCTTCTGGGGCGGCGAGGCGACGGCCAGCGACCCGACGCCCGCGATCTGCGCCGGCACGACGTTCATCACCACCGACGACGGGTAGACCGCGCGCCCGCCCGGCACGTAGAGGCCCACGCGATCCACGGGGATCCAGCGCATCGTGACCGTCCCGCCGGGCACCACGTCGGTGGTGTGCTCGGGGCGCACCTGGTCGGCGTGCACGCGACGCACCCGGTCGATGGCCACCTCAAGGGCGGTGCGCACGTCGGGGTCCAGCGCGGCGAGGGCTGCAGTGATGTCCGCGGCCCTGACCCGCAGGTGCTCCGGACGCACGCCATCGAGGCGCTCCCCGTGGTCCAGGACTGCCGGGGCACCGCGCTTGGCCACATCGGCCACGATCGGGCGCACGACGTCGAGGGCATGGTCGACGTCCATCGAGGCGCGCGGCACGACGGAACCGAGGTTGGTCGGCAGTCCGGCCCGCAGGTCAAGTCGACGGATCATGGCTCGATTCTAGGGCTCCCGGCGATGCGGGGCCGTGGGACGCCGACGGATCAGTTGGCCCAGAGCCTCGAGCCCGCCAGGTCCACGGCCGGCATGGACGGAAGTGCCGACATCACCTCGATCTCCCGACGCAGCACCGCACAGACTGTCTCCAGTCTCTGCTCGGCCCCCGCGATCCTGAGAAGGGACTGCCGCTCGGGAAGGTCCGTGACGATGGCCGAGGCGACCAGGTAGCTCAGGACGACCGGATCGTCGGGGAGGTTGTCGATGTGGGCCATCCGGATGACTCCCCACCCCGCGATGACGTCCCGGTAGACCCCGAGCAGCCGCACCGACTCGGCCGCCAACGCCTGGGTCCTGGCCGGCTCGCCGATGGGCTCGTCGTGCAGGCGCACCTGCGCCCGCGTGTAGGGCAGGCCGTCGTCCAGGGACTCGATCGAGAACCGTCGGGCGCCGACCGTCACGATGTCGTAGCGCCCATCGGGCAGCTGATCCATCTTGGTGATCCTGGCCATCGTGCCCATCTCGTAGATCCCGTCGCGACCATCGGACTCGCTGCACCCCGGGCGCATCGCGACGATCCCGAAGCCGCGCTCGTCCTCAGGTGCGTCGGCCAGCGTCCTGATCATCAGCCGGTAGCGCGGCTCGAAGATGTGCAGGGGCAGGACGAGCCCCGGGACGAGCACCGTGCGCAACGGGAAGAGGGGGACCGTGGGCACGTCCACAGGGTAGGCCCTGGACCGACAACCCGCTCGGAAACCCGCGTGGGCCAGGCCGACGCATCGGTGGCAGGATCGGCCCATGGCGAAGCGGTCCAGCGGATCCACCGGCACGCCGGCGACCCGCGTTCTGGCAGAGGCCGGGGTCCCGCACGTGCTGCGCACCTACACCCACGATCCGCGCAGTGCGTCCTACGGGCTCGAGGCAGCTGCCGCCCTCGGGGTCGATCCCGAGCGCGTGTTCAAGACGCTGCTGGCCGACGTGGACGGGGCCCTGGTGGTGGCGGTCGTGCCGGTCGACACCCAGCTGGACCTCAAGCTCCTGGCCGCCGCCGTGGGGGGCAAGCGCGCGGCGATGGCTGAGGTCGCCCGGGCAGAGCGTGCCACCGGCTACGTGGCCGGGGGGATCTCCCCGTTGGGGCAGCGCCAGTCCCACCCGACTGTCGTGGACGAGTCAGCGCTGGCCCACGCGACGATCCTGGTCTCCGGCGGACGGCGCGGACTCGACGTGGAGCTCGGGCCGGCGCACCTGACCGAGCTCACGCACGCCCGGGTGGCGCCCATCGCGCGGCGCACCTGACCCCCGTCAGCCCAGGCAGGACGCGCCGAGCAGTGCCTTGAGGTCGCCGTAGAGAGCAGGTGAGGGGACCACCCGGAGCCGGTCGTCGATCGAGAGCACCGTGGTGGTCCCGCCGTTGCGCAGGTGGATGTGCACCTCGACCGTTCCGGGATGGTTGCCCAGGACCTCACGCAGGCGCTCCACCACCGGCGGCGTGCAGCGGGCGATGTCCAGGTGGATGGCCACCGGCCCGGTCGCGGCGGCATCGCTGATGCTCGGCACGCTGACGTCCATGCCGCGAAGCCGGGGTGCGTTGTCCTCGCCCTTCTCCAGCCGTCCGCGCACCACGATCACGACGTCCTCGGCCAGCAGGACGCCGGCGGTGGCGTACAGCTGTGGGAAGCACATCACCTCCACCGAGCCGGCGAGGTCCTCGAGGGTGACGATCGCCCACGGCTCGCCCTTGGCCTTGGTCGTCTTGCGCTGGACGCTGGTGACCAGCCCCGCGACGGTGACCATCTGTCCGTCCACGCGCTCGTCTGCGGCCAACGCGGAGATCGGCATGTCCGCCAGTGAGCTGAGCACGTGCTCGAGGCCGAACAGCGGGTGGTCGCTGACGTAGAGCCCGAGCATCTCGCGCTCGTAGGCCAGCAGCGTCTTCTTGTCCCACTCCGTCGGGGGCGGCACCAGGCGGGCGCCCGGTGCCGCCTCGGGGGTCTCGCCGCCCATGCCGGCGAAGAGATCGAACTGCCCGACGGCCTCGGCACGCTTGGTGTCCAGGGCAGCGTCGATCGCCTGCTCGTGGATGGCCAGCAGCCCCTTGCGGGTGTCGCCGAAGCTGTCGAAGGCCCCGGCCTTGATCAGCGACTCGACGAGGCGCTTGTTGCACACGCCGATCTCGACCTTGGCGATGAAGTCGCCGAAGTCGGCGAACCTGCCCTTGGCCGTGCGGGTCCGGATGATCGAGTCGACCACGTTGGCGCCCACGTTGCGGATGGCCGAGAGGCCGAAGCGGATGTCGGTGCCGACCGGGGCGAAGTCCGACTGCGACTCGTTGACATCCGGGGGCAGGACCTTGATGCCCATGCGCCGGCACTCGTTGAGGTAGATCGCGGACTTGTCCTTGTCGTCGGCGATCGACGTGAGCAGGCCGGCCATGTACTCGGCCGGGTAGTTGGCCTTGAGGTAGGCCGTCCAGTAGGAGACCAGCCCGTACCCCGCGGTGTGCGCCTTGTTGAAGGCGTAGTCCGAGAACGGGACGAGGATGTCCCAGAGGGTCTTGATCGCGGCCTCGGAGTAGCCGTTGGCCCGCATCCCCTCGGCGAAGGGGACGTACTCCTTGTCCAGGATCTCCTTCTTCTTCTTGCCCATGGCGCGACGAAGCAGGTCAGCGCTGCCGAGGGAGTACCCGGCGAGCTTCTGGGCGATCGCCATGACCTGCTCCTGGTAGACGATCAACCCGTAGGTGTCGCCCAGGATCTCGGCCAGCGGCTCGGCGAGCTCGGGGTGGATCGGCGTGACCGGCTGGCGGCCGTTCTTGCGGTCGGCGAAGTCGTTGTGGGCGTTGGCGCCCATCGGGCCGGGGCGGTAGAGCGCCAGGACCGCGGAGATGTCCTCGAAGTTGGTCGGGGCCAGTCGGGTGAGCAGCGCCCGCATGCCCGAGTTGTCCAGCTGGAAGACGCCCAGGGTGTCGCCGCGGGCGAGCAGCTCGTAGGTGGGGACGTCGTCGAGGGTGAGCTCCTCGAGGACGACCGTGTGCCCCCCGTTGGCCTCGATGTGGCGCAGTGCGTCATCGAGGATCGTCAGGTTGCGCAGGCCCAGGAAATCCATCTTCAGCAGGCCCAGGGACTCGCACGCCCCCATGTCCAGCTGGGTGATGATCGCGCCGTCCTGCTCGCGGCGCATGATCGGGATGACATCGAGCAGCGGCTCGGCCGAGAGGATCACGCCGGCTGCGTGGACGCCCCACTGGCGGCGCAGGCCCTCGAGCCCGCGCGCGGTGTCGACGACCTCGCGCAGCTCGGACTCGCCCTCGTAGAGCGCGCGGAAGTCCGCGGCCTCCTTGTGGCGCGGATGCTTCTCGTCGAAGATCCCGGCCAGCGGGATGTCCTTGCCCATGACCGCCGGCGGCATCGCCTTGGTCAGCCGCTCCCCCACGGAGAACGGGTGGCCCAGTACGCGCGCGGAGTCCTTCAGGGCGGCCTTGGCCTTGATCGTGGAGTAGGTGACGATCTGGGCGACCCGCTCCTCTCCGTAGCGCTGGGTGGCGTAGCGGATCATCTCCGCGCGCCGGCGCTCGTCGAAGTCCATGTCGATGTCGGGCATCGAGATGCGCTCGGGGTTCAGGAACCGCTCGAACAGCAGGCCATGGCTCATCGGGTCGAGTTCGGTGATGCCCAGGGCGTAGGCGATCAGGGCGCCGGCCGCCGAGCCGCGGCCCGGGCCCACGCGGATCCCCACACTCTTGGCGTGCTCGACGAGGTCGGCGATCACGAGGAAGTAGCCGGGGAAGCCCATCTGGATGATGACGCCGACCTCGTAGGCCGCCTGGTCACGGCGGTCCTGCGGCACGCCGTTCGGGAACCGGCGGGCCAGGCCGCGCTCGACCTCCTTGACCAGCCACGACTCCTCGGTCTCCCCCTCGGGGACCGGGAACCGGGGCATGAGGTTGCGGCCCTCGGTGAACTCCACGTTGCACCGCTCGGCCACCAGCAGCGTGTTGTCGCAGGCCTCGGGATGCTCCGCCCAGAGCGTGCGCATCTCCTGCGGCGGACTTCAGGTAGAAGTCGCGGGCGTCGAACTTGAAGCGGTTCGGGTCGGCCATGGTCTTGCCGGTCTGCACGCACAGCAGCACCTCGTGGGATTCAGCGTCCGCGGCGTGCGTGTAGTGCAGGTCGTTGCTGGCCAGCAGCGGGAGCCCGAGGTCCTTGGCCAGGCGTAGCAGGTCGGGCAGCGTGCGCCGCTCGATCTCGATGCCGTGGTCCATCACCTCGACGAAGAAGTTGTCCGGACCGAGGATGTCGCGGTAGTCGGCGGCGGCTTGGCGCGCCTTCTCGTACCGGCCGACCTGCAGCCGCGGTCTGCACCTCGCCCGACGGGCAGCCCGTGGTGGCGATGATGCCCTTGCCGTGGCGCTCGAGCAGGTCCCGGTCGAAGCGCGGGTACTTGCGGTACTGGCCCTCGAGACTGGCCAGCGAGGAGATCCGGAACAGGTTGTGCAGGCCCTCGGTGCTCTCGGCCAGCAGGGTCATGTGGGTGTAGTTGACCTTGCCCTTGGCCGTGCCCTCATCGCCGACGTCCTGGCCGACGTCGGCGCCGAACGAGAACGGTGCGCGGTCGAAGCGCGACCCGATGGGGACGTAGTAGCCCTCCATGCCGATGATCGGCTTGACCCCGGCGGCCCTGCCCGCCTTCCAGAACTCATTGGCGCCGAAGAGGTTGCCGTGGTCGGTGATCGCCAGGGCCGGCATCTCCATCCGGGCGGCCTCGGCGAAGAGCGCCTTGACCCGGGCCGCACCGTCGAGCATCGAGTACTCGGTGTGGGCGTGCAGGTGCACGAAGTCACCGCTCGCGCTGTTCGACACGGACGTCCTCCCGGGGCTTGCCACGAACCTTCGACTGCGCCGCGCACCTGGCGGGGGAAGGCGGGCTCGGGCAGGGGACGATCGTACCGCCGGGCACCGACATCCCCGACGCAGCGACACCGGGCACCGGGGGTGCCAGCATGAACGGCGTGCCCGAACTGCGCCCGATGACCGATGTCGCCGCCGAGCTGGGGATCTCCCCGGAGCACGTGATCGGCTGGGGGCCGCACCGGGCCAAGGTCGACCTCGCAGCACTCGAGGGCCGGGAGCCGACCGGTCGGCTGATCCTCGTCTCAGCGATCACCCCGACGCCCTCGGGAGAGGGCAAGACCACGATGGCCATCGCCCTGGCCATGGGGATGCGCGCTCGTGGCCGGCACGCCGTCCTGGCGCTGCGGGAGCCGTCGCTGGGTCCGGTGTTCGGGATGAAGGGCGGGGGCACCGGGGGGGGTGCTGCGACCATCGAGCCGGCAGAGGCCATCAACCTGCACTTCACCGGCGACCTGCACGCCATCACCTCGGCCCACAACCTGCTCTCGGCGCTGGTCGACAACTGCCTGCAGTTCGGCCAGCAGGCCCCGCTTGATCCCCGGCGGGTCACCTGGCCGCGCGCGGTCGACATGAACGACCGGTTCCTGCGCCACGTCGTCCTGGGCCTGGGCGGCCCGCTGGACGGGATCCCCCGCGAGGCCGGCTTCCAGATCACCGCCTCCAGCGAGGTCATGGCTGCCCTGTGCCTGGCCAGCGACCTGGCCGACCTGCAGGCCCGGCTCGGGCGCATCGTGGTCGGCTGGACGAGCCAGGACCAGCCCGTGACCGCCAACGACATCGGGGCGGCGCCGGCCATGACCGTCCTGCTGCGCGACGCCCTGATGCCCAACCTCGCCCAGACGGCCGACGGTGGGCCGGTCCTGGTCCACGGCGGACCCTTCGCCAACATCGCGCACGGCACCAACTCGATGATCGCCACCCGGATGGCCCTGGCCACCGGCGCGGACGTCATCACCGAGGGCGGCTTCGGGTTCGACCTCGGCGGCGAGAAGTTCCTCGACATCGCCTGCCGCTCGGCGGGCATCTGGCCGCGCGCTGTCGTCCTGGTCGCGACGCTGAAGGCCCTGCGCCTGCACGGGGGCGCGGCCCTGGCCGAGGTCGGGAAGCCGAACCTCGCCGCGCTCCGGGCGGGCCTGCCGCAGCTCGAGCGCCACCTGTTCAGCGTGGGCGCCTACGGCCTGCCCCCCGTGGTCGCGCTGAACCTGTTCCCGGACGACCCACAGGACGAGGTCGACCTGCTCGCCGCGTGGTGCGCCAGCCACGGAGTCCCGATGGCCCCCTGCACGGGGTTCGCCGAGGGTGCGGCCGGGTCGGTCGATCTGGCCGATGTGGTTGCACGGGTGGTCGACGCCACCGACGCCAACCCCCCCGCGCCCTGGCACCCGTACGTCGCGGACGCCCCGTACGCGGAGAAGATCGCGGCGGTGGCCAAGCACGTGTACGGCGCCGACGGGATCGAGATCGCGCCCGCTGCTGTCAAGGAACTGGCCCGGATCACAGCCGCGGTGGGCTCCGACCTGCCGGTGTGCATCGCCAAGACGCACCTGTCGCTGTCCGACGACCCGACCCGCAGGGGCGTGCCGCACGGCTTCACGATCACCGTGCGCGAGGCCCGCCTGGCCGCAGGTGCCGGGTTCGTGGTGGCCAGCACCGGCTCGATCGTCACGATGCCGGGCCTGCCCCGCGAGCCGGCCGCCCTGCGCGTGCACATCCGCCCGGACGGCTCGATCACCGGCCTGATGGCCGGCGACACCGACTGAGCAGGCCGCGCCGACCCCTCGCTCGGGGCCGCCCCCTACTCCTCGTCGAGTCCGTTGAGCTCCGACAGGTCGGCGAACGTGGCGTCGTCGAGCCCCACCGCCGCCGCGGCACAGTTCTCCTCGAGGTGCGCCACCGACGACGTCCCGGGGATGGGCAGGACCACCGGGGAGCGGCGCAGCAGCCACGCCAGCGACAGCTGTGCGGCCGGGATCCCGGTACGGGACACGATCCCGGCCAACGGTCCGTCCGGACGGGCCAGCGGCCCGGCCGCGACCGGGAACCACGGGATGAACCCGATGCCGTTGGCCTCGCAGGCCTCCAGCACGTCCTCGGAGCTGCGGTCACCGAGGTTGTACAGGTTCTGGACAGTCGTCACCTCGATGATCTCGCGGGCTGTGGCCAGCTCCTCGACCGTGACCTGCGAGAGCCCGAGGTGGCGGATCTTGCCCTGCTCCTGCAGTCGCTTCAGCGCGCCCACCTGGTCCTCGATGTGGACGTTCGAGTCGATGCGGTGCAGCTGGTAGAGGTCGATGCACTCCACCCCGAGGCGGCGCAAGGACATCTCGACGCACTGGCGCAGGTAGTAGGGGCTGCCGACCGGCGCCCACTTGTCCGGGCCCTGCCGGGTCAGGCCGCCCTTGGTCGCGATGAGCACGCCGTCGTAGGGGTGCAGGGCCTCGCGGATGAGGTCCTCGGAGACGAACGGGCCGTACGAGTCGGCGGTGTCGATGAAGTCCACACCCAGCTCGACGGCGCGGCGCAGCAGGGCGATTGCGCCGTCGCGGTCGGCGGGCTCGCCCCAGATGCCCGGACCCGTGATCCGCATGGCCCCGAAGCCGAGGCGGTGGATCGGGAGGTCACCCCCGATCGAGAACGTGCCGGAGGAGTGGACGACGGGGGACTGCGGCTGGGTGGTCATGGACCCCACTCTGCCACCGGCCGACCAGCGCCGATCAGTCGGGCGCCAGGGTCCGCAGCGCGTGATCGAGGTCCGCAGGATAGGGCGAGGTGAACTCGACCCACTCCCCGGTTCCGGGGTGCAGTATCCCGAGCCGGACGGCGTGCAGCCACTGGCGCTCCAACCCGCATCGAGCAGCAAGGACCGGGTCCGCGCCGTACATGACGTCGCCGACGCACGGGTGCTTGATGGCCGCCATGTGGACGCGGATCTGGTGGGTGCGCCCAGTCTCGAGGTGGATCTCGAGCAGGCTGGCGAATCGCAGGGCCTCCAGCACCTCGTAGTGCGTCACGGAGTTCCGACCCCCGGCGATCACGCCGAACTTCCAGTCGTGGTTCGGGTGCCGGCCGATGGGCGCGTCGATGGTGCCGCGCAACGGGTCGGGCAGGCCCTGGACGAGGGCGTGGTACACCTTCTGGGGCGTCCGGTCGCGGAACTGCTGCTTGAGGTGGCTGTAGGCCGGCTCGCTCTTGGCCAGCACCATGACCCCGGAGGTCCCCACGTCCAGGCGCTGCACCACGCCGCGCCTCTCCGGGGCCCCGGAGGTGGAGATCCGGTATCCGCGTGCGGCCAGGACGCCGGTGACGCTCGGGCCCTCGAAACCGTGGCTGGGGTGGGCAGCCACACCCACCGGCTTGTCCACGACCACGATGTCGGCGTCGTCATGGAGGACCACCAGCTCGGGGACGTCGACCTCCGGCACCGACCCGGGGGGCACGACGTCGGGGATGAGCACCTCGACGAGCTGCCCGGCGTCCACGCGGGCGCTCTTGCCGACGACCCGGCCGGCGAGCTGCACATGACCGCCCTCGGCCAGGTCTGCGGCCTTCGAGCGCGACAGCCCGAACATTCGGGCCAGGGCCGCGTCGATGCGCTCCCCCGCCAGCCCGTCGGGGACCTGGGCCAGCCGCGGCTCAGCCATCGGAGCGCGCCTGCTCGGGGTCCGCGGGTGCGGCCGCGGGGGCTGGCTCAGGTGCGGCCTCCGGCGTCGGATCAGGTGCTGGATCGGTGGCTGGCGCGCCCGTTGGATCGCCTGCCGGATCGGTGGTGACGTCCAGCCCGGCGTGGACCTCACCCATCTCCACGCCCTTGAGGCTCAGGAGCACGGCGAGGATGGCCGACCCGACCAGCGCCATGTCAGCGACGTTGAACACCGGGAAGTTGGGGAACGCCAGGAAATCCACGACGTGCCCGCGAAATGGACCGGGGTCGCGCAGGATCCGGTCGATCAGGTTGCCGACCGCCCCCCCGAGGATGCCGCCGAGCACGACGGCCCACCACGGGTTGGTCAGTGTCCGCGCGGTGCGCACGATGGCCACGGCCACGACGATCGCCACCACGCTGATCACGATCGTGTAGTTGCCGGCCAGCGAGAACGCGGCACCCGGGTTGCGCACGAACGTCAGCCGAAGCCACTGCCCGAGCAGCTCTATCGATGGCTCACCCTCCAGGCGGGCGACGGCCAGCGCCTTCGTGATCTGGTCGAGCACGACCACCCCTGCTGCCACGCCGAGGGTCAGCGGGAGTCGACTCACGTCAGCGGCGCTCCTCTGCCTGCTTGCAGGCGATGCACAGCGTGGCCCGCGGGAATGCCCGCAGGCGGGCCGCAGGGATGACTGCGCCACACGACTCGCAGATGCCGTAGGTGCCGGCCTCGAGTCGGCGCAGGGCGTGCGTGGACTGCTCCAGCAGGTCGCGCGCGTTGGCGTTCACACTCATCTCCTGCTCGCGCTCGAGTGTCTTGGACCCGGCGTCGGCCTGGTCGTCGCCGGCACCGTCGCTCGAGTCGGCGAGCAGGTCGGCCATGTCGGCCTCCCCCATGTGCAGCTCCTCGCGCAACCGGATGATGTCGGTCTCGAGCGCCTCCCGAAAGGCCGCCAACTCCTCGGGGTCCAGGTCGGGGCCGCGACATCAGGCGGCATCGCCGACGGTGCCGCGCCCGGGCCCTCGGCTGGCCCGCTGGTCGCTGTGATCTGCGTGGACCGAGTCTTCGCGGGGGGCGCCTTCGCCGGGGCCTTCGCGGGCGCCCTCACGCCAGCCGGCTGCGCCGCCGATCTGGTCGCAGTCGCCTTCGTCGCAGGAGCCTTCGTCGCAGGAGCCTTCGTCGCCGTGGGCTTCTTGACTGCGCGCTTCGTGACTGCGGGCTTCGTCGCCGGCGCCGTCTTCGCCGGGGTCCTCGTCGCCGGGACCGGCTCCTCAGTCGGGGCCACCCGCGCCACGGACTCCTCTGCAGTCTCCGGCTCACCCTGACCGGGCATGGCGGACCTGACCCCGGAGACGGCACGCCGGAGGCCGCCGCTCACCCAGCCACCGGCACCCATCTGTGGTCTCCTGCCTGCTGCCCAGCCCAGTGTGGGCACGCCTTGGGCGAGGATATCCCCCGTGACATCCTTCCGTGCCGCGATCCGGGTCCGACCCGGTGCCCGCCAGGACGCTGTGGGCGGGCGAGCCGCACGCTCACGACCCGGTGATCCACCGGTCCTGGAGGTCCGGGTGCGGGCCAGACCGATCGAGGGGGCTGCCACCGCCGCTGCGGAGCGGGCCGTGGCCGATGCCCTGGGCCTGCGGCCCCGCCAGGTCAGGGTGGTCCGGGGTGCGAGCCGCGGGACAAGCTCGTGGAGATCACGGATCCGCCGGCTGACCTCCCTTCCAGGTGGGCGGCCCTGCTCGACGACCGAGCACCGGGCACCGGTGTCCACGACTAGAATCAGCGCCTGCCCCCGATCAAGGACGAGACGATGACCGCGCACCAGAGCCCCTCGCACCCTGCGCCGGAGCCGACGAACGCCCGCAGCTATGCCGCGGTCCCGGCCAAGGTGGACCTTGCGGCGGTCGATCAGCAGATCCTGGCGCTCTGGGCCGAGAACGACGTCTTCCACCGCTCGTTGGCCCAGCGCGAGGGCGCGCCCGAGTGGACGTTCTACGAGGGTCCGCCGACGGCCAACGGAACACCGGGAACGCATCACGTCGAGGCCCGGGTGTTCAAGGACGTGTTCCCGAGGTTCAAGACCATGCGCGGGTATCGCGTGGACCGCAAGGCAGGGTGGGACTGCCACGGCCTGCCGGTGGAACTCGCGGTCGAGAAGGAGCTCGGGTTCACCGGCAAGGGCGACATCGAGGCCTACGGGGTCGCGGAGTTCAATGCCCGGTGCCGGGAGTCCGTCCTGCGCCATGTGGATGAGTTCGCGGTCCTCACCGAGCGGATGGGCTACTGGGTCGACATGGACCAGGCCTACTGGACGATGGACCCGTCCTACATCCAGAGCGTCTGGTGGTCGCTCAAGCAGATCTTCGACAAGGGACTGCTCGTGCAGGACCACCGGGTCAGCCCCTACTGCCCGCGCTGCGGCACCGGGCTGTCCGACCATGAGTTGGCCCAGGGCTACGAGGACGTCGTCGACCCGTCGGTGTACGTCCGCATGCCGGTCACGAGCGGCCCCCTGGCCGAGCGCTTCCCCGGGGTCAGCCTGCTGGTATGGACCACCACCCCCTGGACCCTGGTGTCCAACACCGCCGTGGCGGTCAAGCCCGACGCGCGCTACCAGGTGGTCCGGGTGACCGGCGAGCTGGGCGACTCCGAGCTCCTGGTCATCGCCGAGGACCTGCGCGAGGCCAAGCTGCCTGAGGGCCACGAGGTCCTGGCCACGATGACCGGCCGCGACGCTGGAGCGCACCGGGTACTCCCGGCCGTTCGACCTGGTGGACATCCCCGACGCCCACTTCGTGATCCTGGCCGACTACGTCACCACCGAGGACGGCTCCGGCCTGGTCCACCAGGCGCCCGCGTTCGGCGCCGACGACCTCGTCTCCTGCCGTTCCTACGGCCTGCCCGTGGTCAACCCGCTGCGATCCGACGGCACCTTCGACGCCTCGGTGCCGATGGTCGGTGGGATGTTCTTCAAGGATGCCGACTCCACGCTCGTGGCCGACCTCGTCGCACGCGGCATGATGTTCCGTCACGAGCAGTTCGAGCACTCCTACCCGCACTGCTGGCGCTGCCACACCCCGCTGGTCTACTACGCCCAGCCGTCCTGGTACATCCGGACCACCGCCATCAAGGACGACCTGCTCCGTGAGAACGAGGGCACAACCTGGCACCCGGAGACCATCAAGTGGGGGCGCTACGGGGACTGGTTGGAGAACAACGTCGACTGGGCCCTGTCCCGCAACCGCTACTGGGGCACACCCCTGCCGATCTGGCGCTGCCCCGAGGACCACCTGACCTGCATCGGGTCGCTGGCCGAGCTCGGGGAGCTCGCCGGCGAGGACCTCTCCGCCCTGGACCCGCACCGTCCCTACGTCGACGACGTGACGTTCGACTGCCCGCAGTGCGCCGGCACCGCGACCCGCGTCCCGGAGGTCATCGACGGGTGGTACGACAGCGGTGCTATGCCCTTCGCCCAGTGGGGCTATCCCGCACACGGGCGCTGAGCGAGTTCGCGCGCAAGTACCCCGCCGACTTCATCTGCGAGGCGATCGACCAGACCCGCGGGTGGTTCTACACGCTCATGGCGGTCGGCACGCTGGTGTTCGACCAGTCGTCGTACCGGACCGTGCTCTGCCTGGGCCACATCCTCGACGACGACGGCCGCAAGATGAGCAAGCACCTGGGCAACATCCTCGAGCCGATCCCGCTGATGGACGACCACGGCGCCGATGCCGTGCGGTGGTTCATGCTCGCCGCGGGGTCCCCGTGGCAGGCCCGCCGGGTCGGGCACGCGGCCATCGCCGAGGTCGTGCGCCGGACCCTGCTGACCTACTGGAACACGGTGTCGTTCCAGTCGCTCTACGCCCGCACGGCCGGGTTCAGCCCGTACCCGGCGACGGCACCGGATGTCGCCGACCGCCCCGTCCTGGACCGCTGGGCCCTGGCCGAGGCCAGCCGGCTGTCCGCCGAGGTCACCGATGCTCTGGACAACTTCGACACCCAGCGCGCCGGGCGCCTGCTGGCTGCCTTCATCGACGACCTGTCCAACTGGTACGTGCGCCGCTCCCGGCGCCGCTTCTGGGAGGGCGACCCCGCCGCCCTGCACACCCTGCACGAGTGCCTGCGGACCCTCACCCTGCTGATGGCTCCGTTCACGCCGTTCGTCACCGAGCGGGTGTGGCAGGACCTGTTCGCGACCGGACCCGCCGACTCGGTGCACCTGCAGGACTGGCCCGATGACTCCGCGGCGCTGGCGGATCCCGAGCTCGCCGAGCAGGTGGCCCTGATCCGCCGACTCGTCGAGCTGGGCCGTGGCGCGCGCGCCGAGGGCAAGGTGCGCACCCGCCAGCCCCTGGGCAGGGCGCTGGTGTCCGCCCCCGGCTGGGACCGGATGCCCGCCGAGCTGCGCGACCAGCTGGCCGAGGAGCTCAACGTGGTCTCGGTGGTCAGCCTCGGCGGCGGGACCGACGACGCCACCACCGATGAGCTGCGTCCACGTGAGCGTGAAGGCCAACTTCCGTTCGCTGGGTCGCCGCTACGGCAAGGGCACCCAGGCCGTCGCCGCCGCCATCGCCGCCGCCGACCCGGTGGAGCTGACCTCGGCCCTGCGTGGCTCCGGCTCGGCCGTGGTGGACGTGGCAGGGTCGCCCGAGACCATCGGGATCGACGACGTCGTGATCACCGAGACCCCCCGGGAGGGCTGGGCGGTGGCCACCGATTCCGGGGAGACCCTGGCCCTGGACCTGCACCTGACCCCGGAGCTGATCCGTCGGGGGCTTGCCCGCGAGGTGGTCCGGCTGGTCCAGGAGGGACGCAAGTCCGCCGGGTTGGACATCAGCGACCGGATCGAGCTCTGGGTGTCGACCGAGTCGGCCGAGTTGGCTGCGGCACTGGACGAGCACACGGCCGACATCGCCAGCGAGGTGCTGGCTGTGTCCGTCGCGCGTGATCCAGCGCCCGCCGATGCCTTCAGCGGGACCGACGACGACCTGAGGATGACCTTCGCCCTGCGCCGGGCCTGACGATCCACGCCGCGCCGGGGGCGGGGCTGTGGACGACGAGCCCACGATGTCGGACCGCGGTGGGAGGCTGTCGGCCATGCAGAACCAGGACCCGAGGGTCGACCGCAGCCGGGGGGCGGTCTACCAGGCGGAGGACTCCGTCGCCTCGATCATGCGTCGCCCGCACCGCATGGTGCGCGTCGGCTCCTCGGTCGTCACCCTGCCCGAGGAGGTCCGCTTCGGCAGCCTCGCCGGGATCCAGGCCTTCGTCGATGCCGTCCTGGCAGATGCCACCACCACTGGGCAGTTCCCCGACCGGGGGCCGGTCGTCGTCGAGGTGCGCCGTGGCTTCCGGATGGCCACGTACTCGCCGGGGCGGATCCACATCCCGGCCGCCGACCCACGCGGGCGGTGGGCGCTGACCCGCTCCGTGGTTCTCCATGAGCTCGCGCATCACCTGTGCAGCGCTCCGGGGCACGGCAGCAGCTTCCGCGCCGCGCTGGTCACGCTCTACGCCCGGCACATCAGCCCGGGGGCAGCCGATCTCCTGCGGCACCTGTTCGCCCCGATCGATGCCGTCCCCGACCTTCTCGACGTCGATGCCGGTCCTGACGAGCAGGTGCGTCGGGTGGCCGCCCTCCTGGCCAAGGCGGAGTCCACGGCCAGCGCCGAGGAGGCGGAGGCGTACCTGGCCAAGGCCGCCCTGATCGCCCAGCGCCACAGCGTCGACATGGCCGTGGCGGCCATGGGCCCGGACGCCTCTCCCGACGGGCCCACGCATCGGATGCTGACGATCGGCGAGCCACGCCGGGCCCTGAACAAACTGCTGGTGAGCCTGCTGGTGGCCACCGCCCGCGCGTGGTCGGTCCGCGTCGACATCGGGCATGGCTCGACCTACGTCCTGCTGTACGGCATGCCCGGGGACCTCGACCGCGTTGAGGCCGTCTTCGCCACCGCGAGCACCATGATGCTGACCCGCGCGCAGGAGCATGTGCGCTCAGGGCTGTGGCGGGGCACCACCTATCAGCTGCCCGAGGGCGGCCCAGGGCGCCCAGTCACAGCGTCGGTGGCCCGCAACGCCTTCTGCCTCGGGTTCATCCACCGGCTCGGTCGCAACCTCGACGAGGCGTCTCGACAGGCCCGGGCGGGAGCCGGGGCAGGCCCCGGGACGACTTCGGACGCCACGGCTCAGGCCGGTCCGGACACTCGCCGCGTCGACGTGGCCCTGCGGGCGCGGGAGGTGGCGGTCACCGACTACCACCGGGCCACCTCGCGCGCGCGGGGGACCTGGCGCGGAACCACCAGCGCAGCCGGATCTGCCGCGCACAGCCGCCGCGCCGGGGAGCGCGCCGCCGACGAGTTCGGGCGCAGGGGGGTGGCGGGGGGCCGACGGGCGATCGGGGGCTGAGCCAGGTAGGACACGACCTGCCAGGCGGGTCGACTACTCCTCGCTGGTGCTGGCCAGGGAGTTCAGGTCAGCCAACTGCGACTGGAAGTACCCGGTCAGGCGTGAGCGGATCTCGGATTCGAACGTGCGCAGGGCTGTGACGCGGGCCTCGAGGTCCCCCCGCTGCGCCTCCAGCCTCTTGACCGACTTGCGCGCGGCCTTCTCCGCATCGGTGACCATGGCATCGGCCTTGCGCCGGGCATCTGCCATGTACTCGTCGGCGGTGCGCTGGGCCATCTCCAGGATGCGAGCTGCAGCGGCCGCGGTGCTCTCCGCCTCGGGGACCGCGGGGGCGGCCGAGAGCTGCTCCTGGGCGGCACCCAACTCGTCGGTCAGGCGCGCGATCTCCGCCTCGACCTCGTCGAGGAAGGCATCGACCTCGTCCATGTCGTAGCCGGTGCTGTTGCGCACCAGCTTGAACTGCTTGTCGTGGACGTCCTGGGCGCTCAACGCCATGACCGACCTCCGTGCCGGGATGCCGACCTCATAAGCCCGCCAGCACCCGCAGCAGCAGCTGCAGGCCGATGAAGAGCACCAGGAACGCCAGGTCGAGGGAGACCTGCCCGATCCGAAGGGGCGGGATGATCCGGCGCAGCGCCTTCAACGGCGGGTCCGTGACGCTCATCACGAACTCGAAGATGATCACCAGCGCACCTGTGGGCTGGAAGTCCCGTGCGAAGACCATGATCAGCCCGATGATCATCCGGGCGATCAGGAGCAGCAGGAACAGCCAGATGAGGGTCGAGAGCACGCCGACGATGAGTCCCATGGGTCAACTCTGGTTGAAGAACCCGTCCTGCGCGATCTGTGCCCGGGCCTCGGCGCCGACATCGACGTTGGCCGGGGACAGCAGGAAGACCTTGTTGGTGATGCGCTCGATGCTGCCGCGCAGGCCGAAGACGAGGCCGGCGGCGAAGTCCACGATCCGCTTGGCGTCGTTGTCGTCCATGCCGGTCAGGTTGATGATGACAGGGACTCCCTCGCGGTACTCCTCACCGATGCGGCGGGCGTCATTGTAGGTACGCGGGTGCAGCGTGGTGATCCGGTAGACGTCAGCGCCGGAAGTGGAGCCGGTCGGCCGGAACGTGGCCGAGGGGCGCTCGGCGACGGCCGTGGCCGCGGGTCGCACCACGACCTCGGGTGCGGTGCGCGGACGCGCATCGACACCCGAGGGTGCCGCCTCGCGGCTTCGCGGGCGCGGCTCGGGATCGTAGTCGTCGTCGAGCAGGTCATCCTCGACCAGGCCGAGGTAGACGGCCATCTTGCGCATCGTGCCGGGCATGTGAACTCCTTACGTGCCATCCGGACCGCCAGGGGCGAGCCGGTATCGGGTTAGGTTACTTCAGTGGATCGCGGTGCCCGAGCAGCGCACTGCCGAGGCGGATGTGTGTCGCACCGGCGGCGATCGCCGGCTCGAAGTCGCCGGACATGCCGGCCGATCGCATGGATGCCCCGGGGTGGTGGGCCAGCAGTTGCTCGTGGATCCCGGTCAACCGATCGAAGGCGGCCCGGGGGTCGGCGCCCAGGGGCGCCACGGCCATGACCCCCAGGAGGTCAAGGGATTCGCACGCGGAGACCTGGTCGGCCAGCCCCAGGACCTCGGCCGGTCGGGCGCCTCCTCGCCCCGCTCCCCCGCCCGCCGGGTCGGGCGTCGTCTCGTCGAGATCGACCTGGACGCAGACCCCCAGGCGACGGCCCACCTGGCTGGCCCCTCGATCCAGGGCGGCCACCAGGGCCGGGCGGTCGACGGACTCGACGATGTCGGCGTACCGGGCCACTGACGCCGCCTTGTTGCGCTGAAGCTGCCCCACGAAGTGCCAGGTCAGCCCGAGGCCGGCGCACTCGGATGCCTTCGCGCGGGCCTCCTGGTCGCGGTTCTCCCCCACATGTCGGATACCGAGCTCGGCCAGCAGGGCGACGTCGCTCGCGGGCCGCGTCTTGGTGATCGCGACGATCGTCACGGACGCCGGGGTCCCGATCCGCAGCGACGCACGCGGTGCCGATCCGTTCCGTCACGGCGGCCAGGTTGTCGGCCAGCTCGGCCCGACGTCCGTTCCCCATCACGCAGCCGCCACGATCGCCACGGCGCCACCCTGACGGCCGGTGAGGCCGTCGCGGCGGTGCGAGTACAGCCCGGGATCCTCGGCGGTGCACCCGCCGAGGAGCGTGCTCGTCGCCCCGAGCTCGTCGAGCCGGGCCGACAACCCTGCCCGCAGGTCGAGGGCGGGCTGTCCATCGGGGGCAGTGGTGAGCGCCTCGGGGCGGACACGCGCCACCTCCTGCGCCCGTTCCGCGGGGACCGGGTAGCAACGCCCACAGATCGCCGGCCCCACCAGGGCCTGCACATCCTGCGCCCGGGCGCCGCAGGCTTCCATCTGGCCCACCGCCGCCCCGACCACGTCGAGAGCGAGGCCCCGCCAGCCCGAGTGCACGGCTGCGACCACACCGGCGACCGGCTCCACCAGGATCACCGGGACGCAGTCGGCCGCCAGCGCCACCAGGCCGATGCCGGCCGTGGAGGTCACGAGCGCGTCGACCGAGGTGACCTCGGCTCCGGGAGTGACCCCGGTGGGCTCAGACACTGTGCAGACCCCTCGTCCGTGATCGGGATGCATGAAGGTCATCGCACTGGCCGGGACACCCAGTGCCCCGGCCAGGGCGCGACGATTGGACACGACCGCCGCCGGGTCATCCCCGACGTGCGATCCCAGGTTCGCCCAGGCGTACGGCGACCGGCTCGACCCACCGCTGGCCGCACCACCCCGGCTGGTGAACAGGACACGCGCCTCGACCCCACCGCTCAGGGCGAGGTCGAGGCGGTGACTGATCATCGACTACTTCAGGAAGTCCGGGACGTCGAGGTCGTCGGGCTCGTCGAAGCTGATCGTCCGCGGCTGGCGCAGGTCGACCCCGGGCTTGTCGGCGTTGGCCAGCCCCGGTGGGAGGACCACGCCGGCCGAGGCGCCGACCGTGGCGTAGACCGGCGCCTCGGCGCGCGGAGCTGCCTCGGCCGCAGCGACCTCGTCGACGACCCGCCGACCGGCTGCCGCCTCGCGCTTGGTCGGCGGGTGGCCCCCGTCGAACCCGGCGGCGATGACCGTGACCCGCACCTCGTCACCCAGGGTGTCGTCGATGACGGCCCCGAAGATGATGTTGGCGTCGGGATGGGCAGCCTCGGCGACCAGTCGGGCCGACTCGTTGATCTCGAAGAGTCCGAGGTCCGAGCCACCGGCGATCGACAGCAGCACACCATGGGCGCCGTCGATGCTGGCCTCGAGCAGCGGGCTGGCGATCGCTGCCTGGGCGGCACCCACCGCGCGGTCGTCGCCACGGGCCGATCCGATGCCCATCAACGCGGACCCGGCGCCGGACATGACCGACTTCACGTCGGCGAAGTCCAGGTTGATCAGGCCGGGGGTCGTGATCAGGTCGGTGATGCCCGAGACGCCCTGCAGAAGGACCTGGTCGGCCTGGCGGAACGCGTCGATCATCGAGATGCTGCGGTCAGCGATCGAGAGCAGCCGGTCGTTGGGGATGACGATGAGCGTGTCGACCTCGGCGCGCAGGCCCTCGATGCCGTTGTCGGCCTGGCCACTGCGGCGGCGGCCCTCGAAGCCGAACGGCCGGGTGACCACACCGATGGTCAGGGCGCCCAGCGAACGGGCGATCTTGGCGACCACGGGTGCGCCACCGGTGCCGGTGCCACCGCCCTCGCCCGCCGTCACGAAGACCATGTCGGCCCCCTTGAGGACCTCCTCGATCTCCTCGGCGTGGTCCTCGGCGGCCCTGCGACCGACCTCGGGATCCGCGCCGGCGCCCAGGCCGCGGGTGAGCTCGCGACCGATGTCGAGCTTGACGTCGGCGTCGCTCATCAGCAGGGCCTGTGCGTCGGTGTTGATGGCGATGAACTCCACGCCCTTGAGGCCGACCTCGATCATCCGGTTCACGGCATTCACGCCGCCACCGCCGATCCCGACGACCTTGATCACTGCCAGGTAGTTCTGTGGGGCTGCCACGTCAGGGGCTCCTTCTTGGTTGCTGCAGAGGGTTGGGGTCGGACTGTGCGGTGGAGGGTTGAGCTCCATCGCGGGCCTGCACCGTCGGTCTCCGTGACTCTCACCCTCAACCTGAGGCTTAGAGTTATGTCAACCTGTGGTTGGTAGGGAACTTAGGTGCCCGCATGGGTGGTTTCAAGGACCCCGGCGATCGTCGGCGTGTCGACCGGTGGCACCCCGGCGCCGCGCTCGGAACCCCGGTCCGCGCCCCTCTGACTCGGGCCCCTGGGGACAGACTGGGGACGGGCTGGGGAGAAGGGTGGGACGAGCTGGGGACGGGTCTCGGGGTTCGGGTGTGGACGCCGGCGTCCACAGCGCCAGGGCCCCCTGTGGACGCCGGACGACGGCCTCCCCCCCGGCCACCCCCAGGTCGGGCACGAAGTCGCCATCCTGTTCGCTACGGGCGAACACGTCTCTGGAGCTCAGATCATCCAGTGGGGCGTGCGGGGTCCGTCGGAGAGCCGGAGGTGGTGGGCAGCAGGGGCGCGCTGACGTCGTACTTCGTCGCCTTGACCGCGGTCAGTCCGGCCAGGACCCGTGCCTTGAGGTCGGAGTCCTCGACCCCGCCCCAGCGCACGGTCGCGCCACCACGCAGCCCGAGGGTCACGTTGTCGCGGCTGCGTGCGGTGATCCTGGAGACCTTCTCGCGCAGGTCCGCGGGGATCGCCAGCAGCACCCCGCGCGCGATCTCGCGATCTGCGTCTGTTCGTGCCTTGATGACCGGCAGGTCCTTGGCCTTGGCGACCTTGTCGTAGACCACCCCCTGGGCATCCATCACGTAGAAGCCCTTGCCGGCGTCGACCGCGGCCAACGGTGTGCGGGCAGTGACGACCAGCCTGATGGTGTCGGGCATCGCCCGGTCGAGCTGGACATCAGCGACCGCGGGGATCGCCGTCATGATGCCCAGCCGTACCGCGTCCGGGTCGACGGAGGGCACACGGTCGGCCGGCGAGATCCCTGAGGCGAGCCTGATCGACTCCGCGGAGATCCCCCGGGGGGCGTCGACGACCACGTGCTCGACGAGCGTCAGAGGGGACTGCCACCCCACCCAGTACACGAGGCCGAGTCCGACGGCGCCCGCCACCAGGATCCGCCGCCGACGGCGCGGGTGGGGGGTCCGTGCTGTCGCTGCGGGCGCCGCGAGGGCCTCCTCCGCGCCCTCGGCGAGGAATTCGGCAGTCTCGTTCTCCGTCATGTCTGGGCTCCGTAGCGCTGGGCCAGCAGGTCGAGGACCTCGTGGCCGAGAAGGACGATGTCCCCGGCGCCCAGGGTCATCACGATGTCCCCGGGCCGGGCGCGATCGGCGAGCTGGCCCGCCACCGCAGACCAAGAGGGCTCGAAGACGACCTGGTCGGGGGGCAGTGGGACGTGGCTGGCCATGGACTGCCCGCTGGCACCCGGGATGGGGTCCTCTCCGGGGGCGTACACCTCGAGCACGACGACCTGGTCGGCCAGCCCCAGAGCCTCACCGAACTCGTCGACGAACATGGCCGTCCGGTAGTAGTGGTGGGCCTGGAACGCGACCACGAGGTTGCCCTCCCCCACCACCTCCCGGGCGGCCCTCAGGGTGGCGGCGATCTCGGTCGGGTGGTGTGCGTAGTCGTCGAACACGCGGATTCCGGCGACCTCACCCTTGAAGTCGAACCGCCGGCGGGTCCCACTGAACAGCGACAGGCCCTCGAGGACGTCCTCGGCCGGCAGCCCCAGCCCGATCCCGGCGACCAGTGCGGCGGCGGCGTTGAGGACGTTGTGGGTGCCGTGCACCTGCAGGCCCAGCCTGCCCACGACGGCGCCCGCGTGCGACACGACCGCCCGTGACCCGGTGGCCGAGGTCGCGACCTCGGACAGGACGTAGTCAGCCGCGGGGTCCACGCCGTACGTGCGCACGTCGACACCGAGCTCGCGGGCGCTCTGGGCCATCCGCGCCGCCCCGGGGTCGTCGGCGCAGGCGACCACGAACCCGCCGGCGTGCGAGATGCCCGTGGCGAACTCCAGGAAACCCGCCTCGATGGCGTCGAACGTGCCCCAATGGTCGAGGTGGTCGGGCTCGACGTTCGTCACGATCCCCGCGATGGCGGGCAGCCTCAGGAACGAGCCGTCGGACTCGTCGGCCTCCACGATGAAGAGGTCGCCGGCCCCCTGGTGGGCGTTGGCGCCGGAGTCGTTGAGCTCGCTGCCGATCGCGAACGAGGGATCCACCCCACAGTGCTGGGCGGCAATCGTCAGCATGGAGGTCGTGGTGGTCTTGCCGTGCGTACCGGCCACGGCCACCCCACGCGAGCCCGCCATCACGGCGGCCAGGGCATCCGCCCGGGAGACGACCGGGATCCCGCGCGCATGGGCGCCCACGACCTCCGGGTTCGCGGCCTTGATGGCCGTGGAGATGACCACCACGTCCGCACCCTCGACGTTCTGGGCGTCGTGCCCGACCCGCGCGTCGATCCCGAGCGCACGCAGGGCAACCAGCCTCCGGGACTCCTTCGCATCACTTCCGGAGACCACGGTGCCCCGCGCCACCAGGATCCGGGCGATGCCCGACATCCCGGCGCCGCCGATGCCCACGATGTGGACGTGGCCGGTCAGGTCCACCATCACCCTCACCTCGCCCTGCGACCGGCGGGTCGGCCGGCTGCGTCGATCACCATGTCCGAGAGCATCTCGTCGGCGTCCCGGATCCCGTGCGCAGCTGCCAGGTCACCCATCCGCGCGATCCGCTCGGGATCGGCCACCAGCGCCCCGACGTCGGCCAGCAACGTGTCGCCGTCGAGGGCCTCGTCAGCGACCAGCAGCCCGCCGCCGGCGTTGACCACCGGCAGGGCATTGAGGCGCTGCTCGCCGTTGCCGATCGGGAACGGCACGTAGATGGCGGGCAGACCGACGGCAGCGAGCTCGGCACAGGTCATGGCACCGCTGCGGCTGACCACGAGGTCGGCCGCGGCGTAGGCCAGGTCCATGCGGTCCAGGTAGGCGACCGGGTGGTAGCCCGGCGCGGAGTCCGTCACGGCCTCCATGTTCGCCTGGCCCACCGAGTGCAGCACCTGCACACCGAGGTCCAGCAACCCCGGCAGCGCCGCCGACACCGCCGCGTTGATCCGCTGCGCGCCCTGCGAGCCCCCGAAGACGAGCAGCACAGGGCCCTCGGGTGCCAGGCCCAGGGCGGCCCGGGCCTCCTGGCGGGTCGCAGCCCGATCGAGGGTGGAGATGGTCCGACGTATCGGGATGCCGATCCGCACACCCCCCGGAAGCGTGCCCGCCACCGCCTCGGCCACGTGCGTCGTGAAGCGCGCACCCACCCGGTTGGCCAGCCCAGGGCGGGCGTTCGCCTCGTGGATCACCAACGGGGTCCTCGTGCGGCGCGCCGCGAGGTAGGCAGGCAGGGCCACGTAGCCGCCGAAGCCGACGACGACGTCGGCCCCGACGTCGGCCAGGATCGCCTCCGTCTGGCGCAGGGCCGAACGGACCCGACCCGGCAGGGTGACGAGATCCCCGGACGGCCGGCGCGGGAGCGGGACCGCAGGGATCAGCCGCAGCTCGTAGCCCCGGGCCGGCACAAGCCGGCCCTCGAGGCCCTTCTCCGTGCCCAGGGCGGTGATGCCCACCTCGGGGTCTCGCCGCCGAAGCGCGTCAGCGAGGTTCAGGGCGGGCTCGATGTGGCCCGCCGTACCGCCTCCGGCCAGGACGACGTGCACGCCTCAGACCCCCACGGACCCACGACGCCTGGCGGTTCGGGAACCGGAGCGGACGGCCTCCTGCCGGGCGAATGCGAGCAGCACCCCGATGGCCATCAACGAGGGCAGCAGCGACGATCCGCCGTAGGAGATGAAGGGCAGCGGGACGCCGGTGATCGGCAGCAGCTGCAGGACGGCACCGAGGTTGATCAGGGCCTGGCCGACGATCCACGCGACGATCCCCACGCAGGTGATGCGCACGAACGAGTCACTGGTCCGGATGGCCATCCGCAGGGCGAAGATGGTGATGGCGGCGAACAGCCCCAGGACGGTCAGGGCACCGAACAGGCCGAGCTCCTCGCCGATCACCGGGAAGATGAAGTCGGTGTGCGCCTCGGGCAGGGCCCCCCACTTCTCGCGGCTGCCGCCGAGGCCGACGCCCCACCACCCTCCGGTGCCCAGGGCGACCTTGCCCTGGGTGAGCTGCCACCCGGCGCCGTCGAGGTCGGCCTCCGGATTGATCCAGGCCGTGAAGCGACGGATCCGATAGCCCGCCGTGAGTGAGAGGGCAGCGACGCCCAGCACGCCGACCGCGCCGAACGCCACGAAGATCCGCATCGGAGCCCCCACGACGAACAGCAGCCCCGCGACGATGATGGCGATCACGATCGCGGTGCCGAGGTCGCCCTCGAGGACGACCAGGCCGACCACCACCGCAACCACCGGCAGGAAGGGCACGAGCAGCGCCCGCCACTGGTGGAGATAGGCCTCGCGGCGGGTGAAGAGGTCCGCCGACCACAGGATGAGCGCGAGCTTGGCGAACTCCGAGGGCTGCAGCCGGAAGGGACCGACCAGCCTGATCCAGTTGCGCTGGCCGTTCACCGGGGCGCCGATCCCCGGCACGAACGTGAGCAGCAGCATGAAGATGCTCACGACCAGGAAGGCCAGCGCGAAGCGCCGGAACACGGGGATCGGCAGCCGGGAGATGACCAGCATCGCGATCACCCCGATGACCGCGAACACGGCCTGGCGGCTGAACAGGGTGAAGGCGGAGTCGTAGATCTCGTAGGACTCGACCCCCGAGGAGCTGAGCACCATCACCAGGCCCAGGACCAGCAGCAGCATGGCCGCGCCGAGGATCAGGTAGTACGGGGCCATCGGGTGCTGGTTCAGGCGATCGCGCCACCCGGGCTCGGTGCGCTCGTCCTCGATGCGCGCCTCGGAGGAGCTCCGGGGGGATCGGGTCTGGCTCACGTGCCCTCCTGCGCCAACGACGTCACGGCCTCGGCGAACATGTCCCCCCGCTGGGCGTAGTCGCGGAACATGTCCCACGACGCGCACCCCGGGGCCAACAACACGGTGCCTCCCGGCTCTGCCATGGCCGCGGCTGCCGCCACGACCTCTGCCATGGCACCAGTGTCGGTCCGAGACACCTCCACGATCGGCAGATCCGGGGCGTGTCGCGCGATCGCGTCGGCGATCACCTGGCGATCGGCACCGAGGAGCACGACGCCGGTCATCTGCCGGGACGTCGCCAGGACCAGGTCATCGAACTGCTGGCCCTTGGCAAGCCCTCCGGCGATCCAGACAACCCGGTCATAGGCCATCAACGAGGTCTGCGCGGCGTGGCAGTTCGTGGCCTTGGAGTCATCGACGTAGCGCACGCCGGCCACGGTGCCGACGTCGGCGATCCGGTGCCCCGCGGGCTCGAACGCACGCAGGCCGTCCCGGATCGCCGACGCGGGCACACCGTGGGCCCGAGCCAGCGCGGCTGCGGCCAGGGCGTTGGCCACGTTGTGGGGGGCCGCGGGGCGGACGTCGGCAGTCGTGGCCAGCTCCTGGGCGGCCGCCCGGCGGTCGGCGACGAAGGCACGGTCGACGAGGAACTCCTCGACCACGCCGAGCATGCTGATGTCGGGGACCCCGAGAGTGAAGCCGATGGCCCGGCAGCCCTCGACGACGTCGGCATCCTCGACCATCCGACGGGTGACCTCGTCGGCCACGTTGTAGACGGCCGCCACCTGGGTGCGCTCATAGATGCGGGCCTTGGCCGCGACGTAGGCCTCCAACGAGCCGAAGAGGTCCACGTGGTCCTCGGCGATGTTCAGGCAGACCGAGGCCTGGGGGCTCATGGAGTGCAGGAACGGCAGCTGTGGGGCACCCACCTCGACCGCGATGGCATCCAGGGCCCCCTCGGGTGTGGCCTCGGCCATCACGACGTCGACCATCGAGACCCCGATGTTGCCCGCCGCGAGCGTGCGCAGGCCGGCTGCGCGCAGCATCGACTCGAGCATGAGGGTCGTCGTGGTCTTGCCGTTGGTGCCGGTGACGACCAGCCAGGGCGCGGCGCCCTGCGCCGGACGCAGCCGCCATGCGAGCTCCAGCTCTCCCCAGACGGGCACCCCGGCGGCGAGTGCGGCGGCGATGACTGGTGACAGCGGCGAGAGCCCCGGGGAGACGACGAGGAGGTCGACACCGCCCGGAAGGCTGTCGCCGTCCCCGAGGCGGACCTCGGCGCCCAGCACCTCGAGGATCTGGGCGCGCTCCTGCTGGCGGGGACCGTCGCCGGCGTCGAGGGCACTGACCCGGGCACCCAGGGAGAGCAACGCGTCCGCGGCGGCGAACCCTGCGATCCCGATCCCGGCCACAGCCACATGGACACCACTCCAGTCGGAGTCCCGACGCAGGTGGTCGACGTCGACCATCAGCGCACCCACTCCGCGTAGAACAGGGCCAGGCCGGCCGCCACGCACAGCCCCTGAATGAGCCAGAACCGCACGACGATGGTGATCTCCTGCCAGCCGAGCATCTCGAAGTGGTGGTGCAGGGGGGCCATCCGCAGCACGCGCCTGCCGGTGAGCTTGAATGAGCCGACCTGGGCGATGACCGAGAGCGTGATGATCACGAAGAGCCCGCCGAGCAGCACCAGCAGGAACTCGGTGCGGCTCATGATCGCCAGGGCTGCCATCGCCCCGCCGAGGGCCAGGCTTCCGGTGTCGCCCATGAAGATCTGCGCCGGGCTGGTGTTCCACCAGAGGAATCCGAACGTGGCACCCGCGCAGGCGACGGCGAAGGCGGCCAGGTCCAGGGGGTCACGCACTGTGTAGCAGCCGCTGAGGGCCACGTCCGTGCAGTTCTGCCCGTACTGCCAGACGCCGATGAGGGTGAACCCGCCGAACGTCAGGGTGGAGGCACCGGCCGCGAGCCCGTCCAGGCCGTCGGTCAGGTTGACGCCGTTGGTGATGGCGGTCACCAGGAACCAGATCCACAGCAGGAACAGCCCTGCGGGCAGGGTCCATGCGAGGTCGCGGACCGCGGAGATCGCCTCGGACGCCGGTGTGACGCCGTTCTCGTCGGGGAACCTGGTGGCCAGGTAGGCGAAGCTCAGCGCCACTGCAGCCTGGCCCAGGAGCTTCGTGCGCGCGCGGATCCCGCCACTTCGGGACTTGAACACCTTGAGGTAGTCGTCGGCGAACCCCACCACCGACAGGCCCACCATCAGGTACAGCGCCAGCAGGCCCGACACCGTGGGCCAGGTCCAGCGCAGCAGGTGCGCGCCGCCGTACCCGAGCACGACGGCCCCGACGATCGCCAGGCCGCCCATGGAGGGCGTCCCGCGCTTGCCGCTGTGCTCGGGATAGACGATGCCGTCGCTGGACTCCCGGATCGACTGGGCGAGGTTGCGCCGCGTCAGGACCTTGATCAGCAGCGGGGTGCCCAGCAGCGCCAGTCCCAGGGAGATCATTCCGCTCAGGACGATCAGGATCATGCGAGGTCCTCCAGGAGCGCGTGGGCCACGGCCTCGAGGCCGACCGAACGGGACGCCTTGACCAGCACGACGTCACCGGGTTGGACGAGGCCACGCAGCAGGGAGATCGCCGCCTCCACATCGGGGACGAAGACGGCCTCCTCGTTCCATGACCCCTCCTGTGCGGCCCCGAGGAACAGGGGGCGGGCGCCCTGCCCCACGGCGATCGTCTTGGAGATGTCGAGCCTGACTGCCAGCCGACCCACCTCGTCGTGCTCGGCGATGCTCTGGTCCCCGAGCTCCCGCATCTCGCCGAGCACCGCGATGGTCCGGCCCTGCCCGCGCATGGCCGCCAGGGAGCGCAGGGCTGCGCGCATCGACTCGGGATTGGCGTTGTACGCGTCGTTGACGACGGTGACCCCGGAGGCGGTGGTGCTGACCTCCATCCGCCAGCGACTGCGCGGCTGCGCGGTACCCAGGAGCTCGGCGATCCGCGCCGGGGTCATCCCGAAGTGCAGGGCGACGGCGGAGGCGGCGCACGCGTTGGCGGCCATGTGCTCCCCGACCATGGCCAACTGAACCGGCGCGTCCCCGGACGGGGAGTGCAGGGTGAACGCGGCCCGGGCTGATCCATCGAGGGTCAGCCCGACGGCACGCACGTCCGCGGCCGGGCTGGAGCCGAACGTGACGACCGCAGCCGCGGTCCGCTGGGCCATCCCGGCGACGATCGGGTCGTCCGCGTTGAGCACGGCCAGGCCCTGGGGGGACAGGGCCTCGACGATCTCCGCCTTCGCCACCCCGATCACCTCACGGCTGCCGAACTCGCCGAGGTGCGCCGAGCCGACGTTGAGCACGACGCTGACATCGGGAGGGGCGATCCGGCAGAGGGTGGCCACGTGACCGATCCCCCGCGCGCCCATCTCCAGCACCACGAAGCGGGTCTGCTCCGTCGCGCGCAGGACGGTCAGCGGGAGCCCCACCTCGGTGTTGAACGAACCCGCAGGGGCCACGGTCGGCCCGAGGTCCTCGAGCAGGGTGGCGATGAGGTCCTTGGTCGTGGTCTTGCCCGAGGATCCGGTGATGGCCACCACGCGGGCATCGGGGAGCTGGCCCAGCACGTGGCTGGCCAACCGACCCAGGGCGGCCACGGGATCGCCGGTGACCACGATCGTCGGCTGGCCGGTGGGGCGCGAGCCGAGCGTGACCACCGCACCAACGGCGTGGGCATCGGCAGCGAAGTCATGGCCATCGACCCGCTCCCCCGCGATCGCGACGTAGAGGTCCCCCGGTCCGGCCACGCGCGAGTCGGCGACCGCACCGGTGACCTCGACAGAGGGATCGGGGCAGTCGACGAGGGTGCCACCGACCGCATCGGCCACCGCCGCGATGTCCATCCTGATCATGCCAACGCCTCCAGTGCCTCACGTACGACGAGCCGGTCATCGAACGGCGTGACCACTCCGGCCACCTCCTGGCCCTGCTCGTGGCCCTTGCCCAGCAGCAGCACGCAGTCCACGGGGCCGGCGATCCGCACGGCGCGGGTGATTGCGTCCCGGCGCTCACCCTCCTCGTGCAGCACCGCTCGATCGGCCGACCTGACCCGGCGTGCGCCCTCCATGATGGCGGCGCGGATCTGTGATGGCGGCTCGGAGCGCGGGTTGTCGTCGGTGATCACCAGGACGTCGGCGTCCCTGGCGGCGACCTCCCCCATGAGGGGACGCTTGTCCCGGTCACGATCCCCGCCACAGCCCAGGACCACGATCACGTCACCGGTCACCACCTCGCGGGCTGCGGCGATGGCCCGTCCGACCGCATCCGGGGTGTGCGCATAGTCCACCAGGACGAGGAACTCCTGCCCTGCACGGATGCGCTCCATGCGCCCGGGTACCCCCGCGCACCCGCCGATCGCCATGGCCGCGACCTGGGGATCGACACCCTGATGCACCGCCGCCGCCAGCGCCGCCACGGCATTGGCGACGTTGAACATCCCCGGAAGCCCGACCTGCGTGCGCAGCTGCACCCCGGGACCGTGCACGGTGTACTCCGTCGTGCCGTGATGGCCCGGGGTCACGCCGCTGACCGTCCAGTGGGCCGGACCGAGAACCGAGTACGTCGTCACCGGGATCGCCGCCGTGTCGACCAGGCGGCGACCCCACTCGTCATCGACGCACACCAGCCCCGCAGCCGCCCGATCCGCGGTGAACAGTGCCGCCTTGGCCGCGAAGTAGGCGTCCATGTCACCATGGAAGTCGAGGTGGTCCTGGCTCAGGTTGGTGAAGACGGCCAGGTCGAAGTGCATGCCGTCGACCCGGCCCAGCTCCAGGGCGTGGCTGGACACCTCCATCGTGACCGCCGAGGCCCCGCGCTCGCGCATGACGGCCAGCAGGGCGTGCAGGTCGGGGGCCTCTGGCGTGGTCCGGGTGGCCGGGATGACCTCGTCACCGATGTGCGTCGCGACCGTGCCGATGATCCCGGTGGTGTGCCCGCCGGCACGCAGGGCGGCATCCAGCAGGTAGCTGGTGGTCGTCTTGCCGTTGGTGCCGGTGATCCCCGTGGTCGCCAGAGCCTGCGCGGGCTCCCCGTACACCCACGCCGATACCGCACCGAGCACGGCCCTGGGGTCGACGACGACGAGCACGGGAAGCTCGATGCCGCCCGACTCCCGGATCACGTCGACCCCGGACGGGTCGGTGAGGATCGCCGCCGCACCGGCGGAGTGGGCCATCGCGGCGAACCGGGCCCCGTGGGTGGTGAAGCCGGGCAGCGCTGCGTAGAGGTCGCCGGGCCGGACCCGACGGGAGTCCAGGGTGACGCCGGTGACGAGGTCGGGGGGGCCGTCCGGCAGGCCGAGCATGCCGCGCAGGGCGGCGCCGCTGGCGCGGACACCGTTCGGTCGGATCACGCCGACTACCAGGTGGTCGGGATCTGGGGGGACTTCGTACCCGAGGGCGCGATCTTCAGCTCCTGCAGCGCATAGGTCATCACGGTCTTGAAGACGGGCCCGCCCAGGACCGAGCCGTAGTGGCCGTTCTTCGGGTCCTGCAGCATGACCTGGACCACGATCTCCGGGTCGTCGGCCGGCGCGTAGCCGATGAACGAGGCGCTGAAGCCGGAGTAGCCGCCGTTGACCGCGCGCTCGGCGGTCCCGGTCTTGCCGGCGACGCGGTAGCCGGGGATCGCGGCGATCTTGCCGGTCCCGTCGGTGACCACGTTCTCCAACATCTTGGTCATGGTCCTTGCCGTCTTCTTGCTGACCACCTTCAGCCCGGGCTCGGTCGGGGCCGGCTCGAAGGAGCCATCTGGGTTGACGTACCCGTCGATGAGACGCGGCGTGAGCCGGACCCCGTTGTTGGCGATCGTCTGGTAGACGCCGGCCACCTGCAGGGAGGTCACCGAGTAGCTCTGGCCGTAGGCCAGGGCCTGGAACGTCGTCGGCCACCAGTTCTCCGGCTTGGGCAGGAGGCCGTTCTCCTCACCGGGGAACTTCAGGCCGCTGGGCTGGCCCATGCCGAACTTGCGCTGGTACTCGTAGAGCTTCTCTCCGCCGATCTTGTCGGCGAACAGGATGGTGCCGATGTTGCTGGACTGCGCCAGGACACCGTTGAGGGTGAGCTGCAGCGTGCCGTGGTCGGTGTGGTCGTGGGTCGTGTGCCCGCCCCGGTTGAGCACCGGGGGGATCGTCATCTTCGAGGTCGGCTTGGCCTTGCCCTCCTCGAGGACTGCCGAGATTGTCAGCACCTTGCCCGTCGAGCCGGGCTCGTAGATCTCCGACACAGGACGGTTGCCCATGTCGTCCGGTTCGGCCCCGAGGTAGTTGTTCGGGTCGAAGGTCGGCGCGGTGGCCATGGCCAGGATGCGCCCGGTCTTGGCCTCGATGACCACGACCGTCCCACTCTCGGCGTTGGCCTCCCGGACGCGGGTTGCGATCGCCCTCTGGGCCACGTACTGGATGTCGCGGTTGATCGTCAGCTGCACGCCCTGCCCGGGCTGGGGCGCGCGCAGGACGTCCTCGGCCGAGGGGATCGCCTGACCGGCCGCGCCCTGCTCGAACGTCCGGGAGCCGTCCACGCCCTTGAGCCGGGAGTCCAGCGCCATCTCCAGGCCGCCGGATCCCACGCCCTCGGCGTTGACGAAGCCCAGGACGTTGGCCGCGAGCGTTCCCGCCGGGTAGGTGCGCTTGGTGGTCTTCTCACTGAAGATCCCCACGATGCCCAGGTCCTTGATCTGGCGCCACTGCTCCGGGGTGAGCCCCTTGGCCACGTACACGAAGATGTCGTCGCCGGTCAGCTTCGCCTGCAGCTCGGCCTGGTCCATCCCCAGCATCGGGGCCAGTCGGGCCGCGGCCTCGGCGGGGTTCTCGATGAGGTTCTGGTCGGCGGTGACATTGCGGGACTCCACGGTGATCGCCAGCGGGGCGCCCTCGGAGTCGTAGATGGGACCACGGTCGGCGGGCAGCGGCAGCGTACGGCTGCGCTGGTTCTGGCCGAGGGTTGCCAGGTCGTCGCCCTTGAGGACCATCAGGTCGAAGACCCGACCGGCGTAGATGCTCAACAGCATCAGGACGGCGAAGGTCAGGTAGATCGCACGCGTGCGGGCCTCGCCGCGACGGAACTGCCTGCGGGCCGGCGCCTGGGAGTGGTCCGGCCGCGTCCGGGGGGCACGAGGTGGGGCCAGGGAGCTCATGGGTTCACCCCTTGCTGGGTCGGGACGGGCGTGGGGCTGGCTGCGGGGTCCGGGGCCGGGCTGGCCCCCGGGGCCGCAGCGGGGGCCTCGCCGGTTGCCGGGTCGAGGCCGGTCGCCGGGTCCAGGGCGGGATCGACACCAGTCGCCGGGTCGAGGGCGGGATCGACACCAGTCGCCGGGTCGAGCGCCGGGTCGATGCCGGTGGCCGCCGCGCTGTCCGTCGGCGAGGGTTCCGGGGTGGGCTGGATCCCGGGTGCGCCGGCGAAGTCGATCGGCCCGGTGGGAGCGGGCGCGGGCACCGGCTCGCCGAGGATGGCTCCGTCGGAGAGCCGGAGGAACACCGGGGCACCTGCCGGGACCATGCCGAGCTTGCGCGCCGCCTTCTCGACCTCGAGGGGGGCCTCGGCCTGCTGGACCAGCCTGGCGAGGGCCTCCTCCTTCTCGGCGAGCAGGATCAGGTCGATCTCGAGCTCGTGCTGGCGGAAGGCGCCCTGGCTGATGACCGTGTTGAGCAGCAGGACGGCGAAGAACCCGGCGGCCAGGGCCGCGGTGCAGACCAGGAGCATGCGGTGTCGCGGGGACCGGGGCATCGGCGCGCCCTGAGCGCGGGACCGGCCCGTCCGACGCCGCGGCGCCGCGGGGACCTCCTCGACAGGGGGAACAACCTCGACGCCCGCGGGGCGCGGATCGACTCGGGGCGCGGCAGATGACGGGCTCCCACGGCGAGACGCGGTGCGAGTCGTCCGGGCGGTCCGGGCGCCCGGAGGTCGCGAGTCGCGGCGACCTGCCGTACGCGTCGAACTCATTCAGACCTCCCGGACATCGACCTTCTCCACGGCCCGCAGTCGCACGGAGGCGGCACGCGGGTTGCGCAGGACCTCATCTTCCGATGCTTTCTCCGATCCGCGTGTCAGCACACGCGCAGTCGGCCGCAATTCCTCGGGAATCACCGGCAGTCCGTGCGGGATGGTCGGGTTCGTGGCGGGCATCAGCGCGGCCTTCACGATCCGGTCCTCGCCGGAGTGATAGCTCAGGACGACCATCCGACCGCCCACTGCGAGCACCGACAGCGCCGCCGGGATCGCCCGGCGCAGGACGTCGAGCTCGGCGTTGACCTCGATGCGCAGCGCCTGGAATGTGCGCTTTGCCGGGTTGCCACCGGTCCGTCGCGCCGGGGCCGGGATCGTGTCGCGGATCAGCTCGACGAGTCGCGGGCTGGTCGTGAAGGGCTCGCGCTCGCGCTCGCGGACGATCGCCCGGGCCAGCGGTCCGGCGAACTTCTCCTCGCCGTAGGTGCGCAGGATCCGGGCGAGGTCCCCGACCGGGTAGGTGTTGAGCACCTCGGCCGCGGTGATCCCCTGCGTCTGGTCCATGCGCATGTCCAGCACCGCGTCCTGGGAGTAGGCGAACCCGCGGTCGGCCACGTCCAGCTGCATGGAGGACACCCCGAGGTCGAAGAGGATCGCGTCGGCCCGGCGGTACCCCAGGCCCACCAGCGCCTCGGGCAGCTGGTCGTAGACGCAGTGGACCGGGTGGAACCGATCGCCGAACGGTGCGAGGCGTTCCCCGGCCCGGGCCAGGGCGTCGAGGTCGCGATCCAGGCCGACGACCGTCAGGTCGGGGTGGGCGGCCAGCATCGCCTCGCTGTGGCCTCCGAGGCCCAGGGTGGCATCGACGGCCACTGCGCGGGGCCGGCCCAACGCCGGCTCGAGGAGCTCCAGGCAGCGTTCGAGGAGGACGGGGACGTGCCCCGGATCCGGGCTCACCCGGGGAGCACCAGCTGGTTGACCAGGTACAGGGTGGCGGCCGTGCAGAGCACGGAGGCAGGCAGGGCGAGGTACCGGCGCAACGAGTGCACGAGGCACCTCCTCGGAGAACGGGCCGTACCACCAGGCCCCCCGCCGCGTCTCCGGCGCCGGGGAAGTGGCGTCGGGGTGGTCTCGGCGCCGGGGAAGTGACGTCGAGATCGCGGAGGGGAATCTCATGGGGCGGACAGGGACGACGAACTCAGGGCAGGACCACACCCCCCTCCTGGTCGAGCTCAGCGAACTCGGCCTCGTGCTGGGCGAGGTAGGTCTCCCAGGCGTCGGCCGCCCAGATCTCGATGCGGTTGTCCGCACCGACGACGCTGAGCTCGCGGTCCAGGGACGCGTAGTCGCGCAGCACCGGTGGGATGGTCAGCCGGCCCTGGCGGTCCAGGGACTCGTCGAAGGCCGAGGAGAAGAAGACGCGCGTCATGGCCCGGACCCTGGCGCTGGCCTGGGCGCTGGCACGCAGGTCCGCGGCATAGGTGTCGAACTCCGCCCGCGGCCACACGACCACGCAGTGCTCCTGGCCCTTTGTCAGGACCAACCCCTCGGCCAGGGGCTCGCGGAACTTGGCGGGCAGGATGATGCGGCCCTTCTCGTCCAGCTTCGGGGAATGCGTCCCGAGGAACACGGCCACTCACCTCCCCTCCCGCGCTGGGCCACAGAGCTCGAACGCCCGCCACACTACTCCACATCCCTCCACTTGTCTCCCTTTTGGCGGCAATTCCGCCGAGAATCCTCCACATCGTCCCCTGGGGACCTGCAGGAGCCCCGACATGACGAATCCCGGTGCGGACCCTGCGGTCCAGACCGGGATTCGTGAGCTGATCGATGGGAACCAGGCGATTCCACGCCCGATGCTGCTAGTTCGTGTCAGGCACCTGCATCGGGCCGGCCTTGGCCTGGGGGAAGTAGTTCTGCCCGATGCCGCTGGCGCGGGTCGGGATCATCACCGAGCGGTCGTAGGTCATCACGACGTCGCCGTCCTGGTTCAGCGCGCGGGTCATCATCGAGATGATCCCCATGTCCGGCCGGGACTTCGAGGGGCGCTTGTCGGTGCAGACACTCTCGGCATAGATGGTGTCGCCCACATAGACGGGGTGGGTCAGCTTGATGTTGTTCCAGCCGAGGTTGGCCACGGCGTTCTGGCTCATGTCCAGGACCGTCAGGCCCAGGACCAGCCCGACGGTGAAGCCGGACACGACGATGATCTTGCCCTCGGTGATCGGGTTCTGGGCCGACAGGTGGGAGTTGAAGTGCATCTGGTTGGTGTTGCACGTCAGCAGGGTGAACCAGGCGTTGTCGGCCTCCGTGATCGTCCGGCCGAAGGGATGCTGGTAGATGTCTCCGACCTCGAAGTCGTCGAAGAAGCGTCCGAGCACTGCGGGATGAACGGTCATGGGTCCTCCTGGGAAGTCGCAACGGGTCGGCTCCCATTCTGGCCACGGCATCGGGGGCCCCCGGAGGCGGGGGGTGGCGCGACTCCGGTCCATGGGTGATGCTGGTCTCTGCAGATTCCTACGAGGAGGCCCGGCGGCGATGACCGACATGCTTGATCGCACGGTCCTGGACACCGCTGCCCGGATCCGCGCCGGCGTCGACTCCGTCCTGGCCGGCAAGCCCGAGTCGACGCGCATGGCCCTGACCGTGCTGCTGGCCGGGGGTCACCTGCTCATCGAGGACGTGCCCGGCGTCGGCAAGACCATGCTGGCCAAGAGCCTGGCGCGCACGCTCGGGGTGACTGTGCGCCGCATCCAGTTCACCCCCGACCTGCTGCCCAGCGACGTCACCGGGGTCTCGGTGTTCAACCAGGAGTCCCGGGACTTCGAGTTCCGCCCGGGAGCGATCTTCGCCAACATCGTGCTGGCCGACGAGATCAACCGGGCCTCCCCCAAGACCCAGTCAGCGCTGCTCGAGGCGATGGAGGAGCACCAGGTCACGGTCGACGGGACCACCCACGTCCTGGCCTCCCCGTTCCTGGTCATCGCCACCCAGAACCCCGTGGACATGGAGGGCACCTACGCGCTGCCCGAGGCTCAGCGCGACCGGTTCATGGCGCGCATCTCGCTGGGGTACCCCAGCCCTGCAGACGAGCTGCGCATGCTCGCCGAGCACGCGGGGGACGATCCCGTGGCCGCGTTGGGCGCTGCCGCCACGCACGACGAGCTCGCGGCACTGATGGGGGCGGTGCGCGATGTGCACGTCTCGGACCCGGTGCGCGCCCTGGCCGTGGCGGTCACCACAGCCACGCGGACCAGCGAGGAGCTGCGCCTTGGGGCCTCCCCCCGGGGCACCCTGCACCTGGTTCGTGCCGCGCGGGCGTGGGCGGCCCTCGACGGGCGGACGTTCGTCCTGCCCGACGACATCCTCATGCTGGCGCCCACCGTGCTCGGTCATCGCGTCCTGCTGTCGGCCCAGACGGCGGCCTCCGGGCGCTCCGGGCCGGATGTCATCCGGGCGGTCGTCACGCGGATCCCCCGCTCCTCCTGGGGCTGACATGCCCTCGGACCCGGCGGCACCGGGGTCGATCCGGACGAGGGTCGGCCTGACAAGTCGAGGATGGTGGTTCCTGGGAGTCGGGCTGGCGCTGGCGGCGATCGGCCTGGTCCAGGGATGGACGCCAGCGGTGCAGTTCGGGTCCCTGGTCGCCCTGTTGCCCCTGGCCGCCGCACTGCTGACCCGGGGCCCGGGGTCCGGGCTCGTCCTCGACCGGGACCCGAGCGCCCGCGAGCTGGCAACCGGTGACCAGCTCAAGGTCACCGTGAGCGTGGGCGGCAGGTTCCCGCGCGGGCGCAGCCTGCTGCTCGAGGATGAGGCTCCGGCTGAGCTCGGCGGCCCGCATCGGTTCGCCCTCAACGCGATCGCCGGCCAGGGCGTCAGCCGATCGCACTACCGGCTGCGCGTCGGGGCCCGCGGGATCCACCACCTCGGTCCGACCCGGATCCACGTGATCGACCGCTACGGCATGGTCCACCGTGTCATCACGGCCGGGAGTCGCGACGAGATCATCGTCCACCCCCCGGTCGTCGAGCTCGACCACCTGATACTCGGTGGGGCGTCCCTGGGCAGCGGCAGCGGCCACCTCGGAGCGCGCGGCGCGGCCACCGACGACGTGATCCCCCGTGACTACCGGCCGGGCGACGAGGTCCGCCGCATCGACTGGAAGGCATCCGCGCGAACGGGCGCCCTGATGGTCCGCAGCGAGGAGAACCCCTGGCGCTCGGCGATCACGGTGATCCTCGACCTGCGGGAGTCCGATCATCGTGGACGCGAGCCGGAGTCCTCGGTCGATGCCGCGCTGAGCATGGCCGCAAGCGTCGGATGCCTGGCCCTGGAGAGCGGCTGGGACCTGACGGTACGCACCACGGACGACGTCGCGCTGTTCACGGGGTCGCCCATGACCGGGGTGGCCGCCGAGCGCCGCGAGCTGCTCCTGGCACTCGCGACGGTCCCCGTCAGCCATTCGGTGGTGCCCAGCTCGTCCTTGGCCTACTCCGCCCAGTCCAGCGGGTCCGGCCCGCTGATCCTCATCGCCGGACGGATGTCGGTGCCCACGGCACGACTGCTCACGGGCATCGGGGCGCACAGCCCGACACGACTGCTCGTGGCGATCGCCGCTGACCAGTGGACGGCCGGCGACCATTCGGGACCGGCTCCCCTGAGGGCCGGGTCGGAGGACGCCCTCGCGTGGTTCCACCAGGCCGGCTGGCGGGTCACGCCACTCGAGCGAACGGCTCCCGGCACGGCTGCGCTGACCGCATCCGTCGCCACCTCGTGGGCGGGGCTGGGGGCCCGGGGGTGAACGAGGAGATCGTGCGTCCGGGGGTCAGGGCGGGCCGGGGTGAGCTCCTGGCTGCGCGGGTGAGCGAGGGCCGCTGGCACGCCGGCGCGATCGGCGGCCTGGCGGTCCTGATGGGCTCGCTGTGCATGCAGCCCCTGCTCGATGGCGCATGGTGGCTGACACGCACCCTCGTGGCGGTGTCCGTCATCGTCGCTGGTGGGCGGCCTCACCCGGTCACTGCGCGTGCCGGCCCCGCTGCAGCCGCTTCTGCAGTTCGGCGCACTTCTGGTGACCCTGGCGCTGCTGTTCGCCCGGGATGCGGCGCGGTGGGGGTTGATCCCCGGGCCCGCAGCCCTGGCCCGCCTGCGCGACCTCGCGGCCCAGGGCCGCGACTACTCGATGGCGACGGTCCCGCCGGCGGGTCCCGATCCGGGCCTCCTGCTGCTCATCGTCGCGGGCGTCGGGCTGGCTGCGCTGGTCGTGGACACCCTGGCTGCGGGCCTGGACCTGCCGGGCATGACCCTGATCCCGTTGGGGGCGCTGTTCGTGGTCCCGTGGCTGGTGAGCCAGGGGTCGGCGCCATGGTGGGCGTTCCCCCTCGTTGCCCTGGGGTGGCTGGCGGTCGTGTCAGCGCTCCAGCGCGACCGAGCCTCGCGCTGGAGCCCAGGTGCGCGCGCGGGCTCCCCCGCGACGGGTCTGGCGATCGGCGGTGCGACGACTGCCCTGGCGATGCTCGCTGGTGGGGTCACGACCCTCAACGGCCCGACTGACCCTGTCGAGTTCGGTACGGGATCGGGGGGCGGGACCGTGCAGGTCGATGCGCTGGTGTCCCTGCGCCGATCACTGGTCGGCAACGACACGCGCCCGGTCATCACCCTGGCGACAACCGCCTCCACCCCGGACTACCTCCGGATGTCGGTCCTCGAGCTCTTCGACGGCGAGCAGTGGCAGCCCGTCGGGCCCAACGAGACCGGGGCGCAGCCGCCGCCCCGCGCCGACGGCAGCGCCCCGTCGGCCGATCAGCCACCTGCGGGCCCGGTGGCGGAGTACCAGCTCGACGTGGGTCCGCTGGGGGGCACGACCCTGCCCAGCCCCAGCGGGTCCTATCTCTCCCTGAGCAACTGGCCCGTGGTGTGGGACCAGCGGACCTCGCTGCCCGCGCGAGCCGACGGTCAGAGCGTCGAGGGGGCACGTATCGGCCTCATCGCCACGACGCCGAACCTCGACGCCGACGCCCTGCGCGTGGCCAGCGCTGTTCCGCCGCGCCCCGAGCAGGTCTTCGGGGAGAACCTCGCGGACCCGTCCCCCCTGACCGGTGAGGAACTCCCCCAGTTGGCGCGCGAGATCACCGCGGGGTCGGCGACCCCCTTCGATGCCGCCCTGGCCCTACAGCGCTGGTTCACCACCGAGGGGGACTTCACCTACTCCACCCAGGTCGAGGGCGGATCGGACGAGGACGCCCTGGCTGCCTTCCTCGAGGAGCGCGTGGGGTACTGCGAGCAGTTCGCTGCCACCATGGCCCTGATGGCCCGCTCTGTCGGCATCCCTGCGCGCGTGGTCGTGGGATTCACCCAGGGCGCCCTGGAGGGCAACCAGTGGGTGGTGCGCGGGACCGATGCCCACGCCTGGCCCGAGCTGTGGATGGGCTCCGCCGGGTGGGTCCGCTTCGAACCAACGCCCGGAGCACCCACCACCACCACGCCGGTGTACACCTCGACCACCCAGGCATCCGAGGGCCCAACGGCAGCCCCGACCGAGTCGTCCGCTTCGCCGACGGCGGGCAGCACGGACGCGCCCGCCCAGGTCCCGGACGAGCTGTCTGCTGCCCCCATCGGGCAGCAGACGGGTGGACAGGGCCTGCCCGTGCGGTGGATCCTGGCGGGCCTGGTGCTCGTGGTGCTCCTGATCCCGGGGGCCGTGCGCCTCGGGCGCCGCCGTCGCCGTGCGACCATCGGGGATGGTGAGGCCGCCTACCGGGAGGTGGTCGACACGATGGTCGACCTGCGCCTCGGTGCGGAGTCCGCCACCCCCCGGTCCACAGTGGCCGCTGTGACAACGCTGATGACAACTGAGGGCGGCGGCACACCGGGAGACCGGCCGGATGTCGATCAGGCGACCGCACGGATCCTGCGCGCCGTCGAGTGGCAGCGGTACGGGTCCCTTGCCGGGGCGCCTGCGGCCTCCGGCGCCGAGCCGATGAGCCCTCCGGCGCCGGCCGGAGGGACTGACGGCAGCGTGCTGCTCGCCGACCGCACGGCCGGGGTGGCGGGGACGGCCCCTCGGCCGGGCGCCCTGACCGGTGACGTCCGGACCGTCCGGCAGGCGTTGGGCCGTCGGGCCGGCTGGTCGCGTCGTGCCCTGGCCGTCGTGGTGCCCCGATCGGTGGTCGCCGGCGCGGTGGCTCGGGGCGCGGGGAGGGGCGGCGGCGCTGCGGGTTACTAGCGCCGGAGGTGCGCGTGGACTGACCCCCGTCCCTTTCCAGGGACGACGTGGGGGATGATTCGGCCATGACTGAACAGACCTACACCCTCACGTCCGCCGACGGTACGGCCCTGCACGCCACATGGTGGCAGCCGGAAGGGGCGCCCAAGGCCACGGTCGTGCGCGTCCACGGGCTCGGCGAACACTCCGGACGAAACGCCCACGTCGCCCAGCGGCTCAGCGACGCGGGTTACGCCGTGTGTATGTTCGACCTGCGTGGGCATGGTCGCTCGCCGGGCGGTCGGGGCCACACCCCCTTCGACAGGACGATGGAGGACATCGCGGCGTGCCTCGCAGATGCTCGGGGCCGCGTCCCCGGCGTGCCCCGATTTCTCTACGGGCACTCGCTCGGCGGCCTGCTCGTGCTGACCTACGCGCTACGGCAGAAGCCCGAACTCGCAGGCCTGATCGTCTCGAGCGCTGCGCTGCGTACCCCGGTCCTGGAGCAGCAGCTGAAGGTGACCGCAGCCAAGCTCCTCGGCTCCGCGCTACCGACGGTCGCCATCCCCTCGGGTCTCGATGACACGGGCCTGTCTCGCGACCCGGCTGTCCTCGAGGCGTACCGGGCTGACCCCCTGGTCCACGACAAGGGGTCCTTGGCGTTGGCAAAGGACGCCACGGCCGGAGCGGACTGGGCGATGGCACACGCTGGTGATCTCAGTCTGCCCCTGCTCATGCTCCACGGATCCGACGACCCCATCGTCTACGCGAGGGGGACCGAGGAGTTCGCCAGCAAGGTGGACGGCGACGTGACGGTGCACATCTACGAGGGCCTGCTCCACGAGCCCCACAATGAGCCGGAGAAGGACGAGGTCCTGGCCGACGTCATCGCCTGGCTCGACGCGCACGCGGGGTAGGCATCGGACCGGCGTAGGCATCGGACGTGGGAACGGCCCCCAAGCCTCAGAGGTTGGGGGCCGTTGGTCGTGGGGGGTGGTTCAGAAGTCGCCGGTCTCGCGGCGTCGCCGCCAGCGCTCCTCCATGCGGTCGGACAGTGACTCGCCGGACCGCTGCCGGGAACGAGACTTCTTCGACCGGCTGCTGATATTGGTCGGGGCACCCGGGCCTTCGGCGGCCGCTGCTGGCTCCGGCCCGGATCGAAGGGCGCTGATTGCCAGCCACAGACCTCCCAGCATCGCCAGGAAGCCGAGGACGCCCACGATCACGAGCTTGGCCGCCACACCGGCGATCAGGAGACCGAGCCCGACGAGCAGCCCAACGACACCCACGGCGATGCGCCGGCGATCTCCAGCACCCCCGCGCGCGCTGCGCATGCTGGTGGCGAACTTGGGGTCCTCAGCGTAGAGAGCACGTTCCATCTGCTCGAGCAGGCGCTGTTCGTGCTCGGAGAGTGGCACGGTGACCTCCTACTGGCGGCGCGAACGGGCTGACACAACACAGAATAGGCAGGGTTTGCCGAATAGGAAACCCGAACCGGCATGTTACTCGCGACCAGTTGGTCAGACGGTGGACGCCGCGCCCGAAGCACCCGTCCCCGAGACCCGTCCAGGACCGCGCGGACTGTCCTGCGCGGTGGGCTCGGGCAGGAGCCGGGCCGGGCGGACGCTACCTGAACCGAACTTGGCTGCCAGCCTGTCGACGGCCTCCTCCGCCTCGCGCCACCCGTGGTCCGGGGCGCCGAGGACCAGCTGGGACTCGACCTCGTCGGTGTCGAGGATGCCCTCGACCCGGACGCCGACCAGCCTGATCCGCGCTCGGTCCAGGTGCAGCGCGCGGAACAGCGACCTCGCCTCGTGGAAGATCTCCCGGCTGGAGTCGGTGGGCACCTTGCGCGTGTGCGACCGGGTGATCGTCGTGAAGTCGGCGAACCGGACCTTGATCGCGACCGTGGTACCCGAGAAGCCGGCCCGGCGCATCCGGGAGCCCACCTTCTCCGACAGTCGCAGCAGCTCGGCCAGGATCAGCTCCTGGTCGTCGATGTCGCGGGCGAACGTCTCCTCGGCACCCACGCTGCGCTCACGCTCATGCGTGCTGACGACACGGTCGTCGCGGCCCCAGGCGAGCTCGGCGAGGTGGGCGCCGGAGGCCTGGCCCAGGGCTCGGATGAGGGTCGCCCGTGGCGTGTGGGCGATGTCGGCGACCGTTCGCAGGCCCAGGCGGTGCAGTTGCTCCTCGGTGCGCTCCCCCACCCCCCAGAGCGCTCCGACAGGCATGGGGTGCAGGAAGGAGATGATGCGGTCGGCCGGGACCACCAGCAACCCGTCGGGCTTGCACTGGGTGGAGGCCAGCTTCGCGACGAACTTGGTGGGGGCGACCCCCACCGAGCACGTGATGCCCTGCTCGTCGTGCACCTGGGCGCGGATCATCTCGGCGATCGCCCGCGGTGGGCCATGGGTGCGCCGAGCGCCGGAGACGTCGAGGAACGCCTCGTCGAGGCCCAGCACCTCAACCCGGGAGGTGATCGCGGTGAACAGCTCCATGACCGAGGCGGACACCTCGGCGTAGTGCGCGTGGTCCGGGGGCACGATGACGATGTCGGGTGCCAGCCGAAGTGCCCGGCTCATCGGCATCGCGGAGTGGATGCCGTACTGGCGGGCCTCGTAGGTGGCGGCCACCACCACCCCGCGGCTGCCCGCCCCGCCGACGATCATCGCCTTCCCGCGCAGCTCGGGACGCCGGGCGACCTCCACCGAGGCGAAGAAGGCGTCCATGTCCACGTGCAGGATCGGGCAGCCCGCATCGTCCTCGCCCAGGCCGGTGGGTGCCTGCGGCCGGGTGATCTGGCTGCGGCTCACGTGGCACCTCCTCGTGCTCTTCCTACCATCCGCTGCTCCCGGGGCTCGCATGCCAGAGCTTGCCGGGAGCCCGGGTCCGGGCCGCCGGTGCCTTGGGTGGCACCACGGCGGGGTCCTCACCAGCAGGCTTGATGTCAGCGTAGGGCGACTGCTTGAAGCCACTGGCGTGCACCAGGACCCGGCGGCGCTGACCCATCCCCCCGGCGGCCGTCCGACCGATCCCGACCGGTGATCGTCCGGGCGCCTGCCCCGAATCCGCCCCGGCGTCCTCGACCGGGACGTCGATGACCTCGGCAGCCCTGCGAGCCCGGGTGTCGATCGTCGGGAACGAGGCGACGTACTCAGCCACCGCGTCGCGGCCACCGGCCTGCCAGATCTCATGCACCACCCCGAGGTCCCAACACCCGGTCGCCCGGATCGAGATGCCGCGCGGCCCGGTGCGGCGGGTCACCCCGCGGACCATCAGCAGCCAGCCGGCGAAGACCGTGCTGGCGTAGGGGTCCTGGGCGTCCTCGAAGAAGGTGGCGTCGACCGGGCCCGTCGAGTCGTCCAGGGTGAGGAACACGACCCGGCGGCCGCTGCGGATCGGCGGGGTCTGCGTGGCGACCTTCACCCCGGCGACCCACACCTGGCTCTGCGAGCGCTGGGCCAGCAGGTCACGCGCAGGCACCACGGCGAGGTCGGCCAGCATCGGCCGGTAGAGGTCCAGCACATGGTGGCTGACGTCCATTCCGAGGACGTCGAGCTCGGCGCGCACTCCCTCCCCCGTCGACATCTCCGGCAGCCCACTGCCGCGGCCCTGCCCCCCCATCGGCAGCTCGAGGGACAACTGCACCTCGCTGGGCCGGACCGCAGCCGGGGCCTGCGACTGCGCGGCGGCGGCCAGTGCCGGGTCGGTGGGGCCGGGGGGACCCTCCGGCCCGGCCGCCCGGCCGGGACCCCAGACGCTGGCAGCCCGCTGCGCCCGGGGATCGGTGCGGGTATCGGTGGGTCGCTCAGTGGGCCGCGGCGCCCGGCGACCACGGCGGCTGCCGGCCCGGGCACTGCGTGCCAGCCGCTCGCAGTCGGCCACCTCCAGCAGGAGGTCCCGTCGGGTCACCTGGCCGCGCAGCCGGGCACCGGCGGACAGGTCGATCCCGTAGATGGTGTCGAACCCCCCGGCCAGCACCAGGTTCTCCATGACGGGGGTGGCCACGGATGCCCGCTGCCAGAGGTCCGACAGCGAGGCATAGGGCTGCCCGGCGACGATCCGCTCCACCTCGGCCGAGGAGATCCCCTTGACCTCGGTCAGCGGCAGCCGGATCCCATGGGCGCTGCCGTCGGGCAGGCCGGGCAACGTCGGGCGGGCCGCCGGGGTGGGGCAGCGCTCCACCCGGTAGACCACGTCCGAGCGGTTGACGTCCAGGCCGAGGACGCTGATCCCCAGGTTGCGGGCGTCGTCGAGGATCAGCCGCTTGGGGTACATGCCCGGGTCATGGGTGAGCACCCCGGCCAGGAACGCGGCCGGGTGGTGGGCCTTCAGCCAGGCTGACTGATAGGTGGGCAGGGCGAAGGCGGCCGCGTGGGCCTTGCAGAACCCGAACGAGGCGAATGCGCGCAGCACGTCCCAGACCCGCTCGACCACCTCAAGGGAATAGCCACGCTCGAGCGCCAGCGGGTAGAACCACGCCCGGACCTGGGCCTGACCCTCCGGCGAGCCCATCGTCCGGCGGACCTCGTCGGCCTGGGCCAGAGTGCACCCGGTCATCACCGCGATGATGCTGATGACCTGCTCGTGGAAGACGACCACACCATGGGTCTCGGCGATCACCGGCTCGAGGTCGGGGTGGATCAGGTCGGCATCCGCCCAGCCCTGTCGGGCCCGCAGGAACGGGGTGACCATGTCGGACTTCACCGGCCCGGGCCGGAACAGCGAGATGTCGATGATGATGTCGCCGAAGGTCTCGGGGGCGAACTTGCCGATCAGCTCGCGCTGGCCGGGAGACTCGATCTGGAAGCAGCCGAGGGTGTGTGTGGTGCGGATCATCGCGAAGGTGTCCGGGTCGTCCAGCGGGACGGCGTCCAGCTCGATCGGCTCCCCGCCGATGCGGATCACCTCGTCGAGGGCATGGGCCATCGCCGACTGCATACGGATGCCCAGGACGTCGAGCTTGAGGAACCCCATCTCCTCGACGGCGTCCTTGTCGAACTGGCTCATCGGGAACCCCATCCAGCTGGCCTCCACCGGAGTCCGGTCCAGCAGCGAGCCGTCACTGAGCAGCACTCCGCAGGGATGCAGCGCGACGTGCCGGGGCAGGCCGTCGAGGGCCTCCACCAGGTCGAGGAACCCATCCAGACGCCCCTGCGCGGCCAGCCGCCCCATCCCGGAGCTGCGCAGCTCGGGAAGGTCGGCCAGCGCGGCCCGGGCATCGCGGGCCCGGATGTGCGGGAACGCCTTTGCGAAGGCGTCGATCTCACCGGGCGGCAGGCCGAGCGCGGCACCCACGTCACGGACCGCGTGGCGCACCCGGTAGGTGTCCATCATCGACACGGCCACGCACCGCTGGCCGCCGAACCGCTCGAGGATGCGGGTGTAGATCTCGGTGCGCCGGGAGGACTCCACATCGATGTCGATGTCCGGCAGCGCCTGGCGCAGCGGGGACAGGAACCGCTCCATGATCAGGCCGTGCTCCAGGGGGTTGACCCCGGAGATGCCCAGCAGGTGGTTGACCAGGCTGCCCGCGCCCGAGCCCCGCGCGGCCACCCGCACGCCCATCTCCTTGATCAGGTCGACGACCTCGGCCACGGTCAGGAAGTAGCCGCCATAGCCGAGGGTCGCGATGGTGGCCAGCTCCGCCTCGAGCCGCTCGGTGGCTGCCCGGTGCGTGCGCAGTGTGGTGAACCGCTGGTCGAGCTCTGCCCGGCAGCGGTGGAGCAGCACCCGGTCGGCCATCGCGGACTGGGCTGAGGTTGGGGCGCTGCTGATCTGCTCGCGACCCAGCCCCGGGGCTCCTGCGGGGAACAGGACGTCGAGCTCGGGGACGTGCACCGAGCCGATGCCCAGATCAGCACCCGGGTCCAGCCGGCAGGAGTCCGCAAGGTCACGGGTCGCCGCCACCAGTCGCTGCACCCCCGCGCGACCCACCGAAGCGGCGGCCGCAATCTCCTCGGCGACCACGCGCATCTCGCGGTCATCCTTGAGGTAGCCCTGCGCGTTGGCGCGGTCCAGGTGTCGGGGGTTCAGCGGGACCAACCGACGGATCGCATCCAGGACATCGGCGACCGGCGCCTGCTCGGGCGTCAGGTGGCGAACCGCGTTGGTGAGCACGGCCGGAGCCCCCACCCTGCTGGCGAAGGTCAGCATCCGGGCTGCGAACGCACTCGACAGCGTCGGCCGGTCCCCGCGGGCTCCGCTGCGATGGGACACGACCTCGACGGACACCTCGGCGCCCAGAGCCTGGCGCCAGCCGGCCAGGAGGTGCTCGGCCTCGTCAGGCCGGCGGCGGGCCAGCGCCCGGCCCACGTCGGAGTCCGGACCGAGCAGTGCCACCAGCCCCTGCGCGTGCTCGCTGAGCATCGGCAAGGTCACCAGCGGCTGACCGCGCTCCCCGGACAGGTGTGCGGCCGAGACCACCCGGCACAAGGAGGCCCACCCTGCTGCCCCGCGGGCGAGCAGGACGACCCGCGGATGCCCCGGGTCCACCGCCACCCCACCACGGGCCGGGGTGGGCGCACGATGGGGTCGGGTCGCAGGGCCGGACAGCACCCCCTGCGGGGCGACCGCGAGGTCCACGCCGAGGATCGGGCTGATGCCCGCCTCCCGGCACGCCAGAGCGAAGGCGACGGCCCCGTAGGCGCCGTCACGATCGGTCAGCGCGAGGGCATCCTGACCCATCGCTGCGGCCCGCTCCACGAGGGCCTCCGGTCGAGAGGTCCCATAGCGCAGCGAGTAGCCCGAGGCCACGTGCAGGTGGACGAATTCCGACACCACGTAACACCTAGAACTCGTTGGGCAGGATCGACTGCTGGTCGACCCCGATCACCGCAGCGACCTGGACCAGGAACGACTCGGCGTCGCGCACCAGGTCGTCGGCCTCCCGCTGGCTGACCACAGGAAGGCCCGCCTCCGCCGCGGCACGCCGCGAGGCGTTGGCGGCGAAGAAGACGGCCCACTCCTGCATCTGCGGGGCGACCACGGGCAGCAGGGTCCAGACGCTGCGGATCCGCCCCTGGCGCACGGGGTGCGCCCGGGCTGCGAGAACGGCTGCCGCCGCCCGCAGTGCGGCCAGATGGGCGGTGGCGTACCGCCGTGCCGGATCAGGGGTCGCGTAGGCCTCAAGCAGACCCCGGGCGGCACTGCCCAGCAGCTCGCGGGCCTGGTAGGGCACAGGGGGGCTTGTGGGTACGGCGCTCATCTCACTCCTCCTCGTCGTATCAGTTCTCGTGCCACCACTGGTGCGGTGTCAGTCCATCGCCCGGGCCAGGACCCAGCGATCGGCCACCATGTCCCGGCGCAGGTCGTACACACCGGCGGCGTCCGAGCGGCCTGCCTGGGCCTCGACGCGCCACACCTCGTGCTCGTGCGCCGGGAGGGCACCCTCGAGCGCGCGCCGTGAACCGCCCCACCACACACTCGACTCGATCCAGTGGGCGATCACGGCGCGCACCACGTACAGCCGTCCGTGCCAGAGGAACTGGGCGGGACGATCCTCGGGGGGCTGCTCCCCCGCCCTGCGGACATCGATCGGATCGGCATACGTACGGCTCATTGCGTCCTCCTGGCAGTCGTGTCGGTCGCGCGCCGGGGAAGACGGCTGTGCGGGGGGGATCGGCCTGCGCTCCTGCGCTTCCCTCGCCGAGCACGGGCCGATCCCCGGGTGCTGGTGGTCCGGGGTCGGCGGTTCCCTCAGCACCATGTTCGAACGGGTGTTCGAACTGGCTTCACCGTACGCCCCCGGCCTGACACCGTCAACCCCCCGTGTTGCGCGGGCAGAATTCCTGGCAGCACACCGCACAGGGGGTCAGGCGTCCCCTCCTCGGAGACCTCCCTGGATTCATCGAGGCGGAGGGGTTGACGGGCCATCGTGACGGGCCCATCGGGCTGGAACACATTCGTGCATCTGTTCGATGGCCGCGGAGGGGCACGGCCACACCGCTGGATCGACGCCCGACGGGGCGCGCCCAGAGCAGCGGATCAGCCGGTGAGCTCGGTGATGTCGCCGCTGACGATCAGCGCGATCCACGGCAGTACGGAGATCAGCCCAGCCACGACGTACAGCACGATGAGGCGGCGGCGGTGCGGTGGATGGGTCGTCCAGCGCAGGGCGATCGCCCCGGGGAGCAGCCCCACCCAGGCAACCGTGGGGACGACGAGCAGGATCAGGAGTGGAAGCCCATAGAGAAGGACCAGCTTCCACACCCCGGGGTCCTCGACCGCCTCGACGTCCTGGTCGTCCTCAGGCCACCGGGAGTGGCTCTCCCCGTCAGTCATCCATCCCCCAATCGCGTGTCGCCCGATCGTCTCACGAGGCTCGCCAGACCGGTGGACACGGCGCGGGGCCCATCCCAGGACTACCTCCACGGACTGGCGCCGGCCCGAGAATCAGGCCCCGCACCTGCCTGTGCGATAGTGACCGGGCCGCCGATCGACGCGCACCCAGCAAGCCCGAGGATGTGGCAATGATCCCCCGTGCAACCGCCGTGCTCGCCGTGGTGGCCATCGTGACCGGGTGCGGCGTCGCGGAGGGCACACCCTCGGAACCGGGCACTCCCGGGCCGAATGCCAGTGCCCACGGCGCGGGGACGGCCCAACCTCGCACGGACATCGAGGCCGCCCTCGACTGCTACCTCACGGACAACCCGGACTACTCACGTGGACGCGGAACCTCGCAGGAGGCAGCCGTCGCCGAGTTCGCGGGGTGGTACCCCCTGATCACCCGGACGATCCGATGGCAGGAGCCGGGAGTCAGCGCCCCACCCGAGGGCAGCGCCACGACCTGGCTGCTCTACACGAACGACGGACGCGGCTACGGCACCGCGACCGTCAGCCGACCGGATCCGCGCGTCGAGGAGTGGTCGGCCACGGTGGACCGGCTCTGCGTCGCAGCCCTGCCTCCCCCGCCGAGCGCCTATACAGACCGCACCGTGGATGGACTCTCCAGCCAGGAGTCGCTCACGGACCCGGCCAACATCGAGTTCGTCCGGGCCATGGACGCCGCACTCGTCGGCCTCCCGGAGGGGGACGCCGCTGACGCGCTCAGGGCAGTCAGGTGGCGCGTTCGCGTCGGCAAGCGGGACGGTGTGCCGCAGGACAACGTCGGCACAGCCAGCTCGTGGATCAACCTGGTCATCGCCGACGAGATCGTCACCGGATTCACCGTCGGGTAGCCGCCGGGCCCGAACCCTCCGGGACGACGGCACCGCCTCAGCGCCTCAGCGCCTCAGACACCCCCGTGGGCGACCATGCACCCGCCCACCCCGAGCGACGGGCGCCGAGCCGCCGACGCCCCGAGCGACCCCCGACCCTCAGCGCCCGCGTGCCGCCCGGTACCGAGCGATCAGCGCGTTCGTCGAGGAGTCCAGCGACGCCTCGGCCTCGCCGGTCAGCATCGGCGCGATCGAGTCCGCGACCACCTTGCCGAGCTGGACGCCCCACTGGTCGTAGGGGTTCAGGTCCCAGATCATCCCCTGCACGAAGGTCGAGTGCTCGTAGAGGGAGATGAGCGCGCCGAGGGTGAAGGGGGTCAGCGACTCGGCCACCAGCATGGTGTTGGGGCGGTTGCCGGGCATGACCTTGTGCTCCACGAGGTGCGCCGGGGTCCCGTCGGCCTCCACCTCGGCGGCGGACCGCCCGAAGGCCATCACCCCGGACTGCGCCAGGCAGTTGGCGACGAGCAGATCGTGGTGGCTGCCCACGTCATTGATGGGCCGGGCGAAGAAGATGAAGTCCGCCGCGATGATCGTCGTGCCCTGGTGCAGCATCTGGTAGAAGGAGTGCTGGCCGTTCGTCCCTGGCTCGCCCCAGAACGACGCCGACGTGTCGTAGTCCACCGGATCCCCGGCGGCAGTCACACGCTTGCCGTTGCTCTCCATGATCATCTGCTGCAGGTAGGCCGGGAAACGCAGCAGGTACTGGTCGTAGGGCAGCACAACGTGGTCGGCGGTCCCGAGGAAGTTGCGGTTCCAGACACAGAGCAGTCCGTGCAGCACCGGCAGGTTCTCGCGAGCCGGAGCTGTCCGGAAGTGCATATCCATCGCGTGCAGGCCGGCCAACAGCTCGCCGAACCCGTCTGGACCGATCGCGATCATCGTCGACAGGCCGATCGCCGAGCTCATCGAGTAGCGGCCACCGACCCAGTCCCAGAACCCGAACATGTTGGCCGTGTCGATGCCGAACTCCGCCACCTTCTCGGCATTGGTCGAGATCGCCACGAAGTGCCGGGCCACAGCCGACGCGTCTCCGAGGCCGGCCACCAGCCAGTCCCGCGCCGTGCGCGCGTTCGTCATCGTCTCCTGTGTGGTGAACGTCTTGGACGCCACCAGGAACAGGGTCTCGGCCGGATCGAGGTCGCGGGTCTGCTCGACGAAGTCCGAGCCGTCCACGTTCGACACGAATCGCATCACGAGGTCCCGGTCCGACACGTGCCGCAGGGCCTGGTAGGCCATGACCGGCCCGAGGTCCGAGCCACCGATGCCGATGTTCACCACGTTGCGGATCGGCTGACCTGTGAAGCCCAACCACGTCCCGGCCCGGACCTGCTCGGCGAAGGCCCCCATCTTGGCCAGGACCGCGTGGACGTCGGCCACGACGTCCTGACCGTCGACCACCAGCGTCGCGGTGGCAGGCAGGCGCAGCGCGGTGTGCAGCACCGCGCGGTCCTCGGTGTTGTTGATGTGCACCCCGGTGAACATGGCCTCACGCCGGCCGGCCAGATCGCGCTCCTCGGCGAGGGCGACGAGCAGGTCGATCGTCTCCCCGGTGATCCGTTGCTTGGCGAAGTCCATGTGCCATCCGGCCCCGTCGGCCGAGAAAACCGACGCCCGGTCGACATCCGAGGAGGTGTCGAACAGCTCCCGGACGGTCGTCGCGGACATCGACTCGGCGTGCGCGGACAGGGCCTGCCATGCGGCGGCAGACGTGAGCGGGGTTTGGGTCATGGGGTGCCTCCTTCGACGCGCCCAGACTAGGAGAGGTCGACCCCGAGAAGCGTGTCGAGCAGCACCCCCACCCGCCGGGGAGCCTCGGTGTCCGACCCCACGCCTGCAACGGCGTCCGTGGCCCAGCGGTCGATCAGGTCCAACGCCCCCGGGGCATCGAGATCCTCGGCCATCCGCTCACGAACCGCGGCCAGCAGCGCCTCCGAGGACGGACCACTGGCCGCCTGCATGCCCGCCCGCCACCGGAGCAGTCGCCGTTCGGCCCGTTGCAGATCGGACGGGGACCACTCCCAGTCGCTGCGGTAGTGGTGGGCCATCAGGGCCAGACGGACAGCCACCGACGGGACCCCGGCGCGGCGCAACCGGGAGACGAACACCAGGTTGCCGCGCGACTTGCTCATCTTGTGTCCCTCGAACCCGACCATGCCGGTGTGCACGAAGTGCTTGGCGAACGGTGACTCACCAGTGGCCATGCCGGCCTGTGCCGCGCACATCTCGTGGTGCGGGAACGCCAGGTCCGAGCCGCCGCCCTGCACGTCGAAGCCCATCCCCAGGTGGTCCAGCGCGATCGCTGTGCACTCGATGTGCCATCCGGGCCGGCCGTGACCGAGCTCAGTGTCCCAGGCAGGCTCGTCGGGGCGCGCGGCCTGCCAGAGCATGCAGTCCAGGGGCGTGCGCTTGCCCGGCCGGGTTGGGTCGCCACCACGCTCGGCGAAGACCTCCTGCATCGCGGCCCCGTCGAGCCCGGAGACCTCGCCGAACCCTGGAGCCGCAGAGGTCGTGAAGTACAGGTCGCCGTCCACGTCGTACACCGCACCGGCGTCGCGCAGCCGCCCGATCCACGTCACCACCGACGGGATCGACTCCACGGCGCCGATGTAGTCACGCGGGGGAAGCACGTTGAGGGCCGCCATGTCCTCGGCGAACAGGGCAGTCTCGGAGAGGGCCAGCTCGCGCCAGTCCTGCCCGGTGGCCACGGCGCGCTCGAGCAGCGGGTCGTCGACGTCGGTCACGTTCTGCACGTAGTGGACCTCATGGCCGAGGTCGCGCCAGTACCGGTTCACCAGGTCGAAGGCGATGTACGTGGCGGCATGGCCCATGTGGGTCGCGTCGTACGGCGTGATCCCGCACACGTACATCCGGGCAACGGCACCCGGCGAGGTGGCTCGCACCTGCCGGGTGCGCGTGTCGAACAGGGCCAGGGCGGGCCCCCGACCTGGCAGCTCTCCGGGCTCTCTGCCCATCCAGGACTCCACGGTTCCACACCCTAGGCCCTGTTCGGCGCACGCGCCGTGGACTCGCGGGGATCGACGTAGGCTGGGGTCGTGCTCGAGATCCTCCGGCAGCGTCGATGGCTGGGCTTCACCGCCTTCGTCCTGGCGATGCTCGTGCTGTGCGTGGTCCTTGCACGCTGGCAGTGGAACCGCTACCAGGTGAGGCTCGCCGAGAACGATCGCCTCGACTACGCCCTGTCCGCACCGGCCGTGCCGGTCGACGAGCTCCTCGACGCTGCCCCGGCGGGGTCCGCCACCCCAGCGCTCCCGCAGGAGCTCGAATGGCGCACCGTCACGGCCACGGGCACCTTCGACGCGGCGGGCGAGGCGGCGGTGCGCCGTCGGCCGCTCGACGGCCGCAACGGGTTCTGGGTCGTCACGCCCCTGGTGACCGACACCGGCGTCCTGCTGGTCAACCGCGGTTGGGCGCCCGCAGGCACCGAGGCCACCGCCGCCCCCGATGTCCCGGCGCCCCCGGCCGGCGTGGTCACCATCACCGGACGCCTGCGACCCGCTGAGGTCACCGAGCCGACCGACGCCCCACCGCCGGGCCAGGCGTGGGCAACAGACCCCCAGGTGCTCGTGAACCCCGCCGATGCACTGCGGTACAACGCCTACGCCGAGCTGTCCGCGAGCGCTCCCCCCGCCGACGCAGAGCTCACGAGCCTGCCGGTCCCCGGCCATCGCGGGCTGAACAACCTCGTGTACTCGGTGCAGTGGCTGCTCTTCGGCCTGGTCGGGATCGTGGGCTGGTGGCGCCTGATCCGGGTCGAGGGGCGCCGCCCGGAGGACGTCGAGGCGACGGACGAGACTGAGTCGGAGGGTGCAGCCGCGCCGGAGGAAGCGGCGACCTGAGTCAGTCGCTCGCTGTGAGTGGTCCGACGCTGCTCTGCGACCTGGCTCAGTGACCGTTCGCGCCGTTCCACCGGTCCACATGATCGAGGACCTCGATCAGACGGTGCACGATCGCGTCCGCAGTGCCCTCAACGGGCCCGCGCTGGTCGTCAGGGATGTCGCTGTGCGGCACGAGGATCGCCCGCATCCCGACCTGCTGGGCGCCGTGGACGTCGTCCCAGGCACGGTCGCCGACGAACACCGCACGGGAGGGGTCGGTGACGTCCACCGCGCGCAGGGCAGCGACGAACGCGTCCTGGTGCGGCTTGCCGACAGGCAGCTCCGAGGAGTAGACCGCGCCATCGATGAGCTCCAGCAGCCCGTCCCGGGCGAAGACCGCCTCGTGATGGGCCCGGGGCCAGAGCGTGTTGGACAGGACCCCGACCTTGATCCCACGTTCACGCAGCGCGACCATCACGGGTGCTGCGTGCGGGTCGGCGTAGGTGTGCGGGTCCCAGGCCTCGAGGTAGGCCTCCATGGCCGCCCGGTGTCGCGTGCTGCCCAGGTCGATGCCGCAGTCGATCAGCACCGTCTCCAGCCGGCCGGCGCCGGTGGCCCCGGCACTGTTGTGCTGCACCTGCCAGCGCTGGATCTCCGCCGCGAACAGCTCATGGGCCAGTGAGGCCGCGTGGCGCGGGTCGTACACGGACGTGTAGGCGTACCACGCGGCCGTGAGGTCCACGTCGTGCCAGGGCGTCAGGGTGCCGCCCCAGTCGAAGATGACGGCCTCGATCGGGGCACCACCGCGAGGGTCAGCCAGGTCTGTGCCCGCCACCGGATCCGCCCCGTCGACCGCCTTCGTCACGGCAGCGCCAGGATCCGGTCGGTGATGGTGGCCACGGCATCGTCGACGGCGACATCGGCACGCTCCCCGCTGGCCCGGTCCTTGACCTCGACCAGGCCCTCGGCCAGCTTCTTGCCCACGACGACGATCAGCGGTACGCCGATCAGCTCCGAGTCGTTGAACTTCACCCCGGGAGAGACACCCTTCCGGTCGTCGAGCAGCACGCGGAACCCGCCCTGCTCCAACTCGGCTGCGATCCGTTCGGCGACGTCGAAGACGGCCCCGTCCTTGCCCGTGGCCACGATGTGCACGTCAGCCGGTGACACCTCACGCGGCCAGATCAGCCCGCGATCGTCGTGGTGCTGCTCGGCGATGGCCGCGACCGCGCGCGACACCCCGACCCCATAGGACCCCATCGTGACGACGACCTGCTTGCCGTTCTCGTCGAGGACCTTGAGGTCTAGCGCCTCGGCGTACTTGCGCCCCAGTTGGAAGATGTGGCCGATCTCGATGCCGCGGGCCTGGGTGAGCTGTCCCTCGCGACCTGCGGCAGCGCACTGCGGGCACAGGTCGCCCTCGCGGACCTCGGCCACGTCGATCGTCGCATCACCGACGAAGTCCCTGCCGGCGACCAGGTCGAACACATGCCGTCCGGGCTGGTCGGCACCGGTGATCCACCGGGTCCCGGGCACCACGCGCGGGTCGAGCAGGTAGCGGATCCCGGACGCCGACTCCTCGCCGAGCGCCCCGGGGCCGATGTAGCCCTTGACCAGCGCCGGGTTCGCCGCGAAGTCCGCCTCCTCGAACGCCACCGGCTCACCCGGGAGCAGAACGGCCTCGAGGCGCTTCATGTCGACCTCGCGGTCACCGGGCAGGCCGATGACCAGCGGATGGGACGTGCCGTCGGGCATCGCGACCTTGACCACGACGTTCTTGAGCGTGTCCGCGGCCTCCCACGGACGGTCACCGCGGGCCAGTTCGGGCCGGGCGTTGGCGAGGTCGACCAGCGTCTCGATCGTCGGGGTGTCCGGGGTGTCCTCGACGTGCGCAGCCGGCAGCCCCTCGAGGGCCACCTCCGCCGGCGGCACGCTGGCCACCGCCTCCACGTTGGCCGCGTACTCACATGTCGCGCACTGGACGTAGGTGTCCTCGCCGACGGGGCACACGGCCAGGAACTCCTCGGAGGCCGAGCCACCCATCGCGCCGGACATCGCCGAGACGATCGTGTACTGCATCCGGAGTCGGTCGAACGTGGAGATGTAGGCGTCGCGGTGCCGGCCGTAGGACGCGACCAGACCCGCGTCGGAGGTGTCGAACGAGTAGGAGTCCTTCATCACGAACTCCCGTCCGCGCAGGATCCCCGCGCGCGGACGCGCCTCGTCCCGGAACTTGGTCTGGATCTGGTACAGGCTCAGCGGGAGGTCCTTGTACGAGGAGTACAGGTCCTTGACCGTGAGCGTGAACATCTCCTCGTGCGTGGGCCCGAGCAGGTAGTCCGAGCCGCGGCGGTCCTGCAGGCGGAACAGGTTGGGCCCGTACTCGGTCCAGCGGTTGGTGCGCTCGTAGGGCTCGCGAGGCAGGAGTGCGGGGAAGTGCACCTCCTGGAAGCCTGCGGCGTCCATCTCCTCGCGCACGATCCGCTCGACGTTGCGCAGCACCCGGTAGCCCAGCGGCAGCCAGGTGAAGACCCCGGGGGCCACACGGCGGACGTACCCGGCACGGACCAGCAGGCGGTGGGACGGAACCTCGGCGTCCGCCGGATCCTCGCGGAGCGTGCGCAGGAACAGCGTGGACATGCGGGTCAGCACGAGGGGTCTCCTTGCGGGTACGAGCGTGGCGGCCGCGCACGGGGGTGGGTCGGGCGGGCCGGAGATGCCCGGCAAGGATATCCCGGCGTGGCAGGATGGCCGCCGTGCCCGGCGAGCTGAAGGTGCTGACATCGCGCCACCTCCCGGACCTGCTCGCCCTCGTGGACCGCGACCCCATCGGGCACTGCTTCGTGGCCTCCCGGCTGGCTGACCCGATGGACCCCTGGGCCCTCGGCGGGCTGGTGTGGGGATGGTTCGAGGCGGGTCGCCTGCGCTCGGCCGTGTACACCGGGGCCAACCTGATCCCGATCGAGACCACCCCGCTGGCCCGGGCGGCGTTCGCCGACAACGCCCGCCGACTGGGGCGGAGGTGCTCGTCGCTGGTGGGGCCCGCCGACGAGGTCCTGGACATGTGGCGCCTGCTCGCCCCCGCCTGGGGCCCCGCCCGCGAGGTGCGCGACACCCAGTACCTGATGGCCACGGCCGCCCCGGCAGCTCGCCCGCCCCATCCCGGGCTGCGGGCGCTGCGCCTCGACGAGCTCGACCTGCTCATGCCGGCCGCGATCGCGATGTTCACCGAGGAGGTGGGGATGTCGCCGGTGGCGAACGGCGGCGGTCCTGCCTACCGCGCGCGTCTGGCCGAGATCGTCCGTTCGGGGCGAGCCCTGGGCGTGGTCCATGACGGGCGACTGGTCTTCAAGGCCGAGGTCGGGTCCGCAACGGCACGGGCGTGCCAGATCCAGGGGGTCTGGGTCGACCCCGGCCTGCGCGGCCGGGGGCTCGGCGTGTCGGGGATGGCCGCCGTGGTCGAGCATGCCCGCAGCCACATCGCGCCGATCGTCTCCCTCTACGTCAACGACTACAACCATGTCGCGGTCGGCACCTACCTCCGCGTGGGCTTCCAGACGGTCGGCACCTTCGCGACGGTCCTGTTCTGAGCGGCGCCGGTGTGGGGGACAATCGGACCATGGAGTGGATCCGTCGGAACATGACCGCCATCGGCATCGTGGTCGTCCTGGCCATGCTCATGCCGTTCGTGCTCGTGCTGTTCGGCGTCATCGCGTTCTGACCGAGCCCAGTGCCGACCCCCGGCCCAGCCGGGGCTACTTCTTCCCGATCCCCCGGCTGCGCATGATCGAGGCGACCTCCTGGTTGAACACCTTCTGGATGGTCTCGGAGTCCAGGGTCCCCGAGACGGTCTCGTACTTGCCCTCGGCCATCCCGATGCAGACGCGGTGCCACGCGGTCCCGACGGCGAACGTCATCGTGCCCGCGACTCCTCCGGTGATGACGCCGCCGACGATCGTTCCCACGCCGGGGACGAGCTTGAGCAGCCCGGTCGCGGCCGCCCGACCCGCCTGGGTGGTGACGGTCGTCGCCGCGAGGCTGGCCACGGTGGCGCGCTGCATGGGGATGTCGTAGATGTTGGAGATCTTGGCCATCATGCCGATCTGGATGGGAACCAGCACGGCGGCGTCCGCGAACGGGATCGGCGTGAACCCGGCTGCGGTCGCCGCCGCAGTCGCGGAGTTCACCGCCTTCTCGGCAGCCTGAGCCTTTCGCGCGGGGTCAATCTTCTGCGCGGCGGTAAGGGCCTCGGCGGCCTCGTCCGGAGCGCAGCGAAAGGTGGCATCGAGCAGCTCCAGCAGGCCGTGCTGCTCGACCCCGGTGAACGGGTCCGCCAGTGCGTTCACCATGACCGCGCGCCCGTCATGGATCGGCAGGCCCATCGCCTCGATCTGCCTGCCGAGCTCGACGGTGTCGGGGGCGAGGAACAGCTGTCCGTGGGGGTCCCTGCGCCCGGGCACCTGGGTCATGACCAGGATCACCGGGAGGCCCACGCCGGCCAGCTCACGGATGAACTCCGCCTCGGTCTCCTCGAAGCGCCTGTCGGTGGCACGCACGCAGTACCACGCCAGGTGGACCTGCTCGGCGAACGGCATCGCGCGGCTGTTGTCGATGAACTTCTTCAGCTCGTCGATGATCCGGGTGGTGTCCCGACCGACCTCCAGGCCCTGGGTGTCGTAGATGCCGAGCTTCCCGGTGCGGTGGACGTAGAGGTGACTGCCCATGGTGACCGGGCGCCCGATTCCGGTGGCGGCGACCGACTCGCCGAAGATGGCATTCACCAGCGTGGACTTGCCCACCCCGGTCTTGCCGAACACCGCGAGGTTGAAGCGGCCGATCTTCACCTCCGCGTCGGCGAAGGCCGCCTCGAAGGCCTCCTGCGACCACTCGGGGACCGGGCCGGGCTGGTTCGGCTGGCCGGGCTGCCCCGACTCGCCCACGGCGGCAGGACCGGACGACGCGCCGCCCACCGGCTGGGTGGTCACGGTCTCACCCCACCGACACCGACGGGCTGCCCTCGGACTCCATCTCCTCGGCCAGGCGCATGGCCTCCTCGATCAGAGTCTCGACGATCATCGCCTCGGGCACGGTCTTGATGACCTGGCCCTTGACGAAGATCTGGCCCTTGCCGTTGCCGCTGGCCACGCCCAGGTCGGCCTCGCGTGCCTCCCCCGGGCCGTTGACGACGCAGCCCATGACGGCCACGCGCAGCGGGACCTCCAGCCCCTCGAGCCCGGCGGTCACCTGCTCGGCCAACGTGTAGACGTCCACCTGCGCCCGCCCGCAGGACGGGCAGGACACGATCTCCAGCCCGCGCTGGCGCAGGTTCAGGCTCTCCAGGATCTGCATCCCGACCTTGACCTCCTCCACCGGAGGCGCGGACAGCGAGACGCGGATGGTGTCGCCGATGCCCTTGCTCAACAGTGCGCCGAACGCCACGGCGGACTTGATCGTGCCCTGGAACATCGGACCGGCCTCGGTGACACCCAGGTGCAACGGGTAGTCGCACTGCTCGGAGAGCAACTCGTACGCGCGCACCATGACCACCGGATCGTGGTGCTTGACCGAGATCTTGATGTCGCGGAAGTCGTGCTCCTCGAACAGGCTGGCCTCCCAGAGGGCCGACTCGACCAGCGCCTCGGGCGTGGCCTTGCCATGCTTCTTGAGAAGCCGCGGATCCAGGGACCCGGCGTTGACGCCGATCCGGATGGGGGTGCCGTGGTCGCGCGCGGCGGCGGCGATCTCCTTCACCTTGTCGTCGAACTGCTTGATGTTCCCCGGGTTCACCCGCACACCCGCGCAGCCGGCCTCGATCGCGGCGAACACGTACTTGGGCTGGAAGTGGATGTCGGCGATGACCGGGATCCCGGACTTGCGGGCGATCTCCGGCAGGGCGTCGGCGTCGTCCTGGCTGGGCACGGCCACGCGCACGACCTGGCAGCCCGAGGCCGTCAGCTCAGCGATCTGCTGCAGGGTCGTGTTGACGTCGGCGGTCAGGGTGGTCGCCATCGACTGCACGCTGATCGGCGCATCGCCACCCACCGCGATCGGATGGGTCGGGTGCTTCAGCAGGATCTGTCGGGTGGTCCGACGGGGGGCGAGGACGGGAGGGGGAAGCGGGGGCATGCCGAGGTTGACGCTCATGGGGCAAGTATCCCGCTCCGGGCCGGATATCGCCTCACGCCGGGAGCGGCGGCGCCATCCTTGGCCCAGCCATTCGTCCCGTCCTCAGCCGAGTCCGGTCAGAGGGAGAGGGTCACAGGGGCGGAGTCAGCACCCAGATAGCCGTACTTGGCCTTCACGCGGACCCGGTAGGTCCCAGCCGGGCGGTCCACGGTCCTGGTCTCACTACGACCCTGCGTCCGGTACGTCTTCGCCAGCGTCCGCCACGATCCATCAGATTGTCGCTGTTGCACCCGGAAGGTCCAGTAGCCGCGGCCCTTGTTCGGATCCACATCGACGACGAGCGCCGACATGGAGGGGTCGGCGGACACGCTCACGACCGCAGCAGGCTGCCAGCCGGTCACCACGACCTCGTTGTAGATCCCCTCGCTGGCGGTCCCATCAGGCTGCGGGTCGGGCAGCATCACCGGCGCGACGACAACGGTGCCATCACCGGAGATCCGCAGGTAACTGGGATCTCCGGGTTCCTCGGTCGGGAACGGCGCGTAACCCTGCTGGCGCAGGATCGCCCTGATGTCGATCATGATGCCGTGCGTTCGGTCGATCACTGACGTGGCGTTGACGATGAACCGGCCCCTACGACTCGCCTGGTCGAACGCGGAGAACTCGAATGGTTCGTTGCCGTAGATCGTTGACCTGCCCGGCAACCTCGTCACCCTCCGGGTGGTCACGTGGTAGGCCCCGACACGTCCTCCGGTCCTGTCGGGCGTCCCTGGCTTGTGCACGCCAACCCTCATGAGAATGGTTCGACCGTCCCTGGTCATCGTCCCCCAGCCGTTGACGGTCCGGGACTTCCCCGATCCGGGGAAGTAGACGGTGTCGGTCGACCACGCCGAGGTCGCTCCCCCGCGTCGGTACTCGTCACCGTTCACATGGACGACCCTGCCATCGTCGGACATCTCTGGGCCACGATCGCCACGGAGGTAGTCCGTCTCGTCGCGTACGGCCCCGCACACCACCGTCGTTCGCGTCAACCGACCCGTCACGAGGTCCTTGACGTACAAGTACGGTTTGGTGGGCACATCGTAGTTGGCACAGAACGCGGCTCGGCGCCCGGACTTGGAGACCGAGTCCTCGGTGATCAGCAGCTGCGGGCTGTCGTGGAAATCGTTCCACTCCGTCGAGAACTCGAACTCAACACCGCGCCATGACGGCACGAGCGGGCGCCCCTGGGAATCCGTGTCAATCCGTTCCCGAGTGCCGGTCGCCGCGTCGATGAGGTACACCGAAGCGTCGCGGGCATGGATCTGCCATCCCTGGCGGCTGAGCAGGAGCCTCGGGTTGTCGCGTACGAACAAGTTGGCGTTGCCGTCGTCGCTCAATGCCGTGACCGTGCCTGTCTGCCGATCGAGGATGACCTCACCGATCCCGTTGCGCACCCCGCGAAGCCAACGACCGTCGTGTGAGACCTGATACACGCTGTTCAGGTCGATTCGGCTGACGAGCGGGGCTCCCTCGTCGGCACAGGCCGCAGGCGACGCGGCGATCAGGCACAGGGCGGTTCCTGCGACTGCGAGCGTGTTGGGGATTCGCACGGGTACCACCTCTCCACGAGCCGGGCCCATCCGGAATCCACGGGGAGCCAGCGATCAGTTCCGATCAAGGCCTCTTGTTGGATCGTCCCGCCTTCGGGGTGCTGAGGGCAGGGTCGGAGGTCACCCAGGTTGTGCTGTGCGGTCGGCCGGCGCGCCCCCGGCCGACCGCACAGTCATCCGGATCACGCCGTCGGATCGCGAATCCCCCGGGTCACACGGCATTCCGGGAGCGGCGGCTGCGCCGGATCATCTGGACACCGGACCACGCGAGCAGCCCGGCGAACATCACGAGGGCCACCCGACCGGGCAGCCACTGGCCCAGGGCCGCCCCGGCCAGGCCTGCCGGCACGCCGACCAGGCCCGCGACCAGCGCGATCCGGACGTCGACCAGCCCGTTGCGCCAGTTGGTCACGGTGGCGGTCAGAGCTGTCAGGACGATGACCAGGAGGCTGGTCCCGCGGGCGGTGTCGGCATCATCCCCGGTCAGCAGGACCAGTCCGGGAACCATGATGATCCCGCCACCGACCCCGAGCAGACCGGCCAGGGCACCCGCCGCGACCCCCACGAGGACCAACAGGCCGCCCTCCCACGCATCACCGAGACCGGATGCGGCGCTTGAGTCGCCCCCGACCGCCAATCGTGCGGCAGTCGCGAGGCTGAGGATCCCGAACCACAGCTGCAGCGTCGCGATCGGGGTCCCAGGGAGCAGCCGGGCGCCGAGCTGGCCACCGATCACGCCGCCGATCAGGAGCAGGAGCCCGGCCCCGAGGTCGATGTTCCCGTTGAGCGCGTACCCGGCGGCCGACGCCGTCGCGATCGGAACGATCGCCAACAGGCTCGTGGCGCTGGCCCGGCGCTGGTCCAGGGCGAACCATGCGACCAGCAGCGGGACCATGATGATCCCGCCACCGACGCCGAACAGGCCCGAGAGCAGCCCTGCGGCCACTCCGAGCATCGCTGCCCGGAGCCGCCACGGGGCCGGCTCGGGCGGCCCACCGACGGGCACAGGGTCGGCGTGGGGGTCGGCGTCCGGCATCGGCCGGCTCAGCCGTAGATGGAGATCGGGTTGATCACGTCGGCGAGGATCACCACGGACGACACAGCGACCAGCGCGATCCCGACCCCGTAGGACACGGGCAGCAGCCGCGAGACGTCCACCGGCCCGGGATCGGGCCGACGGCGCCACCGGGCAAGGGTCCGCCGGGCACCCTCGTAGGTGGCCCCGGCCACATGCCCACCGTCGAGCGGGAGCACCGGCAGGAGGTTGAACAGGAACAGGAAGAGGTTGAGGCTGGCCATGAGGCTGATGAGGATGGCCACCTTGGACTTGATCGGCTCCTCCGCCGCGACGACCTCACCGGAGATCCGCCCGACGCCGACGACGCTGACCGGGCTCTCGGGATCGCGCTCCTCCCCGGCGATCATGTCCCTGGCCAACTCGTAGACCCGCACCGGGAGGGTCAGCAGGGCCTGTCCGCTGCGCACGGCGACGTCCCACATGACCGTGGGAACGGCACTCACCGGCTGGGCCACGTACTGGGTCTGCGGGGTGACACCGATGTACCCGGTGGCGACGATCTCCTCGCCCACCACGCCCTGGTCATCGACCACCGGGCGGTAGGCCGTGGCCATCGGGACCTCGACCTGCCGCGAGCCCGTGGCCGTGTCGAGCCCGAGGACCACGGTCTCACCGGGACTGGCACGGGTGATGTCCGTCAGCTCGCTCCAGACCTCGACCGATTGGCCGTTGATGGCGGTGATCCGATCCCCCGCCACGATCCCGGCCGCGACCGCGGGTGAGACCTCGTCGGCTGCTGAGCACTCCGGGGCCTCCCGCACGAGATCGGGGTCCGCCACGGCCGCCGCCGCTGCCTCCGGCGTGGCCATGTACGCAGGCACGCACTTGCCCACCTCGGCCACCGTCGTGGTCGGCGTGGGGATGCCGATCCCGACGAGGAGCAGGGCGAAGAAGAGAATGGCAAGGAAGAGGTTCATGGTGGGTCCGCCCAGCATGACCACGACCTTCTTGGGCGCGCTCAGGCGATAGAACAGGCGGTCCTCGTCGCCGGGCCGGACCTCCTCCCAGGCAGCCGCCCGAGCCTCCTCGGCGAGCATCTGGAACCGACCCGTCGTGCCGCGGCCGGCGGTGCCGTCGGGGGCGCCCTTCGGCGGCGGGAACATGCCGATCATCCGGATGTAGCCACCCAGGGGGATCCACTTGACCCCGTACTCGGTCTCCCTGCCGTGCTTGGACCACAAGGTTGGGCCGAAGCCGACCATGTACTGCGGGACCCGCACCCCGAACCTCTTGGCCGGCACCATGTGCCCGACCTCGTGCAGCCCGATCGAGAGTCCGATCCCCAGAGCAGCCAGGAGCACTCCCAGCACGAACAACATGGAATCCATCAGTGCACCCCCGTCGCGATCCGCGTCCGGGCCTCGGATCGGGCCCAGCCGTCTGCGGCGCTGACGGCTGCCAGCGTGAAGTCGTCCCCGACCACCGGGGTGTGCGCGGCCAGGACAGCCTCGATCGTGTCGACGATCCCGGTGAAGCCCAGGTCGCCGGCACGGAACGCGTCCACCGCCACCTCGTTGGCCGCGTTGAACACCGCAGGCGCCGTCCCCCCGGTGGCCCCGGCGGCACGCGCGAGGCGCACCGCGGGGAAGGCGTCGTCGTCGAGGGGGTCGAAGGTCCAGGAGTGCGACTGCGCCCAGTCGCACGCCGGTGACGCGTCCGGCACGCGCTCGGGCCAGGTGAGCCCGAGGGCGATCGGCAGGCGCATGTCCGGCGGGCTTGCCTGGGCCAACGTGGATCCGTCCACGAACTCGACCATCGAGTGGATCACTGACTGCGGGTGCACCATCACGGTGATGCGGTCCATCGGGATGTCGAACAGCAGGTGCGCCTCGATGACCTCGAGGCCCTTGTTCACCAGGGTCGCGGAGTTGATCGTGATGACCGGGCCCATCGCCCAGGTCGGGTGGGCCATCGCCTGCGCGGGAGTGACGTCGGCCAGCTCGGCCCGGGTGCGGCCGCGGAAGGGTCCCCCACTGGCCGTGAGCACGAGCCGCCGGACCTCGTCGGCTCGCCCTCCGACGAGGCACTGCGCCAGGGCGGAGTGCTCGGAGTCGACGGGCACGATCTGCCCCGGGGCTGCGGCGGCGGTCACCAACGGGCCGCCGATGATGAGCGACTCCTTGTTGGCCAGGGCCAGGCTGCGCCCGGCCCGAAGGGCGGCGAGGGTGGGCTCGAGGCCGACTGCGCCGGTCATCCCGTTGAGGACGACGTCGCAGGGGCGACCGGAGATCTCGGTGGCTGCACCTGGGCCGGACAGGACCTCGGGGCGCCTGCCCGGCGGGACGGCTGCTGCGAGGGCCGCCTCCAGGGCGGGAGCCGCCGCTGGGTCGGCGACGGCCACCACCGGTACCTCGAATGCCGCGACCTGCTCGGCCAACAGGCAGACGTTCCCGCCACCGGCTGCCAGGCCGACCACGCGGAAGCGGTCCGGGTTGCGCACGATGACATCGAGCGCCTGGGTGCCGATCGAGCCGGTGCTCCCCAGGAGGATCACGTCCCTGCGCGCGGTCATGGCGTCATTGTCGCCGATCCTGCGGTCTGCGGCACCCACGTCATGTCAGGAACGGGTACGAGGCGAGCAGCGGGGGCGTGCTGTTTCCCCAGCCTCCTACTGGTCGGAACGCTGCGCCGCCTCCACGGTGCGGATCCTGGCGGTCAGGACGGGCAGCAGCGCGCGGGCCACCTGGGGGTTCTTGTCCATCAGCCCGGAGAAGGTCAGCGGCGAGATGGCGAAGGTCTCAAGGCCCTCCGGTCCCGCGACGACGGTGGCTGAGCGTGGGGCCGAGTCGATCAGCGACATCTCCCCGAAGTACTGGCCGGCGGTGAGGGTCCCCCGCTCGACCTCGTTCACCGAGACGACGGCCGACCCCTTGCGCACCAGCTGGAAGCCACCCTCGGGGCTCCCCTGCGTGACCACCGTGCTGCCCGGACGGAGCTTCAGGGTCGTACCGCCCTGGATCAGCTCGTCGAGAACGGACGTAGGGAGCGCCCGGAACAGGTCCACCTGGGTCAGTGCCTCGCGCACGTTCACGACAACCTCCTGGTCCCCACGCAGCCACCGCGGCTCAGGGACTCGGAGAGTAGCAGCCCGTCCTGGTCCCCAGCGTCCTGGACGCCGCGCACAGCATCCCGGCCGGGCCGCTGTCGCACCGACAGCCGGCGTTCATCTCCCGTTCGCGCACAGGCGTGGATGCGAGTGGCGACGTGAGCGCTGAAGGCAGGAGAATCGGGTGTGACCCCGAACCAGAACGACGCCATCAACCTCCGACTCGCCCTGCTCGGGCTCCCGCTGCCTGCCGGTGCCGGGGATTCCGAGGCGGCTCGGCTCGCCCAGCCGATCCTGGCCCGCCAGCGCGAGCTGAGCCGGCGACTGGCTGATCGGCTCTGCGCCGCGGACGGGCGGATCCAGGCCTTCCTCGACGACTACCTCGACGAGACCGGCGAGGTGCCCGCCCTCCCCCGGCGGACGTTCGTCCTCGACGAGCCCGGGCTGGCCCGCGCGCTGTCCCTGCCCTTCGACGGCGACAGCTTCGCCTCGCCGCTGCTCACCAGCTACCGGCTGGTCAACGGTGTCCTGCACAACCCGGCCAACGACCGGCGGACCACGGCCGGGGTGTTCCACATCGCCGAGGGCGGCCTGCCCATCCCCGACGACAAGATCGCAGTACCGAAGCTGGCCTTCGCACGGCTGCTGGCGCATGCCTTCGATCCGCCCGAGGTCGACATGGTCCTGCCGTACGCGGCCAACCAGCCGACGCCCGCTGCGTGCTTCGTGTCGTTGCAGCTGCGTCCGCTGGTGGCGCCCGAGGTGCCGGGCTCGGTGCGCGAGAAGCGGATGGAGACCCGCTTCATCGTGCCCGGCGGCCTGGTCGCGAACCTCGACTTCGTGGAGGGGATCTTCGGCAACGGCGGGGACCCGTACCTGCCGGAGTACGACGCGTCCCTGGCGCCGGAGACGTGGACAGGGCACACCGGTTGCGTCATCCTCGCCCCGCACCTGACCCGCATGACCAAGAAGGAGCTGGGCCTGCCGCACGTGGACGACGCCACGGATCGCCAGAAGCGCGACGGGGTGTGCTGGGAGGCCGAGGACGAGCGGTACAACAACGGACAGGCGTTCAAGATCTGCGCCAGGGACGCACGCGGCGTGATCGTGACCGTGATCGCCGACAACTACTTCGGCTACTGCAAGAAGGAGGTCAAGACCCAGATCTCCTACTCGGCTAACCTCTTCGGCAACGCCGAGGAGGAGCACGCCGGCGGGGCCCTGGTGTTCCCCAGCTACAACCTCGGCCAGGAGTACACCGAGAACCGCTGCGGTGACGCCTACACGGTGGCCGAGGTGCTCGAGCGTGACCCCGAGAGGTTCGCAGCCCAACCCGAGGGCCACGCCCTGGACCTCGTGCAGCCGCGCATCGTGCTCGTCCCCGGTGGGGCGCGGTACTCGTTGCGCGACATGACCGTGTCGTGGTCAGGTCCCGACGGCCAGCGCAGCTCGATCCCGCTGCGTGCCGACAGGTACTACCTCAGCCCCAACGGCTACCGCGTGCAGATGCACCAGCAGCCCTACGACCCGACGGCCTGGTGCCTCACGGGGACCGTCCCGGACGCCACCTCGTGCCACAAGCCCGCGACCGTCTCCGGCGGGGGGAAGTCGGAGATCTCCAAGGCGATCACCGACGCCTTCATCTACGGATCGGCCTACGTCTCGGACTTCGACGACGACATGGACCGGGTCGCCGCCATCCTCGACCGGGACTACGCACAGCGGTTCCGCGACCCGGCCCGCAACGGCCAGGATCACCGCCGCATCCTGTCCGAGGACCGGTCCATCGGTTCGGTGATCAAGCTGCTCACACCGTCCCAGGCCGAGTTCTCCCCCGAGCACAACGCGTGGCTGGATCGCATCCCGGTGCACGTCAAGGAGCTGGTCTACGTGATCAAGCGGTCCTACCGCCCGGAGTGGGGCGAGGACTGGCGCAGCCACTTCAGCGTCGTGATCATCAACGGGCGGCAGGGCAACTCCCTGCGCCTGGACGGGACCAAGGTCACCGTCAACATGCTGCGCGTCGGCTTCAACACCGATGGCTCGTGGCGCCTCTTCGGCCTGCGTCATGACTTCTCCCCCGCAGCCAAGGTCCAGACCCAGGACGACATCACTGCCTCGACAGTGGTTCCGGGCTCCCAGCTCGCCCTGGACCCGAACCGCTCGTACAAGCTCGTGGAGAACTGCGAGGAGCTGCTGTTCCAACGCCCCGACGACGCCATCCACCGCGGCTACGACAAGCAGGCCGAGCGCGACCTCTCCGCCCCTGGCACGTTCATCTCGAACTTCCAGCCGCTGACCCGTGCCGATGCCCTGGCCATGCGCGACGATGCCGTGGCCTTCAGCGCCTTCAGCGAGCCCATGGCCGAGATGATCAGCCGCTTCGCCGATTCCCCCGAGGGAGAGGGACCCGAGTTCTTCGTGTGCTCGGCCAACCCGCGGCTCGTGGACGGCAAGCCCTCGAAGAACCCCCGCTACCTCCAGCCGCGACCCGACCACGCGAACCCTGTGGCCACCGCAGTCGCCGAGCTGTCCTCGCGCCTGGTCCGACGGCTGGGCTCGGACGAGCCCCTGATGATCCCCGTGCACGTGGTCGCTGCCGGCCGGCGCAACAATCCGCCCGACGGTCCGGTGCCGCCGCTGTGCTCCTTCAATCCGCTGCACTACATGGAGCTTCCCGAGCTCTTCATGGAGTTCATCTCCTCCATGACGGGCAAGTCGCCCTCGACGACGGGGGCCGGATCCGAGGGGGCGCTGACCAAGGGCCCGTTCAACGCGATGCCGGCCGTGATCGACCTGAACGCCTCCCTGTTGGCCTACGCCCTGACCGGCTACGACGGATGGCTGTCGGCCGCCGGCCACGTCGGGCCGCACGTGAAGGTCGACCATGACATCTCGCTGCTCATCCCGGAGACGTTCTCGCGGATGAGCCCGGACGAGCGCGACGCGCGCAACCTCATCGCCGAAGGCGCGTTGGAGAGGCTTGCCGACTTCGAGCACGACGGCGCGGTGGTTGCGGCCAGCAGGCTGGGCTACCGGATCACGGACACGTTCGCCGCGAAGTACTTCGGCCGCATCTTCCTGCACCCGCACATGGTCCTCACCCCGCAGATGCTGCGACCCGAGCTGCAGGACATCGGGGTGTTCGCCCAGTCGGTGGCCACGATCGTGACCACGCACGAGCGGGTGGCGCGCGCCTACTTCGAGGACGGCACCGTCTCCCTGGCCGTCCCGCCGCTTCGCGCGCTCCTGGAGATCATGGCCCACGGGATCACCTCCGAGGGCTGGAACCTCGACTCGCCGGAGTTCCGCTCGCTGTTCACACGGGAGTCGGTGCTGGCCGCCGACTGGTACGCGGCCCGGTTGGACGCCAAGCAGGCGGCGGCCAGCGGACGAGCCACGGCGGGGCTCGCCGCGATCGAGAAGTTCGTGTCCACCCCGGGGAACGAGGCGCCGTCGGCCCGGCTGGACATGCCGGGCCGGGTCGCTGCTGCCCATGCCGAGGCCGAACGCCTGTCCAGCGCGCAGTTCCGCGATCAGCTGGTCGGGACGGTGGGCAACACCCCCCTGTGATCGCGAGCGGCCCCCGGTCGGGGCGCCAGGGGGCCGCTCGGGATTCGCCCGGGAATGGACAACGAATTGCGCCCTGCAATCCGGTAACCCGCTTCGGATTCCGTGGACTTGGGCATGCTGAGCCCTCGATCCCGCACCAGGTCCGGATCGCGTCGGCTGCCGCGACCGCGTACCCTGAACCCGGACCCTCGCCCCTCGCCCCATCAGGGAGACGCACATGAGCATCGACGGCGCCACGACCACCGGCGGGCCTACCCTGCCCCAGGAGCGCCGACTCGTCACGGCACTTCCCGGGCCGCGCAGCATCGAGCTGCAGGCCCGTCGCACGCAGGCTGTCTCGGCAGGGGTCGGCGGCACGCTGCCCGTGTTCATCGTGGCAGCCGGTGGAGGCGTCCTGGTCGATGTGGACGGCAACTCCCTGATCGACATGGGCTCGGGCATCGCCGTCACGACGGTGGGCAACTCCGCCCCCAAGGTCGTCGAGAACGTCCAGCGGCAGGTCGCGGAGTTCACCCACACCTGCTTCATGGTCACGCCGTACGAGTCCTATGTCGCGGTCTGCGAGGCGCTCAACGAGCTGACCCCGGGCGACCACGTGAAGCGCTCGGCGCTGTTCAACTCCGGAGCAGAGGCGGTGGAGAACGCAGTCAAGATCGCCCGCGCCCACACGCACCGCCAGGCGATCGTCGTGTTCGAGCACGGGTACCACGGACGCACGAACCTCACGATGGGGATGACCGCCAAGAACATGCCCTACAAGCACTCGTTCGGGCCGTTCGCCCCCGAGATCTACCGGGTCCCGCTGAGCTATCCCTTCCGCGACGGCCTCACCGGGGCCGAGGCCGCGGCCAGGGCCATCAGCCGGATCGACAAGGAGATCGGTACGGACAATGTGGCGGCCATCATCATCGAGCCGGTCGCCGGTGAGGGGGGCTTCATCGTCCCCGCCGAGGGATTCCTGCCCGAGCTGGTCGAGTTCGCCCGCGCCAACGGCATCGTCTTCATCGCCGACGAGATCCAGACCGGCTTCTGCCGCACCGGCGACTGGTTCGCCTGCGACCACGAGGCGGTGGTGCCCGACCTGATCACGACCGCGAAGGGCATCGCGGGCGGGTTGCCCCTGGCCGCCGTGACCGGCCGCGCCGAGATCATGGACGCGGTGCACGTCGGCGGGCTCGGGGGCACCTACGGCGGCAACCCGGTGGCATGCGCAGCCGCGCTGGGCTCGATCGCGGAGATGCGCGAGGGCGACCTGAATGCGGCCGCGCGCCGCATCGAGCAGCGCATGCGTCCCCGCCTCGAGGCGCTGGCGGAGCGGACAGGGCGCATCGGTGACGTCCGCGGCCGTGGCGCCATGATCGCCGTGGAGATCGTGGTCCCGGGCACCACCGAGGCCGACCCGGCAACGACCTCCGCGGTCGCGAGGGCCTGCCACGCCGCGGGCGTGGTGGTGCTGACGGCCGGGACCTATGGCAACGTGCTGCGGTTCCTCCCGCCGCTGACCATGCCCGAGCACCTGCTCGACGAGGCGCTGACGGTCATCGAGCAGGCCTTCGACTCCGTGGGCTGACTCGGGACGTCCGGCCCGACGACACCGACCCCGCCGGTGACAGCATGGAGACATGGGCAGGGCCCCTCGGGTTCTCACGGCCGGGGATGTCGTCGGAATGCTCGACGGGGACGTCGGGGCGTACGTGCATGTTCCGTTCTGCACCCGGATCTGCCCCTTCTGCCCGTACAACAAGGTGGTGCCACGGTCAGGGCAGCCCACGGCGTACTTCGCCGCCCTGGGCCAGGAGGTGCAGGAGTACGTGGACGCGGGCGCCACGGGATCCCGGGGCTTCACCTCGCTGTATGTCGGGGGTGGCACGCCGACGCTCTTCCCCGACCAGCTCGCGGACCTGGTGTCCAGGATCCCCGTCTCCGGGGAGCGGGCCATCGAGGTGCTTCCCACCCACGCCACTGCGCCGCGCCTGGAGGCACTGCGCGCCATGGGCTTCAACGCGGTCAGCATCGGGGCGCAGTCCTTCGACGACGAGGTCCTGCATCGCCTGCGGCGGCCCCACGATGCACGCACGGCGCGTGCGGCCGTCGTCGCGGCCGTGGGCCGGTTCGATCTGGTCGACGTGGACCTCATCGTCGACGTCGAGCTCGACGACCAGCTCGCGGGGGCCTTCCTGCGCGACCTCACCGACTGCTTCTCGCTGCGCGTCGACCAGGTCTCCACCTATCCGCTCATGAGGTTCGGGTACACGCCCTTCGGGCGGGCCCAGCACGACCGTCGGCGCGAGCACGAGGTGCTGGCCGACGCCACCCGGATCGCCGCCGAGCACGGATACGAGCGCCGCTCGGTCTGGACCTTCAACCGGCTCGACTCGCCCACCTACACGTCGATCACCCGCCGGCGCTTCCTGGGCATGGGCGCGGGCGCATCGTCGTTCCTCGGCAAGGACTACCTGGTCAACCACTTCGGCGTCCAGGTCTACGTCGACGCCATCGCCGGAGGGCACCTCCCGGTCGCTCGCTGGTTGCACCTCGGCACTCTCGCCGGTACCGCATACGACGCGTTCTGGCAGGCCTATGCCGGGCGGATCTCCCCCACTGAACTCGGGGGGGACCGCCCCCTGGGCACCCGCGGACTTGATGCTGCGCTGGCCCCCCTCGTCGTCGCAGGGCTGGTGCGCCGGGTCGGCACCGGGAGGACGGCCGGGTACGCGCTGACGCCGAGTGGGTTCGACCGCTACCACGACCTCGAGCGCGCCGTGACGTACCGCCTGATCGAGCCGCTGTGGGGCCAGATGCTCGAGGAGCACGCGCGGGAGGGCGCCTCGGCCGCCTGGGCAGCACCCGACAGGCGACGCGGCAGTGCCGCATGGGTGGCTGCCAGCCGGGTGTTCGAGCGCCCCGTGGCCTGAGGTCGCGCGCCCGACCGAGCCGGAACCGGTCCGCTACAGCAGCCGCCCATACGTGCGCACGGCATCGAGGATCACGCGTGGGTCCCCCGAGAACAGCTGGGAGAGCTCACCGGCGAACAGGAACCCGCACTGCCGGCACAGGCCGGGGACCTCGATGCACCTCCCGCACGTCCACTGCTGGCCATCCTCGACGATCACGCACTGGTGGCAGGGTGTGGGCGCGGTGAGCTCGGCGATCCGCGGAAGGGGGTGGGCCAGGTTGAGCACCGGATAGCCCCCGTGGATCAGCGCGGCGATCCGGTCGCACGCATCACGACGCTGCACCATCGTCAGGGTGAGGTGCTCAGTGCCCGGGTAGGGCGTGTGCAGGTTGTAGGAGACGGCCCGGACATGGGCCAGGTCGCGAGCCAGCGCCGCGACGTGCTCGATGTCCTCGAGGTTGATCCGGTTGATCGCCATGTAGAGGCACAGGTTGTCAGCGGGTGCCGCGTCGATGGACGACATGATCCGGTCGTAGGTCGGGCCGCGGATCTGGTCGTGGTGGGCCCGGGTGCCGTCGACGCTCACCAGGATCACGTCCGCCTCGGGAAGGTCCAGCCCGCGTGTCCCGTTGGTCACCACGTTCACCGACACGAATCCAAGCGCCCGTGCCTCGCGGACCACGTCGCTCAGCCCGCGCCGCCCGTCATGCCAGAGGAAGGGCTCGCCGCCGTAGAGGAACAGGACCCGCACGCCCTGTCCGCGCAGGGCATGCAGGTCGGCGCAGACGCGCTGCCACGGGTAGTCGATCCTACGGATGTTGCCGACCGCGCAGTGCTGGCAGTGCAGGTTGCAGCGGTCGGTCAGGATGATCGATCCGATGATCGGGTCGGTGTGGTGCGCCACGACGGCGCTCAGGCCGAACCACCCCAGCTCGGCCCAGACCCGCATCGGCAGCCCGGACATCAGGAGCGTCGCTCACGTGGGCTCCCCGAGGTGAGGTCCGCGCGGACTGCTGCGAACGTGGCACGGTCGATGTCACCACGTGCGTAGCGCAGGCGCAGTGCCTCGAGCGCGCAGTCGCTGGGTCCTGCGGGCGTTGGCCGCACAGTGTCCCGTGGCCACCGCAGGTCCAGCTCCCGCTTGGCCGCGGCCACGACGACCGCCCAGAACGCGAGGTAGGCAGCCATCGAGGCGATCCCCTCGCCGCGGCCCGCACGGTCGGCCATGAGTCTCTGGCTGGGTCCGTAGAACGGATGCATCAACGATCACCACCCCACCGTGGGCTGACTCCACGGTAACCGCGCAGTCCGCATCGCGACAGGGCCGTTGGGCCCCGGTGGCTGCCCAGGGGTCTGCTCCCGCATGGACGATCTGCTCCCGTTCTCAGGGGAGCAGGTCGTCCAACCGGGAGCAGATCCAACGGCGCTGGGCTCAGGCCTTCGGCGTGCGCTCCTGGACGACCCAGGTCTCGCCATAGCCGTCGCGCAGGAGGTCGAGGAAGGGAGTCGGCTCGAATGACTCCGGGCCGAGCACGCCCGCGCCGCTCCAGGCACCGGACGCGAGCAGTTCGAGGGCCACCACCGGGTTCATGGCGGTCTGCCACACGACAGCCTGGGCGCCGTACTCGGCCATCGTCCACTCGTTGTCCGCCACGTGGTAGATGTACACCTCGCGCGGCGCGCCGTCCTTGCCCGTGCCGGTGATCCACACGCCGGCGCAGGTCTTGCCCGTCATCTTGTCGCCGAGCGTCAGCGGGTCGGGCAGGCACGCGGCCACGACATCGCGGGGCGACACCATCTGGCCCCGGACGCTCACCGGCTCGGTGCGGTCGAGGCCGAGCTTGTTCAGCGTGCGCAGAACCTCGATGAACTCGTCGCCCAGACCGAACTTGAAGGTCACCCGCTTCGCGTCGAGGACTCGGGGCATGAGCACGACCTCCTCGTGCTCCACGTTGACGCACTCCACCGGCCCGATCCCCTCAGGGAACTCGAACACCTCAGGCTCGCTGAAGGGCTCGGTGGTGAAGAACCCGCGGTCCTTCTCCCAGATCAGCGGCGGGTTCAGGCACTCCTCGATCGTTGTCCAGATCGAGAACGAGGGGGCGAAGTCGTAGCCATGGACGACGAGGTTCGAGGCGTCGCGCACCCCGAGCTCGTCGATCTCGCTGAAGAGTTCGTCGGCGGCGTGGCGCGCGAACACGTCGGCGAGCCCGGGCTCGACGCCCATGCCCACGAGGGCCAACTGGTCCTTGCTGACCCAGCTCTCGTGCTCGGCGAACTGCTCGTCACCCAGCATCACCCCGGGCAGGGTGTAGGGCTCGTCGGCATGCCGGTGGGACAGGCTCATGGCCGTGTCCATGTAGTGGGCACCCGCGGCGAACGCACCGTGGAAGATCGGGAGCACGTAGCGGGGATCCACGGCGTTGAGAACATGGGTGATCCCCTGCGCGCGGCACAGCGCGGCGACGGCCTGCGCGTCACTGGCGTCGATCCGGGCGGCCGTGAACCGGGGGTCCCCCAGCCGGGCGACGAGCGCTTCAGCCCGGTCCATGTCGTAGTCGGCGATGAGCCAGGACTCGAAGAAGTCACGGCGGGCAGCGATCAGGGCTGCAGAGGATCCGACGCCTCCGGCGCCGACGACGAGGACTCGCATGCGGGACTCCTTCGGGTGGGCAGCCACGGGGTTCGGGGCCGTCTGGTACCTCGAATTCTGCCCCGTCGAGAGCGCTGAACCCGCACCGTCCGAGCATCGCGGCATCGGCTGCGGCATGGGCTGAGAACTGCCACTGCCCAGGGTGGTCACTGAGCATGTCGGGTCCGAGGCTGGCTACCGTGCGGCTGTGACCACCACTGCGGGTCCGTCGGCCATCGACCTCAGGCGCCAGCGCTCAGCCTGGCTGCTCGTCGCCCTCATCTGGGGCAGCTACCTGCTGCTCCGCGCCGCCGGTGCCGCCGGGTGGATCGAGCATCTCGCCAAGTCACTGCTCATGCCGGCCCTGCTCCTCTGGGTGCTGGTTGCGCTCGGATCGGGCGCACCGCGCTGGCTCGTCGCCGGGCTCGTGTTCGCGACGGTCGGCGACATCGCCATCCTCTACGTCTTCGAACTCGGCATCCTCGGGTTCCTGGTCATGCAGATCTGTTACACGATGGGCTTCCTGGGGCTCGGCGCATGGGGCGGCCTGCGACCCCGCTGGTGGCCGGCTCTCGGGTACGCCGCCATCTGGCTGGCGGTGAACGTCGGGCTCGGCCCCCAGTTCGGGGACCTCCGGATCCCTGTCGTCGTCTACAGCGCGGCCATCTGCACGATGGCAGCCCTCGCCACGGGCGTGAGCCATCGCGTCGGCCTCGGTGCCGCGCTCTTCCTGATCTCGGACATGTTCCTGGCGTTCGGCGAGGCGGGTATCGACTTCGCGGGACGCTCGGCGATCGTCATGCCGACCTACCTCGCCGGCCAGTACCTCATCGCCACCGGGTGGGCGCGAAGGGTCGACCCGGACGTGGTCGTCCCGGTGTAGGCCGGAGCCCTCCGACGGAACTCGGGGGGCCCGAACGTGGGGATCATCACACCCGGCGAGAGTTTGTCATCTGACCAATACGGGAATGATCCATTCGGGTCGCAACCCGGATGTACGAGGGGTCATCCGGGCGGCGGCCCCTCGTCGTGTCCGGGTGGAGGGTCGCGACCCTCATGCCTTCGGTGCCATCCGGGAATCCCACCAGCTGCGGTCCTCGAGGAGCATGTCGTCCCCATCGAACTCCATGCAGCACGACCCGATGACCCCGTAGCAGGACTCACACAACCACGTTGCGCCGAACCCGAACACGGCCTCGGCGTGGCATCGCGAGCAGATGTGACTGATCGGTTTCATCGGCACCGCCTCCCAGCACCATGCTCGCACCCCGGACCTCCCCCAGCAATGGCGACTTTCGCGGGCACATCCGATCTGAGGCACCGCCTGGGCGTGGACCACGGGTCCCACGGCCACGTCCTGCATGCATCGGAGGTCGGGGCGCCCTACTCTGCGAGCGAGCGGGGAGGTGGGCATGGCAGGACCGTCCAGAGCGCGACGTGCGCGCACGGCGTGGGGATCGTCGATGCTGACTCTCGCACTCATCGGAGGCGCCGTCGTCGGACCGGCTGACGCCGTGGCCAGACGCGACGACGCACCCCTGGGCACAGCCGGCATTGCCAGGGCGGTTCCCGCCTCCGAGCTCCCCGGCGGCGGCACCCAGATCTTCGAGGGCACGACCTACGTGGCCCTGTACGGCCACCCCGGCACCCGAGCCCTCGGAGTCCTCGGTGAACAGGGCGCCGCTGCCACGATCAAGCGCGCGCAGAAGGTGGCCGCCTCGTATAGACCGCACACGAAGCGGCGCGTGGTCCCGGCCCTGGAGATCATCGCGACGATCGCGTCACGATCCGCCGGCGGTGATGGTGACTACTCCGCTGAGTCCTCGGTGGCCGAGCTCCGCCCGCTGGTCGAGGCGGCAGGACGGGCCGGCACCTACGTCGTGCTGGACCTGCAGCCCGGTCGCTCCACGTTCCTCAGCCAGGCCAGGCGCTACCGCGAGCTGCTGCTCGAGCCGCACGTGGGGCTTGCCCTGGACCCGGAGTGGCGGCTCAAGCCGGGGCAGCGCCACCTGAAGCAGGTCGGGTCGGTGACGGCCTCCGAGATCAACGAGGTCTCGCAGTGGATGGCGGATCTCACCCGGGACGCTGGCCTGCCGCAGAAGATGCTGCTCCTGCACCAGTTCCGCACCTCGATGATCCGCAACAGGTCCTCGCTGGACACCTCGCGGGACGAGCTCGCGCTGGTGATCCAGATGGACGGACTGGGATCCCAACCCGCCAAGCGCGCGACCTGGCGGGCGCTGCGCAAGGGCGCCCCGAAGCGGATCGAGTTCGGCTGGAAGAACTTCATCGACGAGGACCGCCCCATGCTCGGCCCCAAGGCCACCATGGCGATCACGCCCGAGCCCCGCTGGGTGTCCTTCCAGTAGCGGCACCAGCCCCCGCCCGGAGATCAATTCGGGTGCCAGTTGCTGCACTTGCAGCAACTGGCACCCGAATTGGCCGACCAGCGGGCTGCAGCCGTGGGTGGGGAAGCCGAGGTTGATGCCGCCGTGGCTCGGGTCGAGCCAGCGGGTGGTGACGACCTTGCCGCGGGTGAAGAAGTGCACGCCCTCGGTGCCGTGCGCGTGGGTGTCGCCGAACAGCGAGTTCTTCCAGCCGCCGAAGGAGTAGTAGGCCATCGGCACCGGGATCGGCACGTTGACGCCGATCATCCCGACCTCGACCTCGTTCTGGAAGCGGCGGGCGGCGCCGCCGTCGTTGGTGAAGATCGCGGTGCCGTTGCCGTACGGGTTGGTCGTTGACCAGCTCCAGGGCCTCCTCGTAGGTGTCGACGCGCACCACCGACAGCACCGGGCCGAAGATCTCGTCGGTGTAGACGGTCATGTCCGGGGTGACGTGGTCGAACAGGGTGGGCCCGAGCCAGAAGCCGTCGGCGTCGCCGTCGACTACCGGGTCCGGCCGTCGACGACCAGCGTGGCGCCGTCGGCCTCGCCGGCGTCGACGTAGGAGGCGACCTTGTCGCGGTGGACGCCGGTGACCAGCGGGCCCATGTCGCAGCCGCGGCGCCCGTCGCCGGTGCGCAGGCGTGGCCATCCGCTCGGCGATCTTGGCGACCAGCGTCGGCGCCGTCGCCGACGGCGACCAGCGCGGAGATCGCCATGCACCGCTCCCCCGCCGACCCGAAGCCGGCGTTGACCGCCGCGTCGGCGGCGAGGTCGAGGTCGGCGTCGGGCAGCACGACCATGTGGTTCTTCGCGCCGCCGAGGGCCTGCACGCGCTTGCCGTGCGCGGTCCCGGTCTCGTAGACGTACTGGGCGATCGGGGTGGAGCCGACGAAGCAGATCGGCCTTGACGTCGGGGTGGGTCAGCAGCCCGTCGACGGCGACCTTGTCGCCGTGCACGACGTTGAACACGCCGTCGGGCAGGCCGGCCTCGGTCCACAGCTCGGCGACGAAGTTGGCCGCGGCGGGTCCTTCTCGGAGGGCTTGAGCACCACGGTGTTGCCGGCGGCGATGGCGATCGGGAAGAACCACATCGGCACCATGGCCGGGAAGTTGAACGGCGAGATGATGCCGACCACGCCGAGCGGCTGGCGGATCGAGTAGACGTCGACGCTGGTCGACACATCTGGGGAGTACCCGCCCTTGAGCAGGTGCGGGATGCCGCAGGCGAACTCGACGACCTCCAGGCCGCGGGTGACCTCGCCCAGGGCGTCGGAGACGCACCTTGCCGTGCTCGGCGGTGATGATCGCGGCCAGCTCCTCCTTGCGCGCGTTGAGCAGCTCGCGGAACGCGAACAGGACCTGGGTCCGCTTGGCCAGCGAGGTGTTGCGCCAGTCGGGGAAGGCGGCCTTCGCGGCGGCGACGGCCTCATCCAGATCCGGCCGAGGCGAAGTCGACGGTGCCGGTGACCGTGCCGGTCGCCGGGTCGTAGATGTCGCCGCTGCGCTCCGGATCGATCAGGTCGACGGCCTTGTCGCGCAGGGCGCTCAGCGCGGCGCCCACCCTGTCGGCGGGGGCCGGGGCCTCGGTGGCGACGTACGGTGCGCCGTTGATCCAGTGGGTGACGTGCTTCATGGGGGCCTCTCGGTTGGGGGTTTCGGGGGTGGTCGTGGGATGGGGGGCGGGAGTGTGGCCGGGGGCGCGGTCAGGGTCCGGATCACGCTCGGGGACGTTCACGGTGTCGCTCACGAGTCGAAACCCAGTCCCAGCCGGTCCAAGGTGCGAAGCCACAGGTTGCGGCGCCCGCCGGCGTTGTCTGCCCGATCCAGGGACCACCGGGTCAGCCCGACCGCGGGGCTGCGCAGGGGCTCGGGGGGAACGGGATCGGCTTCGTGCCCACCATCTGCAGGCGGGTCCGCTCAGTGGCGCGGCCGGCGAGCAGGTCCAGCATCACCTGGGCACCGAACCGGGTGGCCCCGACGCCCAGGCCGGTGTACCCGACGCTGTAGGCGACGCGGCCGCCCATGGCGGTCCCCCAGAAGGCGCTGAAGCGCGAGCAGGTGTCGATCGCCCCGCCCCAGGCGTGCGAGAACCGCAGGCCCTCGAGCTGCGGGAAGGTCTGGAAGAAGTTCTCGGCCAGCACCGCGCTCGTGGCGTCGTCCCGGTTGAGGTGCGGACCCATCCGACTGCCGTAGTGGTACATCGCCTCGAACCCACCCCAGAGCAGCCGCCCGTCGGCCGTCGGGCGCGTGTAGTGGAACTGGTTGTTGCTGTCACCGATCCCACCCCGGAACGCCCACCCGATGCCGTCGCGCTGCTCCAGCAGGTCAGCGGCTCGGTCATCAGCGCGTAGTCGTAGACCGGGATGATGAACGGCCGGACGCGGCGCAGGAGGTTGGGGAACGCGCTGGTCCCGAGGCGACCTGCCGGGCCGACACCCGCGCGTGCGCGGTGCGCACCTCGAGACCTGGCCGGCGCGTCCACTCCAGCCCAGTCACCGGCGTGTTCTCGTGGATCCGCACGCCCAGGGCCCGCACGACGCGCGCCAGCTCCCAGTTCAGCTTCGCCGGGTCGACCAGCGCGACCCCGTTGCGGTTGAGCACCGAGCCCCGGTACAGCGGTGAGGCCACCATGCGCGCGTCGCAGGGCCGTCGAGGAACTCCAGGTCCTCGCCGTAGGGGGCCACGCCTCCGGGAGCGCGGCGAGCTCGGCGACCTGGTGGTCCTCGGTGGCCACGTCGAGCTCCCCCGTGCGCGCGAAGTCGACGTCCATCGAGTACCGGGCGATCGTGGCCTCGATCGCGTCGAGGTTGGCCTGCCCCTGACGGGTCAGCTCCACCATCTCGTCCGGCCAGCGGGACAACCCGTTGCTGAATCCGTGGGTGATCGAGGCGGCCATGAAGCCGCCATTGCGACCGGAGGCACCCTCGGCTATGCGATCGCCCTCCAGGACCAGGACATCGAGGCTGGGGTCGGCCTCCTTCGCCAGCAGCGCGGTCCACATCCCGGTGTAGCCACCGCCCACGATGACGAGGTCGGCGGTCGTGTCCGCCACGAGGGCAGAGGTGGGCTCCGGCCGCTCGGGTCGATCCAGCCAGAAGGGCGCGTGCGTGACGTCAGCCAGCGCCCTGCGTGACGAGGGACGGATACGGCTTCGTGAGTACGGCACGAGATATCGCACTCCAGGTCAGCCGCCCCGGGTCCTCCGGACGTCACGGCCGCGCGGCCGGTGGATGATCCCCACCCGGTGAGCCGCAGCGAACTCAGTGTAGCGGCGCCGGCTGGGTGGCGCGATGCTGACGGACGCCTCGGGCTCACCCCGCGACCCCTCGCACCTGAGCGCGATCCACTAGATTGACCGCAGTCCACATCACGCGCCGAGCGCCCGTTCAGACGGGAGACGCCCCATGACCGAGCCCACGGTCGGGTCGCCCCTGTCGATGCACGGACCCGCGGCAGGTCGGGCCGTGGACCCTGCACTCGCGTCTCGGGGGCCGGCGGGATGGGCGTGGTCTTCTACGCCCTCCGCCCCCGGGTACGAGGGGGTCGCGCTGAAGGTGATCCCGACCCGGGCCTGCTCGACGCGCCGGCGACGCGTGACAGGTTCCGGCGCGAGGTCGCCATCCTGCGCTCGGTGCGCGACGCGCACATCAGCGAGTTCCTCGCTGCCGACCTCGAGTCCGAGCCCGCCTGGTTGGCGATCGAGTACGTGAGCGGGCCGACCCTGCGCGATGAGGTCGCGGCGAACGGGCCCCTCCCCGAGGACGAGTGGTGGAAGCTCGCGCGCGGGATGGCCCAGGCACTGGCCGTGCTGGACTGGCGCACCGGATCACGCATCGTGACCTCAAGCCCGGCAATGCGAGACTCGGTGAGCGCGGTCCGGGAGCTGATCGAGGACTTCGGCATCGCCCACCCGGAGGATGCCACTCCCTCCACCGCGACAGGGCTGGGCGTCGACTGGCAGCCCCGTCATGGCTCTCGCCGGAACAGGCGACCATGGAGCCCACCGGCCCGCCGAGCGACATCTTCGCGCTCGGCTCACTGCTCGCCTACGCGGCGACCGGGCGGCCACCGTTCGGCGAGGGCAACTCCGTCGCCGTCCTGATGAGCATCGCAACGCGGGAGCCGGACCTCGCCGGCATCGACCCCAACCGCGCGGCGCTGCTGGCGCGGATGCTGGCCAAGGACCCCGCACGGCGCCCCACCGCCCGCCAGGTGCTGGACAGGGTGCGCGGGAGCACCGGCGGGGGAACAACCCTGACCGAGCTGCCGGGGCAGGTGATCGCGCCCATCCCCCCCGCCCCAGTCCCCCCCGCCGCGATTCGCCCCGCCGCGGATCCAACACTGATCGCGCCGTCGACCAGCACTGCCCCCGCGCCGCCGCCGGTCCGACCCCGTACCGCCGGGAACCCTCGGACGCCGGGGCCACGCACGGCCGCCGCCCAGCAGCGTCGGGCCACGCGCCGCCGCGCGCTCGTGACGCTGCTGATCCTGTTGGCACTGCTCGTCGGCGGATGGGTGGTGTACCAGTCCCACGTCGAGCGACGGCGACTCCAGCGACCAGAGTTCGGGCTCCGGATCCACGTCGGACGGCCCGCCGTCGGCCGCCGACGCTCCCCCGGCGCCGAGCAGCGACCAGCTCCGGGACGGCGACTGGGTGCTGGAGAGGTACGCCTACGACAACACCGGCTCCGG
>CAVVEV010000006.1:0-90500 GCA_963747335.1 uncultured Actinomycetes bacterium | reverse complement strand
GCAGGCAACCGCCGCCGCCGAGCCAGCGGAGCTGGCCGGCTGCGGCCGCCCCCTCCGCGGTGATCCATTCACCTTGGCGCGCTTCTGGCGTCCACAAGGGGAATGGATCACGCAAGCGGGGGTGCCGGGGGACTGTGGCTCTCATCCGTGGTGCTGGGGGCCAGCACCTCAGGTCAGAACAGGGCGTTGGCCAGGTCGATACGTGCGCGGGCAACGGCCGGGTCGTCCGGGCCCACGACCTCGAAGAGGTCGAGCAGGTGCGTGCGCACGCGGTCACGGTCGCCGCCGGCGGTGGAGCCTGATCGCCCCGGTGAGCCGGGCGAAGGCCTCGACCGGTCGGCCATCGAGGACCAGGACGTCGGCCGCTCGCTCCTGTGCGTCGATGTCGTCGGGGGCAGCGTCTGCGGCAGCCAGGACGGCGGAGTGTTCAGCTCCGTCGACCCGCTCGAAGACACCCACCAGGGCCAGCCCAGCCCTGGCGACCGGATCGGCCGGAGCAGTGTCGAGGATCGACTGGTAGGCGGAGCGGGCGGCTGCCCAGTCCCCCGCCTCGATGGCGTCGTAGGCCGCCTCCATCCGGGGGTCGGCCGCCGGCTTCGCCACTGCCTGGTCGGGCTGCCCTGCGCCCGCGGCGCCCGCCACCGTTCCGTTCACGCCGTTGGCCTCCGCGAGCGTGAGCAGCTCCTCGAGGTAGGCCCGGATCTGCTGCTCGGGCAGCGCGCCCTGGAACAGCGGAAGCGGGCGTCCGCCGACCACGGCGAACACACTGGGGATCGACTGGACCTGGAAGGCCTGGGCGATCGCCGGGTTGGCATCGACGTCCACCTTGGCCAGGACCCACCGGCCCGCGTACTCGTCGGCCAGCCGCTCGAGGATCGGCGACAGCGCCTTGCACGGGCCGCACCAGGTGGCCCAGAGGTCCAGGACGATGGGCACCTGCATCGAGGCGTCCATCACGTCGACCTGGAAGCTCGCATCGGTCACGTCAACGACGACCGGTAGGACGTGGGGGTTCGCCGTGCGCTCGGCGGCGCGGGCCTCAGCCTGGCCTGGGCCTCGCGGGCTGCGGCCAGGGCTGCGAGATCGACGGCTCCGTATCCAGAGAGATTGCTCATGGCGGGCATTCTCCCATCCGCGGAACCGTGCTGGCAGCCAGCCCTGGTCATGCAGTCGAGCGAACCGCGGACCGACGACCGCTGCGTCACAAGGTGTCGCGAGTGGGTTGCTCGCTGGCCCTCGGACCACGACGGCAACTAGCCTCAAGGACATGCCGACCTCCGGATCGATCGTCCAGGCGCGCGACGCCGACTCCCAGTGGTACCGCAACGCCGTGGTCTACGAGGTGTTCGTGCGCGGCTTCTACGACGCCACCGCCGACGGGAACGGCGACCTGCGCGGGCTGACCGCCAAGCTGGACTACCTGCAGTGGCTGGGGGTGGACTGCCTCTGGCTGCTGCCGTTCTACGACTCACCGCTGCGCGACGGCGGCTACGACATCGCCGACTTCCTGAAGGTGCACCCGGACTACGGGACCATGAACGACGCGATCACCCTGATCGAGGAGGCGCACAAGCGCGGGATCCGGGTCATCGCGGACATGGTCGTGAACCACACCTCCGACCAGCACGCGTGGTTCCAGGAGTCACGCTCCAGCCGCGACAACCCGAAGTCCGACTGGTACGTGTGGAACGACGACGACTCGCCGATGGTCCGAGGCCCGCATCATCTTCGTCGACTCCGAGTCGAGCAACTGGGCCTGGGACGGCACCGGGCCAGTTCTACTGGCACCGCTTCTACAGCCACCACCCGGACCTCAACTACAACAACCCCGAGGTCCGCCAGGCGATGCTCGACGTCGTCGACCACTGGCTGGCCCTGGGTCTCGACGGGTTCCGCCTCGACGCGGTGCCCTACCTGTTCGAGGCCGACGGCACGAACGGCGAGAACCTCCCGGCCACGCACGACTTCCTGCGCGAGCTGCGCGCGCACGTCGACGCCCGGTTCCCAGGCACGGTCCTGCTCGCGGAGGCCAACCAGTGGCCCGAGGACGTGGTGGAGTACTTCGGCGACGGCGACGAGTGCCACATGTGCTTCCACTTCCCGCTGATGCCGCGCATGTTCATGGCCCTGCGCCGGCAGGAGGCCTCCGCGGTGCACGACATCCTCGCCGGGCATCCCGGACATCCCCGACGGCTGCCAGTGGGGGATCTTCCTGCGCAACCACGACGAGCTGACCCTGGAGATGGTCACCGACGAGGAGCGCGACTACATGTACCAGCAGTACGCCACCGACCCGCGGATGCGCCGCAACGTGGGCATCAGCCGTCGGCTGTTCCCGCTCGTCGACGGCGACCGCCGGCAGGCCGAGCTGCTGCACTCCCTGCTCTTCACGCTCCCCGGGACGCCGATCCTCGTACTACGGCGACGAGATCGGGATGGGCGACAACATCAACCTCGGCGATCGCGACGGGGTGCGCACCCCGATGCAGTGGACCCCGGACCGCAACGGCGGGTTCTCCAAGGCCGACTTCGCCCAGGTGTACCTGCCACCCTCGATGGACCCGGTGTACGGGTTCGGGGCGAAGAACGTGGAGTCCAGCCGACGGAACAACGCCTCGTTCCTGCAGTGGATGCGGCGCATGATCCAGATCCGCCGGGAGCACCCGATCTTCGGCCTCGGTGGGCTGGTCCTGCTGGAGGACTCGAACAACGCGGTGCTGGCCTACCTGCGCACCCCAGCCGAGGCGCGGCATCGGGCGATCCTGTGCGTGGCCAACTTCTCCGCCGCCGCCCAACCGGTGGAGCTCAGCCTCCAGGACTACGCGTGGCGACGGCCGGTCGAACTGATCGGTGGCGTGGAGTTCCCCCGGTATCGGCGACCTGCCCTACCTGCTGACCCTGCCACCGTTCGGCTTCCTGATGTTCGAGCTGTTCGAGGACACGGACCGATGACGCGCTGGTCGCGGCCGGCGACGTCCCACAGGACGATGCACCGCTCGACGGCGCGACCGACGCTGAGCACGAGGGGAAGTGAGTGACGGTGAGTACTGAGACCAAGTGGTGGCGCCGGGGGCGCGAGCATCAGGAGGGGCCGGACCTGGTGATCGTGGCCAACCGGCTGCCGGTGGAGTTCGATGCCGAGGAGGGCTGGCGCCGGGCGCCCGGCGGCCTTGTCTCGGCGATGGAGTCGGTCCTGCGGGAGACCGAGGCGGTGTGGGTCGGCTGGAGCGGACAGTTCAGTGACGCCGACGCCACCACGGCCGGGCCGGAGGTCCCGGAGAAGGTCGGCGAGGTGCACCTGGTGCCGGTGCCGCTGACCCAGGCCGAGGTCACCGCGCACTACGACGGCTTCTCCAACGCAGCGCTATGGCCCAACTACCACGGGCGGATCGTGGCGCCCGTGTACCACCGCAGTGAGTACGAGGCCCACCGCGCGGTCAACGAGCGCTTCGCCGACCTCGTGGCAGGCACCGCGATCACGGGGGCTCGAGTGTGGGTCCACGACTACCAGCTCCAGCTGCTCCCCGCCCTTCTCCGGGCCCGCAGGCCCGACCTGCGGATCGGGTTCTTCCTGCACATCCCGTTCCCGCCGATCGAGATCTTCAGCGAGCTGCCCTGGCGATCCCAGGTCATCGAGGGGCTGCTGGGATCCGACGTGGTCGGGTTCCAGACCACCGACGCGGTCATCAACTTCCAGCGGGCGGCGCGCCGCTTCGCCGATGTCGTGGACTATCACGGTGAGCTCCATGTCGCACAGTCCGGTGGCGCACGCCCAGTCGCCACGCGAGCGTTCCCGATCGGGATCAGGGCCAGCGACTACGCCGAGCTGGCAGGGCTGCCCGAGGTCCAGCAACGTGCCAAGCAGATCCGCGCTGACGTCGGGGACCCCGACGTCCTGCTCCTCGGAGTGGACCGCCTGGACTACACCAAGGGCATCGACGTGCGCATCCAGGCAGTCACCGAGCTCATGCTCGACGGCGAGCCTGGATCCCGGTCGGACCGCCTTCATCCAGGTCGCGCCGCCGACACGGGCCAAGGTGGAGGAGTACCAGAAGATCCGCGACGACGTGGAGCTGCTCGTCAGCCGCGCCAACGGGTCGCTGGGACCGGTCGGCACGAACCCGATCCACTACATGCACCAGGCGATGGCCCCCGAGGAGCTCGCCGCCCTGTACGTCGCGGCGGACGTGATGCTGGTGACCCCGCTGCGCGACGGCATGAACCTCGTGGCCAAGGAGTACGTGGCCGCCAAGGTCGACAACCGTGGGGCCCTGGTGCTCAGCGAGTTCACCGGAGCCGCTGAGCAGATGACGCAGGCCTGGCTGGTCAACCCCTACGACATCCGCGGCATGAAGGGGGCGATCATGGGCGCCCTGGCGGAACCGGGGGCGGCCGCAGCGGCACGAATGAAGGCGCTGCGCTCCGGGGTCACCACCGATGACGTGGCCAAGTGGGCAGATGACTTCCTGGCGGCTCTCGACCCATCGGACGACCCCGATGCCCCCTGACCTGCTCGCGGCCCTCGTGGACGCTGGCCGGAGCCGAGCGGCTGCTGGTCGCGCTGGACTTCGACGGGACGATCTCCCCGATCGTCGCCGTGCCGTCCGAGGCCCGACCAGTGCCGGGGACGCTGGAACTGCTGGGGCGGATCTCCGCCTCTCCCGCGACCGAGGTCGTACTGGTCTCCGGACGATCGCGGCGTGACCTCGCCGCCGTCAGCGGGGCTGCTGGAGTTGCCACCCTCGTCGGCTCGCACGGACAGGAGATCGGTGCCGACCTGACCCTGGATGCCGGGGAGACGACCACGCTGACCGAGATCCGGGCCCACGTCGCCCACTGCGTGGGGGCGATCCCGGGGGTGCGCATCGAGGACAAGCCCGCCGGGCTCGCCGTGCACGTGCGGGGGTGCTCGGAGCCCGACGCGGAGCACGTCCTGGAACGCGTTCGGGGCCTCACCGACCTCCTGCCCGGCACCTTCAGCCTCGAGGGCAAGCTGGTCATCGAGCTGTCGATGCGCCCACTGGACAAGGGATCCGCGCTTCGTGCCCTCATCGAGTCGGACCCCGAGCGCCGCGTGCTCTTCGCCGGCGACGATGTCACCGACGAGTCGGCGATGGCTGTCCTCCGCCCCACGGACATCTCCATCAAGGTCGGACCCGGGGAGAGCGTGGCCCGCCACCGGGTGCGCGATCCGCAGGCCATGGTCGAGGTGCTGGCCGTGCTTGCGGACATCCGTGCACCGCGAGGGTCCGGACCTGCCAGCTCCTGAGGTCAGATCGGCTCGCGGTACGTGCCCCACTCCGCGCGAAGGACGTCGCACATCTCGCCGAGCGTGGACTCGGCACGGGCTGCGTCGATCAGCAGCGGGACGAGGTTGGTGTCGGTGCGGGCGCCGTCAGCCAGGAGGCCAAGGGCCTTATCCACGGCCGCCTGATCCCGTGCTGCGCGCCGTTCGGCGAGGTGGGCCACCTGCGTGCGCTCGACCTCGTGGGAGACCCGCAGGATCTCCAGTGGCGACTCGATGGCGTCGATGTTCACGTTGACGCCGACCACCCGCTTGCGCCCGTCCTCCACGGCTCGCTGATGCTCGAAGGCGGCGTCGGCGATCAGCCCGGTGAACCATCCGGTCTCGATGCCGGCCAGCAGGCCCGAGGTGATGGGGCCGATGGGATGCCGTCCATCGGGCTGCCGCGTTCGCCGAGCTCGCGGATCTGGGCGAAGATCGCCTCCGCCTGCGCCTCGATGCGATCAGTCAGGGCCTCGACGTACCAGCTGCCGCCCAGCGGGTCGGCGACGTTGGCCACGCCGGTCTCCTCAGCGATCACCTGCTGGGTGCGCAGCGCGATCTGCGCGGCCTTCTCGCTCGGGAGCGCGAGGACCTCGTCGAGGGCGTTCGTGTGCAGCGAGTTCGTCCCGCCGAGGACTGCGGCCAGCGCCTCGATCGCGGTGCGGACGATGTTGTTGTCCGGCTGCGGCGCGGTCAGGCTCACCCCGGCGGTCTGGGTGTGGAAGCGCAGCCACTGCGCACGGTCGGTGGTCGCGCCGTACTCGTCACGCAGCCACCGCGCCCAGATGCGCCGTGCGGCCCGGAACTTGGCGATCTCCTCGAAGAAGTCGATGTGCGCGTCGAAGAAGAAGGACAGCCCGGGCGCGAACTCGTCGACGTCCAGGCCCCGGGAGAGTCCCAGCTCGACGTACCCGAACCCGTCGGCGAGCGTGAACGCGAGCTCCTGCGCGGCCGTCGACCCAGCCTCCCGGATGTGGTAGCCGGACACGCTCAGGGGCTTGTAGCGTCGGCACGTTCGCGCCGACCCACTCCATCAGGTCGCCGATCAGGCGCAGGTGCGGCTCGGGGCCGAACAGCCACTCCTTCTGCGCGGTGTACTCCTTGAAGATGTCGGTCTGCAGGGTGCCGTCGAGCAGGCTGATGTCCGCGCCCTGGCGCTCGGCGGCCACCACGTACATCGCGAAGATCGGCACGGCCGGTCCGGAGATCGTCATCGAGGTCGTGACATCGGCCAGCGGGATCCCGGCGAACAGCACCTCCATGTCTGCCGCGGAGTCGATGGCGACCCCGCAGTGGCCCACCTCGCCGCGGGCCAGGGCGTCGTCGGAGTCCCGACCCATGAGGGTGGGCATGTCGAACGCCACCGAGAGCCCACCGCCGCCAGCCGCCAGGATGTCGCGGAACCGCCCGTTGGTCTGCTCAGCGTTGCCGAAGCCGGCGAACTGCCGGATCGTCCACAGGCGGCCGCGGTAGCCGGTGGGGTGCAGGCCGCGCGTGAAGGGGAACTGACCCGGCCAACCGATCTGGGCTACCGGCTCGCCCCCGTCCGGCGGGCCGTAGACGGGCGCGACCTCGTCACCGGAGAGTGTGGTGAAGTCGGCGTCGCGGACCTTGCCCGACTCGACGGAGGCGTCGAAGTCCGCCTCCCAGCGGGAACGACCCTCAGAACTGCTCATGCAGGCCACGGTACTCGTCGCGGTGCCGGTGGGTAGGCCGAGGACCTCGCGTGGTCAGCCGGCGACCTCTGCCACGAGCCGGTCGGCGGCCGTGAAGGCGTCGGTGCGTCCTGCTGCGACATCGTCGGCGAGCCCCTCGAGGGCGCCGTCCCCCCCGATCCCGGCGAACCGGGCCCGCAGCGCGGCCAGGGCGATCCCCTGGATCTCCGAGCGTGCCCGGCGGCGGCGCCTCATGGCCCCCGTTCCCGAGGACTCCAGCCAGGCGCGATGCCCGTCGATCGCGGCAACCACCTCGGACACCCCCTCACCCCGGGTGGCGATCACCTTGAGCACGGGTGGCTTCCATGCGCCCGCCTGTCCCGAGGGGCCGAGGCTGATCATGTGGCGCAGCTCGCGGGCGGTGGAGTCGGCCCCGTCACGGTCGGCCTTGTTCACCACGAAGATGTCGCCGACCTCGAGGATCCCCGCCTTGGCCGCCTGGATCCCGTCGCCCATCCCCGGTGCCAGCAGGACGATGGTGGTGTCCGCCTCGCCGGCGACCTCCACCTCCGACTGCCCGACTCCCACCGTCTCGACGAGAACCGGGTCGCAGCCGGCCGCGTCGAGGACGCGCACGGCCTGCGGGGTCGCCGAGGCCAGCCCACCGAGGTGGCCACGGGAGGCCATCGAGCGGATGAACACCTCCGGGTCAGTGGCGTGCTCCTGCATCCGGATCCGGTCGCCGAGCAGGGCCCCCCCGGAGAACGGTGAGGACGGGTCGACCGCAAGCACTCCGACGCGGCGCCCTGCGGCGCGGAACTGCGCGACCAGCGCCGAGGTCGTGGTGGACTTGCCGACCCCGGGCGAGCCGGTGAGCCCCACGATGTGGGCGCCCCCCGAGCGCGGGCGCCAGCGCGGCCATGAGCGCCCGCAGCTGTGGGGCGCCGTCCTCGACGAGCGTGATCAGCCGGCCGACCGAGCGGGGGTCGCCCGCCAGGGCGCGCTCGACCAGCTCATCGACATCCACGCTCCGCGCCACGCACACTCCTTCTCCCCCCGGCCGGGACCTCTCGCGTCCCGCCGCCCCGAGCCACGCCTATCGCACCGCCGCGGCCACGCCGCACACCGGACGCCGCGACCTGACTCGGCTCAGGCCTTGGGGACTCGGATGATCAGGCCGTCGCCCTGTCCGCCGCCGCCGCAGAGGGCCGCAGCCCCCACGCCACCGCCGCGCCGCTTGAGCTCCAGGGCCAGGTGCAGCACGATCCGCGCGCCGGACATCCCGACCGGATGGCCCATCGCGATCGCGCCACCGTTGACGTTGACCTTCTCCGGATCCACGCCCAGCTTCCTGGTCGACACCAGGCCCACGGCCGCGAACGCCTCGTTGAGCTCGAGGAGGTCGAGGTCGGCCGGGGTGATGCCCTCCCGCTCGCAGGCCTTCAGCACGGCATTGGCCGGCTGCTCCTGGAGCGACGCGTCCGGGCCGGCGACCATGCCATGGGCGCCGAGTTCGGCCAGCCACGTCAGGCCCAGCTCCTCGGCCTTGGCCTTGCTCATCACGACCACCGCGGCGGCACCATCGGAGATCTGCGATGAGGACCCTGCGGTGATGGTGCCGTCCTTGGTGAAGGCCGGGCGCAACCGCGCGAGTGACTCGGCGGTGGTGTCCCCGCGCACGCCCTCATCGACACTGAAGTCGATCGGGTCACCCTTGCGCTGCGGGATCGACACCGGCACGATCTCGTCGTCGAAGAGGCCGTCCTTCTGAGCCCGCGCCGCGAGTTGGTGCGACCGGGCGGAGAACGCGTCCTGCTCCTCGCGGGTGAGGTCGTAGCGCGAGTTGTATCGCTCGGTCGACTCGCCCATCGCCACATGGTCGAAGGAGCAGAACAGTGCGTCGTGCGACATCGAGTCCAGCATCTTCCAGTCGCCGTACTTCACACCCTCGCGACTGCCGGTGAGCAGGTGGGGCGCATTGGTCATCGACTCCATGCCACCGGCAACAACGATCTCGTACTCACCGGCACTGATCAGGTGATCGGCCAGGGCGATCGCGTTGATGCCCGACAGGCACACCTTGTTGACGGTCAGCGCGGGCACCGACATGGGAATCCCGGCCTCGACCGCGGCCTGCCGTGCGGAGATCTGCCCGCCTCCGGCCTGGATGACGTGGCCCATGATCACGTACTCGCACCTGGTCACCGGAAACGCCTGCCCGTTCCAGCGCGCCCTTGATGGCGATGCCCCCGAGCTCTGCGGCCGAGAACCCCTTCAGGGACCCGAGCAACCGACCCATCGGGGTTCGAGCTCCTGCGACGATCACGGATCCGGACATGGCGTGCCTCTCTGTCGTGGGGTTCTGGTCGGACTGCTCAAGAGGCCACGACTCACGGGCTGGTGCGGGACCAGCTGACATGGCGTGCCTCTCCTGTCGTGGGGACTGGCGGTGCTGATTCACGCACCACGATAGCCACGCGCCCGCACCGACGGAACACCGCCTCGGCATCGCCGGAGCGGAGCCATCCGAGCGCGACATCCGGGCGGGCACGGGGCTGGTCAACCCGGCGGCCTGAGGCCGGAACTGCCCACGGCGTAGGCTGATTGCGCGCAAGCGCGCCGTGGAGGCACGTGCGCGCCCCAGTCATACGTCCGGCCGCGCGCCGGACAGGAAGGCGGTTCCGGATGGACACCCCCAAGCCCGCGCCCGAGTTGCCCGAATCATCGCCCGTGGCGGCCCTCGGCCCCTTGGTCGAGCGTATCGACCACGTCGGCCTGGCGGTTGCTGACCTCGAGGTCGCCATCGCCTTCTACGAGCGCGCCTTCGGCCTGCACTCGGTCCATGAGGAGGTCAACGAGGAGCAGGGCGTGCGCGAGGCGATGATCGACATCGCCGGGTCCGGCTCCTTCCTGCAGCTGCTGGCGCCCCTGCGCGAGGACTCCCCCATCGGCAAGTTCCTCGCCCGCAGCGGTGAGGGGATGCAGCAGCTGGCCTTCCGGGTCAGCGACATCGACGCGGCCGGTGAGCGCCTGCGCGCCGCGGGGGTTCGGCTGCTCTACGACGTGCCGAAGCGGGGCACGGCTGGCTCCCGGGTGAACTTCGTGCATCCCAAGGACTGCGGCGGGGTGCTCGTCGAGCTCGTCGAGCCTGCCAAGGACGCGGCCGCACACTGAGCGGCGTCCCCCGAGCCGGATTCGCCCAACCGATGGGCGATCCCGGCCTGCGCGCCGAGCCTGGGCCACACCACCGCCCCGGGTGACGTCAGGAGGTTACCGGGCAGTAGCCTGAACGGGACCGGTACTCGTCCGACATCCCTGGAGGTCCCCCGTGAAGCAGATCCTCGACGCGATCCTGGCCGATGCCCACCTCGAGCCGGGCTTCACCGAGATCGCCATGCCCGAGTCCTACCGCGGCGTCACCGTTCACAAGGACGAGGAGCAGATGTTCGCCGGGATGCCCAGCCGCGAGAAGGACCCCCGCAAGTCGCTGCACCTCGACGATGTGCCCGTCCCCGAGCTGGGCCCGGGTGAGGCGCTGGTCGCCGTCATGGCATCGGCCATCAACTACAACACGGTCTGGTCCGCGATCTTCGAGCCCGTGAGCACGTTCGGATTCCTGAGCCGGTACGGGCGCACCCACGCCCTGGCCAAGCGGCACGACCTGCCCTACCACGTGGTCGGCTCGGACCTCGCCGGCGTCGTGCTGCGCACCGGTCCCGGGGTGAACGCCTGGAAGCCCGGCGACGAGGTGGTCGCCCACTGCCTGAGCGTCGAGCTGGAGAGCCCGGCGGGCCACAACGACACGATGATGGATCCCGAGCAGCGGATCTGGGGCTTCGAGACCAACTTCGGCGGCCTGGCCGAGGTCGCACTGGTCAAGTCCAACCAGTTGATGCCCAAGCCGGCGCACCTGACCTGGGAGGAGGCCGCGGCCCCGGGCCTGGTCAACTCCACCGCCTACCGCCAGCTCGTCTCGCGCAACGGCGCAGGCATGAAGCAGGGCGACACCGTGCTGATCTGGGGGGCGTCCGGCGGCTTGGGCTCGTACGCCACGCAGATGGCCCTCAACGGCGGGGCGACCCCGGTGTGCGTCGTCTCCAGCGACGACAAGGCCGACATCGTCCGCAAGATGGGCGCTGAGCTGATCATCGACCGCAAGGCCGAGGACTACCGGTTCTGGAAGGACGAGTCCACGCAGGATCCCAAGGAGTGGCAGCGGTTCGGCAAGCGGATCCGCGAGCTCACCGGGCGGCGAGGACGTGGACATCGTGTTCGAGCACCCGGGCCGTGAGACGTTCGGCGCGTCGGTGTATGTGACCCGCAAGGGCGGCACCATCGCCACCTGCGCCTCGACCTCGGGTTACATGCACGAGTACGACAACCGCTACTTCTGGATGAACCTCAAGCGGATCATCGGCTCGCACTTCGCCAACTACCGCGAGGCCTACGAGGCCAACCGGCTCATCGATCGCGGGCTGATCCACCCCACGCTGTCCCAGACCTTCCCGCTCGATCGCGCCGGCGATGCCGCCTTCGAGGTGCACCGCAACCTGCATCAGGGCAAGGTCGGGGTCCTGTGCCTGTCGCCGGAGGAGGGCCTCGGGGTCCGCAACGAGGAGAAGCGCGCCAAGCACCTCGACGCCATCAACCGGTTCCGCGGGGTCTGATCCACGGACGGGTCGGTGCGCCGGGTCCGGTGCGCCGGGTCCGGTGCGCCGGGCGACGAGACCCTCACAGGGGCTCCTGGTCCCCGATCGCACACGAAACGAACCATTAGGGATGTGCGCTGCCGGGCCCCCGCCGCGACCGCGCACGATCTGAACCGATAGACCCTGCGTATGGCGGTCAGACGGTTCACTTCGTGCGCGGTCGGAGGCCGCGAGGGAATCAGACCGCCCGAAAACGCTCACTTCGGGCGCGTTCGCGGCCCAGCGGTGCAGTCCGGTGGCGCGGTCGTGGGCGGCACCGCCGATCAGACGGTGGCGAGCCAGCCGGTCAGGGCACGGGTGACCGCTTCCGGGGCCTCGAAAGCAGTCAGGTGGCCGGCCGCCGGGATCTCCACGACAGTCGTGGCGCTCGCGCCGGCCCGGGCTGCGTCGGCCATCGCCAACGCGTCCGGCGCCGGCGAGATTGTGTCCTCCGCGCCATACAGGACCAACACCGGACCACCGAACGCCGTGATATCCGCAAGGGAGTCGGGCCGAGCCGCCATCGCGCGCTGCGCCCATGCCACGCCGGCTGCCGGCTGGGCACCGATCCACCTGCGCACGGTCCCCACCACCTCGGGTCGGGTCTCGCGGGTCGTGGTACCCAGGAGGTTGGCCAGCATCCCGTCGGCGATTCCGGCGGCAGTCCCCGCTGCCTCGACGGCCGCGGCCACCGCCTCACGATTCGCAGCCGCATCCGGGGTGTCCGCACCTGCCTTGGTGTCGGCCAGGACGATTGCCGCGAGTCGCTGCGGGTGCCGACGCAGCAGCGCCATCGTCACGTACCCGCCCATCGACAGCCCGCCCACAACCGCCTGCTCGATCCCGAGCCGATCCAGGAGCTCGACCACCGCATCGGCCATGACGTCCAGAGAGGGTGGCTCCTGGGCCGGGGCGCTGCCTCCGAACCCCGGGAGGTCGGGGGTGATCACGCGGTGCCCGGCCGGAGCCAGCGCCTGGCGCTGCACGGCCCACAGGGAGCTGTCCATCGGGAACGCGTGCAGGAGTACGACGGGCTGACCTGTTCCACTCTCGACGTGATGCAGCATGGTGCGAAGGCTAGCCACTTCGCGTCCCGGGGTGGGCATCGTCGGGCTACCGTTGGCCCATGGGGCGCAGGAATCGGCGGGCGCAGGACGCCGTCCCGATGCGCCCGATCGGCTCGGTCCAGGCCTCCCAGTCCCACCCCGATGGTCAGTGGCACGTGCGCACGATCACCGGGGCCGCGGCGTCGAAGGCCTACCGGTGCCCCGGATGCGAGCAGGAGATCCGGCCCGGCCTGGCCCACATCGTGGCGTGGCGGGCCGACCGCCACGACGGCGACGAGTTCCGCCGGCACTGGCACACACCCTGCTGGAACAACCGCGCCCGGTGGCGCCCGCGGTAGGGGCTGGCCGGGCACCAGCGGATCCGCCCAGGTCCAGCCGCGCCCAGGTCCAGCAGCGCCCTACCCCAGCGGCTCCAGGGCCAACGGCGCAAGGGCGGCCCTCGCCTCGGCGAGCAGCACCTGCTCGGCACGGCGATAGCGCGAGTCGGCATCCTCGGGGGAATCGCCGACGGCGGTCAGTCCCACACGACCCTCCTCCGTCAGGCAGCTCATCATGTGGAAGACGATGCCCACCTGGCGTGACTGATCGAAGTGCAGGCGGTTGCGGGCCACGATGTCGAAGAGGTCCTCCAGGGACAGGCTCGCGAGCTCAGGGGCCTCGAGGTGGTCCGTGGCGACCAAGTGCTTCTCCTTGCCGGAGGGCGTGACGAAGAGCGCCGTGTCGGGGTCGTAGCGCCCATCGGTCAGGAACTGCAGCGTCAGGAAGGGGTGGGTTGTGCCGCCCTTGCGCAGGTTGATCTCGATCGCGTAGCTCGTCCACTGCCCCGCGCTGTCGCGCACGACGACGAAGTCCAGGGCGAAACGGCCGAGCACGCCCTCCCGCGCCAGCCGTCGGCCGATGGTCAGGGCATCACGGCTGATCGCCGACGCGTACCCATAGTCCGCGGGAAACCGGCAGCCGAGGTAGCTCTGACCGCTGGGACCGCCCAGGAGCTGGTCGTGGGTCGACAGCAGCTCGACCTCACCATCGGGCAGCGCCCTCAACTGGACCGACGGACTGCGCAGCTCAACGCCGACGATCCGCTCCTCGACGATGCCTCCCCGCACGGCCAGCTTCGCCAGGTACGGCCCCAGCTCGATCGTCGGCAGCTCGAAGCTCATGGCCTCGACGCGTGCGGTGACTGCCGCACGCTCCTGGGGCGAGCCCGGTGCCGGCAGGTCCCGGAGGTCGACCAGGGCGTTGCCCTCCCCCGACACGCCCTCGTTGAGCTTCACGAGCGCCTCACTCGCGCCCGGACGCTCAGTGCGCAACCGCGACAGGGCGTCCACGACGTCGTCGAGGCTGGACAGGTCCTCGAAGCCCAGCGGGTGACGCACGGCCTCCTCGGCGAACAACCGACGGCAGCCGGACTTGGTCCCGAGCGGGTACAGCCGAGGATCGGCGCCGTACATCGGGATCCCCAGCGCGAGTGCCAGGTCCCGCTCGCGATCCGTGGTGTTGTAGGGGATGAGGTGGGATCGGCGACGATCCGGCACCAGCGCGCGGATGTGCTCCAGCAGCCTGGGACGCGCCAGGAGCTTCTCTGTGAGGGGGCGGCCCGATGCATCGCCCACGTGCACGAGGTCGAGCCGCGACCGGGCATGGCTCGGGATCACACCAGGAAGCAGCGCCAGGTAGTACTCGATGGCCGTCGAGGCGATCGGCATCGACGTCACGTAGACCATCCGCAACCGCGGCTGCCGCAGGAGGAGCAGCAGGAACAGGAACCGCTCCTCGTAGGCCTGCAGCAGCGTGCCGCCACGCTCATCGATGCGATCGAGCGATACGGACGGCACGACCACGACGGACTCCCCGACCTCGTTGAGTCCCATGATCCGCCAGACCTCGGGCATCTGGTGCTGCAGCGCCTCGAAGCGCGCCTCCCGCTCCTGCGGCGAGAGGGCCTCGAGCAACGTCCGATCGCCCGAGAGCGACGGGGCGCTCATGGTGCCACCCGGGCCGCGTCGAGGCCGATCACGTCATAGGTGGCGATCGGTCGCGAGAACCCACGCAGCGTGAGCTCGCCGACGGGGCGAAGCACGGCCACCTCCTCAACCGCGGCACTGACACGCTGCGTCACCAGCACCTGCCACGGCTCGGCCGCCGAGCACAACCGGGCGGCCAGGTTCGTGACGGTGCCGATCGCCGCGTAGTCGTAGCGACCCTCGAACCCGATGCGCCCGCACGTCGCGTAACCCTGGGCGATCCCGATCCCCAACGAGAGGGAGTGGCCCGCCCGCCGCCAGGCCTCGGCCAGCTCCTGCACCCGGGCACGCATCGCCACGCCGAGGCGGACCGCGCGGGCTGGGGCGTCGTCGATGGGGACGGGGTCGTTGAAGAAGACCATGATCCCGTCACCGGTGAAGCGCTCGAGCGTGCCGTCGAAGCGCATCACGAGGTCTCCGATCGCCTGGTGGTACTGGCCGAGGACGGCCCACACCTCCTCGGGCTCCGCTGTCTCGGCGAATCCGGTGAAGCCCCGAAGGTCGGCGAACACCACGGTGATGTCGCGGCGGTGGCCCTCGGCGAACGATCCGTCCCCGGCGGACAGGACCATCTCGGCCACCTGCGGGGACAGGAACCGACGCAGCCTGCTCACCCGCTCGAGCTCCTCCACCTGGCGGCTGACCCGCTCCTCGAGCTCACGGTTCCAGTCCGCCAGCTCCACCGCCTGCCGAGCGATGGTGTCGTGGTAGCGCTTGATCCGGACCAGTGAGCGCACGCGCGCCAGGAGCTCGGGCTGGACGAACGGCTTGGCGACGAAGTCGTCGGCTCCGGCCTCGATGGCGTTGACCTTCTCCTGGTCCCCGCTGGCGGTCACCATGACCACCGGCAGGAAGGCAGTTCGCTCGTCAGCCCGGATCCTGCGGCAGACCTCGTAACCGTCCATGTCGGGCATCAGGATGTCCAGGAGCACGATGTCGACGTCCTCGCGGCCCAGGACCTCCAAGGCCTGGGCACCGGACGCGGCCAGGATCACCCGGTGGCCCCGGGGGGCGAGCACAGCCTCCATCAGTCGGAGGTTGGCACTCAGGTCGTCGACGACAAGCACGACGGGGTCAGCCTCGGGGTGCAGCGATGCGTCGGTCATGACGGCCCCTTGCGTCGGTTGAGGGCGTCGCGGATCCGCTCGGGGAGACCGCGAACGCTGATCGGCTTCTCGATGTGCCCGTCGAAGCCCTCGCGCCGTACCCGCTCGCGGTCCTCGGGCATCGCCAGCGCAGTGACGGCCAGCACCGGCACCGCGCGTGTGGCCGGGTCGGCGCGCAGGGCCCGCAGGCCCGCGAACCCGTCCATGCCGGGGAGTTGGAGGTCCATCAGGACCAGGTCCGGTGGATCGGCCAGGGCCGCGGCCACCCCGTCCTCGGCGGTGCCGGCCGGGCGGACCAGGTATCCGGCGTTCTCCAGGACGGCGCTGACCAGCTTCAGGTTCAGCGCGTTGTCCTCGACGACGAGGATCCGCTCACCCGTCATGGACCACCCCCGGGGGAGCTCAGACGGCCTGATCCCGTGCTCTCCGATCCGCGGGGCCGCAGCACACCAGCCCGGCCCAGCGCGGACACGAGGTGGTCACGGGTGACCGGCTTGACGATGTACTCATCAGCCCCGAGAGAGATGCCCCGGGCTCGCTCGTCCAGGATCGAGACCACCACGACAGGCACCTGCGCCGTCACGGGGTCCCCCTTGATGCGCGACAGGACCTCCCACCCGTCGATCCCCGGGAGGCCGATGTCGAGTACCACGGCACTCGGCCGGGCGACGACCATTCGCTCGAGCGCCTGCTCGCCGGTCGGCACCACCTCCACGGCGAGGTCCTGGTCGGCGAGCAGGATCGTCATGAGGTCCTGGGACGGGCGATCGTCCTCCACGACCAGGACGAACCCGGAGCCCGCTGCGTCCTCGGTGACGGCGATGGTCGCCTCCACCGTCCGTCCACGGGGGATCGCGAAGCCGAACGTGCTCCCCTGGCCCTCCTGGCTGGTCAGCCACATGCGTCCACCGTGCAGGTGCACGATGCGCCGGGTGAGGGTCAGCCCGAGCCCGGTCCCCTCCTGCGCAACCGGCGCACGGCCACCCTGCTGGAAGGACTCGAAGATGCGGTCACGATCAGCCTCGGGCACCCCAACGCCCGTGTCGGTCACGGTGACCGCGATCTCCTCGCCGTCGCGGTACGCCCGGACGGACACCTGCCCGCCGTCCGGAGTGAACTTGACGGCGTTGGTCAGGAGGTTCAGGACCACCTGCCGCAGCCGGAGGTCATCGGCCTCGACCTGTTCGGCATCCTCGTCCACCTCGACGGTGACGGTGAGCCCGTGTCGCTGGGCCCGCTCGCGCACGAACCCGACGCACCCGTCCAGCAGTGGTCGGATGTCGACCGTTGTGATGTCCAGAACCATCTGCCCGGCCTCGACCTTGGACAGGTCCAGGATGTCGTTGAGCAGTGCCAGCAGGTGCCTGCCCGAGGAGTGGATGTCACGCAGGTACTCGTCCTGCCTGTCATTGAGGTCCCCGAACATGCGCTCGAGAAGCACCTCAGAGAAGCCGATGATGGCGTTCAGCGGCGTCCGCAGCTCGTGGGACATCGAGGCCAGGAACTCCGACTTGTGCTGGCTGACCACAGCCAGCTCGGCGCTCTTCTGCTGAAGGCGGCGGTACAGCTGGGCATTGCCGATCGCCAACGAGGACTGGCTGGCGAAGGTCTCGAGGAACTCGCAGGTCTCCGGGTCCACCTCGCCCGGGGTGCGGCGGCGCACGACCAGCGCGCCGACGATCTGGTCCTGGCGGACCATCGGGATCGCGACCAGGCTGCGCCATCCGGCGTCGCGCAGAGTGCGCAGGTGGGCATCACCGGAGTCAACTGCCAGGTCCGGCACCTGCAGCGGCACCCGCTCCCGTGCCGCCCGCCCGACCAGGGTGTCGTGGAGCCCGAGCCGAATCCTACGCAGGGACTCCAGCACCTCGGGACTGGTCCCGTAGGCGGCCCGGACCCGGAACTGCCCGAGCTCCGGATCGAACTCCAGGATCGAGCCCCCGTCCGTACCCGAGAGAGCCACGGCGTGCGTGACGATCGTGGTCAGGACCTCGTCCAGGTCGAGGCTGGAGCTGCACGGCCTCCCCCACCGCCGCCAGCGCCTCGAGCTGGTCGACCTTCGTCGCCAGCGCCGCGCCGCCGGCCTCCAGGTCCCGCACGAGGCCGACCGTTCGCACCGCGATGGCCGCCTGCGTGGCGAAGTCCGTGAGCAGGTCTGCCGCACGCTCGGAGAAGGGGGCCACCTGGGTCCGCCACACGGACAGGACTCCGACCACCTCGCCGCCGAGGAGCATCGGGGCCCCGATGATCGTGCGGAACCGGCCCAGGCGCTGGGCATCTGTTCGGCGGTACTCAGGGTCAGCCAGGACGTCGTCGATCTGCTGCGTGCGCCGATCGAGTCCGACACGACCGACCAGTGTGGCCCGGTCCGCGACGATCGGGTGCTCGGCCATGAACGCGCGGTACTCATCAGTGAGCCCGGAGTGCCAGGCCAGCCGATACGCCCCACGCTCGTACAGGTGCAACTGGGCGGCATCGCCCCGGCAGAGTCGCTGGGCACTGCGCACGACGGTCCGGAAGACGTCATCGAGGTCCGAGCCGGAGCGACCCAGCGCCTGGAGCACCTCGCCGGTCGCCCGCAGCCGTTCCTGAGCGTCGTTCAGGTCCCGGCGCAGGTCTGTGGCACCGGGGTCGTCGGTATGGCGCGCAGTCGGCATGGAGCCTCCAGGTAAGGGCAGTATGGCCTCACCTCGCCGCGCCGGTCCAGACCCTCGAGCGGCCACCTCGACGGACCTCGCCGGTCAGTGCCCCACGGGCGCCCCGTGGCACGCCCTACCCTTGGTGCCGTGACCCACATCTCCGCCAACTCGGTCCTGCCGGCCCGCCGCTATCCGGTCTCCCTGCTCACGGAGGACGGCGTTCGGCTGGTCGGCGAGTGGTCCCTGCCCGCGGACGCCGACCCCACGCGCCGTGATCGTGTTCTGCCACCCGCTGCCCACACATGGCGGGTCCATGGACAGCCATGTGATCCGCAAGGCCGCCTGGCGGCTTCCCGCGCTGGCCGGCATCGGCGTCCTGCGCTTCAACACGCGTGGGACCACCGCTGGCGCAGGCACGAGCGAGGGAGCGTTCGACGAGAACCGGGGCGAGGGCCACGACCTTCTCGCGGCCGTGGCCGAGGTCACCGCCCAGGGGTTCGTGGATCCCTGGGCGGTCGGCTGGTCGTTCGGCACCGACGTGATCCTGCGCTGGGGCAACGTGGACCCGGTGGCCGGCGCGGTGCTGCTGTCCCCGCCCGGGCGGTGGTCCGACGACACCGATGTCGCCGGCTGGGCGGCGTCGGGGCGTCCGGTCACCGCGCTGGTCCCCGAGCACGACGAGTTCGCCTCGCCCGTGGATGTCGCCCGCCGGTTCGCCGGGGTGCGCCAGGCCGAGATCATCGCAGTCCCGGGAGCCAAGCACCTGTGGGTCGGCGAGACCTACGCCAGCATCGCACTGAACGGGATCGTGTCCGCCGTCGCACCCGACGCCGCTCCCCTGCCCACCACCTGGAAGGGCCCGATGGAGCGCTGGAATGACGTGCCCCCGTTCGCCCACATGGACCGACAGGCCTGAGCACGCCCACGAGTCGGTGTGCACGGTATCGACCATCCGATGGTCGATACCGTGCACACCAAGCGGAGGATCCCTACTTCGCGTACGAGCGGAAGCCGCGACCGGTCTTGCGGCCCAGGTAGCCGGCGGTGACCAGGTGCTCGAGCATCGGCGCCGGGGCGAACCCGGGCTCGCGGAACTCGCGGTACAGCGTCTGCTGGATCGCCAGCGAGACGTCGTTGCCGACCACGTCGAGAAGCGCGAACGGACCCATCGGCAGCCCGCAGCCCTTCTTCATCGCGAGGTCGATCTCGTCAGCCGTCGCGTAGTGGGCCTCGAGCATCCGCACCGCGTCGTTGAGGTAGGGGAACAGCAGCGCGTTGACGATGAACCCGGCACGGTCGCCGCAGTGCACAGCGTGCTTGCCGGTCCGCCGGCAGACCTCCGCCGCGGTCGCGACGACATCGGGGGCCGTCGAGACGTGCGCGACGATCTCGACCAGGCGCATGATCGCCGCCGGGTTGAAGAAGTGCATGCCCACGACATCGGCCGGACGACCCGTGACGGCCGCCATCTCGACGACCGGCAGGCTCGAGGTTGTCGTGGCCAGCACGGCACCCGGCTTGCAGATCTCGTCGAGGTTGGCGAACAGCGCCGTCTTGACCCCGATCTCCTCGACCACGGCCTCGACCACGAGGTCCACGTCGGCCAGGTCGTCCAGCGAGCTCGTGCCGGAGACCAGAGCCAGGGCCTCGGCCATCGCCTCCTCCGTGAGCTTGCCGCGCTGCACCGCCTTCGTCAGGGAGCGCTCGAGGGCAGCGCGCACGGCCGCGATCTTCTCCGGTGAACGCGCCACGTACAGGGTCTCGTACCCGGACTTGATGAAGACCTCGATGATCCCCGTGGCCATCGTGCCGGAGCCGACGACGCCCACCTTCTCCACGGTCCGCCCCGCCCCGCCGGTGCCGCCCGCAGCCGGGGTGAGTGCGTCGGCGACCACGGCCGACGATCCCGGTGCCTCGTAGGTGTAGAAGCCCTGGCCGGACTTGCGGCCCTTCATGCCGGCCGTGACCATCTGCTTGATGATCGGCGCCGGGGCGTGCAGCCGGTCGCGGCTCTCCTTGTACATGGTGTCCAGGATCTTGTACGCGGTGTCCAGCCCGATCAGGTCCAGCAGAGCCAGCGGACCCATCGGGTAACCGCACCCCAGGCGCATCGCGGCGTCGATGTCCTCGCGCGAGGCGTACCGGCCCTCGTACATGGTCGCCGCGTGGTTCAGGTAGCCGAACAGCAGCGCATTGGCGATGAAGCCCGCGCGGTCCCCGACGACGACCGGCTCCTTGCCCAGGGACTCGGCGAACTCCACAGCCTGGTCCACGACGTCCGGCGAGGTGACGAGCGTGCGCACGATCTCCATGAACGACAGGACAGGAGCCGGGTTGAAGAAGTGCATGCCGAGCACGCGGTCAGGGCGCCCGGTGCCCACCGAGAGTTGCGTGACCGAGAGGCTGGACGTGTTGGTGGCGATGATCGCCTCAGGCCCGAGGACCTTGTCGAGCTCGGCGACGACCGAGCTCTTGATCTCGAGGTCCTCGGTGACGGCCTCGATGACCAGCTCGCGGTCTGCGAGGTCGGAGAGGTCGGTCGTGAAGCGGATCCGGCCGAGGGCGGCGGCACGCTCCTCCGCGGTCAGCTTCTCACGCTCGACCGCGCGTGCCGTGGACTTCTCGACAGCGGCGCGACCCCGGGCAAGGGCATCCTCGGACACCTCGACGCCGATCACGTCGACACCCGCGCGGGCCAGGACCTCCACGACACCGGCGCCCATGGTGCCCAGTCCGACAACGCCCACCCTGCTGATCTGGCCCATGCTCATCCTCCCGAGAAGAACGCCCGAAATGCCCATGGCGTGGTTGGATCCACACCGTCCTCCAGTCTTGCACCAGCCACGTGCGCGAGGGCCGGCGCCCCCCGCCCGGCCGGCGCGCAGGTACCCTGTGCCGATGCGACTGGTGGTGGCCGACTGCTCGGTGGACTACGTGGGGCGGTTGTCTGCCCACCTGCCGATGGCCACGCGCCTGATCCTGACGAAGGCCGATGGCTCCGTGTCGGTGCATGCCGACGATCGCGCCTACAAGCCGCTGAACTGGATGAGCCCGCCGTGCGCTGTTCGCGAGGAGGTGGACGAGTCCGGGGCGGGCACCTGGACCGTGTCCAACAAGGCCGGCGAGAACCTGATCATCACCATCGCCGTCGTGCACCACGACTCTCGTCACGAGCTCGGCGTCGATCCGGGGCTGGTCAAGGACGGGGTCGAGGCGCACCTGCAGGCGCTGCTCGCCGATCAGCCTGCGGTGTTCGGCGCCGGTTGGGAGCTCGTCCGCCGGGAGCACATGACCGCGATCGGCCCGGTGGACATCCTGTTCCGCGACCATGCGGGTGCGGCCGTCGCCGTCGAGGTCAAGCGTCGCGGCGACATCGACGGGGTCGAGCAGCTGACCCGCTACCTCGAGCTGCTCAACCGCGACCCGCTGCTGGCCCCGGTGGCCGGGGTGTTCGCGGCCCAGGAGATCAAGCCGCAGGCGCGCACGCTGGCCGAGGACCGCGGCATCCGCTGCGTCGTGGTCGACTACGACGCCCTGCGCGGTGTCGACGACCCCGACTCCCGCCTCTTCTGACGGCGGTCGCGCCGCTGAGTCATCGATCCTGCACTTGAATCGCCGGATCGATGACACCAGGACGTGGGCGGCCGCCGTTGGCCGGTCAGTCCAGGGCGTTGGCCCTGCGGATCTCGGCGACGACCCGGCCCATCACGGCAGTCGCGTCGTAGTCCTTGGGGGTGAACACGGCTGCCACGCCCTGCTCGATCAGGGCGGCCGCATCCGAGTCCGGGATGATCCCGCCGACGACCAGGGGCACGTCGGTCATGCCGGCCGCGCGCATCCCGGCCAGGACCTCCGGGACCGCAACCATGTGCGAGCCGGACAGGATCGACAGCCCCACGACGTGGACATCCTCGGCCACCGCCGCCGCCACGATCTGGGCCGGGGTGAGCCGGATGCCCTGGTAGACCACCTCGAACCCGGCGTCGCGTGCCCGCACGGCAATCTGCTCGGCACCGTTGGAGTGCCCGTCGAGCCCCGGCTTGCCGACCAGGAAGCGCAGGTGCCCACCACCGAGCTCCTCGCCAGTGCGCCGCACCTCCTCGCGGACGGCGACCAAGGCCTCGTTCCCGGCCACGACTCCCGCCACACCTGACACTCCCGTGGGCGCCCGGTACTCGCCGAACACCTCGCGCAGCGTCTGGCTCCACTCCCCCACGGTCACACCCGCGCGGGCGCACTCCAAGGAGGCGGGCATCAGGCTGCCGGTGCCCGCGGCTGCCTCGGCCAGGGTCGCCCGGGCAGCGGCGACCCGCGCCGCGTCGCGACCCGCCCGCCAGGCGCGCACGGCGTCAGAGGCTGCCTGCTCCACGTGCGGGTCGATGACCTGGATCGCGGTGTCGAGGTCGGCCAGGAGCGGGTTGGGCTCGGTCGAGGTGAACATGTTGACGCCGATGACGGCGTCCTCCCCGGACTCGACCCGCCCGCGCCGGGCGGCATGTGCCCCCACGAGCGCGGACTTCATGTAGCCGCTCTCGACGGCCGCCACCGCACCGCCCATCGCCTGCACGCGCTCCAGCTCCTCGCGGGCGCCGGCCACCAGCTCGGCGGTCTTCTCGGCGATGACGACCGAGCCCTCGAAGAGGTCCGGGTACTCCAGCAGGTCGGACTCGTAGGCCAGCACCTGCTGCATCCGCAGCGACCACTGCTGGTCCCAGGGCCGGGGCAGGCCCAGGGCCTCGTTCCACGCCGGCAGCTGGATCGCCCGCGCTCGGGCGTCCTTCGACAGCGTCACGCCGAGCATCTCCAGGACGATCCGCTGGACGTTGTTCTCCGGCTGCGCCTCGGTCAGGCCCAGGGAGTTGACCTGCACGCCGTAGCGGAACCGGCGCTGCTTGGCGTCCGTGACGCCGTAGCGCTCGAGGGTCAGGGCGTCCCACATCTCGACGAAGGCGCGCATCTTGCACATCTCCTCGACGAACCGCACGCCAGCATTGACGAAGAAGGAGATCCGCCCGACCACCTCGCCGAAGCGCTCGGCCGGCACCTGGCCGGAGTCGCGCACGGCGTCGAGCACCGCGATCGCGGTGGCCATCGCGTAGGCGATCTCCTGGACGGGCGTCGCCCCGGCCTCCTGCAGGTGGTAGCTGCAGATGTTGATCGGGTTCCACTTGCGGATGTCGTTCACGGTGTAGGCGATCATGTCGGTGATCAGCCGCAGGCTCGGCGCCGGCGGGAACACGTAGGTCCCGCGCGACAGGTACTCCTTGATGATGTCGTTCTGCGTCGTCCCCGAGAGCGCGGCCGGCTCGATGCCGTTCTCCTCGGCCACCGCCACGTACAGCGCGAGCAGGTACATCGCGGTGGCGTTGATCGTCATCGACGTGTTCATCCGGTCCAGCGGGATGCCGTCGAGCAGCTTGTGCATGTCGCCGATGTGGCTGATCGGCACGCCCACCTTGCCGACCTCACCGCGCGCCAGCTCGGCGTCGGGGTCGTAGCCGGTCTGGGTCGGCAGGTCGAAGGCGACCGACAGGCCGGTCTGGCCCTTCTCGAGGTTGCGCCGGAACAGCTCGTTGGAGGCCGTCGCCGAGGAGTGCCCGGCGTACGTGCGCATCATCCAGGGCTTGTCCTTGGGCATGTCAGCCTCCGTAGGTGTAGAAGCCGCGCCCGGACTTGCGGCCGAGGTCGCCGGCGATCGCCATCCGGGTGATCAGCTCCGGCGGGTAGAACGACGGCTCGGCGGTCTCGTTGTAGATCGACATCGACGCCCGGCGCATCACGTCGATGCCGGTGAGGTCGGCGGTGGCCAGCGGGCCCATCGCGTGTCCGAAGCCGAGCTTGCAGGCGATGTCGACGTCCTCAGGCGACGCGACGCCGGTCTCGACCAGGCGGATCGCCTCGTTGACCAGTGCGGTGATGATCCGGGTGGTCACGAAGCCCGCGACGTCTCGGTTGACCACGATGCAGGTCTTGCCGATCCCCTCGGCCCACGTGCGCGCCGCGGCCAGGGTCTCGTCCGAGGTCTTGAGCCCGCGCACCAGCTCGCACAGCTTCATCATCGGAACCGGCGAGAAGAAGTGCGTGCCGACCACGGATTCCGGGCGCTTCGTCGCGGCGGCGATCCGGGTGATCGGGATGGCCGAGGTGTTGGTGGCCAGGACAGCGCCCTCGGGTGCGAGGCGGTCGAGGTCGGTGAACAGCGCGGCCTTGAGGTCCACCTCCTCGATGATCGCCTCGACGATGATGTCCGCACCCGCGGCGCCGTCGAGGTCAGTCGTCCCGGTGATGCGGGCCAGCGCCGCCTCGGCCTCGTCAGCGCTGATCGCGCCCTTCTCGGCGAACCTGGCCAACGACGCCTCGATCGCACCACGCCCCTTGGCGACCGCCTCGTCGGTGATATCCCGGAGGATCACGTCGTGCCCAGCGATCGCGCTGACCTGCGCGATGCCCGAGCCCATGAGCCCCGCTCCGACGACCATGACAGTGGACATGCGACCTCCTCCAAGGACGGCGATTCACCCGATCCTATCGCCCGAGGTTACTGCTCGGTAACCTCAGGGGTCCCGCCTCGGATCGCCCACGCAGCAGGGGATACGCCGTGCGCGGCCCACTCAGTCGTCGAAGGGGCTGGGCATGTCCAGGCGCTCGATCTGGGCGCCGATGCCCACGAGGTTCGGGACGAAACCGGCGTACCCGCGCTCCACGTGGTGGATCTCGTAGACCGTGGTGTAGCCCTGCGCGGCGAGCCCGGCCAGCACGAGCCCGGCCCCGGCGCGGATGTCAGCCGCCTCGACGGGTGCGCCGGAGAGCCCGACCTTCCCGCGCACGAGGGCGTGGTGGCCGTCGGTGCGCACGTCGGCGCCGAGGCGGACGATCTCGTTGACGAACCGGAACCGCGCCTCGAAGAGATTCTCGGTGATCATCGCGGTGCCATCGGCGATGGCGTTCAGCGCGATGAACTGAGGCTGCAGGTCGGTCGGGAACCCGGGGTACGGCAGCGTGACTATGTCGACCGCGCGGGGTCGATCGTCCATCCGGACGCGGAACCCGTCGTCCTCGACGTGGATCGTGGCCCCGGCGGACGCCAGCTTGTCCAGGGCCATCTCCAGGTGCCGGCCGATGGCATTGCGTACGAAGACGTCGCCGCAGGTGATCGCCGCGGCGACCGCCCATGTGCCGGCAACGATCCGATCCGGGACGGTCGCGTGCTCCACCGGATGCAGCTCCGCCACGCCCTCGATGGTCAGCGTCGAGGACCCCATGCCCTCGATGCGAGCTCCCATCTTGATGAGCATCTGGCAGATGTCGACGATCTCCGGCTCGCGCGCCGCGTTGTCGATGACGGTGACCCCCTCAGCGAGGACCGCGGCCATCAGGATGTTCTCCGTGGCCCCGACGCTCGGGAAGTCCAGCCAGATCTGGCCACCGTGCAGGGCCTTGCGCTCTGGCCACGAGGAAGCCGTGCTCGTTGTCGAACGTCGCGCCCAGCTTCTGCAGCCCGGCGATGTGCATGTCCAGGCCCCGCGAGCCGATGGCATCCCCGCCGGGCAGGGCGACGTCAGCCGCCCCGCATCGGGCAATCAGCGGGCCGAGCACGCAGATCGAGGCGCGCATGCGGCGGACGAGGTCGTAATCGGCCTGGTGGTGGGGCACGTCGGGGACGTCGATCGTGACTGTCCCGCCGACCGACGGTGACGGCCTGTCGTGCACGACCTGGCAGCCCAGTCTCCGGAGCAGCTCGGCCATGATCGCGACGTCGAGGATGTCCGGGACGTTGGTGATGGTCGTGCGACCCTTCGCGAGCAGGGCTGCGGCCATGAGCTTCAGGACGCTGTTCTTGGCGCCGACGACGCCGATCTCACCCTCGAGGCGCCGACCGCCCGTGACCCGGAACACCTGCTGCATGGGGGCCATCGTAGGGCCGCCTGCGGGCCCGAAGCCGGGGGCATAGGCTGCTCGTATGGTCAATCTCACCCGCATCTACACCCGCACCGGCGACGACGGCACCACGTCGCTGGGTGACATGAGCCGCACGACCAAGAACGACCTGCGCCTGATCGCCTACGCCGACGTGGACGAGGCGAACTGCGTGATCGGGGTGGTCCTGGCCGCCACCGACGTCGCAGCGGACGTCCGTACCGTGCTGCTTCGGATCCAGAACGAGCTGTTCGACGTCGGCGCCGACCTGTGCACGCCCGTGGTCGCCGAGCCCGAGTTCCCGCCCCTGCGGGTCGAGACCGACTACATCGAGCGGCTCGAGGCCGAGATCGACAACTACAACGCGGAGCTGCCCACGCTGCGCTCGTTCGTGCTCCCCGGGGGGACGGCCGCCTCGGCCCACCTGCATGTGGCGCGCACCGTGGTGCGCCGGGCCGAGCGCGCCACATGGGCGGCGATGGCCGAGCATGGCGACGAGATGACCCCGCTGCCGGCCACGTACCTCAACCGGCTCTCGGACCTGCTGTTCGTCCTGGCCCGTCACGCCAACCTCGCGGCCGGCGACATCCTCTGGATGCCCGGGGGCGAGCGGGGGTAACGGGGCAGCCGGTGGGTCAGCCGCCGGGGGTCAGCCGCCCAGGTGCATGGTCTTGGACTCGACGCTCATCGCGGCCTTGAGACGCGTACGTGCCCGCAGCTCAGCGGCCTTCTCGCGCTTGTCCACTGTTCCGTCGGCCAGGATCCGGTCGAGCGCCCGCTGGGCGCGCTCCACGTCGATCTCGGTGTCCAGCTCAGCGGTCTCGGCGAGGATCGCCACCTCGTTGTTGGCCACCGAGAAGAAGCCCCCGTGCACCGCAGCACCGACCTTGTCGCCCTCGATCGTCTCGATCCGGACAGCCCCATCGACCAGCAGGGCCAATACCGGCTCGTGACCGGGCAGGATCCCGATCTCGCCCTCGGGGGTCGTGGCGACCACCATGCGCGCCGGGCCGACCCAGATCTCGCGATCCATCGCGACCAGGGAGACCTTGAGCTCCGCCATGACGCGCCCCTCAGCCCTTCAGCTTGGCGGCGTTGCGCTCGACGTCCTCGATGTCGCCGGCCATGAAGAACGCCTGCTCGGGGATGTGGTCGTACTCGCCCTCGGCCAGGGCCTTGAACGAGGCGACCGTCTCCTCGACGGGCACGAACGAGCCGGGCTGGCCGGTGAACGCCTCGGCGACGAACATGTTCTGGCTCAGGAACCGCTGGATGCGCCGCGCCCGGTTGACCAGGACCTTGTCCTCCTCGGAGAGCTCGTCGATGCCGAGGATGGCGATGATGTCCTGCAGGTCCTTGTAGCGCTGCAGGATCTCCTTGGTGCGCGCGGCCACCGCGTAGTGCTCGTCGCCCACGACGCGGGGGTCCAGGATCCGCGAGGTCGAGTCCAGCGGGTCCACGGCCGGGTAGATGCCCAGCTCGGAGATCGGCCGGGACAGCGTCGTGGTGGCGTCGAGGTGGGCGAACGTGGTGGCCGGGGCCGGGTCGGTCAGGTCGTCCGCGGGCACGTAGATGGCCTGCAGCGAGGTGATCGAGTGACCGCGGGTGGAGGTGATCCGCTCCTGGAGCATGCCCATCTCGTCGGCCAGGGTCGGCTGGTAGCCCACGGCCGAGGGCATGCGGCCCAACAGCGTGGAGACCTCGGAGCCGGCCTGGGTGAACCGGAAGATGTTGTCGATGAACAGCAGGACGTCCTGGTTCTGCACGTCGCGGAAGTACTCCGCCATCGTCAGGGCCGTCAGCGCGACCCGCAGTCGGGTGCCGGGCGGCTCGTCCATCTGGCCGAACACCAGGGCCGTCTTGGCCAGCACCCCGGACTCGGTCATCTCCAGGAAGAGGTCGTTGCCCTCACGGGTGCGCTCGCCCACGCCGGCGAACACCGACACGCCGCTGAAGTTCTCGGCGACCCGGTAGATCATCTCCTGGATCAGGACGGTCTTGCCCACGCCGGCGCCGCCGAAGAGGCCGATCTTCCCGCCCTTGACGTAGGGGGTCAACAGGTCGATGACCTTGATCCCGGTCCAGAAGACCTCGGTCTTGGACTCGAGCTGGTCGAACGCCGGCGGCTGGCGGTGGATCCCCCAGCGCTCGGTGATCTCCAGGGTGTCCTCCGGCACGTCCAGCGGCTTGCCGAGGGTGTTCCACACGTGGCCCACGGTCACGTCGCCGACCGGAACCGTGATCGGTCCCCCGGAGTCGCGGACCTCAGCGCCCCGGACCAGGCCGTCGGTGGGCTGCATGGAGATCGCGCGGACGAGGTTGTCCCCGAGGTGCTGGGCGACCTCGAGGGTCAGCATGTGACCACCGCCCCCCTCCTCACCGATCCCGAAGGACACGTCGACGTGCAGCGCGTTCATGAGCGCGGGCATGGCCTCGACGGGGAACTCCACGTCGACGACAGGGCCGGTGACGCGGGCAACGCGGCCCACACCCTGTGCGGTCTCAACCGAGGCGGTCATGGGGATCCTCAACTTCCTGCTGTGGCGGAGGCAAGAGCGTCGGCGCCGCCGACGATCTCGGAAATCTCCTGGGTGATCTCGGTCTGGCGGGCCTGGTTGGCCTGCTGCGTGAGGCTCTTGATGAGCTCCTCCGCGTTGTCGGTTGCCGACTTCATGGCGCGTCGACGGGACGCGTGCTCGGAGGCAGCGGCCTCGAGCAGAGCGGTGTAGACGAGGTTCTCGACGTAGCGCGGGAGCAGCTCGTCGAGCACGGTGTCGGCATCGGGCTCGAACTCGTACAGGGGCATGGCCGAAGCTGCCACGGCCGCGGCGGCCTGGGAGCCGTCGGAGTCCCGGACGGGCTGCAGCTCGGCCTGGCCGCTGGCCCCGACGACCTGCTCCACGACCTCGATCGGCAGGATCCGACGGATCCGGACCTCCTGGCGACCCATGTTGACGAAGTGCGTGTACACGATGTGGATCTCGTCGGTCCCGCCCTCGGTGTCGCTGTCGGAGAGGAAGGAGGCGAGCAGCCCGAGGGCAACGTCCTTGGCGTCCTCGACCGTGGGCTGATCCGTGAAGCCCACGTACTCCCCCTCGATGTAGCGCTCGCGGAACTTGTAGAAGTTCACGACCTTGCGCCCCACGAGGAAGTGCACCGGCTCGATCCCCTGCTCGCGCAGGAAGGCATTGAGCCCCTCACCCTCACGGATGATGTTCGATGAGTAGGCGCCGGCGAGGCCACGGTCCGAGCCGATCAGCAGGACCGCCGCGCGCTTGCGGTTGTCCTTCTGGGAGATGAGTGGGTGGTCGGACTCGGCAGACATCGACACCGCCGCCGAGATGGCCAGGACCAGCTCGCGGGTGTAGGGCAGGGCAGCGGCCAGGTGCCTCTGGGCCTTGACGATCCGCGACGAGGCGATGAGCTCCATCGCCTTGGTGATCTTCTTGGTCTGCTGGACGCTCTTGATCCGGCGTCGGTAGACCCGCATTTGGGCGCCCATGAGCTACTTCCGCACGACCTTGGTGATCTGGGTGTGCATCACGTCGGCCTCCTCCACCGGGGCCACTGGGACGTCCTTGACCAGCACGTGGCCCTCACTCGTGGTGAACGTCCGCTTGAAGGCCTCCATCGCGGTCTCGAGACCCGACACCGTGTCGTCGGACAGGTCACCGGTGGTGCGGATCGCGTCCGGTATCGCCGAGTGCTCGCGCCGGACGTACTCCATGAACTCGGAGTCGAAGCGACGCACGTCCTCAACCGGCACCTCGTCGAGCTTGCCGGTCGTGCCGGCCCACACCGAGATGACCTCGACCTCGAGGGACTGCGGTTGGTACTGCGGCTGCTTGAGGATCTCCACGAGTCGGGTACCACGCGCGAGCTGGGCCTTGGAGGCCGAGTCCAGGTCCGAGCCGAAGGCGGCGAAGGCCTCGAGCTCACGGAACTGGGCGAGGTCCAGGCGCAGGCGCCCGGCGACCTTGCGCATCGCCTTGGCCTGCGCCGAGCCGCCGACGCGGGAGACCGAGATGCCGACGTTGATCGCCGGGCGGACGCCCGAGTTGAAGAGGTCGGACTCCAGGAAGCACTGCCCGTCGGTGATCGAGATCACGTTGGTCGGGATGTAGGCCGAGACGTCGTTGGCCTTGGTCTCGATGATCGGCAGGCCTGTCATCGAACCTCCGCCCAGGTCGTCGGAGAGCTTCGCGCAGCGCTCCAGGAGGCGGGAGTGCAGGTAGAAGACGTCACCGGGGTAGGCCTCGCGGCCCGGCGGGCGGCGCAGCAGCAGGGACACCGCGCGGTAGGCCTCGGCCTGCTTGGACAGGTCGTCGAAGATGATCAGGACGTGCTTGCCCTCGTACATCCAGTGCTGGCCGATGGCCGAGCCTGTGTAGGGGGCGAGGTACTTGAAGCCGGCGGAGTCAGAGGCCGGGCGCGGCGATGATGGTGGTGTACTCCATCGCGCCGTACTCCTCGAGCGCGCCGCGGACACCGGCGATCGTGGTGCCCTTCTGGCCGATCGCGACGTAGATGCAGCGGACCTGCTTGCTCGGGTCACCGGACTCCCAGTTCGCCTTCTGGTTGATGATCGTGTCCAGGCACACCGCGGTCTTGCCGGTCTGCCGGTCGCCGATGATCAGCTGGCGCTGGCCACGACCGATGGCGGTCATGGCGTCGATGGCCTTGATGCCGGTGGCCAGGGACTCCTTCACCGGCTGGCGCTGCACCACGCTGGGGGCCTGCAGCTCCAGTGCGCGGCGGGTCGAGGACTCGATCGGGCCCCGGCCGTCGATCGGTGTGCCCAGCGGGTCGACAACCCGGCCCAGGTACCCGTCACCGACCGGCACCGAGAGGACCTCGCCTGTGCGCTTGACCGTCTGGCCCTCCTCGACCAGCGACCCGTCGCCGAGCAGCACGACGCCGATCTCACGGACGTCGAGGTTCAGGGCCAGGCCCAGCAGGCCGCCCTCGAACTCCAGCAGCTCGTTGGTCATCGCCGAATGCAACCCCTCGACGCGGGCGATCCCGTCGCCGGTCTCAACCACGCGGCCGACCTCTTCGTGCGCCGTCTCGGGCGCGAACGCCGCGACGTTGCGCTCGATCGCGGCGCGGATCTCGTCGGCACTGATCGCCAGCTCCGTCATCGTGTCTCCTCGTTCCATCCCCGCCGACCGGCGGGGCACGTCGTTGTTGTCGTTCGTCCTAGCCGACCAGTGCCCGGCGGGCCTGCTCGATGCGGGTGGCCACGGTCGCGTCGATCGACCTCGCTGCCGATGCGCACCGAGATCCCTCCGATCACGTCCGGGTCCACCGCCACGTTCAGTCGCACGTCGCGACCGTGGATCCGTGAGAGCGCCGCAGTCAGCCGCTCGGCCTGGTCCTGGGCCAGCGGCCGGGCGACGCGGACCTCGGCGATCGATCGGCTTCGCTGCTCGCCTGCGAGGTCCATCAGCCCATCGATGACCGAGTCCACGCGACGGCCCCGCAGGTGGCCCATCGCGTAGCTGAGGACCTGGCTTGTCTGCGGCACCGCCCGACCCTCCAGGAGGCCCTCCACAAGCCCGGCCTTCTGCGCCGCCCCGACCGAGGGATCGGTCAGCGCCATCTGCAGGTCGGCCGAGCTGGAGACCGCCCGGGAGAAGGCGAACAGCTGGTCCTCGACCGCGTCCAGGCTGCCCTCGCGCTCGGCCACCATGAACGCCGACTGCTGCGCGAGCTGCTCAGTGGCCTCGAGCAGATCGTTCGGGCTCGACCAGCGCTGCCCCGCGACGTCGGCCAGGACCTCCACCGCCGCCGGAGACATCCGCTCGCCGAACAGGGCATGGACGAGGCCCTCCCGGGACTGCGCCGGCTGTCCCGCGTCGGACAGCGCCATGCGCAGCTGCGGGTCACGACCGATGAGGTCGGCCGCGGCGAACAGGTCGCCGGGCAGCGCCTCGAGCTGCGGGTCGCCACGACGCTGGTCGAGGCGGGCCCGGAGCCCGGCGGAGTTCTCCCGGACCGACGCGCTCATGGGGTGCCGGGCTCCGATCCCGGTGCGGACTGCTCGAGCTCGGCGATGAACCGGTCCACGGTCGCCCGTGCCCGCTCGTCGTCGGTGAGGCTCTCCCCCACGATCTTGCTCGCGAGCTGCAGGGCGAGGTCACCGACATCGCGTTGCAGGGATCCGACGGCCGAGTCGCGCTCCGCCTGGATCTGGGCGTCGGCCCGAGCGGCCACGGCAGCAGCAGCCGCCACGGCTTCGGCCTTCGCCGCGTTCACGATCTCGCCGCCCTCGCTGTGCGCCGCGGTCCGGATCGCCGCGGCCTCCTTGGTGGCCGCCTCCAGCTGCTCGGAGTAGGCCTCCCGGCTGCGCGCGGCCTCGGCCTGCATGGCCTTGGCCTTCTCGATGCCGCCCTCGATCTTCTCAGCGCGCTCTGCGGTGACCTTGTTGAAGGTCGGCAGGACGTACTTCCAGAACATGAGCAGCAGGATCACGAACGAGATCGTGCCCCACAGGATGTCGTAGGACGCCGGGATGAGCGGGTTCGGCTCCTCCGACGCGACGATGATGATGGTGTCCATGGCCCTTCCTGATCAGCCTCGGGGATCAGCCTGACGTGCGCAGGTCGATACGGATCAGGTGAAGAGGAAGCCGGCGACCAGGCCGATCAGAGCCAGGGCCTCGGTGAAGGCGATGCCCAGGAACATGTTGGTGCGCAGGACACCGGTGGCCTCGGGCTGGCGGGCGATGCCCTCGAGGGCCTTGCCGACCAGGATGCCGATGCCGATGCCCGGGCCGATGGCCGCGAGGCCGTACCCGATCGCGTTGACGTTGCCGGAGACTTCGGCGAGCAGCTCCACTGTGGTGGTTCCTTCCGTGTGGCCCGTGGCGGTCGCCCGGGAGTCGTGGGTGTGCGGTGGTCGGTGGGGTCTAGTGCTCGTGGCTCGTGGCACCGTCGATGTAGACGGCGGTCAGAAGGGCGAAGATGTAGGCCTGCAGCGGCGCGACGATGAGCTCGAACGCGACGAAGGCGAACCCCATCGCGAACGACGGGATCGCGGCGAGCTTCAGCAGCCCGTCGGCCTCGAACAGCAGGTAGCTGGTGGCACCGAAGAACAGCACCAGCAGCAGGTGGCCGGCCATCATGTTGGCCAGGAGACGGATGGTGAGCGTGACCGGGCGCAGCAGGAACGTCGAGATGAACTCGATCGGGGTGACCAGCAGGTAGATCGGCTTGGGAACGCCCGGGGGGAACAGGTTCAGCTTCATGTACTGGCCGAACCCGTGCTCCTTGATGCCCGCGTAGTTGAAGGTCGCGTAGGAGACGATCGCCAGCACCAGCGGGACGCCGATCACGGCGGTGGCCGCGATGTGCATCATCGGCACGATGCCGGTGATGTTGAAGGCCAGGATCATCCAGAAGAGGGTGACGATGATCGGCGCGAACCGGCGGCCCTTGGCGCCCATCACCTCGTCGATGATGTTGACGTAGACCAGGTCGATGGCCATCTCGCCGAGGTTCTGCAGCTTGCCGGGCACCAGCGTGGGCTTCTTCATGGCCAGCACGAAGAACAGGGCGAGCACCCCGGCCATGAACAGCCCGATGAGGTTGATCCGGGTCGGCGACCACCAGAAGTCCCCCAGCTGTGGCGGGAAGAACTCCATGATCGTGGGCGGCTCATAGCCCTCGCCCTCACCACCAGCCATCGGAACCGACAAGCCGACGGCGGCTGGAACATTCAGCACAGTGGGCCCTTCCGGGTTCGCGGTGGTCTTGTGGACGGCCGAGAATCGCTACTCATCGCGTCCGAAGCGAAGATACACGATGAGGAACCCGGTCAATGACCCCACCACCACTCCCGCGGCGGTCAGGACCCGGCCCGTCCCCAGCCAGTGGTCGGCGAGCAGCCCGATGCCGCCCCAGACGATCACGCCACCGAGCAGGGATCCCATCGCCGAGTGCGCGACGTGCTCCCCCGTCGGCACGAGCGAGGGGTGCATCGGGGGCGTCTCCTGCCCGATGGGGTCGGGCGTCGGGTCGGGGCTGCTCATCGACCCGGGGGCTCGGTGTAGGGGACCTGGGTCCGCGTGACCACGAGCGCCTCGATCACGAGTGTCCCGACGGTGCCCACGAGCAGTGAGACGAAGAGCACGGGTCGGGAGTAGAAGTCGGCATCGCGCAGGAGGACCAGGACGACGATCAGCAGGACCATCTTGACCAGCCAGGAGCCGAGCACCGAGGCGCCCAGGGCGGTGGCATCCATGCCCGCGGTGCCCAGGGCGACGCCCACCGTGATGGTGAAGAAGCCGACAGCGATCCCCATGCCGATGGCTGCACCCCAGGCACCGGCCGCTCCAGCGACCAGGTAGCCGATGAGCACGGCAACTGGAAGCGCCACCAGCGAGGCGATCAGGCCCACGCGCAGCACCCTGCGCATGGGGGTCACCAGGGCAGTGGGACCGCGCCGGGGCGCGGAGCGGGGCTGCGGGGTGTCGGTCATGCGACCTCCGATCGGGGGCGTGGGTCGCGACCACGCATGCCCGGCCAGGCCACGCCGAGCCCGAGCAGCAGCGCACCGACGGCACTGGCGGTCAGGGCGTAGGGCAGCGGGATGAAGGCGAGCAGGACCACCGTGAAGGCGATGAGGGCGGCCCAGCCCGTCAGGAGCAGCACCGCACGCCGCTGGGAGTGGCCCATCTCGAGCAGGCGGTGGTGCAGGTGCTGCTTGTCGGGCGCGAACGGCGAGCGGCCTGCCCGGGTGCGCCGGATGACCGCCAGTCCCAGGTCGATCAGTGGCACGGCCAGCACCGCCAGCGGCACGAGGATCGGCAGGAGGGCCGGCAGCAGGGTCGTGCCCTCGAGGGCGTTGGGATCCACCTTGCCGGTCAGCGTGATCACGCTGGCGGCCATCAGGTACCCGATCAGCATGGAGCCGGTGTCCCCCATGAACAGCCGAGCGGGGAACACGTTGTGCGGCAGGAACCCGATGCAGATGCCGACCAGCAGGGCCGACACGAGGGCCGACAGGGTTGCTCGCTCGACGCCGAACTGCACGCTGAGCAGATAGGCGTAGACGAAGAAGGCCGCCGCCGACACCGCCGTGATCCCCGCGGCCAGGCCGTCGAGGCCGTCGATGAAGTTGATGGCGTTGACGCTCACGAGCACGATCAGCACGGTCAGCAGGACCGACGTGGTGGGGTCCAGGACGAGCACACCGTCGATGGGCAGCCACAGCAGGGTGATCCCCTGCAGCGCCATGACCGCGGCCGCGAGCACCTGGCCGGCCATCTTGGTGGGCGCGTCGAGCTCCCAGCGGTCATCGGCCAGGCCGAGGGCGACGATGATGGCCGCTCCCGAGAGCAGCGCCACACCCTCCGTTGAGGAGCCCTCGAAGACCGAGCGCATCATCGGCAGCTTGCTGGCCAGGAGCATCCCCGCGCAGAGTCCCAGGAACATGCCCAGCCCGCCCCAGCGCGGGATGGCGTGATCGTGGACGTCACGATCGCGGACGCCGGCGACGGCGCCGGCCCACAGGGCGAGCCAGCGCACCACCGGCATGACCAGGAAGGTCAGGGCGGCGGCGACGAGCAGGCTCAGCCCGTACTCGCGCACTAGCCGCGTGGGTAGGCCGGGAAGGCGGTGACCAGCTCGGTGACCTCGGCGCGGATCCCGTCCGCGGCCGACCCGTCCTCGTCGCGGATCGCCCGCCCGATCAGCTCGGCGATGGTGGCCATCTGCGCGATGCCCATCCCCTGGGTCGTCACCGACGGGGTGCCGACCCGGATGCCCGAGGCGACGCTGGCCGGGCGCGGGTCATTCGGGATGGCGTTCTTGTTCAGCACGATCCCCGCGGCGTCGCAGCGCGCCTCCGCCTCGGTCCCGGTGACCCCCGTGGCCTGCAGGTCCAACAGGGCCAGGTGGGTGTCGGTGCCGCCTGTGACTGGGCGCATGCCCTGGGCGGCGAGGCCGGCGGTGAGGGCCTGGGAGTTGGCGATCACGTCGTGTGCGTACTGGGCGTACTCGGGGCTCGCCGCCTCCTTGAGCGCCACTGCCTTGGCCGCCACCGCGTGCATCAACGGGCCGCCCTGCATCATCGGGAACACCGCCTTGTCGATGGCCGCAGCGTGCTCGGCCTTCGCCAGGATCATCCCGCCGCGCGGGCCACGCAGGACCTTGTGCGTCGTGAACGTCACGACGTCGGCATACGGCACCGGGCTCGGGATCGCCTTCCCGGCCACCAGCCCGATGAAGTGCGCGGCGTCGACCATGAGGATCGCACCGACCTCGTCGGCGATCTCACGGAAGGCTGCGAAGTCGATCAGGCGCGGGATGGCCGATCCGCCGCAGATGATCATCGTCGGTCGGTGCTCGCGCGCCAGGTCGCGGACCTGGTCGTAGTCGATGTCCTCGGTCTTCGGGTTGACCCCGTAGTGCACCGCGTTGAACCACTTGCCGGAGAACGAGACCTTGGTGCCGTGGGTGAGGTGCCCACCGTGGGGCAGGCTCATCGCCAGGACCGTCTCGCCGGGCTTCATGAAGGCGCCGTACGCCGCGATGTTGGCGCTGGCCCCCGAGTGCGGCTGCAGGTTGGCGTGATCGGCGCCGAACAGGGCCTTCGCCCGCTCGATCCCGATCGTCTCGGCGTCGTCGACGACCGCGCAGCCACCGTAGTAGCGCCGCCCCGGGTAACCCTCGGCGTACTTGTTGCTCAAGGTGGAGCCCAGGGCGGCGAGCACGGCCGGCGAGGTGAAGTTCTCGCTGGCGATCAGCTGCAGGCCGGCGCGCAGGCGATCGAGCTCGCCGAGAATGACCCCGGCGATCTCGGGATCCTCGGCTGCGAGGGCGTCGAAGTCGGGTCCCCAGAACGGGGTGTCAAGGCTCATGGGCGGGCTCCAGGGCGCGATCGTGGGTTCGCCGGACACGCCGGAGTCTACGTGCCCGGCTGCCCCGGCCCCGCGCCCGGCACGACGAGTCCCGGGCAGGACCCGCGCAGGTCGCCTGGGTCCAGGGGACCGGGTCGCATGAGCACCGGGGAGTCCCCCGTGAGGTCCACCACGGCCGACGCCGCCCCGACGGGTAGTGGCCCGGCGTCCAGCAGCACGGCCAGGTGCTCCGAGAGCTCGTCGGGGAACGACCAGCGTGCGGTTGCGGGCTCACCCGGTGCTCGAGGTGGGGCCGCGGCGACCACGCCCAGGGGCCCGGTCCGCTCGAGCAGGTCGAGGGCGACGGGATGCAGGGGCATGCGCACGGCGATCCGTCCCGAGGCGTCGGTCAGGGTCCAGGCCAGGGTCGGCTGCGCCGGGAGGATCAGCGTGAGGGGTCCCGGCCAGAAGTCGCGCATCAGCGCCCGCGCGACGGAGTCCACCTCGGCGATGCCCGAGACGGTCGCGATCCTGGGCACCATCACAGGGATCGAGAGGTCTGCGCGCCCCTTCGCGTCGCGCAGTGCCTGGGTGCCGCGCCCGTTGAAGGCGTCGGCGGCGATGCCGTACGCAGTGTCCAGGGGCAGCCCGACCAGTTGGCCGCGGCGCAGCGCGGCAGCACCGGCGGCCAACCCACGCTCGCGCTCCTCCGGGGCGGCGGTGTCGATCAGGATCACGGCGCCATCCTGCTCCCCGCACGGATCGCTGCGGTATGCCGCGGCCGACCTGCGAGGTCGAGGTGGTCGGTGACGTCGCACCAGGAACGGGGGGCGCCCGTCTCCCGGAGCGCGCGGGCGTCCGGTTGAACGTCGGGCACCGCGTCGGGATCGGGCTCGATCGCGGCCCGGGAACCGGTCGGGGCGGCGGGTTCCAGCGGGTCGCGATCGCGTTGGGCGCGCATTGCCGCGGGTACCCCGAACTCGCCGGCGGCCTCACCCTGTGCGTCCGCGTGCTCGACGAGGAGCAGGCCACCGGGTCGCAGCAGCAGCGCGGCCTGCTCCGCCAGGGGCCGGAGCACCTCCAGCCCGTCGGGACCACCGAACAACGCGAGATGGGGGTCGTGGTCGCGCACCTCCGGCTCACGTGGAATCGCACCAGAGGGCACGTAGGGCGGGTTGGTGACGACGACGTCGACACGTCCACGCAGGTGCTCCAAGGGCTCCCCGGAGCCGGCGACGCAGGTGGCGTCCCCGACCAGCAGCTCGATCGAGCTGCCCACGGCGGCGACCTGGTCGGCATGGTCAGCGATGTTGCGCCGCGCCCACTCCACGGCCGCCGGCGACAGCTCGACGGCGATCACCTGGCTCCCAGGCAGCTCAGTGGCGATCGACAGCGCCAGGGCTGCTGATCCGGAGCAGAGGTCGACGACCAGCAGGCTCCCACCCGCCGCGGCGGATCGGGACTCCCCCGCCGGCCGGCGGGGCTCCACGGGGCGGTTGCGTGATCCGCTCCACTCCCCGGGAGCTGAGCCGCCGTCGGCCGCGAACTCCAGCACGTGGTCGACCATCAGCTCGGTCTCCGGACGCGGGATGAAGACCCCGGGACCGACGCGCAGCTCAAGGTGGCGGAAGGGAGCCAGTCCGGTCAGGTGCTGCAGCGGGACCCGCTTGACCCGCTGGGCCACCAGCCCGGCGTAGTCCGAAGCCTGAGCCTCGGTGAGCGTGCTGCCAGCCAGCCGCAACAGGGAGCGGGGCCGGCCGGTGACGTGGGACATCAGGAGCTCGGCGTCCACCTCCGGGGTGGGCACCCCCGCCGCGGCCAGATCCTCGGCGACGGCCCTGAGCAGCTCCCGGGTCGACTCCACCGCAGCACCCTACGTCGGGCGGTCCCCTCCGCATACGCTCCCAGGCTGACGATCTGCTCCCGGGCGACTGGGATCAGATCGTCGAGCGGGGAGCAGATCCACGCGTTCACGGGGTCGCCGAGACCAGGCCCTTGGTGTCCAGGTACTCGGCGGCGACCTGCGCGGGGTCCCGGCGGTCGATGTCGACCTGCCGGTTCAGCTCGATCAGGTCCTCGGTCGTGAGAGTCGCGGCAAGACGGTTCAGGGCGGCGATGTTCTGCGGGGTCGCCGCACGCTCGGACAGCGCGGGCACGAGGTTGTCCACGGTCTGCAGGGCCTTGTCATCGTCGAGGACGACGAGGTCCAGCGCCGACACGCCGCCGTCGGAGGAGAACACCAGGCCGACATCGACCTGGCCCTGCGCGAGTGCCTGCTTCGTCAGTGGTCCACCGGCGTCCAGGGGGACGAACTCCTCGATCGCAGCACCGTAGACGTCCTCGAGCCCTGGCTGGCAGAAGGGGCGCGTCGGGCACTCCGGCGGGCCACCCAGGACGACAGGTTGGGTCCGGGAGTACGCGGCAAGATCCGACACCGTGCTCAGAGAGTGCTCGTCGGCAAAGGCCCGGGTCACCGCGAAGGCGTTCTGGTCCGCGGCCAGGGCCGGTTCGGCCAGGGCGATCCCCAGGGGCTCGGCCAGGCCACGGCCGGCAGCCAGCGTCTCGGCAATGTCGGAGTTCGCCACTGCCGGGGCATCGGGACCGTTGACCTGCTTGTTGAGGAACTCGGTGAACGTGCCGAGGTACTCCGGGACGGCGTCGACCTGGCCCGCCTGCAGCGCGGGTGCGATGACCTCCCTGCTGCTGAGCTCGGAGACCGCGACGACGGCTCCGGCGTCCTGCAGCATCCCCGCGTACAGGCTGGCCATGACCTTCGACTCCCCGAAGTTGAATGCGGCGATCGTGACCTGGCCCTCCTGGGAGCGGCCACCGGCCATCAGCAGCCCACCGGCGACCACGATCGCCATCACGCCGTAGGCACCAGCCCATCGCAGCGCAGCACCAGCCGCGGCGGGTGTCGTGTCGCCCGGGACGCGCGCCACGGCGAGCTCGTCGGCAGGCGCTCCCCCTGCCTGGGCCCGGATGCCTCGCGGCAAGAGCGCCCGCGAGCCCCAACCGGCCGCACGGTCGGTGACGATGGCCAGGACCGACACGAGCAACGCCCCGACGAGTACGAGCGTCTGGTCCTGACGGGCGAACCCATCCACGACGTAGCGCCCCAGTCCACCGGAGCCGACCAGCGCCGCGAGGGAGACGGTGGCCACGACCTGGACCAGGGAGGTGCGCACGCCCGACAGGATCGAGGGGGCCGCCAGCGGCAGCTCGACCCGGCGCAGGACCTGCCCGCCAGTCATCCCCATCCCCTGCGCGGCGTCGCGGACGCCGGGGTCGACGTCACGCACGCCGACGTAGGCCGAGGTCAGCATCGGGGGGACCGAGAAGACCGCCAGCGCGAGGATCGCGGCGAGGTCGCCCACGCCGATCGCCGGGATCGAGGCCAGGATCACCAGGATGGCCAGCGTCGGGATGGCCCGACCGAGGTTTCCGATGGAGGTGGTGAGGAACGCCGCCCGGCGTATGTGGCCCAGCCAGATGCCGACCGGCAGGGCGACCAGGATGCCCAGGGCCATCGCGAGTGCCGCGATCACGATGTGCTCCACGGTGCGGGCCGGGACTCCGTTCGGTCCCGACCAGTTGGCGGGATCGGTCAGCCACCCCCAGATGCCCATGTCAGCGACCCCGCGCCCAGGGCGTGGACCGACGCTCGACGAGCAGCAGGAGCCCGTCGAGGGCAATGGCCAGGAAGACGGCGCAGATCGTGGCCGTGGCGATCTTCGCGTGGTAGAAGTTCTCGTTCAGCCCGGCGAGGATCATCGTCCCGTAGCCGCCGTACCCGACGAGGGCTCCGACCGTGACCATCCCGACCGTCGACACCGTCGCGATCCGCAGCCCGGCCAGGACCGAGGGCAGCGCGAGCGGCGCCTGGACGCGCCAGAGCAGCTGCTGGTCCGAGAGCCCCATCCCGACCGCGGCGTCGACCGACTCCGTGGGCACGCCGGCAAGCCCGAGGAGGATCGCGCGCACCATCACGAGAAGGGCGTAGATGGCCAGGGCGATCACGACGGTCAGCGGCGATAGGCCGAACACCGGCCACAGGGCGGAGATCAGGGCCAGCGACGGAATGGTGTACAGGACCCCCGAGGTCGCCACGATCGGCCCGGACAGGCGCGGGATCCTGCGCGCCAGCAGGGCCAGGGGGACGGCCAGCGCACAGGCCAGGGTGATCGCTGCGAGCGTGATCCCGAGGTGCTCACGTCCCGCGGCGAGCAGCTCGGGCCAGTGGTCCGCGACGTACTCCCAGCTCAGCCACGGGTTGTCCTCGTTCACGCCGCGGGCTCCTCGGAGACCATGGCCCGGTGCACCGCATCCATGGTGACGGTGCCCAGCGGCTGCCCGTCCCGGACGACCAACGCCGTGCCCGTCGGCGAGTCGAGCAGGACCGCGAGCACCTCGCGCATCCGCGCCCCCGCGTCGACCGCGGGTTGGCCGGGGAGCTCCTTCGGGGACTCCAGGGTGGCCAGGTCGATCGGCGTGAGCGCCAGGCGCTTGATCGTGCGATCCGAACCCACGAAGTCCGCGACGAACGGGGTGGCCGGGGATCCGAGGACGGCTCCCGGCTCGGCGTACTGGTCGAGGTAGCCGCCCTCGCGCATGACCGCCAGGCGGTCGCCGAGGAGCACGGCTTCGTCGATGTCATGGGTGACCAGCACCACCGTCGTGCCGATCTGTCGTTGCAGGGCGAAGAACTGCTCCTGGAGGCGTCCCCGGGCCACTGGGTCCACAGCGCCGAAGGGCTCGTCCATGAGCAGGACGGGCGGGTCTGCGGCCAGAGCCCGGGCCACGCCGACACGTTGCCGCTGACCGCCGGAGAGCTGGTGGGGGAAGCGCGGGCCGTACACCGACGGGTCGAGGCCGACGAGCTCGAGCATCTCCGAGACGCGGCCGCGCGTCCGCACAGGGTCCCAACCGTTGAGGGCGCAGGCCGTGCCCACGTTGTCTGCGATCGTCCGGTGCGGGAACAGCCCGACCTGCTGGATCACGTAGCCGATGCTGCGCCGGAGCTCCACCGGGTCAGCGTCGAGGACGTTCGACCCGTTGATCCGGATCTCGCCGGAGGTTGGCTCGATCAGCCTGTTGATCATCCGCATCGTGGTCGTCTTGCCACAGCCGGACGGGCCGACCAGGGCAGCGATCCGGCCGCGCGGGACCTCGAAGGACAGCTCGTGGACGGCAACCGTGCCATCCGGGTACGTCTTGGCGACGTCGTGCAGGCTGATCGCCGGTTCCGCGTCCACAGATCCTCCCGACCGTGTCAGGCATCGCACGGTATGCACGCAGAGTAGGGCAAGGCCGTGAGGGTCAGGACGCGGACTTCCTCACGTCGCTTGGGCACGGGACTCGGCCGGCGGCACCCCCGTCGGGGTCCGGAGCGGCAGCCGGACCGCGATGCACGCTCCGTGGCCATCCTCCGATTCCACCAGGACCTCGCCGCCCTGGGCCACGATCAGCGCACGCACGATCGGCAGACCCAGGCCGGAGCCGCGGGTGCCGTCGGCTGAGTGCCCCCGCCACGAGCGGTCGAAGACGTGCGGCAACTCGTCCTCGGTGAACCCGGGTCCAGTGTCGACCACCTCCAGGACACCCTCGTCGTCGGTGGCACGTACCCGGACCGTCACTCGATCACCCGGTCGGCAGTACAGGACGGTGTTGGCCAGCAGGTTCACCACGACCTGGTGCAAGCGATCAGAATCACCCCGCACCCATACCTCGCCGTTCGAGTCGAGCTCCACCTGCAGACCCTTGGCGTGCATCGCCGCCTCACCGGCCGTCAGAGCCAGGCGAGCAACCTCAGCAAGGTCCACCTGGGTCATCTCGAGGTGCAGCCCTGAGGATCTCAGGGCCGATAGGTCGGAGAGGTCGTTCACGATCCGACCCAACCTGGTCGCCTGGTCATGCAACGCAGCCAGGGTGCTGTAGTCGGCCGCCACGTAGCCGTCGCGCAACTCCTCGAGGCCTGCCTGCAGGGCCGTCAGAGGGGTGCGCAACTCGTGAGCGATATCGGCTGCGAGCTGGCGCCGGGACTCCTCTGTCCGCTGTACCTCCGCAGCGGCCTGGTTGAGGGCCCGGGCCAGGTCGCCCAACTCACCCGGGCCGGGGTCGGCCACGCGCACTGAGTGATCCCCGGAGGCGAAGTCGTTCGCTGAGGTGACGAAGGAGCTGATCTGTTCGTTGATCCGCCGGGCGACCAGCAGCGATACCAACACGGCGCACATGATGGCTGCTGCCGCTGCCAGGAGGAACCACCACGGGGACAGGCCCGACGATGACCTGAGCTGCTGACCGCCACGAAGCCCGATGAGCAACTCGCCGACCTGCGCGCCCGACACCTCGATGGGCAACGAGGCTGCCCTCGACGCGAAGTTGGGGCCCACAGGAGCGCCCCACACCACCTCACCTGAGGAATCGACCACGATTGCGTGCGCGCCCGCAGCCTCGGCCACGACCGCCACATCCTGGAGGTCGGCCCCATCCCAACCACCGGCCGCCTGGTAGGTCCGCGCCGCCACGGGCGTGAGTTCGGCGGCAAGGCTCCCGAGCTGCGCCCGGTCGGAGTCCGACTTCGACCGGGCGTCCGTCATCAGCACCCCGACGACCAGGACTGCGAGCGAGGCCAGCGACACCAGGAGGAAGGCACCCAGGAGCTTCCGGCCCAATCGGGTCAGCCCCAGGACGTCACCCATCTGGGTCCAGCCCGAACCGGTACCCGAAGCCCACCACTGTCTCCACCACATCATGACCGCGATCGCCGACCTTGTGGCGGATGTTCTTCACGTGCGAGTCGATGGCCCGCTCGTACCCCTCGAAGGTGTACCCGCTGACGCGCTCGACGAGCTCCCGTCGGGTGAAGACTCGATGCGGGGCGGCAGCCATGGAGACCAACAGCCCCCATTCGCTGGGCGTCAGGGGCAGGACCTTCCCCTCCAGGCGAGCCTCGTGCCGGGACTCGTCGACTTCGAGCAGCCCGCCACCGAACGACCGCCGCCCAGCGGCAGGTGAGGCGGTGCGCACTCCCCTGCCCAGGACCGCCTGGACCCGCAGGACGACCTCCGTGGGGCTGAAGGGCTTGATGACGTAGTCGTCGGCACCGTGTCGCAGTCCGTTGATCCGATCGGCGATCGTGTCACGGGCGGTCAGGACGACTACCGGGATCGCGGGCGCCGCGGCATCGAGGATCTCAACCCCGTCGATGTCCGGGAGCCCCAGGTCCAGCAGGACGAGATCGGGCCGGATCGACTCGATGAGGTGCAGTGCCTCAGCACCGGTGCCCGCGGTGAGGACGGAGATCCCCTCGCGCTCGAGGTAGCGCCGCAGGACCTCACGGATGTCCCGCTCGTCCTCGACGACCAGCACCGTGTACATGGGTCCATTCTGTGACGTGAGATATCCGGAGGTCCGGCGGGCGAAGGGAATTCGTGACTGGGTCGTGGCAATTGCCATCAGGTACTCCTCGATCGATCGGCACCATGGACGGTCGCCGTGGCGTCCGTCCCGATCCGAGCGTGCCGAGGGCGCATGGCGGACCCTTGCGGATCGTGTGTGCATCGTGTGGAGAGTTGCGCAACCTGGTGGCGCCGTGAGCCTGGACCCACCGAACCCGCGGGGGTCAGGACGCGGCGAGACGCACGGCCATATCGGCGTCGGTGAGGGCGTCGATCACGTCGTCGAGCTCACCGTCGAGGACCGCATCGAGGTTGTGGGACTTGTAGTTGACCCGATGGTCGGCGATCCGGTTCTCCGGGTAGTTGTAGGTGCGCACGCGCTCCGAGCGGTCCACGGTACGGACCTGGGACTTGCGCACGTCCGAGGCCTCAGCATCCGCGGCCTCCTGCGCCGACGCGAGCATCCGGGCGCGCAGCACGCGCATCGCGGACTCCTTGTTCTGCAGCTGGCTCTTCTCGTTCTGGCAGCTGACGACGATCCCAGTGGGCAGGTGCGTGATCCGCACTGCGGAGTCGGTGGTGTTGACGCTCTGGCCGCCGGGACCGCTGGAGCGGTAGATGTCGATGCGCAGGTCGTTGGGGTCGATCTGGACATCGACCTCCTCGGCCTCCGGCAGCACGAGCACGCCAGCTGCTGAGGTGTGGATCCGACCCTGGGACTCGGTCACCGGGACCCTCTGGACCCGATGGACCCCGCCCTCGAACTTCAGCCGGGCGTACGGGGCGTCGCCGGGGTCGACCGTGCCGCGGGCCTTGACCGCGACCTGGACGTCCTTGTAGCCACCGAGGTCGGACTCCTCGGAGTCCAGGATCTCTGTCCGCCAACCTCGTCGTTCGGCGTAGCGCAGGTACATCCGCAGCAGGTCGGCGGCGAACAGCGCCGACTCCGCTCCACCCTCGCCGGCCTTGACCTCCAGGATGACGTCCTTGTCGTCCATCGGATCACGCGGGACCAGCAGCAGGGTCAACCGTTCGGCCACGCGCTCCCGCTCGGCGGCCGACGCATCGGCCTCGGCAGCGAAGTCCGCGTCCTCCGAGGCCAGCTCGCGAGCCGCGGCCTCGTCCTCACCGAGCTGGAGCCACTGGCGGTACGCGGCCACGACCGGGCGCAGCTGGGCATGCCGCTTGCCGACCCGGCGGGCTGCCGCGGGATCCGCGTGCAGCGCCGGATCGGACATCTGCTGCTCGAGGTCCTCGTACTCGCGCTCGAGCGCGACGCACGTCTCGAACATGAGTCGCTCCGCCGGTCCTGCGGAACTACTTCTTGTCGGCCTTCTTGCCGAAGCGGGCCTCGAACTTGGCCACGCGGCCGCCGGTGTCGAGGATCTTCTGCTTGCCCGTGTAGAACGGGTGGCAGGCCGAGCACACGTCGGCGTGGATCACGCCGTTCCTGGCGGTGCTGCGGGTGGTGAAGGTGTTCCCACAGGTGCAGGTCACCGTCGTCTCGACGTAGTTGGGGTGGATACCCGACTTCATGGCTGGCTCCTTCGGTGCTCCGGGTCGTGGGGCTGGTCTGCTCCGCACGTGAACCGGACGCGGTCGCAGAAGTATCCCACGTCCGGCGCGGGACGCCCAAACGAGCGCAGGGTCACCCCGTGGCTCGGCGCTGGGAGGCGGCACCCAGGGCTGCGGCGGCGAAGCAGGCCACCGCACCGAGGACCAGCCCCCACCGGGCGCCGAACGTGGAGGAGACCCACCCGGCCACGGGACCGCCCACCGGCGTCGTGCCCATGAACGCCACAAGCCAGAGCGCCATGACCCGACCACGCATCTGCGGGTCGGCGGCCAGCTGCAACGTGGCGTTCCCCCGGGCCATCAACGACACGCTGGCCGCTCCCACGGCCACCAGGAGGACCAGCGCAGAGCCCGCCGTGGGGGCCAGTGCGGTGGCCAGCACCAGCACGCCGAACAGCACCGACGAGCGCACCAACGTGGGGATGCCTGTTCGACCTCGGGCCGCCGTGTGGAGCCCTCCGATGACCGCGCCGAGGCCCATCGCCGCCGTCATGAACCCGTAGGTGCGCGAGTCCCCGTCGAAGGTGGTCCGCGCCAGGTAGGGCAGCGTGACCTGGAACTCGTAGGTGAAGCACCCCATGATCGCCATCATCAGCAGGGGCACACCGAGCTCCCGCTCGCGGCGCACGTACGCCAACCCCGCCCGCACCTGGCCCCGCTCGTGGGGCTGCGGCGTGGCAGGAAGGAGCAGGGAGGCGTCCATGGCCAGAAGCATCAGCGCGACCGGCACGAATGACGCGGCATTGAGCGCGAAGCACACGCCCAGGCCGCCGGCTGCGATGACCAGCCCCGCGACCGCCGGGCCGAGGACCCGGGCGGCGTTGACCATCACGGAGTTCAGGCTGACCGCGTTGCGCACTGATTCCGGTCCGACGATCTCGACCAGGAACGCCTGGCGTGTGGGCTTCTCGAAGGCGTCGACAAGGCCCAGCAGCGCAGCGAGGACCAGCACGTGCCAGAGCTGGACGGTGTCAGTGAGCGTGAGGAAGGCCAGGCCGAGGGCGAGGGCGCCCATCACCACCTGGAGGACGACGAGCAGGCGGCGCTTGTCGGCACGGTCGGCGACCAGCCCGCCATAGGGCCCGACGAGCAGGATCGGCAGCGTCTGGGCGGCGAAGGTCAGGCCGACCCAGGTGGCCGAACCGGTCAGCTCGAGCACCAGCCACGCCTGGGCGACCATCTGCATCCACGTACCGGTCAGCGAGATGGCCTGCCCCGCGAAGTACAGGCGGAAGTTGGGGATGGACAGCGCGGAGAAGGTCTCGTGGCGCAAGGTGGCCAGTCGGCCAGCCCCACGCGCCTCCTCCACTGCCGTCACGCCCCCCATCCTTCCCCACCCCGCCTGGGGCTGGCGTCGCCAACTCGGCGCAGACCCTCCACCCGAGTTCAGGCCGTCCCGTCCGGCATGGAGGATCTGGTCGCGACGGCGGTGGGCGCTGTCGGGCCCGGCGTCAGTCCTCGGAGCGGGAGGTCGGAGCGGTGGGGGTGGTCTTCTGGACCTGGAGGAGGAACTCGTAGTTGCTCTTCGTGTCCCGCAGCTTGCTCTGCAGCAGCTCGATGGCCTGGGTGGCCTCGAGCGCGTGCAGCACTCGGCGCAGCGTCCAGACGATCTTGAGCTCCTCGGAGCTCATGAGCAGCTCCTCCTTGCGGGTGCCGGAGGCATCCACATCCACCGCGGGGAATATCCGCTTGTCCGCCAGGCGCCGGTCGAGCTTGAGCTCCATGTTGCCGGTGCCCTTGAACTCCTCGAAGATCACCTCGTCCATCCGCGAGCCGGTCTCGACCAGCGCGGTGGCCAGGATCGTCAGCGAGCCGCCGTTCTCGATGTTGCGCGCGGCGCCGAAGAACTTCTTCGGCGGGTACAGCGCCGCAGAGTCCACGCCACCGGACAGGATCCGACCGGACGCGGGCGCGCTCAGGTTGTACGCGCGGCCCAGGCGGGTCATCGAGTCGAGCAGGACGACCACGTCGTGGCCGAGCTCGACGAGGCGCTTGGCACGCTCGATCGCCAGCTCGGCGATCGTGGTGTGGTCCTCGGCGGGCCGGTCGAAGGTCGAGGCGATGACCTCACCCTTCACCGAGCGCTGCATGTCGGTGACCTCCTCGGGCCGCTCGTCGACGAGGACGACCATGAGGTGGCACTCCGGGTTGTTCGTGGTGATCGCGTTGGCGATCGCCTGCAGCACCATCGTCTTGCCGGCCTTCGGCGGGGACACGATGAGGCCGCGCTGGCCCTTGCCGATGGGGGCCACCAGGTCGATGATCCTGGTCGTCATGTTGGTCGACTCGGTCTCCAGGCGCAGGCGCTGCGCCGGGTACAGCGGGGTCAGCTTGCCGAACTCCACGCGACCGCGGGCGGCCTCGGGATCGGCCCCGTTGACGGTCTCCACCTTGACCAGCGGGTTGAACTTCTCCCGGCGGTCCCCACCACCCTCACGCGGCTGGCGCACCTGGCCGGTGATCGCATCCCCCTTGCGCAGGCCGTACCGCTTGACCGTCGACAGTGACACGTAGACGTCCGTCGGGCCGGGCAGGTAGCCGGTGGTGCGCACGAACGCGTAGTTGTCCAGGATGTCGAGGATGCCCGCGACCGGGACGAGGATGTCGTCCTCGGAGATCTCGGGCTCGACGTCGCGTCCCTGCGTCGGGCGGCGATCAGTGCGGTCAGTCCGGTCGTTGCGGTTGCGGTTGCGGTCACGACCACGGCGCCGCCGGCCGCCCGGCTCATCGCCGTACCGATCGTTGTCGCGGTTCTGGGTGTCGCGGTTCTGGGTGTCGCGGTTCTGGTTCTGGCCGCCCTGGTTCTGTGACCCGTCGCGGGAGTCGCGCTGCTGGTTCTGGGACCCGTCGCGGGAGTCGCGCTCCTGGCTATTGCCCTCACGGGAGTCGCGGGCCTGGTTGCCCTCGCGGGCGTCGCGGTTCTGTGCATCGCTGCCGTCACGCGGATCGAGGTCCTGCACGCCCTGATCGCGGTTCCGGTTGCCGTCGCGCTGGCGGGGCTCGCGACGTCGGGCCTCCCGCTGCACGCTGTCATCCGTGCTCGCCCGGCCCTCGCCCGCCTCGTCCTGGCTGCGCTCGGTGCCCTGCTCGTCGCGGCCGTCACGGGACTCGTCGGCCTGCCCTGCCGGGGGGGCACCGTGGCCCGATCCCGCATCTCCCGCGCTCTCACCGCGCGGTCGCCTCGTCCTCCCCGACCTGGCGGCCGGGGCGCCACCGGACTGGGCCGCGCTGATCGCCGCAACCAGATCGCTCTTCTTCATCGAGGACGTACCCGCCAGCCCCATGTCATGGGCGACCTTCTTGAGCTCGGGCAGGAGCATCGCGGACAGGCTGCCCTGGGTGCGGCTGCGGCCGGCGTTCGCGTCGGCGTCCGGGGCGATGCTGATCGTGTCGGTCACGTGATTCCTAGGGGTGAGGGGTATCGCCCGCGCGCCTGTACGCCGCGGGCACGACTGTCCGTGAGTGCGGATCGCGACGGTGAGGGATGCTTCAGGCGTCAGGAGTGAGGTTCCGTGCTCGGGGCCGGTCCGCCACTGCCGTTCGTGGCACCGTGCTGATCCATCACTTACGGTAGCACCCGGACTTGCGCGGACGCGAAATCGACCCGCACGGATTCCTGGCCAGCCGTCGTGGCTCTACAGCGCCCGGACCCCGCGCTCAGAGATCGGCAGTGACAGGACGCGGACGGCATCGCCCACCAGGTCGGCGATCCGCCCGGCCAGGCCCGGTCCGTCACCATCGATGGCGAGGGCGATCACGGCCGGGCCGGCACCGGAGATGGCCGCCGGGATCCGCGAGGATCTCAGCTGCTCCACCAGGCCCATGCTCGTCGGGTACACCGAGCGGCGCTGCTGCTGGTGCAGTCGATCCTCTGTGGCCTCCAGGAGCAGTCCCGGGTCTGTGGACAGCGCGTGGACCAGCAGGGCGGAACGCCCGGCGTTGAAGGCCGCGTCGGCATGGGGCACGGACGCCGGAAGGGCTCCACGAGCTTTGGCGGTCGAGGCCTCCGAGGACGGGATCACCAGCACCGGGGCGACGTCGCGATGGACGACGAACCGGGTGGCGCGTCCGACCTCACCCATCTCACCGGTCTGCATCCAGGCGATCGTGGCGCCCCCGAGGACGCCGGGCGCCACGTTGTCCGGGTGCCCCTCCAGGCGTGTGGCCAACGCGATCATCTCCGCATCGGACACCGAATCCGAGACGCCTGCGAGATGCGCGGCGGCAACCAGGCCCCCGACGATCGCGGCCGCCGACGAGCCCAGCCCGCGGCTCTGCGGGACGGCGTTGGTGCACCGCAGTTCCAGTCCCTTGGCCGCCAGCTCCCCGGTCTCGTCGAAGGTCGCGAGCCCGGTGCGCACGATCCTGGCAACCAGGTTGGAGGCGTCCGTGGGAATGCGGCCGGCTCCCTCGCCCACCACCTCGACCGTGACGGCCCCCCCGTCGGTGAAGCGGGCCTCGATCCGGTCGGTCAGCGCCAGCGCGAGACCCAGGCAGTCGAAGCCGGGGCCGAGATTCGCGCTGGTCGCGGGCACCTCAATGACCACGGTGCCCGACACAGGCGACCTCGACGAGTCGCTGCCCACCATGCCGGTCATGTCGGCGGGCATCAGCCCTCCAGGCCCAGCGCCCGGGCCGCTGCAGAGACGTCGACGGGGATCACCGTGGGATCCGACGCCGTGGCCAGCGCCCACTGCGTGTCCTTGAGCCCGTGGCCGGTGAGGGTGCAGACGATGGTCTGCCCGGGATCGACGCGACCCGCAGCCTGCGCCGCGATCAGCCCAGCCACCGAGGCGGCCGAGGCCGGCTCGCAGTACAGCCCGTCGCGCGCAGCCAGTGCGAGGTGCGCCTCGAGGATCTGGTCGTCGCTGACCATGTCGATCAGCCCACCGGATTCGTCCCGGGCAGCCACGGCGAACTCCCAGGAGGCGGGGTTGCCGATGCGGATGGCAGTGGCGATCGTCTCCGGGTTGGCCACCGGTGCGCCACGCACGATGGGCGCCGCACCCTCGGCCTGGAAGCCCCACATGCGCGGGGTGCGCCCGGCCAGGCCATCGCGGGCGTACTCGACGTAGCCCTTCCAGTAGGCCGTGATGTTGCCGGCGTTGCCGACGGGCAGGACGTGGATGTCCGGCGCCTCGCCGAGGGTGTCCACGATCTCGAAGGCGGCGCTCTTCTGCCCCTCGATCCGGGCGGGGTTGACCGAGTTCACCAGCGCGACCGGGTAGGAGTCGGCCAGCTCGCGGGCCAGCCGCAGGCAGTCGTCGAAGTTCCCGTCGAGCTGCAGCAGCTGACCCCCGTGGGCCACGGCCTGGGCGAGCTTGCCCATCGCGATCTTGCCGGCGGGGACGAGGACCACCGGGGTCATCCCCGCCTTGGCCGCGTAGGCGGCGGCCGAGGCCGAGGTGTTGCCCGTCGATGCGCAGATCACCGCGCGGGCGCCCTCGTGGGCCGCCATCGAGATGGCCATGGTCATCCCGCGGTCCTTGAACGACCCCGTGGGGTTCCCGCCGTCGAACTTCAGCAGGACGCGCCCACCCGTCAACTCCGAGAGCCAGCCGGACTCCACCAGGGGCGTGCCACCCTCACAGAGCGTGATGACCGGCGCCCCCTCGGGAAGGTTCATCCGGGCGCGGTACTCCGTGATGACGCCGCGCCACGGGCGAGCCCCCCCGACCGCGTGGGCGCTGCCGACGGCGCTCACTGCGACGCCCCGATCACCCGCATGAACCCGACGACATCGTCCACGGAGTCCAGGTCGCGCAGCTGGGCCACGGTCGCAGCCAGGTCGGCCTCACGGCCCGGATGGGTGAGGATCAGCAGCTCCGCCTGGTCGCCCTCGCCCTTCTGTGTCATGCTCCGGATGCTCGCACCGTGCTGGGCGAACACCGCGGCGACCCCGGCCAGCACACCGGGCCGGTCCAGGACGCGCACGTGCACGAAGTAGGCAGTGGTCGCCGCTCCGATGGGCAGGACCGGCAGCTCGGCGTACGAGGACTCCCCTGGTCCGGTGGAACCGGTGACCCGGTTGCGGGCCGCGGTCACGATGTCACCGAGCACCGCACTGGCGGTGGGGGCTCCCCCAGCACCCCTGCCGTAGAACATCACCTGCCCGGCCGCGTCGGCCTCGATGAACACGGCGTTGAAGGCATCACGCACGCCGGCCAGGGGGTGGGTCCTGGGCACGAGCGTGGGGTGCACCCGCACGCTGACCCCGGCTGGGCCCTCGGACTCGATCAGCTCGGCGATGGCCAGGAGCTTGATGTCGTAGCCCATCTCGTGGGCAGCCGCGACGTCGGCGGCGGAGACGGCGGTGATGCCCTGGACGTCCACGTCGGCGAGCGTCACGCGTGTGTGGAACGCGATCGAGGCCAGGATCGCGGCCTTGGCCGCGGCGTCGAGGCCCTCGACGTCGGCGGTCGGGTCGGCCTCGGCGTACCCGAGGGACTGGGCCTCGGCCAGGGCATCGGCGAACGACGCCCCGGTGGACTCCATCTGGGTCAGGATGTAGTTGGTGGTGCCGTTGACGATTCCCAGGACCCGGCGGATCCGGTCACCGGCCAGCGACTCGCGCAGGGGGCGCAGCAGCGGGATGGCCCCGGCCACAGCCGCCTCGTAGGACAGGTCGACGCCCGCCTCCTCTGCGGCAGCGTGCAGGGCGGCGCCCTCGGTGGCGATCAGCGCCTTGTTGGCGGTGACGACCGAGGCCCCGCCCTTGAGGGACCGCAGGATCAGCTCCTTGGCCGGTTCGATGCCGCCCATGAGCTCGACGACGAGGTCGGGATCGGTGTCCAGGAGTGCAGTCAGGTCGGTGCTGAGCAGCTCGGGCCGGATGCCCGGACGTTCCCGTGAGGCATCCCGGACGCCGACGCCGGTCACGACAAGGCGGGCCCCTACGCGGGCCGCGAGGTGGTCGGCCTGCTCCTCGAGCAGCCGCACCACCTGGGCTCCCACGGTCCCGCCGCCGAGCACGACGACGGACAGCTGGTCGGGGGGCGGTGCCATGACGGAACTCCTTGCTGGGTCGGGAGGTGTCCGCCGCTGAGATTGCGTGAGGCGGACGCGTCGCGATTCTCTCACGACCAGCGATCAGGCCGGACGCGCCCACGAAGGACGCACGCGCTCGGATTGTCCTGACGATTCCGACACTGGGAACGTCGGAATCGTCAGCACAATCCAGGCGGGGCGGCCTACCGGGCGTCGACCAGCCCGGCATCGAGGGCGAACAGGTCCGCCTCGGTCTCCCGGCGCAGCACGATGCGGTCCACTCCACCTCGGACCGACACCACCGGGGGCCGGGCGATCATGTTGTAGTTCGAGGCCATGGCCCGGCAGTAGGCGCCCGTGGACGCGACGGCCAGCAGGTCACCGCGCTCGAGGTCGGAGGGCAGCCACGCGTCGCGGACCACGATGTCCCCGGACTCGCAGTGCTTGCCCACGACGCGAGTGAGCATCGCGGGCGCCGAGGACACCCGCGAGGCCAGGACGACGGTGTAGTCGGCGTCGTACAGGGCGGTGCGGATGTTGTCGCTCATCCCGCCGTCGACCGACACGTAGGTGCGCCAGGCTCCGGTCCGGTACTCGACGGGCTTGATCGTGCCCACCTCGTAGAGCGTGATCATGCTCGGGCCGACGATCGCGCGACCGGGCTCGACCGCGATCAGCGGCACCGCGATCCCGCGCCGGGCGCACTCGCCGGCGACGATCACGCGCAGGGCCTCGGCCATCCCGACCGGGGCCACCGGGTCATCGGTCGGCAGGTAGGCGATGCCCATGCCGCCGCCGAGGTTCAGCTCGGAGACCCCGATGTCGTCGCGGTCGAGGAGGTCGGCGATGAATCCGACCACGCGGTGCGCGGCCACCTCGAAGCCGGAGGTGTTGAAGATCTGGGACCCGATGTGCGAGTGGATGCCGACGAGGCGCAGCTCAGGTCGGGCGCTGACCGCCAGGACCGCCTCGCGCGCGGCCCCGGAGGTCAGGGACAGGCCGAACTTCTGGTCCTCGTGCGCGGTCGCGATGAACTCGTGGGTGTGCGCCTCGACCCCGGTGGTCACCCGGACCAGCACGTCGGCGACCACCCCCGCGGCACCTGCGAGATCGGCCAGTCGATCGACCTCCTCGAGGGAGTCGATGACGTAGCGGCCGACCCCGGCGACCAGGCCCGCGCGCAGCTCGGCGCTGGACTTGTTGTTCCCGTGCAGGCTGATCCGGTCGGCAGGGAACCCGGCGGCGCGGGCCAGCGCCAGCTCGCCACCGGTGCAGACGTCGAGGCCGAGGCCCTCCTCGGCCAGCCACCGCACGGTCGTCGCGCTGAGGAAGGACTTGCCCGCGAAGGAGACAGAGCCCGGCACGTCGCGGTCCGTGTAGGCCGACTGGAACGCCGCGGCCCTGGCCCGGAAGTCAGCCTCGTCGAGGACCAGGGTCGGTGTGCCGTGGGTCGCGGCGAGGTCGCGGACGGAGACCCCGCCCACGACGAGGGTCCCGCTGGCGTCGCGACGGGCCGTGGCGGGCCAGATCTGCGGGTCGATCCGGGCCATGACTGCAGCGTCCGGGATGGACGGGATGGACACGGCCGGGGCGAACTCCCCGTGCATCGGACCGGCGGGATGTGCGCGCATGGCGCGATCCTAGGCTGAAGGCCACGCTCCCGCGCTGCCCCTGCGTCCGCACTGCGCCGGCCGGGATCGACCGGATCTCAGGCGGATTCCACGCGCTCCGAGAGATCCTGCGGACGGTCGAGGTCGCGACGACGGAAGCCGAGGCGCATCCCCTCGATCTCCGCAGATCCCACGATGGCCAGGGAGATCACGTAGAGCCAGATCTGAAGCGCGACCACGCTGCCGAGGACGGCAACGATCTGGGAGTACGTGGACGATGCCGTCAGATACGTCGTCAGGCCGAGTGCCCCGACGAGGATCAGCAGCGTGCCCAGCGCGCCGCCGAGGTTGACCCAGCCGACGGCCTTGCGCTCCCGGATCCCGTATCGCATGGCTGCGGTGAGCAGCAGGTAGACCACCACGATTGCGATCGGCAGCCGGACGATGCGGATGTTCTGGCTGTAGAGGTCTCCGATGCCGAGCGTGTCGAGCACCCGTGGGACGAGGCCGATGGCGATGACCCCCACGACGATGGCCACCTGGGCGACGAGTGTGATCCCCACCGAGACGCCCCGCGCCAGCAGACTGGGGTGCCGGGGCTCGAGCTCGAAGGCGACGTCCAGCACCTGCCGACCGACGTAGACGAACCGGCTGGCCGCATAGAGGGCGACCGCGGCGCCGATCAGTCCGGCGAGCCCGATCGAGGAGAACGTCACCTGGCTCAGCCCCGCGATCTGGTCCAGGACTGGGGCCAGGGTCTCGAGAAGCTCGGGCCGATCGGCCAACAGGGTCGTGATCTCGGCCACGAACTCAGCCGGATCGAACAGGAGGGCCACGACCGCCCCCAGGGAGATCAGCGCGGGGACCAGCGACAGGAGCGCGAAGAAGGACAGCCCGCCGGCCAGGACCGAGCCGCGATGCCGGGAGTAGCGGGCGTAGGTCGACATCCAGAACCCCGCCACGTGGCCGGCCCCGGGGACGTGCGTGTCGATGCAGCTGGGTCCACCGCACCAGCGAGGGCGATCCGCCCTCCTCCCGGACGCGGTCAGCCGGCGCGGACCGGGTCGACCGGGTCGACCGGGCCGCTGAAGCCGCCGGCTCCGGACCCGGCCCGTGGTCGACCACCCGCTACATCCGCTCAGGGGCCGAGACGCCCAGGAGGCTGAGTCCGTTCACGAGCACCTGGCGCGAGGCGGCGCACAGCCAGAGCCGGGCGATGTTCAGCGGCTCGACGGGCTCCTCGCCCATCGGCAGGACCCGGCACACGTCGTAGAAGCGGTGGTAGGCGGTCGCGAGGCGCTCCAGGTAGCGCGCGATGCGGTGCGGCTCGCGCAGCTCGGCGGCGCTGGCGACCACCCTCGGGAACTCGGCCAGGACGCCGAGCAGGTCGTTCTCGCGCTCGTTGGACAGCAGCGCGGGGTCGAACGGCGCGTTGCGCCAGTCGATGCCCAGCTCTGCGGCGTTGCGCAGCACGGAGGCGATCCGCGCGGAGCCGTACTGGACGTAGTACACGGGGTTGTCGTTGGTCCGCTTGAGCAGGAGGTCCACATCGAGGACCAACGGGGAGTCAACCGGGTAGCGGATCAGCGAGTAGCGCGCGGCGTCGGTGCCCACCTCGTCGATGAGGTCGTCGATCGTGATGATGTTCCCGGCGCGCTTGCTCAGCCGGACCTCCTCGCCGCCCTTCACCATCTTGACCAGCTGGCCGATCAGGACCTCGATGGTGGTGTCCGGGTCATCGCCCGCGCACGCGGCCACCGCACGCAGCCTGTTGACGTACCCGTGGTGATCGGCACCGAGAAGGTAGATGCACAGGTCGGCGCCGCGATTGCGCTTGTCGACGTAGTAGGCGGTGTCGGAGGCGAAGTACGTCAGCTCGCCGTCGGCCTTGACCAGGACGCGGTCCTTGTCGTCGTCGAAGCCCGAGGTCCGCAGCCAGATCGCGCCGTCCGCCTCGTACATGTGGCCCTGTTCGCGCAGCTGGGCGAACGCCCGCTCGACCGCACCCGATTCATGCAGCGTCCGCTCGGAGTACCAGACGTCGAAGTGCGTCTCGAAGCGCGTCAGGCTCTCCTGCTGCTCCTCGAGCATGGTGCGGTAGCCGAGCTCACGGAACATCACCAGCTGTTCGTCTATAGGAAGGTCCTTGATGCCCGCGTCGTTTGCGACGATCTCGGCGGCGATGTCCTTGATGTAGCTGCCGTGATAGCCCTGATCCGGGGCGGGGCGCCCGTGTGCGGCGTTCATGATCGACTCGCCGAACCGGTCCATCTGGACGCCACGGTCGTTGATGTAGAACTCCCGGGTCACGTCCGCGCCCTGGGCAGCCAGCACGCGGGCGATGGCATCGCCGACCGCCGCCCAGCGCGTGTGACCCAGGTGGATCGGGCCGGTCGGGTTGGCCGAGATGAACTCGATGTTGATCCAGCGTCCGTGCTGGGACGTGCCCTGGCCGTAGTGCTGGCCCTCGATGACGATCCGAGCGGCGACCTCACCCTGGCTGGCGGCCTCCAGCGTGATGTTCACGAAGCCGGGACCGGCGACCTCCGCATGCGCGATCGCGGGACTCAGCGCGAGCTCGGCGGCCAGCATCTCGCCGATGGCCCGCGGGGAGGTGTGGGATGGCTTGGCCAGGGTCATCGCCACGTTGGTGGCGTAATCGCCGTGCTCCCGGTTCTTGGGACGCTCGACCGCGGCATTGACGCGGTACCCCTTCGGCAGGCACAGCTTGTTGTGCTCGATCAGGTCGGTCACGGTGGCCGACACGAGAGCAGCCAGGGCGTCGGGGGTCATGGGCCAATCGTAATGGGGCGCGCCCTGGCCGGCGGCGGGCCGGTTGCCGCCCACTCCCCCGCCACGCCGGCGGCCGCTCCCGCACCGCCCTCCCATTGCGCGGTCTCCCCCCGCCCTTCGCTGCTCCCCCACTCTCTCCCCCCTCCACCTTGCGTTGCGTTTCCTCCGAGCAACACGGCCCTGTGCTGCATCTGCGACGCGAAATCGGCCGAGATGCAACGCAATCAGGCTCAGGCCACGAGGCGGGCGCGGTGGGCCATGGTGCGGCGGATTCGCTCGATGACGTCATCCGGGCGGTGGATGAGGTCGTCCCAGGTGAAGCGCAGGACGATGAAGCCGGCGGCGGCCAGCCGCTGGTCGCGCGTGCGGTCGGCCTGGAACCGGTCCGGGCCATGGAACTGCTGCCCATCGAGCTCGACGACCACCTTCGTCCCCATGTGCAGCGCGTCAACGTCGCCGATCTTGCCCTGCGCGTCGTGGATCTCGGTGTTGAACCGCCAGCCGGGACCCAGCGCCCCTACCCGACGGTGGAAGTGCCACTCGAGGACCGAGAACGGCCGCCCGGAGCACGTGCGCGCCACGAATCGGGCCCGCGCTGCACCGTGCCGTCCGACGGCGGCCTCCGCTGCGCTGCTCACGTGGGCCGTGGTCAGGATCCTACGGCGCAGGGCGTCGCAGACCATGGCGACCGAATCCTCCTGGTCGAGGGTGCACAGCAGGTCGATCAGGGTGCGATGAGGTGCGGTCACCTGCATCCCGGAGACCTCGATGGTGTCGGCTGGCGGCACCGTGGCGCGGTGCGTGGTGACGGTCGTCGTGCGCCGGGAGGACGGGCTCGTGCCGTGCAGCCCGTCCGATGCGGCAAGCCCCCACAGTCGACCGGCCGTGTCATGGCTCACGATCATGCCGCCAGTCAGCCAGACGGCCCGCGCCCGCTGCCATGGCCCCTCGGCGACCTCGCGATGGCGGAGCACGTTCGGGGTGATGGGGACCCAGAGTCCCGACTGGACGAGGCGACGCTGGCGCCCGTCGGTCCAGGCCTCGGACCGCGCCTGTGAGCGGGTGAACACGCCGTCCTGGCCGCCGGCGACCGACGGCAGTTCGAGCCCGCCGGGGATCGGCGACGGGCGGACAGGACGGAACGCAACCATGCGCACGATCAAACCCGCGTCAGTGGCGGCCGACCAGAGCAACACGGTCACCCTGTGGACGGCGCCCCACCCCCGGGCGGACCCGACCCGCCGTCCGCGTCACAATCGCCCCAAGGTTGCGTTGCGACTCCTTCACCCGACACGGGCTTGTGTTGCAGTCGGGACGCGAAATCGGCCGAGGTGCAACGCAAGTTCACCGACGAGCAGTTGATTTGGGGGCGCGGGGGGTGGTCGCTAAGATGGGCGATGCCCTGGCCCCCGTAGCTCAGGGGATAGAGCGGTGCCCTCCGGAGGCATGCGCGCAGGTTCGAATCCTGCCGGGGGCACCAGTGTGAGAGGGATTGGGCCGGGCTCGTCGTTGCTCCTCTCGCGGGCTCGAGCACCGTGGCGTGGGGTCGGAGTGGGATTCGTCAGGCGCCCTCCAGCCCTCAGCCTGCGTCCCGGGCATCCACAGGTAACCTCGCGCCCATGGCCGAAGCCCGCTCCCCCTCCGCGACCGTGGACACGATCGATGACGCGGCGGCGTCCAAGTCCACGCTGCCCAACGAGAAGCTGTTCGTGATGTCCGCGATCGGCGGCATGTTCATCGCCGTGGGAGCGCTGCTCGCGATCGTCGTGGCGGGCGGCTCGACCGAGTTGGTCGCCAACAACCCCGGGCTGGCACGGCTGGTGATGGGGGCGGTCTTCCCTGTGGGCTTCATCGCGGTGATGCTGACCGGCGCCGGGCTGTTCACGTCCGACTGCGCCACGCAGATGGTGCCGTGGTACCGCCGCCGAGTGTCGGGGTCAGCGATGCTGCGGCTGCTGGTCGTGGCCTACCTCGCCAACGCCGTCGGCGCCGTGGGGTTGGCGGCGCTGGGATGGGCGGGCGGGATCCTCGGCGCCGACGAGCCCTGGACGCCCTACCTGCTGGCCCTGGCAGACGGCAAGGTCTCGCACAGCTGGATCGAGGTGTTCAGCAAGGGGATCCTGGCCAACATGCTGGTGTGCGTGGCCGCATGGCAGGCCTACTCGTCGCGGTCCACGACCGGCAAGATCCTGGGGATCTGGTTCCCGGTGATGGCGTTCGTGGCGCTGGGCACCGAGCACAGCATCGCCAACCTGTTCTTCATCCCGGCCGCCATGTTCAGCGGCGCGGACATCACGGTCGCGCAGTTCGCTGACGGCGAACCTGATCCCGGCGACGCTGGGCAACTGGGTCGGCGGGGCGCTGCTGATCGGACTGCCGTACGCGTGGCTGTACTCAGCACGCCGACCGGTGACGGCCGTGGGCAGTTGACGGCGCTGGGCCGACGACCGATCTCCACGCCGACGTCAGCACAGCCGGACTACTCGTCCACGTCCTCCATGGGCTCGATCATGGGCGCCGCATCGCCGGACTCATCCGACTCGTCCACGTCCTCCATCGGCTCGATCATCGGAGCCATGTCAACCTGGGCCTCGGAATCAACCACGATGGATCCACCGGGGCTATCGGCTGTCGCTCCGACGGCGACTGAGCCATTGACCGCGAACGCCGTGATGGCCATCGCCGCGAGCGCGAGGCTCACGGCCCGAGCGGGGTGCTGCGAAGGCTCACTCATGGGAACCCTCAACCTGAGTCTGGCTCACGGTTTCGGGACCTCGGGGCAGTGCCGTTGACCTGCGGTGATGCTCGCAGTGCGGGGCGATTTCACGCACTAAGGGCGTTCTCGAGGGTCGTGGTGTGGCGTTCATTCGGCGGGTCCGGACCGGGTCGGGGGCGACGGCGGTGCAGATCGCGGAGTACGTGGGGGGACGCCAGCGGATCGTGGCGCACGTCGGTTCGGCACATACCGAGGCCGAGCTGGGGGTGCTGCTGGCTCGGGCCCGTACCCTGCTCGAGCCGCCCGGTCAGGGGGTGTTGGCCCTCGACGTTGAGCCGACACCGCCGGTGGTGGGCCTGGCCCCGCCGGCCGACGCGCCGGCGTTGTTCGAGGCTCCCGCCGCGGTGTCGCCGGGTCGTCGTGATGGCCCGGGGCGGGTGCTGGCCACGGACGCCCGGGTGCTGTTCGACGCGTTGTCGGTGGTGTTCACCGATCTGGGGTTCGACGTGCTCGGCGATGAGGTGTTCCGCGACCTGGTGATCGCCCGGATCGTGGAGCCGTCCTCGTTGCTGGACTCGGGCCGGGTCCTGACCGACCTGGGCCGGGCACCGGCCAGCTACGCCACGATGAAGCGCACCCTGGCCCGGGCCGAGGTGCGCGACTACCGCGGCCGGATCGCGGCCGGATGCTTCGCCCACGCCGCGACGGCCGGGGACATCTCGCTGGTGCTCTACGACGTCACCACCCTGTACTTCGAGGCCGACAAGGAAGACGACCTGCGCAAGGTCGGGTACTCCAAGGAACGCCGAGTCGACCCGCAGATCGTTGTCGGGCTGCTGGTCGACCGACACGGCTTCCCGCTGGAGATCGGCTGCTTCGCCGGGAACAAGGCCGAGACGCTGACGATCCTGCCGGTCATCACCGCGTTCCAGGCCCGCCACGGCCTGGCTGACATGGTCGTGGTCGCGGACGCCGGCATGCTCTCGGCGACCAACCTGCGTGAACTCGACGAGGCCAGCCTGCGGTTCATCGTCGGGTCGCGGGTGACCAAGGCCCCGATCGATCTGGCCTCCCACTTCCACTGGCACGGTGACGCGTTCACCGATGGGCAGATCATCGACACGATCACCCGCGAACCGGGGCGCGCAGCGAGAACAACCGCGCCCTGCGCGCCGAACCCATCTGGGATCCTGAGACGCACCCCGGATCGTGGCGGGCGGTCTGGGCCTACTCCCACAAGCGGGCGGTCCGCGACCGGCGAACCCTCACCGCCCAGGAGGACCGGCCCGCGCCGTCGTCCAAGGCACGAAGGCCGCCCGGACCCCACGGTTCGTCAAGACCACCAACGGGGCGCGGACCCTGGACCAGGCCGCGTTGGACCGCGCCCGCAGCCTGGTCGGGCTCAAGGGCTACGTCACCAACATCGGCGCCCACCTCATGCCCGCAGGCGAGGTGATCAGCTCTACCACGACCTGTGGCACGTCGAGGCGTCGTTCCGGATGAGCAAGTCCGATCTGGCCGCCCGGCCGATGTTCCACCGCACCCGCGACGCCATCGAGGCCCACCTGACCATCGTGTTCGCCGCACTCGCAGTGTCCCGCGAGGTCCAGAACCGGACCGGGTTGTCCATCCGCAACGTCACCCGCCAACTGCGACCCCTGCGCTCAGCAACGATCGCGATCAACGGCACCCAGCAGAACGTTCCCGCCCGCGATCCCCGACGACAAACAAGCCATCCTCGACGCGATCCACGGCGCCGAACTCACGCACTAAGCAAATGAGCCAACTCGGGATGTCAACCTGGGCCTCAGAATCAACCACGATGGATTCCACCGGGGCTATCGGCTGTCGCTCCGACGGCGACTGAGCCATTGACCGCGAACGCCGTGATGGCCATCGCCGCGAGCGCGAGGCTCACGGCCCGAGCGGGGTGCTGCGAAAGCTCACTCATGGGAACCCCCAAAGGCCGCAATCTAGGACTCCCGCACCATAGGCCCCAACTACACACTGTGTCGCGCTGGTTGCAGGTGTCACCCGAATGGGTGTGCAGCCATCACGCGCCGTGAACCACATCCTCCGGCGCGCAATGTTCGCAAGCGTTCCCGCCCGGTCGACCATGGGAGGGCGGCCGACCCGGTGACGAGCGGTGCCTTCCGTCCCCCGGAAGCCGGAACGCCCGGCCCCTCGAATCAGGGCCGGGCGTTCCGGCGATCACTTCAGCTGTCGGTGCGTCAACCGACCCGGGGTCACCCCTCCCGGCGACGACGCCGGCCGAAGCCGACCATCAGTCCGCCGAGCACCATGGCGAGCAGGCCAGCGGCTGCCACGTTGGAGGCATTGCCAGCACCGGTCTCGGCCAGATCCTCGGATCCGCCGACGGTGGTGCCGTCCTCCTCGTCCGTGGTCTCCTCACCGCCCACCTCACCCGGCTCGACCGGCAGCGTCGTGCTGTCGGTCAGGCTGCGCTCAACCCAGGTGACGGTGTTGGTGATGGAGCCCTCCTCCGCTGTGACGGTCACCTGGTAGGTGAACGTCGCGGAGGATGGCACCGACCCGACCGCCGCAGGTAGGTCGAACTTCCAGGTGATCGTCCGAGCGGTCGGGTTGTACACCCCGCTCGGGCTGATCGAGGACTCGATCACCTCAACGCCCTCCGGCAACTTGTCCACGAGGGTCTCGCCAACAACGGGTGTGTCGCCACCGTTCTTCACCGTGATCTTGTAGGAGACCACCTGATCGGTGAAGACCGGGCCCGTCACCGGGTCCGACTCCTTGTCGAGGACGGCGCAGACCGGCGAGCCGGCGACCACGACTGTCCAGGTGTAGACGTCCTGCGCAGCCAATTGCTGAAGCCCGCCGAACCCTGCCGCCGCAAGTGGCGCGGTCACGATCAGCTGTGCCGTCGCGGTGTAGGAACCGGCCGCGAACGGGTAGGTCCCGGCTGCGAACGCCTTGCCGTCGATGAAGTAGCGGTAGTCCGGGCTGGCCGGGACCGTGATCGAGCCCAGCAGCTGAGATCCGGGCACGTTCGGATCGCACGTCTCGGCCGTCGGCGCCGGCGGAACCGGGGCCGTGACCGAACGATCGTTGGTGAACGTGCAGGTCACCGCGGCGTCCGGCATCGAGAACGAGCCGTCGGCCGCCGGGACCACTCCGTTGTCACAGACCAGCGTCGCGCCGTACTTGCCGACGTTGGAGGCACCGAGGACCTCGGTCACCGTCACCGTGTCGCCGACCTGGACAGTCGAGCTCGCGACGTTGGTGGTGTCGAGGAAGGTGCCCAGGGCACCGGTGGCCGTCGACGTCGTGGTCGGCGTACCGGTCTCCGGCAGGCCGCCCTTGATCGTCAGCGCCGCGGTGTCGCCACCCCGAGCATTGACCCAGGCCTTCTGCAGCTTCACCTCGTGCGACTTGCGCGTGTTGGTGAACGTGCAGACCACGGGCTGATCAGGCATCGTGAACGAGCCGGTGAGGCCTCCGCCGCCCGCGGAGAAGGCCACATCAAACGCGACCACCTCGCTGGGCTCCTCAACCTGCAGCACCACGCACTCCCAGTTCGAGGTGTAGGCACCCTTGCCGCCCAGGATCTCCGAGATGACCACCTCATCGCCGGAGAAGACATCCGTCGCAGCAGCGTTGGCCTCGTCCAGCTGAAGACCCTTGTCCCCAGCCGCCGTTGAGGTGTTCTCCGCGGGATCCGTGAGTCCACCGTTGATGGCCAACTCCGCGGTGTCGCCCTTGAGCCCGTCCACCCACCCCTTCTGCAGGATGATCCGGTTCTGTGTCCGCGTGTTGGTGATCGTGCAGACAACAGGCTCGTCCGGCATGGTGAATTCTCCAGACGTTCCGCTGCCGGTGCCGCCGTCGATAGGCAGATCCTCCTTGCCGGTGCACACCCAACTGGAGTTGTAGGAGCCAAAGCCAGTCAGGATCTCCGAGATGCTCACCAGATCGCCCACGTAGACACCGGTTTCAACCGCGTTGGTGTCGTCGATCTGCGACCCAGCAGCACCGGTAGCTGTCGACGTGCTCGTCGCGTCAGCCTTGAGCCCACCATCGATCGTGAGAACCGCGGTGTCATCCTTGAACCCGTTCACCCACTCCTTCACGAGGGTGACCTTGTGCTGAATACGCGTGTTGGTGAACGTGCAGGTCACGTTCCCGCCCGCGGGCAGGTTGATCGTGGCCGTGCGGGTGCCCAGGTTGGTGGTCCCCCACCCACGCACTGCAGGTCGGTCAGGTTCCAGCCGGCCACCCCGGTCTCGGTCACCGTCCGGGTCCCCGGCAGCAGACCCGAGAACACCTTCCGATCCGAGTTCGTGGAATCCGTGTCATTGTCCAACGTGAAGCCCGACAGATCAGCCCCAGTCGTGGTGAACGCGAAGTCCGTGCCGTCCTTGGGATCCGCATCCTTGATGATCGTGATGCTGCCCAACTTCGTGTTGGTGAACGTGCAGGTCACGTTCCCGCCCGCGGGCAGGTTGATCGTGGCCGTGCGGGTGCCCAGGTTGGTGGTCCCCCCACCCACGCACTGCAGGTCGGTCAGGTTCCAGCCGGCCACCCCGGTCTCGGTCACCGTCCGGGTCCCCGGCAGCAGACCCGAGAACACCTTCCGATCCGAGTTCGTGGAATCCGTGTCATTGTCCAACGTGAAGCCCGACAGATCAGCCCCAGTCGTGGTGAACGCGAAGTCCGTGCCGTCCTTGGGATCCGCATCCTTGATGATCGTGATGCTGCCCAACTTCGTGTTGGTGAACGTGCAGGTCACGTTCCCGCCCGCGGGCAGGTTGATCGTGGCCGTGCGGGTGCCCAGGTTGGTGGTCCCCCCACCCACGCACTGCAGGTCGGTCAGGTTCCAGCCGGCCACCCCGGTCTCGGTCACCGTCCGGGTCCCCGGCAGCAGACCCGAGAACACCTTCCGATCCGAGTTCGTGGAATCCGTGTCATTGTCCAACGTGAAGCCCGACAGATCAGCCCCAGTCGTGGTGAACGCGAAGTCCGTGCCGTCCTTGGGATCCGCATCCTTGATGATCGTGATGCTGCCCAACTTCGTGTTGGTGAACGTGCAGGTCACGTTCCCGCCCGCGGGCAGGTTGATCGTGGCCGTGCGGGTGCCCAGGTTGGTGGTCCCCCCACCCACGCACTGCAGGTCGGTCAGGTTCCAGCCGGCCACCCCGGTCTCGGTCACCGTCCGGGTCCCCGGCAGCAGACCCGAGAACACCTTCCGATCCGAGTTCGTGGAATCCGTGTCATTGTCCAACGTGAAGCCCGACAGATCAGCCCCAGTCGTGGTGAACGCGAAGTCCGTGCCGTCCTTGGGATCCGCATCCTTGATGATCGTGATGCTGCCCAACTTCGTGTTGGTGAACGTGCAGGTCACGTTCCCGCCCGCGGGCAGGTTGATCGTGGCCGTGCGGGTGCCCAGGTTGGTGGTCCCCCCACCCACGCACTGCAGGTCGGTCAGGTTCCAGCCGGCCACCCCGGTCTCGGTCACCGTCCGGGTCCCCGGCAGCAGACCCGAGAACACCTTCCGATCCGAGTTCGTGGAATCCGTGTCATTGTCCAACGTGAAGCCCGACAGATCAGCCCCAGTCGTGGTGAACGCGAAGTCCGTGCCGTCCTTGGGATCCGCATCCTTGATGATCGTGATGCTGCCCAACTTCGTGTTGGTGAACGTGCAGGTCACGTTCCCGCCCGCGGGCAGGTTGATCGTGGCCGTGCGGGTGCCCAGGTTGGTGGTCCCCCCACCCACGCACTGCAGGTCGGTCAGGTTCCAGCCGGCCACCCCGGTCTCGGTCACCGTCCGGGTCCCCGGCAGCAGACCCGAGAACACCTTCCGATCCGAGTTCGTGGAATCCGTGTCATTGTCCAACGTGAAGCCCGACAGATCAGCCCCAGTCGTGGTGAACGCGAAGTCCGTGCCGTCCTTGGGATCCGCATCCTTGATGATCGTGATGCTGCCCAACTTCGTGTTGGTGAACGTGCAGGTCACGTTCCCGCCCGCGGGCAGGTTGATCGTGGCCGTGCGGGTGCCCAGGTTGGTGGTCCCCCCACCCACGCACTGCAGGTCGGTCAGGTTCCAGCCGGCCACCCCGGTCTCGGTCACCGTCCGGGTCCCCGGCAGCAGACCCGAGAACACCTTCCGATCCGAGTTCGTGGAATCCGTGTCATTGTCCAACGTGAAGCCCGACAGATCAGCCCCAGTCGTGGTGAACGCGAAGTCCGTGCCGTCCTTGGGATCCGCATCCTTGATGATCGTGATGCTGCCCAACTTCGTGTTGGTGAACGTGCAGGTCACGTTCCCGCCCGCGGGCAGGTTGATCGTGGCCGTGCGGGTGCCCAGGTTGGTGGTCCCCCCACCCACGCACTGCAGGTCGGTCAGGTTCCAGCCGGCCACCCCGGTCTCGGTCACCGTCCGGGTCCCCGGCAGCAGACCCGAGAACACCTTCCGATCCGAGTTCGTGGAATCCGTGTCATTGTCCAACGTGAAGCCCGACAGATCAGCCCCAGTCGTGGTGAACGCGAAGTCCGTGCCGTCCTTGGGATCCGCATCCTTGATGATCGTGATGCTGCCCAACTTCGTGTTGGTGAACGTGCAGGACGGGATGTCCCCGGCGCCGATGACGGCCTTGACGGTCGTGTCACCGGGATCGAAGCCCGCGGTGGCCCCCTGGTTGAAGGTGCCGCCGATGCCGGTGCCGATGACGATCTCAGCACCACCCGCGGTGCAGCTCAGACCAGTCAACGTCCAACCGGACTGCGTCGTCTCCTGGACATACTTCGTGCCGAACTGGGCCGCGCTGAACTCGAACGGGTTGTTCTGAGTCGGGTTGTTCACCGCGGTGTTGCGGTTGAACCCCGCCAAGCCCGACCCATCAACGCTGTAAGCAAAGGTGCCGGTGCCACCCACAGTCTCCTTCTCAATGTCGAGACTGGCGCCCTGGATCGGTTGGTTTCGGACCTCGCACTCGACGCGGTCGTTGGCCTTGACCTCGGTCAGGACGACACTCGGCCCGGTCATCGTCACCTCAGTAGGCGGACCACTCGCGTGGGTGATGGTGCAGGTCCCTCCCACGAAACTGTAGCCCGGCTTAGATGCGGCGTCCTCGGAGATCGTGAGCGTGGCCGTGCCCGTCGGTTCTGTGAACCTCAGCGACCAATTGGCTTGACCAGCATTGGCACCAGACCCTGCAGTGACCTGTGACGTGTCCGCCGGCGACAGGGTTGCGGTGGTTGTTTCCGGCGACACCGAACTCGGAACGGTCGTGATCGTCCACCCATTGTCGGGCGTGGGGTTTGCTCCATCTTGGTCCAGCACTAGCTTCGTCACCTGGATCGGGACCTGGCAGGTCGCAGCGAACGCGATGTTGCGAAGCTGCTGCTTCAGGAGATCCCAATTGGCGGCCAGGTAGTAGTCATCATCCTTATCTGCCCCCGAAACGGCACGCAGGTTCTTGAGGATGTCCGCGCTGATCGCGTCACCTACGCCAACGCCGAGGACCCGAGTGTTGCCCGCCTTGACCGCGTTCGCTGAGTAGATCGCAGCTTCCAGGGACCGCACGGTGACGTCGCTGCCATTCACCGCTACGGATCCTCCCCCAGTCGTAGCGATGTAGTTTGGCGCGCCATCGGTAATGAATAGCGCAACATCGTAGGTGTACGGCTGGTCAGCCACATTGCGCAGGCCGCGGTCCCAGTTCGTGTACTGGGTTCCGTCTGTCGTCACATCGATGCGGTCGTTCAACACGGTCCGGTTGGTGTCCAGCGGAAGCGGCACGGGATAATTGGTCGTGCCGGCGGCGGGTGTATTGGCACCGAATGTGAAGATCGCAATCGAGGAGTTGCTGCCCGTGAGGGAATCGAACAAGCCACCAGGACCAACAATGGCCTGCCTGAATACATCGCGCTCATCGTCATCCACCGAACTTGAGAGATCCATGATGAGGGCGACGTTTAGGCCCGCGGTGCACTTCGGCGCAAGCTCCGGGTTGGCTCGCGCATTCGCGGTTGCCCCGAAAGAGCGATCGTTCTGGGGCAAGGGCGTCGATGTACCGGGCATGGTCTGTGTGGTGTTGGGCGTCAAGGGCTGCGTGAGTCCCGGGTAGTAGTGCTTGTTCGTTGGCCCAAATGCGCTTCCGGTCATGAAGAAGTCACTCCAGTAGAAGCCTGACGCAGCGGCCGTTTGGACCACCCAAAACTGCTTGTTGTTGTTCGTTCCTCCACTTCCCGTGCCTGTGACGTTGATGGTGCAACTTCCGCCACTAACGACCGTACAAGCGAAGCCAGTTGGGGACTGCGGTCCGGCATTCGCGGTCGTGTACGTGTAGAGCTCAAACCTGGCCCCCACCGTGCCGGCGTAGTCGACGCCGACGCTGCCACCGGTGCCGAGGGGCTGGGCGGTGGTGCGCACGTTCACGACGATGTCCGTGCTGGTCGAACTGGCAAGCGGCACGATGAAGCTGGTCGACGAAACGGCACCACGCCCATCCGCCGGAGCGGTGATCCGCCCACTGGCCATCGACCCTCTAGGCCCGCCGGGCGTGAGGTCGACGGCATCCGCTGTGGAGCCATACGCATCGGCCAACGTGTCCGCCGACACGATGCGGCCCGTGTAGGTCTCGCCGTTCACGAGGTCCTCGACCGTCGCCTGGTGGTCCACCGGCGCCACTGGACCCTCGACGCCGGTCAGATCGGCCGGCTCGACGTCCTTCTCCACCGTCTTCCAGGTGCCGTCGGACTGCTCGAACTGGACGACGTACACGTCCTCGGCGCCGAAGTCGGGCCAGTAGATCGTTGCGCTCTGGTCACCCGGGACGACCTTGATGCCGGGCACGAACTCCTCGACCGGGGCGCCGTCGGTGGCGTCGGCGGGCACTGACGCTGAGGCTTCGGCAGGAGCAGGCTCCTCCGTGGGGGCAGGGCCGGACTCGTCGGTGTCCTCCATCGGGTCGACCATCGGGGCTTGGTCGTCCGCGGGCGCAGACTCGTCGGTGTCCTCGACCGGGTCGACCATCGGGGCCTGGCCGCCATCGGCTGCGGCGGGCTCGAGCGGGTCGGCCTCGGTAGACACTGCGGCAGGCTCAGCTGGTGGCTCAGGCACGTCCGTCTCGGCGGCCGTCACCTCGGGGGTCGGTTCGGCGACGTCAGTGGCCGTCACCTCGGGGGTCGGCTCGGCCGTCTGGGAGACAGAATCCGGCTCCGCAGTGTCCGTCATGGACATGCCCGTGGCCATGGGTCCGTTGATCACCAACGCCAGGGCCAACAGCCCGACCACCGTCAACTGCGACGACCGATGAGACCGATTTGTGAACGCACGCATGAGAACCCCTGCCCGATTACCACCAGATGTGACAGATTGATGATAATCCTCAGTGACTCAGAGTGTCCTACCAGATCCGACCCTTTCACCCTTATGGGTCAGTGGACATCTTGGGGGGACTCACTGGCTGTCACTGCCCAATCGAGCCAGCAGCAGCACCTCGGCCAGGGTCAGCCGCTCCAGCACCCCGAGGTCCACGCTCTCGTTGGGGCCGTGCCAGCTCGCCGCAGGATCGCCGGGGCCGACAACGAGGATCGTGGCGTCCGGGTACTTCACCGCGATGTCGGCGATGAACGGGATCGACCCACCGATGCCCATGTGCACCGGCTCGGTGCCGTCCCAGGCGTCGGTGAAGGCAGCCCTGGCGACGTCGGCGTCCGGCCCTGTGGGCACCAATGCAACAGCGTTGCCTGCCGCACCGGGAACACACGTCACTGACACCCCCCACGGGGCGCTCGCGACCAGGTGGTCGGCCAGCGCCTGCTGGGCGGCCGCGGGGTCCTGCCCGGGAGCGATCCGCATGCTCACCTTGGCTCGGGCGATCGGGAGGAGAACGTTGGCGGCGGCCTCGGTCCGCGGGGCGTCGATCGCCAGCACGGTCACCGCCGGCAGCGACCAGATCCGGTTGGCTGCCGACCCCTCCCCGATCGAGGCCACGCCCTCGAGTACGCCGGCCTCGGCGCGCAGGGCGGCCTCATCGAGATCGACGGTCGGGACCGGTCCGTGCACCAATCCGGGCACCGCCACCCGGCCCTCGGCGTCGTGCAGCCCGGCCAGTACCCGGCACAGGGAGGTCAGGGCGTCCGGGAACAGCCCACCGAACACCCCTGAGTGCTGCTCGCCAGCATGGGTGCGCACCTCGACGAACACCTCGACCAGCCCGCGCAACGAGGTCGTGAACGCCGGGACGTCGACCTCCCAGTTGGCCGAGTCGGCGATCACGACGACGTCGGCGGCGAGCAGCTCGCCGTACTCCTCGAGGAACGGGCCGAAAGTCGGCGAGCCGATCTCCTCCTCCCCCTCCACGAACACCGTCACACCCACGGGCAGCCCGTCGGGGTAGGCCGCCTGCAGCACCCGCAGGGCCCCGACGTGGGCCATGATCCCGGCCTTGTCATCCGCTGCACCGCGACCGTAGAGCCGACCGTCGCGCTCCACCGGCTCGAACGGTTCGCTGTCCCAGTCGGCGAGGTTCCCGGCGGGCTGGACGTCGTGATGGGCGTACAGCAGCACCGTCGGTGCGCCGTCCGGGGCTGGGATCCGGGCGACCACCGCGGGCGCGCCGCCGTCGGCCTCCAGGACGCGGACGTCGGGCATCCCCAGGTCGGCCAGCAGCGTGGCGACGGTCTCGGCACTGCGCGCGATATCCGGCGACGTCGCGCCGTCGCGGCTCACGCTGGGGATCCGAACGAGGTCCTCGAGATCGGCGCGAACACCCGGAAGGGCGGCCGCGACAGCGGCCCTGAACTGGTCGGTGGAGGGTGCGTTCATGCCGGCCATCCTGTCAGCCAGGAACCCTGCGCGCCCTTCGGCGAGCCCCTCCCGACGAGCCACCGAGGGCGTGCCGAGCGTACCTCGGCTCCCAGTCCCGCACGCCGGGCTCCTGACGCCCCGCGCGGACTTGGGCGCACGACTCTCCGAGCGGACCCAGGCTCCTGTCGTCCCGGCCGCACACCTGGGTCGCCCATGGAACGCGACCGCCCGAGTGGGCCTATCCCACCGTGATCGCGGCCGGTTTCGACTCGTTGCCCGCCAGGTCGATCCCGATCACGCATACCGTGGCCGGCAGGTCGGCGGCCTGGATCGAGGCCGGGACCCCGCGGTACTCGACGTAGCCCTCCGCGGTGGCGCAGTCGATCGAGTCGACCGGTCCACGGACCCACCGGAACTGGCTGAGCTCGGGTGGAGCGAACACCGGCTCGACCTGGACCCCACCCTCAACCGGAGCGGTGGTCAGCTCGATGGTGCCCGGGTCCGGTGCGGTGCCGTCGATCCTGATCACGACCTCGGTGGGCTGCGCGGCCGACCCGACACACACCATCGTGAAGCCCTCGTCGGTGGGCAGGATGACCGGGTACACCCACTGCGATGGATCCGCGGGGTCGGCGGCGCCTGGCCCGACCCCAGTTCCCACTTCGGGGCTGCCGGACGCGCCAGGGCTGGGGCCCGCAGACCCTCCGTCGGGAGCCGCGCTCGACGCGTCCCCACCGGATTCAGCGCCAGCCGACGCGTCCGCACTCGAACCCGTGCTCGCCGATGCAGACGCCTCACTGGGGGCGGCCTCATCCTCGCCGACCCCCGCCTCGGCAGCTGCCAGGGCAGCGGCAGCGGCGGCGCGCAGCCACCCCTCCGGCGCCCGGCAGTCCAGCGTGCCCAACGGCCCCTGCTTGACCTGGATCGCGGCCGTCGACGCGAATCCCTCGGGCAGATCCCCCTGGAGTCGGACCTCCACCGTCGACCCGGGCTTGGCGACCGACGCGACTGCCTGGGCCGGGAGCACCGAGGCCGGATCCTCAAGCGCACAGCCACCCCCGAGGGTGAAGGTGCCCTCCGGGAAGCACGACGCCAGTGCCGCCACAGGCACCATGTAGCTGGTGTCGTCCTTGACCGCGATGCGGCCATCCTCGGCGACCTCGCACGGCAGCCCGAGTGCGCATGCGGTCTCCTGGGTCGCCCCGATGGTCGTCGTCGTCACCATCGCCACAGCCTCACCCGCGGGGTTGAACACCGGGGACCCGGCGGACCCCTCGAGGATCCCCGCGCAGTCCGAACCCTGGAGGTCGTACCCGAGCAGTGCGTCCTCGAGAAGGTCGGTGGTCTCCCCGACCTGGCATCGGCTCCCTCGCAGGAACTGCTGGTTCGGCGCGATCCCCTCCACGGGCACGCCCGCGATCAGGATCTCAGCGCCCTTCTCCGCAGCCGCGACTGGATCGATCGGGCGCACACCTCGCTCCGCCAGCTCGGCGTACGTGGCCCCCAACCGCAGGACCGCCATGTCGGTGCCGCGCACGGACGCCCACTCGACCGCCTCGATGGGGGCCGTGACGAGGTCCGGCTGCCTCGCGGTGGTCAACGGGGCGAACGCGTTGAACTCGACGGTCGCGTCCGGCACGTCCTCACCGGCCACGATCGAGCTGGGATCGGTCTGCCCGACGCAGCGAGCGCTGGTCATCGCGTACGCGCTCCCCTCGCCCGCCGCTCCAGCGTCGAGAAGCCAGGCGGTGCAGGGCTGCTCGAGCCCGGACGTGCGTCCCACCGCCGTCAGCGACGTCCCGGTCGCCTGGGCCTGCTGGAACAGCCCACCCGGGCTGGCCGGGGAGTCCTGGCCACCGCCGTCGGAGTTCTGCCTCGCGTAGGCGCCGTAGAGGGCCAGGAACGTGACGAGCGCGGCAAGTGCGGCCAGCCAGATGGGGCGCTTTCGCCCCTTCGATGCGTCCGACGCCTCGCCGGCCTCCGACAAGTCCCCCGCCCCGGGGTCGTCGGGGCTGCGCACATCACCATCGGCCATGGCCGACACCGTACGCGACCACCTCGCGCCCGCCGGACAACCCCGCCGCCGCTCGATACCCCGCCCTCGCTCCCACAGCACTGGCCGTTTCGCCAGCCGATCGGCACCCGCGGACCTCGCCCCGGTTCCGGTCGAAACCGCCCCAGGAGGACGGTGCTGCAGAGGACCTCGCACCCGTTCCGGTGGAAAGGCGTCGCGCTCTCTGCCCGGGAAGCACCGGAACTGGCGCGAGGTCGACCGCGCCGGCCTGGTCGGGGGGCCTTTCCACGGCTTCTGGTGCACGGTCTGCCACCACGTAGTCCGCGACCACTGCGTGGCCGCCCGGTGCCCGGCAACCGTTCGATGCCAGTCGGGCGGGTCGCGGGCCTCACCCCAGCGAACCCCCGCTCGCGACCCGCATACCAGGAGGTCAGCCCTCAGCCGAGCCAGCCGCCCTCCGGCGGGCGCAGTGCGGCCTTGATGGAGCGCTCCTCGCGAGCCTTGGCGTCGGCGATCGGCAGCCGCGCGACCGTGACCGTCTCGCGGAACGTCGCGTTGGCGAACGCCTGCATCCCGGCGCCGAGGGCCAGGGCTGCCCGCTCGCCGAACCTCAGGTGCCGGTCGTGGCCGAACCGCTCGACGCCGCGTCCCTTCTCCCCGCGCGTCCGCTCCGGCACGAGCACCAGCTCGAGGCGCAGGTCCCGGTCGGCCATCGACTCCATCATCCGCAGGAACCCGGTGACCATCGCCTCCTCGTCGAAGCGCTGGCCGCGGTCGACCGAGTCGGTGACGGCCGTGATGATCCGCACCCGCCGGCCCGGGGTCATGCCCACACGGGCGAGGAACCAGGTCAGGCCATCGCCCGACCCCTGGTTGTACAGGTAGCGGCGCACGGTCTGCTGGCCCACGAACTTGTCGTAGATGACCAGCGGCCTGCTGTCAGCGCACAGCGGACCGAACCGCTCCTTCCATTCCACCTCGCGGTTCACCCCCTCACGCAGGGGTGCGTCGAGCACCTGGCGCGCGGCCATGAGCACCGACGTGCGCCCGGCGGTGGTGATCCGCCCGATCTCGACCAGCCCCGACGGGGTGGTGGCGGAGTACTCGTCCTCGGCGACGCCCAGCAGCTCGGCCTGGTCGGCCTCGACGAGCACGAGTTCGAGGTCGTCGGCGAGCTCGGCGTCGATCAGGCCGGGGTCGAGGATGTCGCTGAGCAGCTCGTCGAGGGGCGGACGCGCGAACCCCACCTGCACACGTCGGCTGGAGAGCACCACCTCCCAGGCCTTGGCCAGCGAGGTCGGCAGCCGCCCGACCGCTGCCACGAACAGGTCGAGGTGCGCCTGCGAGGTGAACACGAGCCGGCCGTGCACGGCGAGGTCCTCGAGCAGCTCCTCGTGGATCGCGCGGCGCAGGGCGGGGTCCTCCGAGCGGTCGCCCAACGCACTCGTGGAGATCGCGACGCCGAAGACCGTCCTGCGGGGCAGCGCGGCCTTCTCGGTCACGAGCGCCCGCCCAGCACCTCGGCCAGCCGCTCGTCGAAGAACCCTCCGGGCCACCCGTCGGCGAGATCTCCGTCGGAATCGACCTCGAGGCGCCGCACGAACGCTGCCCCGTCCTCGTCGAGGTCCACGTAGAGGATCGCGAGATCGGCCGGGGAGAGCACCCCCTCGCGGACCCGGCGCAACAGCCGCAGCACCAGGTGCTCGGAGTGCGTCTCCACGAGCAGCTGCGCCCGCCCGGAGACCACGGTGTCGACGAACAGGTCGCCGACTGCGGACTGCAGCCTCGGGTGCAGGTGCACCTCGGGCTGCTCGACCAGGATCATCCCGGACGCCGTGAGCAGCGACTGCACGATGATCGGGAGCAGCTGCCCCACGCCGTAGCCCACGCCCCGCGACGAGACCAGGACCGGCGGGTCGCGGCGCACGTCCTCCAGGGCAAGGACCGCGAACTCGCCGGCCGTCATCACGAGGTCCTGGCTGACCGGGTCGAGCATCCGCACGTGGTAGCCCAGGCCGAGCCGGTCGCACCACTCGTTGACGGCCGTGACGAGGTCGGGGCGCGCATGCAGGATGGCCGCCATCTCCTCGCCCGCGGGGCCCACATAGTCCTCGCTGCCCTGCCCCACGAGGGTCGTGCGCTCCGCCCGGCTGCGCATCGGCCCGACGAAGTAGACGCGCTCCAGCGTGCCCCAGAACTCCTCGGTCACCCGATGGTGCAGCGCGACGCCCGGCTGGCTGCCCCACGGTCGTGGACCCTCGATCGAGGCGCGCTCGGAACCGTCGGCCAGCTCGGTGTGCGAGCGGATCGCCGCGCGCCGGGAGGGATCCCACCGGAACGAGATGGCGGCATCCCGCGGCACGCCCTCGCCCGAGGTCCACCCGAACCCCAGGGTCATGGGCGCCTCCTCGTCGTGGCAGTGCACGGCCATCCGGAACGAGCCACCCTCGACCAGGTCACCGGACATCGACAGCACGTCCGGGCGTGCCGCGGTCTGAGCCAGCATCGGCAGCACCGACAGCAGACGAGGACTTCCCTGCCGAGTTGGGGCCGAACACCAGGGTCAGCGGGGCAAGTCCGACGCGCAGCGGGGCGGGAGCATAGGAGCGCAGGCCCCCGATGGTCAGGTGTCTGATCAGCACGCCCCCGAGCCTAGGGGAGCCGATAGGCTCCGCAGCAGTCCCTCGGGCGCGCGGAACGCGGGTCGATCCCGTTTCGAATATACCCCCGGGGGTATACTGGTCCCATCACGGAACCGACCCGAGGAGCACCATGAAGACCATCATCATCGGCGGCGTCGCCGGTGGAGCCTCTGCCGCGACCCGCCTGCGCCGGCTCGACGAGTCCCACGAGATCGTCGTCCTCGAGCGCAGCGGCTACGTCTCGTTCGCCAACTGCGGCCTGCCCTACTACATCGGCGGCACGATCGCCGACCGCAAGAACCTGCTGCTGCAGACCCCCAGGAGCCTGAACGCCCGGTTCGGCCTCGACGTGCGCGTCAACTCCGAGGTCACCGCGATCGATCCGGCGGCGCGCACCGTCACGGTCAAGGACCTCACGAACGGCGAGTCCTACACCGAGGCCTACGACCACCTGGTCCTCTCCCCCGGAGCCTCCCCCATCGTCCCCCCGATCCCCGGGGTGGAGCGCGCGCTGACGCTGCGCACGATCGAGGACACCGACCGGATCAAGGAGCGCGTCGACTCGCTGCTGCTGTCCGTGGACTCCAGCGAGGAGGCGGTCGGCGGCGCCGCACTGTCGGTCGTCATCGTGGGTGGCGGGTTCATCGGCCTGGAGATGGCCGAGAGCCTGCGCGAGCGCGGCATGGACGTGACGGTCGTCGAGCTGGGGACGCAGGTCATGGCTCCGCTCGACCCGGAGATGGCCGCGATCGTGGCCGCCGAGCTGCGCAAGCACGGCGTGGCCCTGGCCCTCGGCGTGCAGGTGACGGAGGTCCGCGAGGACACCGTGCTGCTCTCCGACGGCCGCGAGATCGACGCTGACATGGTCATCATGAGCATCGGCGTGCGCCCGGACACCAAGCTCGCCGTCGCAGCCGGGCTCGAGCTCGGTCCGCGCGGCGGGATCAAGGTCGACGACCAGATGCACACCTCCGATCCGCACATCTACGCCGTGGGTGACGCCGTGGACAAGTCGGATGCCACCACCGGCGAGCCGACGCTGGTTCCCCTGGCCAACTCGGCCAACCGTCAGGGCCGCCTGGTGGCCGACGCGATCTCCGGGCGGACGATCAAGTTCGGCGGCGTGCTCGGGACTGCCATCGTGAAGGTGTTCGACCTGACCGTGGCCGTGACCGGCGCCAACGAGAAGCGACTCAAGGCATCGGGCCGGGAGTACGCGGCGGTCCACACCCACCCGGGCTCGCACGCCGGCTACTACCCCGGCGCCGAGCGGATCAGCCTGAAGCTGCTGTTCGACCCGAAGACAGGTCAGATCCTCGGGGCCCAGGGCATCGGCGGCGTCGGCACGGACAAGCGCATCGACGTCCTGGCCACGGCCATCACCGGCGGGATCACCGCCGATGAGCTGGCCGCCCTCGAGCTGGCCTACGCCCCGCCGTACGGCTCGGCCAAGGACCCGATCAACCAGCTCGGCTACGTGGCGGAGAACATCATGGCGGGCACGACCCGGACCATCGGCTGGGACGAGGTCGACTCCACCGACCGGTTCCTGATCGACGTGCGCACGCACGGCGAGCACCGGCGCGGCCACATCGAGGGCTCGATCAACGTCAGCGTCGACGACCTGCGGGTGCGGCACACCGAGATCCCGCGGGACGCCTCGGGGCAGCCCGTGCCGGTCGCGGTCTACTGCCAGGTCGGCCAGCGCGGTCACACCGCGGCACGGCTGCTGACCCAGCTGGGCTACGACGTGGTGAACCTCGACGGCGGCTGGTTGACCTACAGCCTGGCCCGCGCCAGCTGACCGGACCGCCGCCCGCGGGGACCGACACGACGGTGCACGCGCGCGCACGTGCACGCGCTGACCCGTGTTGTACGGTGTTGCCGCTGTTGGACGAAGAGGGTCGAGCAGCAGCTCATCCACATCTGCACGAGGAGTACTAGGCACAATGGCACAAGGCACCGTCAAGTGGTTCAACGCCGAGAAGGGGTACGGCTTCATCGCCCCCGACGACGGCACCGCAGACGTCTTCGTTCACTACAGCGCCATCCAGTCCAGCGGCTACCGGTCGCTCGAGGAGGAGCAGCGCGTCGAGTTCGAGGTCACCCAGGGCCAGAAGGGCCCGCAGGCAGACCAGGTCACGCCTCTGTAGAGGTCAGCAGACCGGCTCTCACCCGAAGGGCCCCGATCCCTCACCGGATCCGGGGCCCTTCGTGCGCACCGAGCCTAACGGCGATGGGCGCTGCGCAGCGCGACCCAGGAGACGGCCATCGTCGCCAGCCCGCCAACCAGCAGAGCCAGTGCCGGACCGACCACGTCGCCGGCCACCGATGCCGCCAGGGCGGTGGCCGCGCCCGCGCCCAGCGCCAGCCAGTAGTTGGCCCGTCCGCGGAGGAAGGCCCCCAGCCCGAGGACGGAGACCGCAGCCAGCCCGGCCCGAGTCGGCCACGCCCAGGGGCCCCCGGCCATCCCGACGGATGCGACCAGCGCCAGGGCCGAACCCAGCATCATCGCCGTCCGTCGCCCGCGCGCCCAGCGCACGCCGAGCCCCGCCCACGCCACACCCAGCCCCACCAGCAGCGCCCAGGTGCCCGGCCCTGGGGGCACCGCCACCCACGCCGCCCACACGAGCGAACCGAGCAGCCCGACCTCGGACACCGGGGTACGGGCGATGAGGTTGACCACCAGCATCGCGAGCACGACACCCAGCGCCCGGGCCGCGTTGCCCGGGCCGACCGACATCGCGCCCTGGGCAGAGCCGAGGGCCACACCGACCCCCGTCGTGGCCACCGCGACGCCCGTGGTCAGCAGGGCAGAGACGGCACGGCGGCGCTCGTCGCTGACCCGGCGGTTCCAGGGCAGGCGCACGAACAGGCCGGCCGCGAGCAGGGCGACGATGGTCAGGCCGGCGAAGGTCCAGCGCACCGCCGGTTCCCAGGCGTCCCAGCCACGCACGACCACGCCGGCGATCGACACGAGGACGAGCGCGGCGCCGGCGTACATCCCGATCTCGGCGGCCACCACCGGCTGACCAGCGGCGCCGGGGGCGCGGCGGTGCCCCCCGGCTGGCCGGGCTGCGGGGTCTGCCCCGGGCCGATCAGCGGCCCCCGTGAGAGAGCCTGGGTCGATGCTCCCGGGTCGGCCAGGGAACCAGCCACCCGTGCATCGAGGACCTCGGTGTGGGAGTCGGGGGCTCCGCGCCGCACCGGGGTCGATCCTTCATACGCGTTCGGCGGTGCCCCGCCCGCCTGCATCGGCGACCGATCACGACCGTCGTCGGATCATCGCCGCCCGAGGCGCCAATCGCCGGGCCCCCATCGCCGCACCTGCCCGCGCCCCCGCCGGAGGCACCGGCCCCGGGCGCCCTGCCCCGGTGGCGGTCCCAGCCTCGACGACGGAATCCACGCATGTCGCCCAGCGTAGAGCCGCATCCGCCCGGTCCGGGGCAGCACACTGGGGCGCGTGGGCCCGTCAGCCGACCGACGTCGTACAACCTCCTGCGGGTCCGCAGCAGTTCGATCGGTCGTGCCTGCGCCCGGATGTGTTCGCCGGGCTGGGCGTTGCCGCCTACCTCGTTCCCCAGGTCATGGCCTACGCGACCCTGGCCGGACTCGACCCGGTCGTCGGGCTGTGGGCGTGCCTGCTGCCCCTCACCATCTACGCGCTCGTGGGCACGTCCCGGCTGCTGTCGCGTCGGACCCGAGTCGACCACCGCGATCATGACGGCCGCCGCGCTCGCCCCGCTGGCTGCCGGCGACGCCGCGACCTACGCCATGATGGCGGCGTTCGCGGCCCTGCTGGTCGGGGGCTGTGCCTGCTGGGCGGGATCCTGCGCGCTGGGGATCGTCGCCTCGCTGCTGAGCAAGCCGGTGCTGATCGGCTACCTCGCCGGCGTCGCGGTCATCATGATCGCCGGCCAGCTCGGCAAGCTCTTCGAGGTCACGGTCTCCGGCGACCGAGCCGATCGAGCAGATCGGTCCGCCCGCAGCCAGCTCGGCGGCGCCGAACGGCGCGACCTGGCCGTGATCGGGCCTCAGCGTGATCGTCACGCTGTTCGTCGGGTCCAGCCGGTTGCCGCGCACGTCCCTGGCCGCTGATCGCGGTGCTCGGCGCGACAGCGCTCACCACCGCCTGGCCTGGACCTCGAGCAGTCGGCGTGGACGTCGTGGGAAGCATGCCCCAGGGCCTGCCCGCGCTGAGCATCCCCACCGACGTCACGTCCCTTCCTGGCCCTCCTCGGACCAGCCGTCGGCATCGCCGTCGTGGCCTTCACCGACAACGTCCTGACGGCGGGCATTCGCGACGACGGGCGAGGAGATCGACGCGGACGCCGAGCTGCGCGTCCTCGGGCATGGCCAACATCGGGGCCGGCCTCACCTCCGGGTTCCCGGTCTCGAGCAGCGGCACGCGCACCGCGCTGGCCAAGGTGTCCGGGGCCCGCACGCCGGCCTACGGCTGGTCACCGCTGCGGCCGTTGTGTGCGTGCTGCTCTTCGCAGGTCCAATCCTGGAGAACTTCCCGATGGCCGCCCTCGGTGGGCTGGTCGTCTTCGCCGCATTCAAGATCGTCGACATCGCGAGTTCCGGTGGCTCTGGAACTTCCGGCGGAGCGAGTTCTGGCTCGGCATCGCCACCGTCCTCGCCGTGCTCACCCTGAACCTACTCGTCGGGATCGGGTTCGCCGATCGCACTGTCTGCAGTGGTCGTGCTTGCACGGGTCGCGCGGCCGCATGCGGCGGTCCTCGGTCGGGTCCCCGACCTGGCCGGAATGCACGACATCGGTGAGTACCCGACCGCGACCCAGATCGAGGGTCTGCTGGTGTTCCGCTACGACTCGCCCCTCTTCTTCGCCAACGCCGAGGACTTCCGTATCCGAGTCCTCGACGCGGTACGGGAGCAGCAGGACCGGGTCTCGAGGTCCGCACGTGCTGCTCAACTGCGAGGCGAAGTCGACGCCGACTCGACGGCGGTCGGCGGCACTCAAGCGCTGGTGCGCGAACTGCAGCGCGCGGGATCGCCGTGGCCCTGGCGCGAGTCCACGTCGAGCTGGCCGATCTGCTCGAGCGGGCCGGGGTCCTGGCCCGATCGGTGAGGAGAACGTCTACCCGACCCTGCCCACCGCCGTGGCCGGCCACGAGGCCAACCACGATGACCGGACCGGGCCTGATCCCCGGCACCCTGACGACGGCGTCCCGCCTGGCCGCCAGCCCGCGTCCGCGTCAGCCGCCGGGGTACCGTCGGCTCAGGTACCCACAACCCGGGAGGTCGGCACATGCTCGAGGCGTCTGAGGTCGGCAACAAGCTGTCCAAGGAGGAGTTCAAGGCCATCGAGCCGCAACTGCGGGTGGACCTGGTCAACGCCCAGTACGACCTGCGCTCGGCTGACTTCGGAGTGCTGGTCTTCGTCGCCGGTGACGATCGGATCGCGGGCAACGAGGTCGTGAACCGGATCAACGAGTGGATGGACGCACGCTTCATCCAGACCCACGTGATGGGCCCGCTGACCTCCGAGGAGTCGATGCGGCCGCGGTACTGGCGGGTGTGGCGCGACATGCCGGCCAAGGGCAGGATCGCGCTGATGGCCGGCGGGATCCTGCGTCTCCTGCACGAGAACCTCGCCGGCGAGCTGTCCGACGAGGACTACGAGCGCTCGATCGACCACCTCGAGCAGATGCAGGAAGCCCTGGTCGCCGACGGCATGCTGATCATCAAGATGTTCCTGCACACCCCGCGAAGAAGCAGCGCAAGCGGATGAAGCAGGCGGAGCGCGACCGCGACGAGGGCTGGCGCATCGACCAGCGCGACTGGGCGATGCTCGACGTCCTGGAGGAGAGCGAGCACAAGCTCGAGAAGCTGCTGCGGCGGACGTCGGTGGCCGGGGCCCCATGGTCGGTCATCGAGGCGACGAATGCGCGCTACCGAGATGTCGCCGTGGCCCGCACGATCCTCAACGCCATCACCGCACGCCTCGCCGAGGGACCCCCCGTCGGCGTGTCCGTGAGCGACCAGCTGTTCTCCCCGGGCGAGCGCCAGGCGACGGTCCTGGACACCGTCGACCTCACCCGCACGACCGACAAGGCCACCTACGACAAGGAGCTCAACGCGCTGCAGCGAGAGGTGCACGGGCTGGCCCGCCAGGCGCGCGACCGTGGACTGTCGACCGTGCTGGCCTTCGAGGGCTGGGATGCCGCCGGGAAGGGTGGGGCCATCCGGCGGATCACCCAGGCGCTGGAGGCCGGTGACTACCGGGTGATCTCCACGGCCGCGCCCACTGAGGAGGAGCGCAAGTACCACTACCTGTGGCGGTTCTGGCGCGACCTGCCGCCGGCAGGGAAGTTCGTGATCTACGACCGCACCTGGTACGGCCGGGTGCTGGTCGAGCGGATCGAGGGGTTCGCAACCCCGGCCGAGTGGCAGCGCGCCTACGACGAGATCAACGACTTCGAGGACCAGCTCGTGGAGCGGGGCTTCTACGTGGCCAAGTTCTGGCTGCACATCTCCGCGGAGGAGCAGTTGGCCCGCTTCCAGGCCAGGGAGAACACCCCGGAGAAGGCTCACAAGATCACCGAGGAGGACTACCGGAACCGCGAGAAGTGGGACTCCTACGTGCAGGCCGTCGACCAGATGGTGGTGCGCACGTCGTCCCGGGACTCGCCCTGGCACATCGTCCCCGCCAACGACAAGCTGACCGCGCGCCTCGAGGTCCTCGAGCACGTGCGTACCGGGCTGAAGCGGGCCCTGCGCACGCTGCCCTGAGCCGCCTCGGTTGGCGGTCGGGGGTCAGGCGGGCGGGGTCAGCGCGTTCGGGGCGGCCAGTCCGCTCGGCCGGTCGGACCGCCGGTCGGTTCGGGCCGCGCCCCGTTCCGGTCGTCCCCCCCCTACCGGTCGTCGCGCCCCTTACCGGTCGTCGCGCCCCTTACCGGTCGTCGCGCCCGGCGATCTCGGTGAGCACCTGCGCCACGCGCGCACTGCTGCGCCCGAAGTACTCCGGGGCGAGGTAGTCGTCCATGAAGGCCGACACATCCGGGGTGATGACCGGTCGCGCCCGGATCATGTCGACCATCTCATCGAACGAATCGGGGTGGTAGCCGATCCGCTTCTCGAAGATGTGGGACTCCGCACTTCCCGGCATGTGCTCGGCGATCCGGTCGGCGAGCAGCCACCGCGGGAAGATCACCGGCTTGCCCAGGGCCCACGCCTCGTACACGGTGGTGCCGAAGTCAGCCACCACGATGTCCGCGCGCGGCATGGACGCTCCGGTCGGCGTGTGGTCCGAGCGGTTGCGCGGGTGCACCGACACGTCGATCCAGGCGAACCGCGACAGCGCGCGCAGGTAGTTCTCGAATGCGGGGAAGCTCGATGTGGAGCGCCCCGTCTCGCCGCGCTTGCGCCGGTTGTGCGTCGGAGCCCACAGCACTCGGGGCTTGGGATCGCCGATCAGGCGCCTCGACGGTGCCGGGACCTGGCCGATCAGGTCGTCGAGCCGGGGCCATCCGACGACGTGGATCCGATCCTCGCCGAGCTTGACGGCCGGCGACTCGAGCAGTCGGCGCCTGAGCCACTCCCCCGGCACCAGCAGGTCCTGGCGCTGGTTGGCCAGGCGCTTGCCCTGGCCGTCGGAGGACCACAGGTAGTTCTTGTCCGCGACCCCGTGGCTCATCACGACGTCGGCCTTGGGCCGGATGAACAGGCAGAAGTTCAGGGCGCCCGCCTTGTAGTCGCCGCGCGCAGGCGTGGGGTCCGGGAGATGCGGGTCGATGAGATCCAGCAGCTGCGCCTGGACGCCCTGGTAGGAGTCGGCACGATCCAGCACGAAATGGATCGGTCGCGACATGGAGCACAGGCTACCGACGACTCCGGCCGCGCGGGGCGCAGGACGCGCAGGCTGCGCGGCGGGGCGCGACACGCGGTGTCTCACGATGCGAACACTCGGTGGACAGGGCAGCCGACTTAGGGCACCCTCGGTGTCATGACGACGGCCGGGCGCGCGACGGACACCCTTGTGGTGCGCCGTGCCGTGGACCTGTGCCGCATGCAGTCCTGCATGTGTTGCGCCTGATCCCCAGCTCCCCTTCCGGACGCTGTGGTCGACCAGGCGCCGGACACCCATGATCCCGCGCCCGGCTTGAGCGCATGCGTCCTCCACCACCTGGAGAACGCTCATGACACAGACCCCACCCCCCACCCGGGCAGCCCGGGCGCCCCGCGATGAGGGCCAGTGGGCGCTGGGCTCCACCACCCCGCTGAATGCGAACGAGGAGTTCAAGGCCGCCGACAACGGCCTGAACGTGCGCCAACGGATCGAGGAGGTCTACTCCCGCGAGGGGTTCGCAAGCATCCCCGCGGACGACCTGCGCGGGCGCATGCGCTGGTGGGGGCTGTACACGCAGCGCCGCCCCGGCATCGACGGCGGCCGCACTGCGAGCCTGCCGCCCGAGGAGCTCGACGACGAGTTCTTCATGCTGCGGATCCGCTCCGACGGCGGCGCACTGAGCAGCGAGCAGGCGCGCACGATCGCCGGCATCTCACGAGAGTTCGGCCGTGGCACCGCCGACATCACCGACCGCCAGAACATCCAGCTGCACTGGATCCGGATCGAGGACGTCCCTGAGATCTGGCGCAGGCTGGAGGCTGTCGGCCTGAGCAGCACCGAGGCATGCGGCGACACACCCCGCGTGATCCTCGGCTCCCCGGTGGCCGGAGTCGCCGCTGACGAGATCCTCGACGGGACGCCGGCGATCGAGGCGATCGTCGCCCGCTACGTCGGCGACCCGGAGTACGCGAACCTCCCCCGCAAGTTCAAGTCGGCCGTCTCCGGCTCCCCCCGCCACGATGTGGCCCACGAGATCAACGACGTGTCGTTCGTCGGCGTCGTGCACCCGGAGCACGGTCCCGGCTTCGACGTCTGGGTCGGCGGCGGACTGTCCACCAACCCGATGCTGGCCCAGCGCCTGGGCGCGTGGGTGCCGCTCGACGAGGTCCCCGAGGTCTGGGGCGGGATCATCGAGATCTTCCGCGACTACGGCTACCGGCGGCTGCGCAACCGGGCCCGGCTGAAGTTCCTGGTCGCCGACTGGGGCGCTGCGCGGTTCCGAGAGGTGCTCGAGACCGAGTACCTGCGGCGCCCGCTCATCGACGGCCCGGCGCCGGATCCAGTCCCGGCCGGGGCCCGCGACCACGTCGGGATCCATCCCCAGCGCGACGGCCTGGTCTACGTGGGCGCAGCGCCGACCGTGGGCCGGATCAACGGGGCGACCCTGGGGCGACTGGCTGACCTCGCGCAGGAGTACGGCTCCGGTCGCATCCGGCTCACTGCGCAGCAGAAGCTGGTGATCCTCGATGTCGCCCCCGAGCGCGCCGAGGCCCTCGCCGACGAGTTGGGCGCGGTGGGCCTCGAGGTCCATCCGCACGAGATCCGGCGCTCGACCATGGCCTGCACCGGGATCGAGTTCTGCAAGCTGGCGATCGTGAACACCAAGGACACGGCCCGAGTCCTCATCGAGGAGATCGAGGTGCGCCGCCCGGACCTCGACGCCCCCCTCGCCGTGCACGTCAACGGCTGCCCGAACTCCTGCGCCCGGTTCCAGGTCGCCGACATCGGGCTCAAGGGGATGCTCGTCCCCGACGACACCGGGACCCCCGTTGAGGGCTTCCAGGTGCACCTCGGCGGATCGCTGGGCCACACCGCTGGCTTCGGCCGCAAGCTGCGCTCCCTCAAGGTGACCACCGCCGAGCTGCCGGACTTCGTCGACCGCCTCACTGGGCGCTACCTGGAGCAGCGCACCGAGGGTGAGCAGTTCGCCGAGTGGGTCGTCCGCGCCGGCGAGGAGGACCTCCGATGAGCTCCGTCCCGGGCCCTGTGTCATCGATCGAGCACTCAAGTGGCCGGATCGATGACACAACGCGAACGGGCACCCCACTGACCGGCGAGCGGGCCGTTCCCTACCACTGCCCGTACTGCGCCGAGGAGGACCTGCGCCCCCTGGGAGCCACGCCGGGCGCGTGGCACTGCCGGACCTGCACCCGCGCCTTCTCGGTGAAGTACCTGGGCATGCACGGACCCGCCGCCACCTGGCCACCCACCGCACACACCGTCACCGAACCCATCCCCGCAGGAGGACCCCGATGACCACCACCGCCACCCGGGTCGCTGATCCACGGGTCGCCGCCGAGGGTGCCCGGGTCGTCGGCCACTTCGCCGATCCCGTCGACCAGGCGCGAATCGCCCTTGCGTGGGCCCACGACGAGTTCGGCAACGACCTCGTACTGGCCTCGAGCATGGGTGACGAGGTGCTCCTGCACCTGGCCAGCGAGGTGATCCCCGAGGTGAACACCCTGTTCATCGACACCGGATATCACTTCGCCGAGACCCTCGGCACGGCCGCCGCCTACGACGCCGTGCGGCCGATCACGCTGATCACCGTCACCCCGCGGCGGAGCGTGGCCGAGCAGGACGCCACGGAGGGTACGGACCTGTTCGCCCGCGATCCCGACCGGTGCTGCGCGCTGCGCAAGGTCGAGCCGCTGGAACGCGGACTGGCCGCCTACTCCGCCTGGATCACCGGGATGCGCCGCGCAGACGCCCCCACCCGGACCGACATCGAGGTGATCGGGTGGGACGAGAGGCGCGCCAAGGTGAAGCTCAACCCGCTGGCGGCGTGGACCGACGAGGACGTGGCGGTGTACGCGGAGGTCAACGACGTCCTGCTCAACCCGCTGCGCCAGGTCGGGTTCGCCTCGATCGGGTGCGCGCCCTGCACCAATCCCACTGCCCCTGGAGACGATCCTCGATCCGGCCGCTGGTCGGGCCGGGCCAAGACGGAATGCGGGTTGCACACATGAGCACATCGATCCTCAACGCCACACCCCCGACACTCGCGCTGGACCACCTGTCGACGCTGGAGAGCGAGGCCATCCACATCATGCGCGAGGTGGCCGGCGAGTTCGAGCGCCCGGCGCTGCTGTTCAGCGGCGGCAAGGACTCCGTGGTCATGCTGCACGTGGCCATCAAGGCGTTCCACCCCGCGCGGGTGCCGTTCACCGCCGTCCACGTCGACACCGGACACAACTTCCCGGAGGTCCTGGAGTACCGCGACGCCACAGTCGCACGCACCGGGACCCGGCTGGTGGTGGCCCACGTGCAGGACTGGATCGATCGCGGCGTCCTGCGCGAGCGGCCCGACGGCACCCGCAACCCCCTGCAGACCGTCCCGCTGCTCGACACGATCAGCGTGCACCGGTTCGACGCCGTGTTCGGCGGTGGCCGCCGTGACGAGGAGAAGGCCCGGGCCAAGGAGCGCATCTTCAGCCTGCGCGACGAGTTCGGCCAGTGGGACCCGCGCCGCCAGCGCCCGGAGCTGTGGGACCTCTACAACGGCAGGCACGCCCCGGGCGAGCACGTCCGGGTCTTCCCGCTGTCGAACTGGACCGAGGGCGATGTCTGGCGCTACATCGAGCGCGAGGGCATCGAGCTGCCCAGCATCTACTACGCCCACGACCGCCCGGTGTTCCAGCGCAACTCCATGTGGCTGACGGCCGGCGACTGGGGTGGTCCCACGCCGGAGGAGACCGTGCAAGTGCGCCGAATCCGCTACCGGACGGTGGGCGACATGTCGTGCACGGGTGCCGTGGACTCCGAGGCCACGACGGTGGCCGAGGTCATTGCTGAGGTCTCGGCGAGCCGCGTGACCGAACGGGGCGCGACCCGCGCCGACGACCGCCTGTCCGAGGCAGCCATGGAGGATCGCAAGAAGGAGGGGTACTTCTGATGGCCCGCGAGCTGCTCCGCCTGGCCACCGCCGGGTCCGTCGACGACGGCAAGTCCACGCTCGTGGGCCGGCTGCTCTACGACACCAAGTCGATCCTGGCCGACACCCTCGACGCGATCGAGAGGGTCAGCCGTGATCGCGGCCTGGCCGCGCCCGACCTCGCCCTGCTCACCGACGGCCTGCGGGCCGAGCGGGAGCAGGGGATCACCATCGACGTCGCCTACCGGTACTTCGCAACAGCGAACCGGTCGTTCATCCTGGCCGACACCCCAGGGCATGTGCAGTACACGCGCAACATGGTCACCGGGGCCTCCACCGCCGAACTGGCGCTGATCCTGGTCGACGCCCGCAACGGGGTCGTCGAGCAGACGCGCCGGCATGCCGCCATCAGCGCCCTTCTCGGCGTGCGGCACATCGCCGTCGTGGTCAACAAGATGGACCTGGTCGGGTTCGACCGCAGGGTGTTCGAGTCGATCCGCACGGAGTTCGACGCGTACGCCCGTGCCCATGGAGTCCAGGACGTGGTGGCGATCCCGATCAGCGCCCTGGACGGGGACAACGTCGTCACCCGCTCGCCGCGGACCGACTGGTACCGCGGGCCGACGCTGCTCGAGCACCTCGAGGCGGTCCCGGTCGGCAGCGACCCAGCGCAGCAGCCGTTCCGGTTCCCGGTCCAGGTCGTGATCCGCCCGCAGGACGCCGAGCACCATGACTACCGCGGCTACGCCGGGAGGGTCGAGGCGGGCACCGTGAGCGTCGGCGACCCGGTGGTGATCACCCCGAGCGGGGCTCGCACGTCGGTGGTCGCGATCGACACCTACGACGGACCGCTGGCGTGGGCCCAGTCCGGCCAATCGGTGACCCTGCGCCTTGCTGACGACGTCGACATCTCCCGAGGCGACCTGATCGTCGCCGGGCATTGCGCCCCGGCTGTGGTCCGCGAGGTGGCTGCGACGGTGACCGTCCTGGCCGAGCAGTCGCTGGTACCCCGCCAGAGGCTGCTGCTCAAGACGGGATCGCGGACCGTCCGGGCGGTGGTCGAGGGCATCGACAGCCGGCTCGACGTGGACACCCTGGCCGCCCCTGAGGGGGTCGACCGGCTCGGGCTCAACGACATCGGCGAGGTGCGGATCCGTCTGGCCGAGCCGGTGGCGTTCGACCCGTACGACCAAGTGCGCTCCACCGGCGCGTTCCTGCTCATCGACGACCAGACCGGGGCCACCGTGGCCGCCGGGATGGTCCGCGAGCCGGCCGCATGAGCACCACCCCGGGGGCAGTGACCCGGCCGCCCGCCCGCTACCCGCTGCTGCTCGACCTCGCCGGGAGGGCAGCGCTGGTTGTCGGTGGTGGGCCGGTCGCGGCACGCAGGGCGGCAGGCCTCGTGGCTGCCGGGGCGGTGGTCACCGTGATCGCACCGGCGATCTGCGAGGACCTCCGCGACCTCGTGGCCGGGGGTCCGGTCACATGGTGGGCCCGGGAGGCCGTCGTCGAGGACCTCAAGCCCACGGGCGGCCGGTGGTGGCTGGTCCACACGGCGACGGGGGACACGGAGGTCGACACCCGGATCGCCGAGCGCGCCGAGAGCCTCGGGATCTGGTGCGTGCGCGCGGACCGTGCGCAGGAGTCCGCCGCCCACACCCCTGCGGTCGCGCACGGACCCGACGGTGTGCTCGTCGCGGTCTCAGGTGGGGGCGATCCCGGACGCGCCCAGGCCGTCCGGGACGCGATCGCGGACCTCCTCACCGAGGGCGGCCTCCCCCTGCGCCGCACCCGCCGTGGGGTCGCCGGCCGGGTGGTGCTCGTCGGGGGCGGGCCGGGGGATCCCGGGCTGCTCACGGTCTCCGGGCGGCAGTGGCTGGCGCGGGCCGACACCGTGGTCACCGACCGCCTCGGCCCGACCAGCGTCCTGTGCGAGCTCGGCGCGGATGTCGAGATCATCGATGCGGGCAAGACCGCGGGCAACCACCCCATTCCCCAGCACGAGATCAACCGGATCCTGGTCGAACGGGCCCGCGCCGGGCGCATCGTCGTGCGGCTCAAGGGCGGTGACCCGTTCGTCCTGGGCCGGGGCGGTGAGGAGGCCCTGTACTGCATGGCTCACGGCATTCCCGTCGAGGTGGTCCCGGGGGTCACGTCTGCCGTGAGCGTCCCTGCAGCCGCCGGCATCCCGGTGACCCACCGGGGGATCACCACGTCGCTGGTGATCGCCAGCGCGCACGCGGGTGCCGGTCAGGCCCTGGACGCCGTCCGCACGGCACCCCACGACGCCACCCTCGTGCTGCTGATGGGGCTGTCGGGGCTGTCCGGCACCGCCGGAGGGCTGATCGCCGCCGGTCGGGATCCCGAGACCCCGGTCGCGGTCATCAGCGACGGATGGACCCCACGCCAGCACACCGTGACGGGCACGCTGGCCAGCATCGCCGACCATGTGGCCACCGCCCGCCTGCCCGGACCGGCCGTGATCGTGGTCGGCGACGTGGTCACCTTGCGCGCAGAACTCGGCAACCTCTCCGGCGTGCCGGAGGTTCAGATCTCCCGGGCTGGGTAACCATAGGGATGATGGCACTGACCCTCCTGGCCCACGGCTCGCCGGACCCCAGGCACGCGCGCGACGTCGCGTCCCTGGCCGGCCGCCTCAAGGTGGCCGGGATCGACACCCAGGCGGCCTACCTCGACCACCACGAGCCCAGCCCGGCGCAGACCGCGCGGTCGTGGCAGGACTGCGCCGTCAGCGACACCACGGTCGTCCCCCTGCTCATCAGCCCGGCGTACCACGCCCGGGTCGACGTCCCCGCTGCTATCGGGGCCATGCGCTCCGCGGCCCCCCAGCTCGGCGTCGCGGGCGCCGACCCTGTAGGGCTGCACCCGCTGCTGCTGGCCGCTGCCGCCGAGCTCATCGCCGCCTCCGGACTGCACGTCGACTCCCGCACCGGGATCATGCTCGCGGCCGCCGGCTCGCGCGACCTGCGCGCCGTCA
>CAVVEV010000005.1:0-286584 GCA_963747335.1 uncultured Actinomycetes bacterium | reverse complement strand
CGAGGAGCGTGTGGGCCACCTGGTCGGCGACGACGAGGGCGTGCGTCCCGACGAGACGCCGGAGTCGATCGCCCATGACTCCCACGACGTGGAGGACCTGGCCGCTGAGGAGCTGGCCATGCACTACGTGGATGAGGAGGCCGAGGCCGGCCTGGACAACGATGACCTCCCCGAGGACCTGCGCGCCGCCCTGGCCGCCGAGTAGCGCCTCGCGTCCCTGCTGCGGCGCCAGCCACGTGGGCCCCGTGCGGCCGCGGACGTCGTGAGCCCGCACCGCCCATTGCGCCCGCCGGCCCCGTGTGCCGTGCGTCTGGCCCTCGAACCTCACTCCCCCTCCCGTTCTTCGTTCACCCTCCCTGAATCCTGGGAGGTGGAACGAAGAAACGGGAGGGTCGTGCGTGAAGGAGGGCGACGCGGCGGTGGGTCGCGGCGTTCTGGGGGACAATCGTCGGATGACTGACGGGCCCCTGATCGTCCAGAGTGACAAGACCCTCCTGCTGGAGGTCGACCACCCCGCCTCGGAGCAGGCCCGCCGCGACATCGCCGTCTTCGCCGAGCTGGAGCGGGCACCCGAGCACATCCACACCTACCGCATCACGCCCCTGGGCCTGTGGAACGCCCGGGCGGCCGGGCACGACGCCGAGGGCGTCGTCGACACGCTGATCCGCTACTCCCGGTTCCCGGTGCCGCACGCCCTGCTCGTCGATGTCGCCGAGACGATGGACCGCTACGGCCGGCTGCGCCTGCTCAAGCACCCGGTCCACGGTCTGGTGCTCGAGTCGACCGACCGCGCCGTGCTCACCGAGGTGCTGCGCAGCCGCAAGGTGATCCCCATGGTTGGCGCGCGCATCGACGACGACACGGTCGCGGTCCACCCCAGCGAGCGCGGCGCGATCAAGGCGGTGCTGCTGCGCCTGGGCTGGCCGGCCGAGGACCTCGCCGGGTACGTCGACGGCGAGGCCCATCCGATCGAGCTGCGCGAGGAGGGCTGGTCTCTGCGCGACTACCAGAGGCAGGCCGCGGAGGGATTCTGGCACGGCGGGTCCGGGGTGGTCGTCCTGCCCTGCGGCGCCGGCAAGACGCTGGTGGGCGCCGCGGCCATGGACCTGGCCAAGGCCACGACCCTGATCCTGGTGACCAACACGGTCTCCGCGCGCCAGTGGCGCGACGAGCTGCTGCGGCGCACGAACCTCACCGAGGACGAGATCGGCGAGTACTCCGGTGCCCGCAAGGAGGTCCGGCCGGTCACGATCGCGACCTACCAGGTGATGACCACCAAGCGGAAGGGCACCTACGCCCACCTCGACCTGTTCGACGCCAAGGACTGGGGCCTGATCATCTACGACGAGGTGCACCTTCTGCCCGCCCCGATCTTCCGGTTCACCGCCGACATCCAGGCCCGCCGCCGCCTGGGCCTGACGGCCACGCTGGTCCGCGAGGACGGCCGCGAGGGCGACGTCTTCTCGCTGATCGGGCCCAAGCGCTACGACGTGCCGTGGCGCGAGATCGAGGCCCAGGGTTGGATCGCCCCGGCGGACTGCGTCGAGGTGCGCGTGACCCTGCCCGACGCCCAGCGGATGGCCTACGCGATGGCCGAGCCGGATGAGCGCTACCGGATGGCTGCCACCGCGCGCGAGAAGCAGGGGATCGTCTCCACTTTGGTGGCCAGGCACCCAGACGACCAGGTGCTGGTGATCGGGCAGTACCTCGACCAGCTCCACGAACTGGGCGAGATGCTCGGCGTGCCGGTGATCACCGGCGAGATGCCGGTCAACGAGCGCCAGGAGCTGTTCGCGCTGTTCCGCTCCGGGGAGATCTCGACGCTCGTGGTCTCTAAGGTGGCCAACTTCAGCCTCGACCTGCCCGAGGCGTCGGTGGCGATCCAGGTCTCCGGCTCGTTCGGGTCGCGGCAGGAGGAGGCCCAGCGCCTCGGACGGATCCTGCGCCCGAAAGCAGACGGCCGCGGGGCGCGCTTCTACACAGTGGTGACCCGCGACACCGTGGACGCCGACTTCGCCGCCCACCGCCAGCGTTTCCTGGCCGAGCAGGGCTACGCCTACCGAATAGTGGACGCCGACGACGTGCTGGGCGGCATGGTCGACTGAGCCCGCGACCACCACCCCCGCCCCCTCCCGGGATTCGTCCAAGTCTCGGGCGCTCGGGGCGATTTCCGCCAAGTCTCGGGCCGCCGATCGGCCGCTATGTTGGATGAAACCGTGATCTTGCCAGGCGAGGCTAGCCGGGCTCGACGCCGGTGATCCGGGCCAGGGCGAACGACTGGATCGCCTCCGTGCGCAGGTCCAGTGCGGTCAGGTAGCCACCGGCCAGGCGCAACGGCTCGACCCGGCGGTCGCTGGCCACGCCAGTCGGGTCGGCGTAGCCGATCCACACCGGTGAGTCGGCGGCGATCGCGGAGCGCAGGACGGTCATCACGTCCTGCGGGGCCATGGTGGGCACTGCATGCCCCCCGCGCTCAGCGTTCAACCCGCGCTCAGCGTCCCGGGGCGGGGAGGCATCCCGCGCTGTGCTCATGGGCCTGGGGTTGCGCCGCGCGGTGTCGCGGGAGGGCGCTGTGGCCGGCTCCGGGGGGTCCGCCCGGTCGTTGGCGCGGATCGCCCGGACAGCTGCTGCCGCCAGGGCAGGGGTGACCTGTGGGGTGCTCGCCTCGGAAGCCACCGCACGCCCGCGAGCCCGCCGGGGTCCTTCGACGGCCGGTCCACGGCCCGGTTCGGGCAGCAGCGCATGGCCCATCTGGCGCAGTCGCTCGAGCACGTGCTCGGGTGGTTGCTCGGATCCCAGGACCGTGTCCGAGAGCACGAACAGCCCGAGCGCCGCGGAGCCGGGGTCGGCCATGATGCCCGCGAGGATGACAGGGTCGTCGCAGCGCAGGAAGGTCGCCCCGGACCCGATCCTCAGCACCGCGTGACGGCGGGCGACGTCCTCGATGAGGTAGGACAGGGCCTGTGGCACGGTCCCGCGCCGCCGGAGCTCGCCGAGCAGCTCGCCTGCCGTCCTGCCGCTGTCCAGGGCTCGCCGGATGCTGTCGGTGGAGAAGCGGTAGACGCTGGCGGAGCCGGTGGACTCCGCATCTGCGAGCGTGCGCATCAGGTCGGCGAGCGCCGGCGTGGGCAGGCCCGGCACGATCGCAGTGAGGTCGGCCTGGAGGATCAGCTGGTCGACCTGTCCGGGCAGCGACTGCGCCAGGGCAGCGGCCAGGGAGCCGTCGCCCGCCAGCAGCGCGCGCCCCGCGCTGGTGAGGGTCCCGTCGACGACCAGGCCGAGCGCCCGGCACTGGCCGAGGACCGAGCGGACCCGATCGGCCCGGGTCGCGTCGTGGCGGCGCGGCGCCCACCAGTCGATGGCGGCCGCGACCTCGTCGTCGCCCCAGGCCCCCTCGGCTGAGGCCAGCACCCGCAGGACGTCGCGACGCAGGTCGGGCAGCGTGGGCGCCGCAAGCTCGGGCGACATGGGTCGCTGGTCGGCGGTGGCGACCGCGCGGGGCATTCCAACCCAGGCGACCAGCAGTGCGGCATGCTGCTCGGCGGGCGGCTGCGCGAGCCATGCGTCGAACGCGGTCGTCGGCAGGATGCTGACCTGGTCGTGGGAGTCCGCGGCGACCAGGCCGGCCGCGGACATGACCTCGATCAGCAGGGCGGTGGCGTCCTCCGGGGCGGCGATGGCGCGGGCGGTGCGGGTGAGGTCCCGGGCGGGGATCCCACCGGTTCGCAGCCGGGTCGGTGGGGAGGCAGCCCAGGCGCGGCCGAGGTCACCCGACCGGTGCAGGACGTCCAGGACCGCCCCGACAGCACCGGGATCCACGCGGGAGGGATCCGGCGACGGCCGACTCGGGGTGGGCAGCGCCAGGTCGATCACGATCCGGGCGGGGTCCTCGGGCCCGGTCCGGCGCAGGATCGCGACGACCTCGGCAGGCACGACGACCCGGTCGCCGCCGAGGGGCACGATCAGGTGATGGGCGAGAAGCCAGTCGACCGGGCTGCGGTCAGGGTCGGGCTCCCGCCGGGCGTCTGCCACCGTCCCGATCACCGGCCCGGCGAGCAGCCGCTCCAGGGCAGCCGTGGCCCCCGCCGGGGCCAGGGCCAGCACGTCGTGAAGCGACTCCGGGTCCTGGGTGTAGCCGGCTACGACCGGGTCCAGGGCGGCAACGCGCGCACCGCGGTCCGCGGGGACCATGAGGTCGCGTGCCGGCCCCACGAGGTGCAGGGACCTGTCGGTGCCCCACAGGAGCGCCTCGGCGCGCATCCGATGCACGACAGCGCGGACCCGGTCGCCGGCTGCGCTGCCATCCGGCGCGACGGCACCCACCTCGGAGGCGAGGGCTGCCGGGCGCACCGGATCAGGACCCATCGCGGCGGCGAGCACCACGTGCAGCGCGAACTGGTCGTACCCGCGCAGGCAGGCAGCCACGCTCGCAGGCGACCCGGCGCGTTGGGCCAGCGCGGCGATGTCCGCGGGGACCGGGTGCAGGAGGTCGGGTCGCGCGGCCACGAGGGCCGCGAGCTGCTCGTCGGTCCGGGAGCGCAGGTCGTCGGCGAGACTGCGCATCGGTGCCGCTTCAGTCCACCACGGAGTGGGCGGTCGTCTGCACGCGGGAGCGGCGCCGGCCGTTGCGGGTCAGGCCCACGAGGATCATGCCCATCCCAACACCGACCAACATGGACAGCCACCAGAAGGCGCTGGGCAGCTCGAGGTCCGTCACCAGGGGCAGGATGGCGACCAGCGCGAGGAGCATCCCGACCACGGTGACCACCAGTCCGGTCCGGATCAGCCGGTCGCCGGCGCCCGGCGCGCGCTCAGGCATCGAGGTCGTCGGCCACCGCGCGCAGCACAGCGGCGACCTTGGAACCCTTGGCGTCGGCAGGGTAGCGGCCCTTGCGCAGGTCGTTGCCCACACCGTCGAGCAGGTTGATCAGGGTCTCGACGATGATGGCCATCTCCTCAGCCGGCTTGCGCTTGGCCTTGACGACCGACGCGGTGGGCTCGAGCACGTTCAGCGACAGGGCGGTCTTGCCCTTCTTGCCGTCGACGACCCCGAACTCGACGCGGGTGCCGCCCTTGAGGGTGGTCACTCCGGCGGGCAGGGAGTTCCCGTGCAGGAAGACGTCCTCGCCCTCGTCGGATGTCAGGAAGCCGAAGCCCTTGTCCGCGTCGTACCACTTGACCTTGCCGGTGGGCACTGTGAACTCCTGGGTGTGCGTGGGTGACTGCAACGCTCCAGAGTAACCCGGGCGTCGGGTGCAGGCGGTCCCGCGTGGGAAGCGCGTGGACTCAGGGAGCCGTTCCGGGTCTCGGTGGGCACCCAGCGGGACTCAGCGGGGGACGAGCTGGAAGAACCAGTAGCCGCGAGCCCCGTTGGGCTTGGCGGCGGCGATCACCTGCAGCGTGTAGCCGGCGCCCTCGGTGGCGACCTGCTCGGGGAAGGTGAAGCGGTAGTAGGTGTCGGTCAGGCCGCTGGCCAGCGTCTGGCCGGCGATCTGCACCGACCAGCCGCCCTCGGCGACGATGGGGTCCACCGAGACTCCGACGGTGCCCCCGGGGGCGACCTCCAGGGCGGCGATGCCCTGGCCGGCGCTGGCCGAGGCCAGGAGATCCTCGGCGCACTCTCGCGGAGTGAGCCCGCCGAGCTCCTCTGGCTGCCAGCAGAGCGCCTCGACGTGCTCGCTGGAGGTGCCTGACCACACGGTCACACCCGGGTAGGGCTTCTCGCAACCGGCGAGGACGAACGGGGACAGGGCGACCAGGGCGATCGCCAGGGACCGGCGCGGCGACTTCATGGGGGTAGCCTATCTGCGTGGCGGCTGCCTGCCCCACCCGGCCGGTGGCCGGGACAGCGACCCGGGAAGTTCCATGACCGAGACCATGACCAGCCGTCCTCGCCGGACGGCCCCGGTCGACGCCGTCTGCCGCGATGCGGTGGACGAGGCCCGCGCCGCGATCCTCGAGCTCGTCCCCGCGGACCACGTCGGTGAGCACCTCGGCGTGGTGGCGGAGGACGACCGGGTGGTCACCCACCGCTTCGTCTCCACCGCCCCCGGGTACCGCGGGTGGCAGTGGGCCGTCACGGTCGCGCGGGCACCTCGCGCCCGGGTCGTGACGATCGACGAGATCGCGATGCTGCCGGGGACCGAGGCCCTGGTCGCCCCCGAGTGGGTGCCGTGGAGCCAGCGCGTCGAGCCGGGCGATCTCGGTGTCGGCGACGTCCTCCCGACGACAGACGACGACCCACGCCTGGCCCCCGGGTGGTCGGGCCTGGACGACCTGGCCGCAGCCTCCGACGAGCCCGGCCTGCGCCCCACCGGGTGGGAGCTCGGGATCGGCCGGCGCCGGGTGCTGTCCCCTGAGGGCCGCGACGACGCGACGAGCCGCTGGCTGGCCGGTGACACCGGACCGGGCACCCCGATGGCCCGGTCGGCGCCGGGGTCGTGCAGCACGTGTGGGTTCCTGATGCCGATCGGCGGTCCCACGGGGTCCGCGTTCGGGGTGTGCGCCAACGGGATGTCCCCGGCCGACGGTCGCGTCGTGGCCCTCACCTTCGGGTGCGGCGCCCATTCCGAGGCCGCCCCGGAACAGCCACGGTCCTGATCGATGGACCCGCGGGCCCGCCGGTTCCTCACCCTGGCCGTGCTGCTGGGGCTGATCGCAGTCACTGCCGTCGCCGCACTTCGGTGACCGGTGGCCCGCTGGGCCCGGGTTAGGGTTGTGGTCATGTCCGCCTCCGAGCTGCCGCACCTGGAGCCGGTGCGAGACGACGGCGTCCGAGCCATCCAGGTCGGGCTCGGACTGTGGGTCGTGGCCGGTCTGGGCCTGCTCGTGGCACGCGACGAGCTCGCGGATCGCGGCACGCAGTGGTGGCTGGCCGTGTGTGCAGCGGGGTTCGTCGCCGGGCTCGTGCACCTGGCCATCTTCTCCCGACGCCGGCAGGTGATCCGGGCCCGCGAGGCCCAGGTGGTCGACGCCGACGGGGGGCTGGACGCCCCGGCCGACCAGGGACGCAGGGGACCCGACACGGCGGGACCGATCGGCGCGGAGCCGACCGGCTGAGGATGGGTGCTGTGCTCGGGCGCGTCCTGATCGCCTCAGCAGGCGCCGCCCTGGCCGGGGCCGCGTTCCTGCCTGCCGGCGCGGTGGCTGTCGATGGGATGTCGTCCGGGGGCGTGACCGCCGCAGCCCGCGCTGCTGCGGCATCCCTGGCAGTCCCAGCGATACTCGGGCCGTCCGATGAGGTGCTGTGCACCTTCGACACCCGTGAGCTCGGCGAGGTCAGTGGGATCGCCCTGTCCCGCCAGCACGAGGACACCGTCTGGATGACCAACGACTCCGGCGGCGGGCCCTCCCTGTACGCCGTGGACACCACCGACTGCGCGATCCGGGCGACCCTGACGCTTCTGGACACCCCGGCCCGGGATCACGAGGCACTGGCGATCGGGCGCGATGACCGGGGCCGGGACGTGATCTGGGTCGGGGACATCGGCGACAATCGCGACTCCTGGCCGTACGCCCGCATCCACAAGGTGATCGAGCCCGCTCGGCTCGTGGACGCCGACGTGCCGGTGACGACCTACCGGTTCACCTATCCGGACGGTCCGGTCAATGCCGAGGCCCTGATGGCCGACCCGAAGCGCGAGCGGCTCTGGGTGATCAGCAAGGAGGACGGCGTGGGTGGGCTGTTCGCGCTGCCGAGCCCGATGAGCGACTCGCAGACGCCCATGCAGGCCGAGCAGGTCGGCACCGCGCGCTCGCAGGTGACCGATGCGGCCATGGCCCCCGGGGGCAAGCGCTTCGTCGTGCGCGACTACCTGTCCGCCGAGGTGTTCACCGGCAAGCCGCCCGGGCAGGCAGAGGCCCGGTTCGGCCTCCCGCTGCAGCCCCAGGGTGAGTCAGTCACCTGGAGCGCCGACGGCAAGGGCCTGATCGTGGCGTCGGAGAGGTCCGGTGAGTTGATCCGGGTGGACGTCCCGCGCACGGCACTGGGCACCGACGGTGGGATCGCCGGCGCCCTGCCGCGTGTCGCCGGGTTCGACATCTACCCGTACGTGCGCATCGCGGCCGTGGCGCTGGCTGCGCTCACCGCGTTGATCGTCCTGCGTCGCTCCACCCGGCGCCGTCGCCGGCGCCGGCGTCAGTAGCGCAGGGTGGGCCTGGGCCGCGCAGCCCAGCGCCCCGACCGCTCAGGCCAAGGCGTCGACGACGTGGTCGATGCAGCGGGTCAGGGCAGCCACATCGGCCGGGTCCACCGACGGGAACATCGCCACGCGCAGCTGGTTGCGGCCCAGCTTGCGGTAGGGCTCGGTGTCGAGGATCCCGTTGGCGCGTAGCGCCTTGGCCACCGCAGCGGCGTCGATGGAGTCGTCGAAGTCGATGGTGCCCACCACGTTGCTGCGCAGCGCCGGATCGGTCACGTAGGGGGTGGCGTAGTCCGAGGCCTCGGCCCAGCCGTAGAGGTTCCCGGCGGACTTGGCCGTGCGGGTCGTCGTCCACTGCATGCCGCCCTGGCTGTTGAACCAGTCGACCTGCTCGGCCATCATCAGGATCGTCGCCAGGGCGGGGGTGTTGTACGTCTGCTCGAGACGCGAGTTGTCCAGGGCGATCTTCAGGTCGAGGAACGCCGGCACCCAGCGCCCGGAGGCGGCGATCGACTCGATCCGCTCGACGGCCGCGGGGCTGAGAAGGGTGAACCAGATCCCACCGTCGGAGGCGAAGCACTTCTGCGGGGCGAAGTAGTAGACGTCGAACTGCGTCGGGTCCACGGCCAGGCCGCCGGCGGCCGAGGTGGCGTCGAAGGCCATGAGCGCCCCGGCATCCGCGCCGGCCACCCGGGTGGGGGTGATCGCCACGCCGGTCGAGGTCTCGTTGTGCGGGGTGGCGTACAGGTCGATCCCGGCCTCGGCGGCGAACACCGGGGCGCTGCCCGGGTCCGAGGTGATGACCGTCGGGGCGCCCAGGTGCGGGGCGGTCTTCGCGGCCTTGGCGAACTTCGAGCCGAACTCCCCGAACGTGAGGAACTGCGCGCGGTCGTTCATCAGGCCGAACGTCGCAGCGTCCCAGAACGCGGTGGACCCGCCGTTGCCCAGGACCACCTCGTACCCGTCGGGCAGGGCGAAGAGTTCGGAGAGGCCCGACCGGACCCGGCCGACCTGGGACTTCACCGTCTTCTGCCGGTGGGACGTGCCCAGGATGGTGGTGGCCGCGCCGCGCAGGGCGTCCACCTGCTCGACGCGCACCTTGGACGGACCGCAGCCGAAGCGGCCGTCCGCGGGGAGCAGGTCGGCGGGGATGGTGATGGTGGTCGGGTCGAGGGCGGTGCTCACCGTGGTGTCCTTCGGGTCGGTCGGTCGATGTGTGAGTGAGTGGGGGGCCGGGGGCAGGCTCCCCAGGGATCAGAACGGGGGAAGGGGCTGGGTCTTCTCATACAGCGGACCGAGGTCGCCGTCGTACGGGAACAGCATCGAGTCCTTCCAGCCGGGCACGTCCTGCGGGACTCGGGGGCCGGGCCCCAGGTAGCGGGCAGAGGGGCGTACGAGTCGACCTGTGCGCTTCTGCTCGTAGATGTGCGCGCTCCAGCCGGCCAGCCGGGCGCAGGTGAACATCGCCGGGAACATGGTGGGCGGGATGTCGGCGAAGTCCAGGATGATCGCGGCCCAGAACTCCACGTTCGTCTCGATGACACGGTCGGGGCGGCGCTCGCGCAGCTCCTTGAGTGCGGCGGCCTCGAGGGCCTCGGCGACCTGGTAGCGCGGGGCATCGAGCTCCCGGCAGGTCCTGCGCAGCACGCGGGCTCGCGGATCCTCTGCTCGGTACACGCGGTGGCCGAAGCCCATGAGGCGCTCTCCGCGGTCCAGGACGCCCTTGATGTAGCCCTCGGCGTCGCCAGTGCGCTCGACCTCCTCGAGCATGTGCAGGACACGACTGGGCGCACCGCCGTGCAGCGGCCCGGACATGGCGCCGATGGCCCCGGAGATCGCCGCGGCGACGTCGGCGCCGGTGGAGGCGATCACGCGCGAGGTGAACGTGGAGGCGTTCATCCCATGCTCGGCGGCCGAGACGAAGTACGCGTCGACCGCGCGGATGTGCACGGGGTCGGGCTCGCCGTGCCAGCGGATCATCATGCGCTCGACGACCGTGCGCCCCTCGTCGATCAGGGACGTGGGGACCATCGGCACGCCGACCCCACGGGCGGCCTGCGCGGCGAAGGACATCGCCATGACCGACACGCGTGCCAGGTCGTCGCGGGCCTGGTCGTCATCGATGTCCAGCAGGGGCTGCAGTCCCCAGGCGGGGGCCAGCATGGCGATGGCGGACTGCATGTCGACGCGCACGTTTCCCGAGTGCACGGGGATCGGGTACGGCTCCGCCGGCGGCAGGCCGGGGTTGAACTCGTTGTCGACCAGCAGGCCCCACACCTGGCCGAACGTCACGCGGCCGACGAGGTCCTCGATGTCGACGCCGCGGTAGCGCAGCGCCGAGCCCTCCTTGTCCGGCTCGGCGATCTCGGTCTCGAACGCGATGACACCCTCAAGGCCGGGTACGAAGTCAGACATGGGTCACTCCTGCGCGGTTGGCGGGCCGGGACGGGCACCATTGTCCCCGATGCCGGTGATCCTGATGCCCGCACCCCCGGTCTCGGACCTGACCGGTGGTGCCCATTGGTCGATACTGGAGCCATGGTCGAGCAAGTCCCCGTGCAGCGAATCGAGTACCTGCGCGCCCCGATCGACGGGTTCGAGGTGGACAGCGTCCCCAGCGCGCCGCTGGAGCTGTTCACCAGGTGGCTGGCCGAGGCCGTCGAGTTCGGGCTCCCGGAGCCGAATGCCGCGACCCTGGCCACGGTGGACGGCCGCGGGCATCCCTCGGTGCGGCTGATGCTCGTGAAGGTCGTGGACGCCCGCGGGTTCTGCTTCTTCACCAACCACGGATCGCGCAAGGGTCGGGAGCTCACCGAGAGCGGCAACGCTGCGCTGCTGTTCCCCTGGCACGGGATGCACCGGCAGGTCGCGGTGCGCGGGCGGGCCGAGCGGCTGCCGCGCGCGGAGTCCGAGGCCTACTTCGCGTCCCGGCCGCGTGCCGCCCAGATCGGTGCGTGGGCCAGCCAGCAGAGCCAGGAGGTCAGCCGCGACGAGCTCGACGCGCGGGTCGCCGGCCTGACGGAGCACTTCGGTGCCGAGGAGCCGATCCCGATGCCCGACCACTGGGGCGGGTACGTGCTGGTGCCCGAGGTCGTGGAGTTCTGGGTGGGCCGGTTCTCCCGGTTGCACGACAGGATCGAGTACCGCCGGCACTCCCCGGGCGGCCTCGACGACGGCGCAGCGTGGGTCCGCCGTCGCCTGTCCCCGTAGGCGGGCCGCAGCCCCACCTGCTACATGCGGTCGAGGAGTTCGGCCTTCTTCGCCTCGAACTCCTCGGTCGTGATCGCCCCGCTGTCGCGCAGCTGGGCCAGGCGCTCGATCGAGTCGGCGATCTCCTGGCCGGACGGCGCGGCAGGTGCGGCGGCGACGGCAGGTGCCGCCCCTTCACGGAACGCCTCGGCGATGTCCTGGGAGTCCTGCTTCTCGAACAGCAGCTTCGCGTCGAGGATGGCCCGTCGGAACTCCAGGGGTTGGCGCATGAACGTGTAGTGCAGGTTGGACTCGTCGGCCGCGGTGAGCACCCGGACGGTGCCGTAGCCGAGCCAGCGGCCGAGCAGCGGCTGCTCCATCGTGATGTCGTTGATCTTCTCCAGGGCCGATCCGCTGGTCGACTTGCTCAGGATGCCCTCGACCTTCATCACCTTCTGGTTGGTGACGAAGTAGTACTGCGCCCACCACTTGACCGCGGCGTTCGCCAGGAGGCCCAGGCCGATCAGCAGGACCACGACCCCGCCCCAGAGGAACAGGTCATTGAGGAATCCGTCGAACCAGAACACCTGCCCGAGCATCGCGGCCAGGCCGCCCAAGGTGAGAAGGGTCCCCGTCACTGTCGAGAACAGTGGCGCGATCCAGTGCTTCTTCGTCCTGTAGACGATCTCCTCGCCGGTGGCGAGCAGGGAGTCGACGTAGCTCACGAGAGCCTCCTGTGCGGTGGACCGGACCAGCCCGGACGGGGGCAGGGTAGCGCGAACGGGGCGGGGATATGGGCGGTTGGGGCCGTACCCGGCGAGGACGGGCCCCTCCGCCGCCGCGGTGCCAGACTGTGCCCGTGGCGGAGAGCGAGCTGGTGGTCGAGGGGCTGGAGAAGTCCTTCGGTGACCTTGTCGTGCTCCGTGGGCTGGACCTGGAGGTCAGGCCCGGACGGATCCTGGGCTTCCTGGGCCGCAACGGTGCGGGCAAGACCACCACGATGCGCTGCATCTTCGGCCTGCTCGACCAGGATGCCGGGACCATCCGTTACGGCGGCGCGGAGCTGACCCGCCCGATCCGCCGGGCGTTCGGGTACATGCCCGAGGAGCGCGGCCTCTATCCGAAGATGTCGATCATCACGCAGCTGGTCCACTTCGGGCGGCTGGCCGGGATGGGTCGCCGGGAGGCCCGGGACGCTGCGATGTCGTGGCTGGACCAGCTGGGCCTGGCCGACAGGTCCGGCGACCGCCTCGACACCCTGTCGCACGGCAACCAGCAGCGGGTGCAGCTCGCGGCCGCGCTGGTGCACGGACCTCAGGTGCTGGTCCTCGACGAGCCGTTCTCCGGCCTCGACCCGGTGGGGGTCGCGGAGATGGGGGCGGTGTTGCGCGAGGCCGCTGCTCGGGGCGCGACGATCCTGTTCTCCTCACACCAGCTCGAGCTCGTCGAGGACCTCTGCGTCGACGTCGCGATCATCAACGACGGGCTCACAGTGGCCCACGGCGACCTGGCGACCATCCGGTCCCAGGCGGAGTACCGGCGGGTCGAGGTGACGGTCGCCGGCTCGCCATGGACGCCCGACGTGGTCGGTGTCGTGCCGGTCGGCGGTGAGCGACCGCACGTGATGGTCCCCGCGACGGTGACCGCCGAGGAGCTGCTCGCGGCCGCGTCGTCGGCGGGACCCATCACGTCCTTCCGCTACGAGGCACCCTCGCTCGCGGACCTCTTCCATGAGGCCGTGCAGGCCCTGCCTGCCGCACCTGGGCTGGTCGGGCAGGTCGGGCGGGGGCCGGCCTGGCCGGCTGGGCCGGATCAGGCCGGTGCCACCACCCCGGGCGAACCGGGTGTCGGTGCCCCCGCCGGCGTCCCGGCGCCGGGAGGTCCGGCTCATGTCTAGCGGTGTGGGCCTCATCGCGCGCCGGGAGTTCGTGGAGCGCGGACGCAGCCGGGTGTTCCTCGGGGTCCTGATCGGCTCGATGCTGCTCATCCTGGCGGGCATGTTCGCCGTCTCCCTCGTGGGCCGGCCAGTGCCGTCGGCCTCAGTGACCCTGGCCGGGCAGTACCAGCCAGGTCTCGCTGCGGAGGTGGAGCGAGTCGCCACGACCCTGGGGGTGGACGTGGTCGTCCTGGACACCCCATCGGTCGAGCAGGCGCGGGCGGCCGTGCTGGGCGGATCCGTGGATGCCGCGCTCATCGACGGTGACACGATCGTGGCGGTGGGCGCGCCCTCGGCAGCGGTGGACGCGGTCCTGCGCGGTGCTGCCACCGCGACCGCCCGGATCGAGGCGGCTCGAGTTCTGGGCCTGTCGCAGGAGGCCGTCGACGTGGTCATGGATCCGGTGGTCGTCGTGGTCGAGGACCTCAGCAGCGCCGGCCCCGCCGATGAACTGGCCCTGGCTCGTGGGGCGGCCGCGTTCTTCAGCGTGGTGATCCTGTTCGTCCTCGTCATGGCGTTCGGCCAGTTCGTCGGGTCGGCGGTGGTCGAGGAGAAGCAGACCAGGGTCGCCGAGCTGGTGCTGGCCAAGGTGTCGACGGCGGCGATGCTCGTCGGCAAGGTGCTGGGCGTCGGCGGACTCGGGCTGGTGCAGCTGGTCCTGCTGGGCATGACCTACGCCTTCGGGCTGTGGGCGTTCGGCGACGGCTCGGCAGGTCTGGACCTGTTCCGCTTGGGCGTCGGGTCGTTGGCCTGGATGACCTTGTGGTTCGTCATCGGCTACGCGATGTACAGCTTCGTCTTCGCGACGATGGGTGCCACGGTGTCCAGGCTCGAGGACCTTCAGTCCCTGACCTACGTGCCCTCGGTGCTGCTCCTTCCGGCGTACGCCGTCGCGGCCGCGTCACTGGCCGGCAGCGCCAGCCCGCTGCTCGCCCCGATGTCCCTGGTCCCGATCTGGTCGCCCCTGCTCATGCCGTTCCGGATCGTCACGGGGGACGCGGCGTGGTGGGAGGTCGTCGTCGCACTGGTCGGGTCGGTGGCGTTCATCGCGCTGCTGGTCTGGTTCGGCGCTCGCGTGTACCGCGGGGCGGCCCTGCGCACCGGCGGCCGGGTGAGCCTGCGTGAGGCGTACAGGGCGGGGTGATCCGGGCGCGGGTGGTCCCGGCCGCCGGCGCGAAGGCCGAGCCCCTGCCCATCAGGCGGGGTGACGACGCGCCACGACAGAGCGCGCACCCACGGCCAGCAGCCCCACGATCACTGCGGCGAGCAGGTGGCCCGTTGCCCCAGCAAGGCCGACGCCGAGGGCCACGGACCACGCGAACACGCCGCGGAGGTCGGCCAGCAGGCGCACGTGGGTGATGCCGGCAACCAGCAGCAGCGCGGCGAGAATTGCCAGCGGGAACGCCCGCAGGACCAGGGCGAGGTCCTGGCCGAGTGCCAGGGCCAGGGCCGTCAGGGCGCTGCCGATGATCGCCGGCGCGCGCCAGCTGCGTGCCCCGAACGCGTGGTGGGCGCTCATTCCGCCGGCGCCATGGCACAGCGGCATCCCGCTGATCGCCCCCACCGCGAGGTTGGCGCCGCCGAGGGTCAGGGCAAGGCGGCTGGGCGTGACACGTGGAGCGTCGGCGGGGAAGTACACGGGCGCTGCGTCGGCTGGTGCCAGGCACGAGTTCGTGATGGTCAGCGGGACCTGCGGGAGGACCAGCAGGGTGGCTGCCAGGAGCAGGTCCGCGGTCGTGATCGACGGCAGCTCCAAGGGGCTCGGACCGAGGGCCAGGGCGCCGCTGCCCCATGTGGCCCAGACGGCCAGTCCCAGGCCCAGGGCCACCACGATCAGGGCGCTTGCCCGCCGCCACCGCAGCAGGGCGACTGTGATCGCGAGGCAGGCGGCGGCGGTGATCGCCGGGGGCCACTGCTCGGTGAAGGTGGCGGGTGGCGTGGTCAGCATCCCCCAGGCGATCTTCGCGAACAGCAGCCCGACGGCCAGCTGGACCCCGCGGATCACCTCCCGGGGGAACACTGCGCCGAGCCGGTCGAGCCAGCCCGTGGCGCCCAGGACCACGAAGACCGCGCCCATGAGCAGCGACCCGGCGGCGATCACGTCGGCACCGGCACCGGCGGCGATCGCCGCGGCGCCGAACGCCTTGAGCGGCTGGACGGCGACCGGCACGCGGTAGCGCCAGGCGACGACCAGGTACAGCAGCCCGGCGGGCAGCAGGACCGCGGTGGTCGACAGCCCGTTGCTCACGATCAGGGCGATCGCGATCGGGACCAGCACGCCGAGGTCGGCAACAGCGCCCGAGGCCTCCCGCCACCACGACGTGGCATGGGCTGCAGTCGTGCGGCTGTCGAGGGCGGTCACGTCAGCCGCCCGCGAACGGGGGCAGGATGTCGACGACGGTGCCCCCGGGGATCGGTGCGGTCGAGGTGTGGTCCAGGCGGACGCCGTCGGCGAGCAGGGAACTGGAGGCCAGGACGGCGGCGAACCGTGGCGGCAGCCCTGCTGCCAGCGCGGCCACGACCTCGGTGGTCGGCCCCGGCGCGAGGCGGACCTCTGCGGTTCCGGCGGCGGCACGTGCGGAGGCGAACATCCGGAAGGTGACGGTCGGGCTTGTCGGAGGCGAGGCGGATCGGCTCATGGGTCAGCCCCCGATCGCCGACATCGGCCGGTCGGGCTGGGTGAAGGCGGGCTCGTCGATGCCATGCCCGCGCTGCTTGAGTGCGACCTCGCCCTGCATCTCGGCGGCCAGGGAGGCGTCGTCCGCGCCACCGCGAAGCAGTGTGCGCAGGTCGGCCTCGCGCTGTGCGAAAAGACAGGAGCGCCAGTGTCCGTCGGCGGTCAGGCGGACCCGGTCGCAGGCGTCGCAGAACGGGTTGGTCACCGACCCGACGATGCCCACGGTCGCCGGACCGCCGTCGATCGCGAACTGCTCGGCGGGGGCCGACCCGCGCCCGGGCAGCGGTGCGAGGTGGAAGCCCGCGCGCTCCAGGGAGTCGAGGATCTCGTCCTTCGTGACCATCATGGCGCGGTTCCACCCGTGCTGGGGGTCCAGCGGCATCTGCTCGATGAACCGCAGGGACAACCCCTCGTCCAGCGCCCAGCGCAGCAGGGCGGGAGCCTCGTGGTCGTTGACCCCGCGCATCAGGACGGTGTTGATCTTGACCGGGGCCAGCCCCGCAGCCCGAGCCGCGGCGATCCCGGCGAGGACGTCCTCGAGCCGGTCGCGGAGGGTCAGTCGCCGGAAGGTCTCCGGGCTCAGGGTGTCGCAGGAGATGTTCACCCGCGACAACCCGGCCTCGGCCAGGGGAGCGGCCAGGCGCTGCAGACGCAGACCATTCGTGGTCACCGACAGGTGTGGGGCGCGGGGCAGGGATGCCAGGCGGGCGACGATGTCGACGACGTCGGAGCGGAGCAGGGGCTCGCCCCCGGTCAGGCGCACCTCCGTGATTCCCATTTCGGTCGCGACCCGGACCACGCGAACGATCTCGTCGGCGCTCAGCAGTTCGGGGCTGGGCATCCACTCCAGGCCCTCGGCCGGCATGCAGTACGTGCATCGCAGGTTGCAGCGATCGGTCAGCGAGACGCGCAGGTCGTGGTGGGTGCGCCCGAACCGGTCGACGAGCCGCGCAGGGGAGGGCACCGGGCTCGGGGTCAGGTCGCTCATGGGCTGTTCACCCACTCGTCCGTCCCGTCGGTGAAGTGCTGGTGCTTCCAGATCGGCAGCCGCGCCTTGGCCTCGTCGACCAGCCACGCGCAGGCCGCGAACGCCTCCCCCCGATGTGCGGCGCTGACCGCGGCGACGAACGCGAGGTCACCGATCGCGAGGTCGCCCGTGCGGTGCCGGGCTGCGGCAGCCAGGACTCCGGGTCGATCGAGGGCCTCGGTGACCACCTCGGCGAGGATGCGCCCCGCGTCCGGGTGGCCCTCGTAGTGCAGGGCCGTCACCGATCGTCCGCGGTCGTGGTCACGCACCACGCCCGCGAACGACACGACCGCCCCAGCCGCCGCGCGCGACACCTCCGCGGCAACCTCCGCCTCGCTGATCGGGTCAGCCCCGACCACGTCTGCGTCAACGGTGGTTCCTGGGTCATGGATCTGGCCCACGTCACGGCCCGAGTCCATGACACTCGGCGGATCGCGACGGCTCTGATGTCCGCCACCTGTGGCCATCGCAGCGGCGTGCTCCAGCAGTCCACCCACGGCGGCCAGGCCGTCGCGGACCCCGCTTGGGCTGCCGGGGAGGGCCAGGACGACTGCCCCGTCGAGGATCCCCCCCAGGGTTCGCGACAGGTCCGCGGCGGGGACTCGCTCCCGCGAGGCCGCCCGGATGGCCTCGCCGAGGCCCGGGAGCTCACGCAGGCCCAGTGCGTGCAGGGCCTCGGGCGTCACATCGCGCGGCCCGGCCCCGGTTCCGCCGGTCGTGACGACGATCCTGGCCCCGGCAGCCACTGCTCCCCGCACGGCGTCCCCGATAGCCCTGGTCTCATCGGGGACAACTCGCACCGGGGCAACTCCATGCCCGAGGTCCGTGAGCAGCTGGGCGGCAAGGGGCCCGGAGGTGTCGGCAGCCACGCCCTCGGCGGCGGAGTCGGAGATCGTGATCACCGCGGCCCGCAGCGTCCCGCTTGCCCCGCTCATCGGCGCCAGGACCCGTTCCGGCCGCCGTCCTTGGCCTCGACCTGCACCTCGCGCAGCGCTGCGTACGGGTCGACGGCCTTGATCATGTCGATCACCGCGAGCCCGGCGATCGCCACCGCCGTGAGGGCCTCCATCTCCACGCCCGTCCGGTCCGCGGTGCGCACGGTGGCCCGGATGTGCACCTCGTCGGCGTCCGGCGCGACGGTCACCTCGACGTCGACCCCATGCACGGCGATCGGGTGGCACAGCGGGATCAGGTCGGGGGTCCGCTTCGTCGCCATGATGCCGGCGATCCGGGCCACCGCCAGGACATCGCCCTTGGGCACGCCCCCCGAGCGGATAAGTGCGGCTGCCGAGGTGGTGACGCGTCCACTGGCGGTCGCCGTGCGGGTGGTCACCTCACGGGCGGCCACGTCGACCATCCGGGCATGCCCCGCGTCGTCGAGATGGGTCAGGTCACTCATGACGGCCCTTCCGGTAGGCGCCTATTGTGCAGGGGTGGACGAGGTTCCGGCGAGTGGGTGGCCGCCCGGGTGCACGCTGCTGCTGCTCACCGGTGGCGCCAGTCGCCGGCTCGGCCGGGACAAGGCCACGGCCCATGTGGGGGGTGGGCGTCTTGTCGACCGGCTCCTCGCCGAAGTCCCAGCGGACGTGCCGGTGGTGATTGCCGGCCCCCCTCTCGCAGGGCTGGCTCGCGCGGTGGAGTTCGTCCGCGAGGATCCCCCGGGCGCCGGCCCGTTGGCGGGGATCGGCGCCGGACTCGCTGCGGTGAGCACGCCGAACGTGGGCGTGATCGCCGCCGACATGCCGTTCGCCCTGCCCGTCGTTGCCGAGGCGCTGGCCCGGTTGACCGAGTCGGCTCTCCACACGGGTGTGCACGGAATCGACCATCGGATCGACGTTTCCGTGCACACCGTGGACCGTCGGACCGCAGCACAGGCAGTTGTCCCTCTCGATCCCCAGGGTTATCGGCAGCCGCTGTGCGCGGCGTACCGGACCGAGGCGCTGCGCGCGGCACTGGCTGCGTTGGGGCCGCTTGCCGACCTGCCCGTCCGCTCCCTCCTGCTGGAGCTGGACGTGATGGAATGGCCGGTGCCCGCAGCCGCACTGGCTGACGTGGACACAGCGGAGCAGTTGACGGTCGCGCGCACCCGCGCGGCGGAGGAGGCCACGACCATGCAGGAGTGGGTCGATGCAGTGCGCGAGGCACTGGGCGTGGACGTGGCCCTGGACATTGACGCGATCCTTGATGTGGCGCGGGATGCCGCGCACGGCGTGGACCGTCCTGCCGCTCCGGTGACCACCTACCTGCTCGGTGCAGCCGTCGCCGCGGGGGCGGATCCCATGCAGGCGGCCGCCGTGATCGGCGAGTTGGCCCGGGGCTGGGGCGCGCGAGACCAGTGACGACGTCGACGCGGTGGGTACGGAACGTCCGATGACCCTCGTCGAGCCGCGGTGGGATGCCGCACGGGCGGCACTGGCTGCAGAGTTGCGCCCACTGGCGCCGGTTCGACACGTCCTGGCCGTCTGCGACGGGCTGGTCCTCGCCGAGGACCTGGTTGCGTTGTGCGCGTTGCCCTCGTTCGACACATCCGCCATGGACGGCTGGGCAGTTGCGGGGCCCGGGCCGTGGACCATCGTTGGGCAGTCCCTGGCCGGCCGGCCCGTACCCGGCCCGCTGACCGCCGGGCAGGCGGTGGTGATTGCGACCGGCGGGGTGGTCCCTGAGGGGGCTGGCGCCGTGGTCCGCAGCGAGGATGGCCGGGTCGAGGTACGCGGGGGCGCCGAGGTGCTGAGCGCACCGACGCCCGACGAGCCCACACACGTCCGACCGGCAGGTGGGGAGTGCGCTGCCGGCGAGGTGCTCGCGACAGCCGGAACGGTCCTCACCCCCGCACTGATCGGCCTTGCCGCTGCGTCGGGCCATGACGAGCTCGTCGTCGTCCCCAGCCCCAAAGTGGCGCTCGTGCTGTTCGGTGACGAGCTGGCCACGGCAGGCATCCCGGCCCGAGGGCTGGTGCGCGACTCGCTCGGGCCCCAGGTGCCGGCCTGGGTGGCCCGGATGGGCGTCGACGTCGTCCTCGTGGAGCGATGCGAGGACACGCTGGTCGCCCACGCCGAGGCGATCCGCCGCGTGAGCGCGTTCGCCGAGGTGGTGCTGACCACGGGTGGTACGGCGGCGGGGCCGGTTGACCACCTGCATGCCGCGATCGCGATGTGCGACGGCGAGGTGGTCGTCGACAGCGTGGCGGTGCGCCCGGGGCATCCGATGCTGGTTGCCACGCTGGACCGTGGCCGTGCTTGGCTTGTCGGGCTTCCGGGGAATCCGCAGAGTGCCATCGTGACGCTGATGAGCCTCGGGGCGCCGATCCTGGCGGGACTGGCGGGGCGAGAACCGCTTCCGGGGCTGGCCGAGGTCACCAGTGCCGAGGACGTGGGCGCCCCGGCACACGAGGACCGCCTGGTGCTCGGCCGCCTGGTCGACGGGCAGTTCGTCCCGGGCAGCCACCTCGGCTCCGGGATGCTGCGCGGACTCGCCGCTGCCACGGGGTTCGGCGTCCTTCCCCCGGGCGGGGTGGTCGCCGGAGGGACCGTCCGCTGGCTGCCCCTGCCGACCTGAGTCCTGTCACCACACGCCGCGAGGCTGGCCCCCCGGTGCTCGCGCACCGGGCGACCGCCCCGCTGGAGTTCGAGCATCAGCTGGGCATCTCCGCGCCCGGCTTGGCGTAGAAGTGCCACGTGATCGCCGTGCCGATCAGCGCGACCACGGCCAGACCGACGAAGAAGGCACCCGGGGCGACCGACGCGAGCAGCACCCCGAAGAAGAACGGGCCGTACGCGGCTATGGCTGCCGTCCACCCGATCACGCCGCCGGCCTGCCGCGGAGCGAAGATCATCGGCATCTGCTTGAAGGTCGAGGCGTTGCCCACCCCGGTGAAGAAGAAGATGGCGATCATGCCCCAGAAGAACATCCGGAACTCGTCGGCTGACTCGGGGCGGACGGTCGTGGCCGTGAAGGCGGCCGTGACGGCGATCCCGAGTGTTGAGAGGAGCGTCACCCTTGCGCCGCCGAGTCGGTCGGCGATCGGACCGGCGATGATGCGGGCTGCAGAACCGACGAGGGCTCCCCAGAACACGTACTTGGCCGCGTCGACACCGGCGGCGCCGAAGGTGTCAGCCCCGAAGAGGTTCTTGATCAGGAGGCCGAACTGGGCGGCGAGGCCGGAGAACGTGCCGAAGGTGATCACGTAGAGAACGGTCATGAGCCAGGTGTGCTTGTTGCTGAAGATGTCGAACTGGTCCTTCACTCCCCGGGCCTGGACGGGGACGCTGCGCAGGAGGGTCCACGCGAGGATGACGCCGATGATGATGAACGGCACCCAGATGTAGCCGGCGTTCTGGTACCAGACCTCCTTGTCCACGCCCTTCTTCGCATCGATGAAGCGCTGTGAGGCGCCGATGATCGACAGGCCGACGATCCAGGGCACCACGAACTGCACGAGGCTGACACCGAAGTTGCCGATCCCGGCCTGGACTCCCAGCGCCGTGCCCTGCTTGGCTTTCGGGAAGAAGTACGACGTCGAGGGCATGAACCCGGAGAAGGCCCCACCGCCGATCCCGGCCAGGGCGGCCAGGAACATCAGGACGGCGTACGGGGTGTCCGGGTTCTGCACCGCCAGGCCCCAGCCGATGGCGGGCAGGACCAGGAGTGCGGACGTGATGGTCACCAGCTTGCGCGTGCCCAGGATCGGGGGCAGGAAGGTCCAGATCAGGCGCAGGGTGCCGCCGGCGAGGCCGGGCATGGCCACCAGCCAGTAGAGCTGGCTCTTGCCCAGGTCGTATCCGATGTTGTTGAGCTTCGGGGCGAGCGCGGAGACCAGGAACCAGGTCGCGAACGCGAGCGTCAGGTTGAACGTGGTGACCCACAGGGTCTTCCAGGCCCGCCCGGAGTCCCAGGTGTCGAGGTCCTCAGGGCTCCAGCTGTCGAGCCAGTCGGCACCCCGGCGGACCGGGGCCTGGGGCGCAGTGGGAGTGGCCATGTCAGCCATCCGTCCTCTCCGTGGTGGCGCCGACCGCGACGGGCTCGGCAGGGTTCTCGTGGGCAGCGACCGGGTCGGCCAGCTGGTCGTTCTCGAACTTGTTGGCCAGCTCGGGACTGGCGGCGTGCAGCATGCGGTGGATGGTCAGGTGCATCCAGAGCATCGTGATGGCAGTGACGGCGAAGAGGACGAAGAAGGTCGATTGCGGCAGGCCGGTCCACTGGGCGGCGTAGGCGAACAGCAGCGGGAGGAAGAACCCGCCCAGGGCCCCGAGGGAGCCAACAAGGCCGCCGACCGCGCCCACGTCACGCGGGAAGTACTCCGGGATGTGCTTGTAGACCGCGGCCTTCCCGATGCCCATCGCGCAGCCGATGATGAACACGAGGTTGGCGAACAGCACCACACCGACGCTCCAGGGCATGACCTCGTTGGAGGAGCCGTCCGGGTTGGTGAGCACGATGTACCCGTAGGGCATCATCAGCACGCCGCTGGCCAGCAGGATGGTCGTGAACGTCCAGTACATGACTCGTCGAGCACCCAGCCGGTCGCTCATCCAGCCGCCCAGGGGGCGCAGCAGCGACGCGGGGAAGATGAAGGTCGCGGTCAGCAGCGCACCGTGAGACAGGGACTGGTCGTAGACGTCGACGTAGTACTTGGGCAGCCAAGCCGCCAGGGCAACGTACGCGCCGAAGGTGACGACGTAGTAGAGGCTGAACCGCCACACGCGCATCTGCTTGAGCGGCTGGAGCAGCTGGGCGACCGTGCGGTCCGCGCCCGGCTTGTGATCGTGGCGCGGTGAGGCGAACCAGGTGACGGCGGCCATGATCAGCAGCAGCACCGCGTACAGGAACGGCACGAACCGCCAGCCACCGGGGACGAACCCGCCCATGTAGCCGGCCGCCGGGACCGCCACGATCAGCGCTGGACCGATGAACTTCGTGACCGAGGCCCCAACGTTGCCGGCACCGAAGATCCCCAGCGCCAGGCCCTGGTGCTGCGGCGGCCACCACGCGGACACCCAGGCGATGCCGACGCTGAACGAGTTTCCGGCGAACCCGACGAGGAACGCATAGAACAGCAGCATCTGATAACTGGTGACCGTGGAGATGAGGTAGGCCGGGACAGCAGTCGCGGCCAGCATGATGGCGAAGATCTTCCGTCCGCCCTGCCGGTCGGTGAGGATGCCTGCCGGCAGCCTCCAGATCGCGCCGTTGAGCACAGCGACCGCGGTGATCCAGGCCAACTGCACATCCGTGAGCCCGAACTCCTTGCGGATCGGGATTCCCAGCACCCCGAACATCAGCCAGACGGCGAACATCAGGGTGAAGGCGATGGTCGAGATGACCAGGACTCGGACCCTGCCCGGCTCCTCAGACACGCTCGCCGGGGGTACCGGGGCGACGGTCGGTGCGGTCATGAAGCTGGCTCCTTCGGCTGGTGACGGCTGCAGGCTACACCTATTTATCACAACGTCAAACATAGACCCCGGGTTTATTCCCATGTCCGTGTTTATGTGGTAGACATGGCTCGTGAGCGCGACATCGATCCCCCTGCAGTCTGTCGGGCGGGCCCTGGCTCGCATCGGGTCCGTGCGCGGGCCGCGGCCAGGGCCCACCGCATCAGGCGGTGACTCGAGGGCGGCGGTCCTCGACTTCATCGAGGCGGCCGACGACGTCGTCCGGGTCGAGCAGATCGCCGAGGCGGTCGGCCTGCACGCCAACACCGTCCGCGGTCACCTCGATGCGCTGCTGGCCGCCGGGCGGATCACCCGGGTCCCGGACCAGCGGTCCACCCGGGGGCGCCCGCACTGGCTCTACTCCGGGACGGCGTCGGCATCGATCCGTGAGCTCGCCCGTGCGCTGGACTCCGAGCTGGACCGGGCCAGTGCCCCGGACGTCGCCCGACTGGCAGCAGCCACCTGGGCCGAGGCCGGGCCTGATGTTGGCCCCGTGGACACCGTCGAGGCCGCTGTGGATCAGACCACTCGGGTGCTCACCGACTTCGGCTTCGAGGCGGTCCGCAACCCGGTTGGCGACCAGATCACCCTCCGCTCGTGCCCCTATGCCGAGCTGGTGCACGAGCACCCTGTCATCTGCGACATCCACGCCGAGCTGCTCGGGGAGGTCCTGGCCGGGACCACCCAGCCGGTCACGCTGGCCAGCCTCGATGTGTTCCCCCGGCCAGGTCTGTGCGTGGCCCACCTGCGTCGACCGGATGTGGACCCGGAGTGGACCGTGGAGGTGCCGGATCCGGCCATCACGGTGCGGGTCTCGCGCTCCGCCACCAGCAGCGCGGACAGCCCGTCGACCAGCCCCGCACCCAGCACCACCAAGAAGGCAGCGCCCGCGTCCCCACGGAAGAAGAAGTGATCATGTCCACGAGTGCCACTGACGAGTTCCTGGTCCGCGCCGGCCGGTTCCTGGCCAAGGGGGAGGTGTCGGCGGACCTGCGCACGGTGACCAAGCAGGGCGGTCGCGATGCCGACTCGTTCTACCGGGACCGGTGGAGCCACGACAAGGTGGTGCGTTCCACGCACGGGGTGAACTGCACCGGGTCCTGCTCGTGGAAGGTGTACGTCAAGGACGGGATCATCACCTGGGAGACCCAGCAGACCGACTACCCGTCGGTCGGGGTCGACTCCCCGGAGTACGAGCCGCGCGGCTGCCCCCGCGGTGCGGCGTTCTCCTGGTACACCTACTCGCCGACGCGCGTGCGCTACCCCTACATCCGCGGCGTCCTGCTCGATGCCTACCGAGCGGCCAAGTCCGCCAACGGCGGCGACCCGGTGAAGGCCTGGGCCGCGGTCGTCAACGATCCCGACACCCGCCGCCGCTACCAGAGGGCCCGCGGCAAGGGCGGGCTCGTGCGCGCGTCGTGGCCCGAGACCATCGAGCTGATCTCCGCAGCCCACGTCCACACGATCGACGCGCATGGCCCGGACCGGGTGTTCGGGTTCTCCCCGATCCCGGCGATGTCGATGGCCAGCCACGCTGCCGGCGCGCGGTTCGTGAGCCTCATCGGTGGGGCGATGCTCAGCTTCTACGACTGGTACGCCGACCTGCCGGTGGCCTCCCCGCAGGTGTTCGGCGACCAGACCGACGTGCCGGAGTCCGCCGACTGGTGGAACGCCTCGTACCTGATCATGTGGGGCGCGAACGTCCCGCAGACCCGCACCCCGGACGCGCACTTCATGGCCGAGGCGCGCTACCGCGGCCAGAAGGTCGTCACTGTCAGCCCGGACTACGCCGACAACACGAAGTTCGCCGATGAGTGGATGAGCCCGCACCCGGGCACCGACGGCGCGCTGGGGATGGCCATGGGCCACGTGATCCTCAAGGAGTTCTTCATCTCCCGGCAGGTGCCGCGGTTCGTCGACTACGTCAAGCAGTTCTCCGACCTGCCGTTCCTGGTCACGCTGCGCGAGAAGGACGGCGCGTACGTGCCGGACAAGTTCGTCACCGCCGCGGATCTGGGCGACACCAGTGAGCACGCGAACTTCAAGACCGTCCTGGTCGACTCGGCAACGGGCCGCCCGCACATCCCGAACGGCTCGATGGGCTTCCGCTACGGCGCCCGAGGGCGAGGGCAAGTGGAACCTCGACCTCGAGGGGATCGACCCGGCGCTGAGCCTGTTCGGGGCAGCCGGCTCCACCACCGCCGAGGTCCTGCTGCCGCGGTTCGACGTGGGTCAGGAGGGCAGCGAGGGCGGCGGCGTCCACCACCGCGGCGTGCCCGCCGCCGAGCTGGCCACCTCGGCCGGCCCGCGGCTGGTCACAACCGTCTATGACCTGATGCTCGCCCAGTACGGCGTGGGCCGCGAGGGGCTTCCCGGGCAGTGGCCGACCGGCTACGACGACCCGGCGCCCTACACACCGGCGTGGCAGGAGGAGATCACCGGCGTCCCGGCGGCGATGGCCGAGAGGATCGGCCGGGAGTTCGCGGCGAACGCCGAGGAGTCCGGCGGTCGGTCGATGATCATCCTCGGGGCCGGCACCAACCACTGGTTCCACTCCGACACGATCTACCGGACGTTCCTTGCCCTGATCACGCTCACCGGCTGCCAGGGTGTGAACGGCGGCGGCTGGGCGCACTACGTGGGCCAGGAGAAGTGCCGCCCGGTCACCGGCTGGGCGCAACTGGCCTTCGGCCTGGACTGGTCGCGGCCACCTCGCCAGATGATCGGCACCGCGTTCTGGTACGTGAATGCCGGCCAGTGGCGCTACGACGCGATGGGGGCTGACGGGCTGGCCTCGCCACTGGGAGAGAGCCGTTTCGTCGGCCGCTCGATGATCGACACGCTCGCGCAGTCGGCGCGCTCGGGCTGGATGCCCAGCTTCCCCGCCCTGAACCGCAACCCGCTGACCCTTGCCGAGGACGCGAAGGCCGCGGCGATGGCCCCGTCGGACTACGTGGTCGAGCAGCTGAAGTCCGGGGACCTGAAGTTCGCCGTCGAGGATCCCGACGCGCCGGAGAACTGGCCCCGGGTGCTCACCGTCTGGCGGGCGAACCTGCTCGGCTCCTCGAGCAAGGGCAACGAGTTCTTCCTCAAGCACCTGCTGGGCACCGCGAACGCCGTGCGTGCCGAGGAGACCCCGCCCGAGGCCCGCCCGCAGGACGTGACCTGGCGTGAGGAGACCCCCGAGGGCAAGCTCGACCTGCTGGTCAGCATCGACTTCCGGATGACCTCGACCGGCCTCTTCGGCGACGTGCTGCTCCCGGCGGCCACCTGGTACGAGAAGCACGACCTGTCCAGCACCGACATGCACCCCTTCGTCCACGCCTTCACCCCGGCGATCGACCCGCCCTGGGAGACCAAGAGCGACTACGAGATCTTCCAGGCCCTCGGACGCGGGGTGTCAGAGCTCGCCAAGGGGGTTCTGGACACTCGGACCGACATCGTGACGGTCCCTCTGCAGCACGACACCCCCGACGAGCTGGCCGTTCCCGGCGGCGTCGTGCGCGACTGGCGCACCGGCGAGGTGGAGCTGATCCCGGGTGTGACGGCGCCCAAGTTCGTGGCTGTCGAGCGGGACTACACCGCCATCGGGGCCAAGATGTCCTCCCTCGGCCCGCTGGTCGAGAAGCTGGGCACCCTGACCAAGGGCGTGCACATGGACCCGACCCCCGAGGTCGCCGTCCTGGCCCGGGTCAACGGGGTGATCCCGGACGGTCCGGCCGCCGGACGGCCGTCGCTGGTCACCGACGTGAACGCATGCGAGACGATCCTGGCCCTGTCGGGCACCACCAACGGCCGGATCGCGGTCGATGGCTTCCGCGACATGGAGAAGCGCACCGGCATGCGCCTGGCCGACCTCGCCGAGGACGAGGAGGGCAAGCGGATCACGTTCGCCGACACCCAGGCGCGACCGGTCACGGTGATCACCTCCCCGGAGTGGTCCGGCTCTGAGCACGGGGGCCGGCGCTACACCGCCTTCACGATCAATGTGGAGCGGCTCAAGCCGTGGCACACGCTCACCGGCCGGATGCACTTCTTCCTCGACCACGACTGGATGAGCGAGCTGGGGAGAACCTGCCGACGTTCCGCCCGCCGCTGAACATGCACCGGATCTTCGGTGATCAGACCTCAGGCGTGGGCAAGGAGGTGACCGTGCGCTACCTCACCCCGCACTCGAAGTGGTCGATCCACTCCGAGTACCAGGACAACCTGTTCATGCTGTCGCTGTCGCGCGGGGGACCCGAGATCTGGATGTCGCCCGAGGATGCCGAGACGATCGGCGTCAAGGACAACGAGTGGATCGAGGCCTACAACCGCAACGGCGTGGTGGTGGCCCGGGCTGTGGTGTCCCACCGGATGCCGGCGGGCACCGTGTACATGTACCACGCCAAGGACCGCACCGTGGACGTACCGCGGACCGAGACCTCGGGCCTGCGCGGGGGCATCCACAACTCCCTGACCCGCCTGATGATCAAGCCCACGCACATCGTCGGCGGCTACGCCCAGCTGAGCTTCGCGTTCAACTACCTGGGGCCCACGGGAAACCAGCGCGACGAGATCACCGTGATCCGCCGTCGTGCGCAAGAAGTGGAGTACTGAGATGCGCGTCATGGCCCAGGTCGGCATGGTGATGAACCTCGACAAGTGCATCGGGTGCCACACCTGCTCGGTGACCTGCAAGCAGGCATGGACCAACCGCGCCGGTGTGGAGTACGCGTGGTTCAACAACGTGGAGACCAGGCCGGGCCAGGGCTACCCGCGGACCTACCAGGACCAGGAGCGCTGGCAGGGTGGCTGGGTCCTCAAGCGCGGCAAGCTGCAGCTGCGCTCGGGCTCGCGGTTCTCCCGCCTGACCAAGATCTTCTCCAACCCCGTGCTGCCGGAGATGAGCGACTACTACGAGCCGTGGACCTACGAGTACGACACGTTGATCTCGGCACCCCTCGGCGAGCACACCCCAGTCGCCCGGCCGAAGTCGCTGATCTCGGGCAAGCCGATGCAGATCCGCTGGTCGGCCAACTGGGACGACGACCTCGGCGGCGGCCCGGAGCTGGCCCCCAAGGACCCGATCGTGATCAAGATCCGCGACCAGGTCGGCGACCGGGTGAAGATGGAGTTCGAGCAGGCGTTCATGTTCTACCTGCCGCGCATCTGCGAGCACTGCCTGAACCCGGCGTGCGTGGCGGCCTGCCCGAGCGGGGCGATGTACAAGCGCTCCGAGGACGGCATCGTCCTGGTCGACCAGGATGCCTGTCGCGGCTGGCGCATGTGCGTCACCGGCTGCCCCTACAAGAAGGTCTACTTCAACCACCGCACGGGCAAGGCCGAGAAGTGCACCATGTGCTACCCGCGCATCGAGGTCGGCCTGCCCACGGTGTGCTCGGAGACCTGCGTCGGCCGGCTGCGCTACCTCGGGATCTTCCTCTACGACGCTGACCGGGTGACTGCCGCGGCCGCGACGCCGGACGAGAAGGACCTCTACGAGGCCCAGCTGGACCTCATCCTCGACCCGCACGACCAGGAGGTGGTCGCCGCGGCCCTGCGGGACGGCATCCCGGCCGACTGGATCGACGCCGCCCGCCGCTCGCCGGTGTACAAGCTGGCCAAGGAGTACCGGGTCGCCCTGCCGCTGCACCCCGAGTACCGCACCATGCCGATGGTCTGGTACATCCCGCCGCTGTCGCCGGTCGTCGACGCCCTGCGCGAGACCGGCCACGACGCCGAGGACGCCGACACGCTGTTCGGGGCTCTGACCAGCCTGCGGATCCCGGTCGAGTACCTCGCCGAGCTGTTCACCGCCGGAGACCCCGGCCCGGTTCTCGGTTCGCTGGCGACCCTGGCCGCGATGCGTTCCTACATGCGCGACCGCAACCTCGGCGGTGAGGGTGATGAGTCCATCGCGGAGTCCGTGGGCCTGACCGGCGACGAGGTCTATGAGCTCTACCGGCTCCTGGCGATCGCCAAGTACGAGGACCGCTACGTGATCCCCAAGGCCCACGCCGAGGCCGGCCGCGAGCTCGAGGAGCTCGGTTGCTCGCTGGACTACGAGGGCGGGCCAGGCGGGTTCAGCGCGTCCGGGCCGTTCGGCGAGGCGTCGGGGCGGCCGATGCCGGTGGCCGTGGAGAACTTCCACGCCCTCAAGGCGCGGCAGACCGCCGAGGCCTACGTGCCGACGGAGGACGCTGCGGCCCGGGTGAACCTGCTCAACTGGGACGGCGCGGTCCCGCTGGGCATGCCCGGCGTGCGGCGCTCCGACGCGGACGACGAGGTGCGGTCATGACCCCCCTGTCGAGGGTCGGTGCCCGGGAGGCCTCGGAGTTCCTCGGGCTCCCGCTGCGCCTGCGCCGGCCGAAGTCGCCGGTCGACGGGTTCCGGGTGCACGGGATGTCCGAGCGTGACATCGCCGCCACCCGGCTGGCGTGCTCCTGGCTGATGGCCTACCCGGACGGCCCGCTGCTCGATCGCCTCGACGGCCTGGCCGCCGCCGTGGCTGAGCTCCCCGAGCCGGTGCGGACCCCTCTGCAGGGGTTCCTCGCGCACCTGGACGGCACCCCGATCGGCGACGTGCAGCGGCACTACGTCGAGATCTTCGACATGAAACGCCGGGCGTGCCCGTTCCTGACCTACTGGACCAACGGTGACACCCGCAACCGGGGGGTGGCGATCCTGCGGTTCAAGCAGGCCTACGAGGCCAGCGGCTTCACCATCGGCAACGAGGAGCTGCCCGACCACCTGGCGGTGGTCCTGGAGTTCGCGGCGGTCGGTGACCGGGTCACCGGCGATGCCCTCCTGGCCGAGCATGCCGCCCCGATCGGGCTGCTGCGCGAGGCCCTGCACGACCTCGGGTCGGTGTACTCGCACGTGCTGGACGCCGTTGTTGCCACGCTGCCGGAGGTCACTCGCGAGGTGGCCGCGCGGATGGCCGAGCTGGCCGCATCAGGGCCGCCCGTCGAGGAGGTCGGCCTCGAGCCCTTCCCGACCAGCCTCACCCCGACAGGAGCCCGCCGATGACCACCACCGAGATCCTGCTGTGGGACGTCCTGCCGTACGTGGCGATCACCACGTTCGTGGTGGGCACCATCTGGCGCTACCGCTATGACAAGTTCGGCTGGACCACGCGCTCCAGCCAGCTCTACGAGCGCACGCTCATCCGCATCGCCAGCCCGCTGTTCCACCTCGGCATCCTCGCCGTGGTCGGCGGCCACGTCGTCGGCCTGCTGATCCCCGAGTCCTGGACCCAGGCGATCGGCCTCTCGGAGTCGCTCTACCACGCCATGGCTGTCGGCCTCGGGCTGTTCGCCGGTGCTGCCACCCTGATCGGCATCGTCCTGCTGATCTACCGCCGCCGCACCGTGGGCCCGGTCTTCGCTGCCACGACGAAGAACGACAAGACCATGTACGTCTTCCTCGTGGCTGCCATCCTCCTGGGCCTGCTGACCACCCTGGTCGGCGCCGGAGTGATCGGTGAGGGGCACAACTACCGCGAGGACGTATCGGTGTGGTTCCGCTCGATCCTGCTCCTGCAGCCGCAGGGCGAGCTCATGGCCGCAGCACCGCCATCGTTCCGGATCCACGCAGTCGCGGGAATGCTGGTCTTCATGATCTGGCCGTTCACCCGGCTGGTGCATGCCTTCTCCGCGCCCCTGATGTACTTCTTCCGGCCCTACGTGGTCTACCGCGACCGCGGCCCGCACGAGCCGGGCAGCCACGCCCCCCGGCGCGGCTGGGAGAAGATCGGCTCGTAGGTCGCAGACGGGCCTTGTGTCATCGATCTGGCCATTGAAGTGCCGGATCGATGACACAGCGCCAGAACATCAGCTGGAGGGAGTTGGCATTCTTGGAGCACATCGCTGAACTGGGCGCGCTGGTCGAGGTGGCGTCGGGATCGACCGTCTCGCGCACGGTGCTGAAGGCGGAGGGCGCACGGGTCGTCCTGTTCTCGTTCGATGCCGGGCAGGAGCTCACCGAGCACACCGCGGCGGTTCCCATCCTGCTGCAGGTCCTCGACGGGCGCCTACGTGTGGGCGCAGATGGGGAGCGTGTGGAGCTCCACCCGGGGGGACTGGTCCACATCGGCGCCCGCGTGGCTCACGAGATCCTGGCGATCGAGCCCTCCCGGATGGTCCTCACGATGCTTGACCCGCGATCGAAGGTGGCCGAGTAGCGGGCATCTGCCCGCCTAGGATCGCTGCATGGGAGCCAGCGTCAGTGAGTCGATCCACATCTCGGCCCCGCCGGAGGTGGTCTATGACCTGATCGCTGACGTCTCGTCGGTGGGGCGGTTCTCGCCGGAGGCGACCGGGGTAGCCCTGGGTGCCGGTGAGCGGCTCAGGGTCGGTGACACGTTCTGGGGGACCAACCGTCGCGGGCCCTGGATCTGGGCCACGCGCTGCCGCGTGACGCGGTCGGATCGGGGGCATGCGTTCGCCTTCGACGTCGACCTCGGCCCGTTCCCGATCTCGTCGTGGGCGTACGAGATCGAAGCCACCGAGGGCGGGTGCCGAGTCATCGAGACCTGGGTCGAGAGGCGCGAGGGGCGGCGCGGGCAGTTCATCCGCCGGGCCGGGTCGGTGATGATCCCCGGGCCGCGCGACGAGCACAACCGGCGCAACATCCGCCAGACTCTCGAGGCGCTCAAGGCCGCCGCTGAACTCGGTCCCGGAGCCTGACGCACCCACCCGCAGGTCCTGTCCGGCGCACCGGACGCGCGGGGCGCCGGACAGGACCTCACCGGCTCGTCACTGCGCCGGGGTCAGCTCCGCCAGGTTCGTGTCGAACAGGGCCTGTGCCCGCTCCCGGAACGACAGCACCTCGTCGAGGGAGCCCGGCAGCGCCAACGCCTCCACCTCGGCACGCAGTGCCGGCGGCAGGTCGCGATCGAGGTACCGGGCGCCGTAGTCGAACCGGTCTGGGCAGTGCCGGATGCGCAGGAGCTCGATCAGCGGACGGTAGGTGTGGTCCTGGTAGGCGACGGCAGCCTCGGCAACGAATCCGCGACGGACCGCCCGGGTGACCAGCGTCTGGAACAGTGGGAACCGCTCGCGCAGGACGGCCACTCGCTCATCGATCCGCGTGTGCAGCGCAGCCCGGTCCAGAGGCATCGGGGCGAGGACACCGGCCCGGTCGAACAGCACCAGCGCATGACCGTGGCGCTCGACCTCGAGGAAGCGCTCGCCGCCGGAGGGCGTCTGCACGACAAGGTCGACGAAGTGTGCCGGGTCGGCGTCTCGCAGGGACACGAACTCCTGCGAGTGTCCGTGCCATGTGGGGTCCGCGAGCCGCCATCGGTGGAGAAGGGGCGACAACTCCTCCAGGGCGGCATGGATGGCCGCGAACGCAGCCTCGACCGCGCCATCGTCCACGACAGCGACCAGGTCGATGTCGGAGTGCTCATCCGTGCGTCCCGTGGCATCGCTGCCGCCCAGGAACGCCGCCAGTGCCTCGGGCAGGGACTCGAGCGCGCGGTGGAGCGTGGTGATGATGACAGCACGCGAGATCGGGGCTGATGCCGGCTGCATCGGGTGACGGTACCTCCCCGGCCGGTCCCGACGCCCGTCCCGGTGGGGCGGACCCCCGGGCGCGCAGCCCGCTCAACCCTGGGACTCTGCGGCTGCCAGTGCCACTCTCTGGGTCGTCGATCCCCTGACCAGGCCGACTCCGGCGGGGATCAACTGCGTGACGCACAGCGACACCATGACCCCGGCGACGAATGCCAGGAGCTCGGCGGCACCGGCTGGGCTCAGGGTCCTGCCCACGACGAGGATGAGCACCGCCCCCGCGACCTCTCCGACGACCGAGACGCCCGTGTAGGCCAGTGCCCGCCGGCGCGAGCCCCCCATCGCGAGGACCGCGGTGGAGACTGCCATGCCCTCCGGGATGTTGTGCAGGCCGATTGCCACCGCGGTGATCACGCCGGCGCGCAGGCTGATCATCGTCGCGGCGAACGGCACGGCCCCTTCCGGGACGTTGTGCAGGGCGATCGCGACCATGACGAGCAGCGCCGCGCTCTGGGCGGTTCCCAGGGACGGCAGCATCCTCGCCAGCACCCAGCGCAGCGCGGGCACGGCGAGGAACCCCGCGGTGAACAGCAGGATGGTCACCCCGCGCAGGGAGGGGTCCCGCAGGCCAGGTGGCAGGAGTTCGACGACACTGATCATGAGCATCGCAGCAGCCGAGAACAGGAGGGCGAACCCGACGTTGCGATCGGTCCACGTCCGCTTGGCTGCGACCGCCACCCAGCCCAGCAGAGCTGCCGATGCAGCGCCCACCGACAGCAGGAAGCCGGTCGCCTCGGGGGTCACCTCATCCAGTGTAGGCAGCCGATTGTGCCGAGGGGACGGGGGTTCGGATCAGCGGGCGAGCCGATGGGCGAGCCATCCCAGCGCCAGGGGGTAGCGGTGGTCGATGCCGCCGTGCGTGCCGGGGAACAGCTCGAAGTGGATCCGGTCCTCAGGCACCTGGGCGGCCGCAAGCTCCGCGCGGAACGCCTGCGCCCCGATGTCCAGGTAGTAGTCGTCGGAGGCTCCCGCATCGATCCAGACCGCCCGCAAGGAGCGCAGCGCATCGGCGTGCAGGGGCGCCATCCGGACCGGGTCGAGGTCCAGCCAGCGTTGCCACACCTCGGGGCGCAGCACGCCGGTGACCGGGTCGAAGGGCAGGACAGGGGTGCCCTCGTCGTCGGCCGAGAAGCAGGCTGCCACTCCGTAGATGCCCAGCAACATGTCGTCCTCGGGCTTGCTGAACGCCGTCCGGGACGTGAAATCCGCCCACCAGCGCTCGGGGTCGCCGTCGTAGGCGCGCAGCGCGCGGATCACGGCGCCGAACTCCGGGACGTAGCACAGCTCGTAGAGCGCATCGCCGGCGTGCGTGGCCAGGGCGCCGAACACGTCCGGGCGCAACATGGGCGTGATCATCGCGCCGTACCCACCGCTGGACTTGCCCATGATCGCCCGGGACTCGCGGTCCGCGATGGTGCGGTACCGCGCGTCCACGAACGCCACGACCTCGTCGCACAGGTAGGTGTGGTACTTCCCGGTGCCGGGGGAGTCGACGAACTGCGAGCCGCCGTAGGCGGTCCAGGCGTCGACGTACGCCACGATGCAGGGCGGTGCCCCGCCGGCGAAGACGGCATCGGCGGTCTCGGGGAACGGCTGGCGGAAGGGAGATCGGTTGGCCCACATCGCCACGTGCCCGGTGTAGCCCTGGATCACGTAGACCGTGGGGTACCGGGCAGTGGGGTCGTGCTCGTAGCCGGGTGGGACGTAGACCCACAGCGGGCGCTCGTGCGGATCCCCCAAGGGATTCCCGCGCAGCGCAGCGGAGTCGATGACCAGTTCGTCGAGGCGGCCTGCGAGGGTGCCGGACCAGGGAAGCATGACCGCGACACTAGCCGTGCGCGACCGTCGTCCGCGGCCAGGCCATGCGGAACGGGCGGGCGGACAGTCCGAGCAGAACGGTCGAGCTGAGCCCAGCGAACGACGCCCGGTGGGCTGATGGCCCTCAACGTCAGCCCCCGGTCAACCGCCGCTGGCGACGCTCCAGGGTCCTGATCCGCTGCGGGTTGCGCTCGTCGGGGACCGCCCTGTTCGCCTTGATGTAGGCCTCCGGCGCCACGAGCAGCAACTCGTCGTCGAGCATGCGGACCGTGTCCACGGTGGCGCGACCCTCGACGAGGGCCAGGATCCGCGCGTCGGGCGTCGCGGGCAGCTGCTTGGTGAGGGCAGCGGCTGAGTCCAGGTTCATCTCGCGCAGCAGCTCGACCATCCACCCCAGGCGTCGGGGGGTGCTCGGCGCGGCTGGGTATCGGGCGGCCAGGAACTCTGCGAGCCCTGCCTCGTCCCACGGCGCGGCCGCCTCGCGGGTGGGTGCCGTGGGCTCCCCTGCCGTGTGCTGCTGGGTGTCCACCTGCCAGGCGCGCAGGTCCTCCAGCTCGCGTTCGGCGAGCTCGAGGAGGCTGGCGGCCAGGACGAACTGCCGGCTGCGTGCGGGGGGCAGCTCGTCGCCGCCCTTGTAGCGCAGCTCATGCTCCAGCGACGCCCACAGGTCCGCGGCCCGGGTCCGGACCTGGATCTCCGCCGGCTGGATCGTCAGCAGCTCCGGGAGCTCACTGTCAGGCCGGGCGCGGACGTCGAAGTGTCGGCCGCGGTAGCCCGGTGTCTCCTCGCGCGCGCGCTCGTCCCGGGCATCCACGTCCTTGTCCACGAGCAGCAGCCGGTGCAGCTCCTGGGCCACGATCGCGATCTCGCTCTCGAGCCGCACGACGACCCGAACGCCGATGAGGTCGGGCAGATCGGTGTAGGCGCTGTCGCGACCGGGCTGGAGACGGTCGCGTGCGCGCAGCTTCTGCTCGACGGAGCGGACATCCTTGGCGCGTCCGGAGACGAAGGCCTCGATCTCGTCGACGTCCACCAACCGGCCCTGCAGCCATGCCACCAGGGCGTTGGTGGCGGCCACGAACTCCCGGCGTCGGCGGCGGTACGCCTGAGCCTCGCGATGCGCCCACGCGCGCGGGCGGGGCGTGGGCGCCTGGTCGGCCACGATGGAGTGGGTGCTGGCGGGGGCCGGGCCGGAAGTGCGAGCCATGCTTCGCAGTGTATTGACGGGGGGAGCCCGGACCCCGCCCAGCGGGCCGGCTCGTGGCTACCGTGACCGGGATCGGCAGGATCCGGACAATGCGAGGCCGGATCCGGACATATATGGCCGTTCTGCGCCAGACGGGCGGGGCGGCGCCCAGACCCTGCGGTCAGCCGATCGTGACTCGGACGACCTCGTCGTCCTCGACCTCGGCGTTGATGCGGTCCTCGCGGTAGTCCATCGTGACCGGCCGGGGATCGCCGTCCACGGAGGTGACCCGGAACACGAAGCCCGCGTCGGTGGTGGCCTTCTCCGCCGCCGCGACCTCCATCCCCACGAGCGTGCCTGCCAGGGCGTTGATGTCCCCGGTGGCGCCCTCCACGTCCGTGGACGACCCCGCCTGGTCGGCGGCGACGTAGGTGAGCACCTCCTGCGCGTCAGCCTTGAGCACCAGCTCGTCGCCGGACAGCTCGAACGAGGTCACGGTGCCGAGCAGCTCGAAGTACGCGGTCTCGGCCTCCATCATCGCGGGCTCGCCAGCCATCCGGGTCGACCCGATCTCGCCGAAATCGATGGACTCGCCCTCCACCGTGTAGTCGGTGAAGTAGCTGTTGACGGGGCCCTGTCCGGACATCTGCTCGGCGAAGAAGTCGGCGGTGACGCCCATCGTGCCGAGGTCCTGCGCGCTGAGGCTGGACCCGGTGAGCGCCCAGGAGGTGGCGTCCAGCGGGTTCTCCTCCAGGACTGGCTGTATCTCGGCTGCGAACTCCTCCTCGGAGGGCACGCCCGTGGTCGTGTACTCGGCGCAGGCGCCCAACGAGCCCACCAGGAGCAGCGCGGCCAGTGCGGTGGTTGTCCGGTGAAGCCTCATCGTGTCTCCTTGGTCCTCGAACAGGTGGCGAGTGGGTCGGGATGCTTCCGCGATTCTGTCAGGTGCCCAGCCATGCCTTCAGCAGGGCGGTGACAACGGCGTCGGGATCGCGCTTGTCGGCCTTCACTGCGGCGCGGAAGTCCTTGCGCACCGACTTGGGCACCTTCACGCCGAGGTCGACCGGCTTCTCGTCTGCCTTCCCGGATGGTCGGGTCCGCGCCTTCTTGGCAGCGGCGCGCAGGCTGTCGCTGGTGGTGCCGCGCAGGGGCCCGGACAGCCGGTGCTGGGCGGTATCGGTGGACCTGCCCGCGGACTCGACCAGGGACGCCTCCCCGGGGGACTCCGCGGAGCCGGGCGCGCCAGGCGCCTCAGCGGGCGCCGCCGGGCGCAATGAGTGCACCGAATGCCCTGGGGCCGCGGGGTGGATGTGGGCGTCGGCGGCCTTCTTCAGCGCCGGGCGCGGTGCCGGGGTGCTCATGACAGGCCCTCCTCGATGTTGGCGGCCAGTTCGGTGAACAGGGCCACCAGGTCCTTCGCGCTCTGCGAGCGCATGGCCGTGATGGGCACGGCGGCCCCCTGCGCTGCGCCCATGGCGGTCCGGTCGGGGATCGGCGGGTCCAGTACGAGCTGCGGGTAGGCCCTGCGCAGCTCGTCGAGGCGGTAGGCGTGCTCCGCGCTGTGCCGCACCCGGTTGACGACGATGCCGGCCGGGCGCAGGCCCAGGTTGGTGGCCGCGCGCGCGATGTCCACGGCCTCCAGCGCCTGCTCGGCACCCTGCAGGGCGAAGTACGAGGGCTCGGTGACGATCAACGCGGCGGGGGCGGCCGCGAGCGCGTTGCGGGTCAGCTCCCCGAGCGAGGGTGGGCAGTCGATCAGGATCGTGTGGTACCGGTCGAGTGCGCCGATGAGGGTGGTGCGCAGGCGCAGCGCGGAGTCGGGGCCCTCGGCATGGGCGCGGTGCTCCAGGGCCCGCTCGCCGGCGATCAGGTCGATCCCGGGGCCCCAGCCGCTGGCGACGATCGCATCCGCGGCGATCCCCTCGCGCCCGTCTGCCAGGACGTCGTTCGTCGTGAACTCGTAGGGCTGCGGGTCGAGCGCTGCAGTGGCGTTGGCCTGGGGATCGAGATCGATCACCAGGGTGCGGTGGCCGGCAGCCCAGGCGCTGGCGGCAAGCCCCAGGCAGACCGACGTCTTCCCGACGCCGCCCTTGAGGGAGATCGCTGCAAGCATGGCCACGCGGCCAGTCTGCCATGCAGGGACGCCTCAACCGAGGGGACGGACCGGGCGTCCGCCGCGGACCGCCGGTCAGCGGATGGCGGTGTACCGGCGCAGGGCCTCGTCGCGCTCCTCGAAGTGGTCGACGATCGGCTCGGGGTACCCGTGGGCGTACCCGTCGAGCACCTTCCACGGCTCATGGGTGGCGGTTCCCGCAAGGTGCGCCAGCTCGGGGACGTAGCGGCGCACGTAGGCGCCGTCGGGATCGAACTTCAGGCCCTGCAGGACCGGGTTGAAGACCCGGAAGTACGGGGCTGCGTCCGTGCCGGACCCGGCCACCCACTGCCAGCCATGGGCGTTGGAGGCGGGGTCGCCGTCGACCAACCACCGCATGAACTCCCGTTCCCCGCGCCACCACGGCAGGTGCAGGTCCTTCACGAGGAACGAGGCGACCACCATCCGCACGCGGTTGTGCATCCACCCTTCGGCGCGCAGCTGGCGCATCCCCGCGTCGACGAAGGGGAACCCGGTGCGGCCCTCGGCCCAGGCCGTGAAGGCCTCGTCCGCCGCGGGGCCCGAGTCGTGGACCATCGCGTCGAAGGCCGGGTTCAGGTTGTCGGTGAGCGTCCCGGGGTTGTGGAACAGGACGTCGGCATAGAACTCGCGCCACCCGATCTCGGCGATGAACCGGCGGTCGCGGTCGGGGTCGAGTGCGGCCAGCAGGGTCCGTGGATGGATCTCGCCCCAGCGCAGTGGGAGGGACAGGCGGCTGGTGCCGGGGAGGTCGGCACGGTCGCGCAGGGCGCCGTAGTCGGCCAGGTGCTCTGCGGCGAACTCGGCCCAACGCTCCATGGCCGCGGCCTCGCCGGCGGCGGGGACGGTCGTCCCGGTCGGCGGCTGGGCGGTGGGCAGCGGCTCGCCGGGGAGGTCCAGGACCTCGATCCGGGCTGGTCGGCGGGTCGGTGCCCCCCAGCCCGCGTCCAGCCAGGCGCGATGGAACGGGGTGAACACGCGGTACGGGCTGCCGTCGGACTTGAGGACCGACCCCGGCGCCACGGCATAGTTGCTGCCGGTGGCCACCAGCTGAGAGCCGAGACCCGCCAGGGCCGCTGCAACGCGGGCGTCGCGCTCCCGGCCCCGTGGGGTGTGGGCCTCGGTCACGTGCACCGTGAGGGGTCCCAGCTCCTGGGCCAGGGCACTGAGCACCCCGGCGGGATCGCCCGTGCGCACGTGCAGGGCGCCGAGGTCGTCGCGTAGTGCCGACAGCGAGTCAGCCAGGTAGGCGCGCGCCGGCGCTCCGAGTCGCTGCCACGGTCCCGCGACGACGAGGAACAGGGGCAGGATCGGTGCGCCGGCGGCCTCGCTGATGGCGCGGGCCAGGGCGGGGTGGTCCTGGGTCCGGAGGTCCCGTCGGAACCACATCACGTTCTGCACGGCCCCGACAGTAGGGGGCCGGCACGCCCACCGCATCCGCGTCGGGTGCGGGCACGCCCGAAGGTCCGGATACCCCGGGGGGTGACACGCCCCGGTCCCGCCGATCGCGCCGTAGGGGGGCACAATGGGGGCGTGAGCGACCTCATCGATACCACGGAGATGTACCTGCGAACGATCTTTGAGCTGTCGGAGGAGGGCATCCTGCCGATGCGTGCGCGGATCACCGAGCGCCTCGGCCAGAGTGGGCCCACGGTGTCGCAGACCGTCGCACGCATGCAGCGCGATGGGCTTGTCGAGCTCGACGCCGATGACCACCACATCGTCCTGACCGACACGGGCTCCGACCTGGCCATGCGCGTCATGCGCAAGCACCGGTTGGCCGAGTGCCTCCTGGTGGAGGTGATCGGGCTTCCCTGGGAGGAGGTCCACACCGAGGCCTGTCGGTGGGAGCACGTGATGAGCGAGTCCGTGGAGCGCCGGCTCGTGGAGATCCTCAACCATCCCACGACCTCGCCGTTCGGGAACCCGATCCCAGGGCTGCGCGAGCTCGCGGGATCCACGACCCGCAGCCAGGCCGCGGACGTCCCCGGTCAGTCGGCGGCTGTCGCCGCCCAGGAGGCTGCGCGCCCCATGACCCTGGTCCGAATCGCTGAGACGCTGCAGGCCGACGAGGCGATGATGGGGGCCCTGCGGGGCATCGGGGCCACACCCGGCACCCGGGTGGAGGTCAGCCTCGCTGCGGGAGGCGTTCGCCTCGAGGGCCCGGAGGGCTTCGTCGAGCTGTCCGGCGCCCAGGCCAAGCAGGTCATCGTCGCGGCATAGCCCGGTCCGTGCAGCGGGGACTCCCGCGAACGGTCGAACGCAGGTACCCTACGGGGTACTCACTAGGGGAGGATGCCATGGCCATCGATGAGACGTGCCGCAAGGACGTGGTCAACAGGCTGCGCCGGATCCAGGGCCAGGTCGCCGGGATCGTCACCATGATCGACGAGGGCCGTGACTGCACCGACGTCATGGTTCAGGTCGCCGCGGTGTCCCGGGCCATCGACCGGGCCGGTTTCAAGATCATCTCCGCCGAGCTGCAGGCCTGCGCCGCGGCCAACGAGAGCGGTCAGGAGCCTCCGATGTCCATGGAGAAGATCGAGAAGCTGTTCCTGACGCTGGCCTGACCCGCCGCAGTCACGCCCGAACTCTCGCCGGACCCGAACTCGCGCCGGAGCCGGGCAGGCGACCGGCATAGGGCAGGGGGTGATCGCAGGGGGTCCTCATGCCGTCACTGAGCGCGCTCTCCAGGCCCGGAAACGCCCGTTTTTCCCGCGTTTGGCCCCGGCGACGAGAGATACATCACAGCGGATGAGTTTGTGACAAGGCTGCGACATTGGCTACGGTGATGAAGTCCCGCCACCCGGTGGGATGGGGCGGACGGCGCCGAATCCCGTTCACGTCACGCCCTTCAGCGACTGGCCACCGGCCAGCAACGCATTGAGAACGGGAGCGGGGGACCCACGATTCGTGGTCCCACGTCGACAGGCGTGAGTCCTTGGGGTGAAGCCGCGAGAGCGGCCGGGTGCTCCCCACCCGAACCCGACAGCTCACCTCGCAGGCGCCTGGAGGAGACATCACCATGGCTCTACTGACCCGTGCTCGAGGTATGGCCCTGGCAGGCGCCACCGCCCTGGCCGTAGCCCTTCCGATCTCGCCGATCGCCTCCGCGCCGTCGGCGTCGGCGATCCCCGCCCCCCGCGTTTCCATCGAGAGCAGCGCAGCCTCGACCGTCTCGGCCGCGGATCGCAAGAAGAAGAGTTCGCGCAGCTCGCGCTCCTTCGCCGTGCGTTCGGCGAAGGTGATGCGCACCGGGAACTCACTGAAGGGCGTTCCCTACCGGTACGGCGGCACGACCCCCCGCGGCTTCGACTGCTCGGGCTTCACCTCGTACGTGTACCGCAAGGCAGGCGTGAGCCTGCCGCACTCGGCGACGGGCCAGATGCGCAAGGCCAAGCGGATCTCCCGCAGCAGCGCCCGCAAGGGCGACCTCGTGTTCTTCCGCAGCGGCAGCCGCGCCTACCACGTCGGCATCTACGCCGGCGGCAACAAGGTCCTGCACTCGCCCCGACCCGGCCAGCGGGTCAAGACCGTGAACATCTGGACGCGCAACGTCTCCTTCGGCCGGGCTCTCTGATCCGCCCCTGATCCTCGCGGCACGCGACGTCGCGCACCCGGTGCCCGAGTCGCCTGTCGGCTCGGGCACCGTCATGTCCGCGCCGGGCGTCGGGCCTCGGAGCCCTCAGCTCCCTCGGCGCCGGAAGCGCCCTCAGCGAACAGGTCGGCCATCTCGTCGTTGAACGCTGCCACCAGGTTGCTCACGTCCGGGATCACGTTCGCGTCGGTCTTGAACCCGACGCGGATCATGCCGTTGTAGCTGAAGATGCAGGCGCCCAGGGTCTGGTGCGACGCGCCGGGAACCCACCCGAGGATGCCGACCATCTCCTGCCCGGCGAAGTAGCGCACCTCGGTCGGCCCGGGGACGTTGGTGGTCACGCCGATGGCCTTGTTGCTGAAGAACTGGGTCATCCGGCGCGAGAGGGTCTCGGTCACGGAGCCCATGACTCCGATCGCGTGGGACAACCCGAACGTCAGCAGCGCCTCGGGCCCGAACTTGATGACATCCATCCGGGCCTTCGACGCGGCCAACCGGGCCATGGGCGTCGGCTCGGAGAGCGGGAGCTCGATCGCGACGAGCGCGAACTTGTTGCCCAGGTGGATCGGCAGCGGCTCGTCCATCGCGCGCAGGTTGACCGGGATCATCGTGACGACGTCGCGGGGGACCTCGCCCCGGGCGAGGACGTACCGGCGCAGCGCGCCTGCCAGCGCGGCCATCATCACGTCGTTGACGGTCGCGCCGCGCGCCTTCGCGACCCGCTTGACGTCGTCGAGGTCGTAGGCCGGCGCCCAGTCCGCACGCTTGTCGATGCCCGGCTGGCCGAACAGCAGGATGTCCTCGTGGGTCCCGATGATCAGCTTGTCGACGGCGTCGGCGGTTCCAGCCACCTGGTCGGCGAGTCTCCACGTGAGGCTGCCCCGGTGGTCGGGATCGAGCTGGTGCACGAGGCTGACGGCGGAGTTCGTGGCCGCGACGCCGGCCGCCACGGGGAAGGTGGCCAGCTGGAACAGGCGGCGACCGGCCCGGTCGCGCAGGCCGGGGTGACCTCGATCGGTGGGGGCCGGCCCCATGGTCGGGGAGGGCTCGACCGGATGGTTGCGCGGGTCGGATCCCGTCAGTGCCGCCACGGCATCCTCGGGCTCGGCCTCCCCGCTGGGGGTGTCGGTCGTGAGATCCAGAAGGACGCGCACCAGCGCGGTCCCGTCGGCGATCGCGTGGTGGAAGCGCATCATGACGGCACCGAAGTCACGGCCGGTCAGGACATGGGCGTGCCAGAGCGGCCGGTCCCGGGGGAGCGGCTCGGACATCCGGGACTCCAGGAACTTGCGCATCGCGTCACGTCCACCACTCCCGCGGAGGTTGTGGTGCGTGATGTGCCGGTCGATGTCGAAGTCGGGATCCTCGACCCAGTGGTCCAGCCCGAGGTTGGAGTGCTCGGGCCGCCAGGTGAACACCGGGTACCGCTCGACCATGCGCTCGCGCAGGGCGCGCGTCACGGCATCGAGCTCCAGTGGCTCGTCGAACCACATGACGCCCTCGATCACCATCAGGTTCTCGGGGGAGTCCATGTTCAGCCAGAGGGAGTCGTTCGGGGACAGGGCAACGCGTTCGGGCATGGCCCCATCGTGCCCCCTTGCGGGGGCGGAGTCACACTGTGCTGGCGGTCCGTGACCCGGGCCTACTCAGCGGGAGCCAGCGCGAGCAGCTCCTCCATCTCCGCGGTGTACGCCGCCACGAGGTTGGCGATGTCGGGCACGACGGTGACGTCGGTCTTGAACCCGACGCGGATCTGGTTGTTGTAGCTGAAGATGCAGACGCCGAGGGTCTGGTTCGCGGCACCGGGAACCCAGCCCAGGATGCCGACGAGCTCCTGGCCGGCGAAGTAGCGCGTGCCCTGGGGTCCGGGCACGTTGGTCGTGACGCCGATCGCCTTGTTCCCGAAGTACTCCTGGATCGTGCGTGACACCCGAGAGGTGTACGACCCGACCATCCCCAGGGCGTTGGAGATGCCGAACGTGAGCAGTGCCTCCGGACCGGACTTGATGACCTCCATCCGGGCATGGGCGGCGTCCAGCCGCTCTGCAGGCGTCGGCGCCTCGAGGGGCAGGTCGAGTGCGACGAGGGCGAACCTGTTGCCCAGGTGCGCGGGCAGCGGCTCATCGACCGGCCGCAGGTTCACCGGGATCATCGTCATGGCGTCTGCGAACGGCTCGCCGCGGCCCGCCAGGTAGCGACGCAGTCCGCCGGCCACGCCCGCGAGCATGAGGTCATTGACGGTCGCCCCACGGGTCCGTGCGGCGCGCTTGACCGCCTGCAGGTCGTGGGCCGGGGCCCAGTCGGCGCGCTTGTCGACGCCGGCCTTGCCGAAGATCGCGATGTCCGGCGGCGTGCCCACGAGGAGCTTGTCGAGGGTCTCTGCGGTCCCGACCGTCTGATCCGCGGCCCTGGCCACGAGGCTGCCCTCGCGATCGAGGTCCAGCAGGTCCAACAGCCGGGCCGCACCGGTCGTGGCCTTCACGCCGGCGGCCAGCGGCAGGGTCGCGACCTGCGTGACGGCGTTGAGCGCCTTGACCCGCTTGCGTCGGGCGATCCGGTCCCCGGGGGACTCCTCGGGTGCCGGGGGCTCGTCGGCCGGGTGCAGGCGGTCCTGGGGGACCTGTGGGTAGTCGAAGCCCTCCTCGGGGGTCTCAGTCGTCATCTCGATGAGCACCCGCACCAGCGCGGTGCCGTCGGCGATCGCATGGTGGAAGCGGATCATCACCGCGCCGAACGTCATCGCCCTCGAGGATGTACGCCCGCCAGAGGGGGTGCGACCGGTCGATCGGCTCGGGGAATCGCGCCTCGAGGAACGCCTGGAGCTCGGCGCGGCCGCCCGCCCCGCCGAGCTCGTGGACGGTGACGTGCCGGTGGATGTCGAAGTCGTCGTCCTCGACCCACTCGTCGCGGCCGCCGATCGAGTCCGAGAGTCGGGGCCGCCAGCGGAACACCGGGTACCGGGTGACCAGGCGCTCCTCCAGGGTTCGGATCACGGCATCGGGGTCCAGCCGGTGGTGGAACCACATCACGGTCTCGATGACCATCAGGTTCTCGGGGGAGTCCATGTTCAGCCAGAGGGAGTCGTTGGCCGACAGCTCCATCTCCGCCGGGGGCTCAGGGGGCGTCGTCATGGGCACATGGTGCCGCGCCGGGCAGGGCGAAGGAGATGCGAGCCGCGACCGGCCCCCTACCGTGATCGGCCGGGTACCCTTGGTTGAAGAGGCAACCTGATCGGAGGCGCCATGGCCCTGCATCCGTACGCCGCGCATGTGCGCACTCGCGGCGGTTCGCTCCAGGTGGCCTGAGGCGCAGCGCACATCCAGCCGCGCGTGCCCCCCGGGGTATTGAAATCATGTCATTTGGCGCGAAATCGTATTTGCGTTGACATGGACCAATTCCGCCGCAGATGTGCTGAATACCGTTCAGGAAATGGGGGACACCGCGAGGGACATACCCAATGGTAACCCTTCCGCTCAGGCAAGCCTGACCTCTCTACTGACCCCGACACGTCACCCGACGTAGTCAGACTCGAGTACACACGGTCAGGGGCACCCAGCACATGAGCACTCGATCAATGTCAGCACCACCAAGAGATCGTCGGCCGCGCAAACGGCGCACCACCAAGGCCGTCGCGGGGGGCACAGCGCTGCTCCTCGCCCTGAGCATGCAGGGGTTGGGTGTCGGCCCTGCCGGCGCCGCCGGACCGGTCAGCGCCGGCCTCACGATCACCCCGGCCGACCTCAGCTTCATCCTCAAGCAGATCCAGATCTCCGAGGCGCACGCGACCAAGGAGGGCGCCACGGCCGGGACCGTCCGACCGCCCAACTCGGTGCTGAGCACCACCGGCTCCGACGGCAGCGCCGAGCGCCGCACGTCGTGAACTTCACGCTGCCGCACGGTCTGCGCACCGTCGACGGTCGGGGCAACAACCTGACTGTCCTGTCCGATGCTGACCAGCAGCGGGTTCCCACGTCGCCGGCCCAGTCCCGGGACCTGGGTGCCGCTGACCGGGTGTTCCCCCGGATGGTCCCGCTCGCCGACATCACGTGGAAGGACACGGAGGACGCCACCATCATGCCTGGGCCGCAGAATGCGAATGGTGGCCTCGCGACGACGTATGACGATCGAGGCGGATCGGTGCAGGACTCCCGCCCGCGCATGATCAGCAACCTCGTGTCCGACCAGTCCGAGTGCAACGCGGCCGCGCTGCAGGCAAGCGGCGTCACCACGGCACCAGATCCTCGACCTGCGTCGACACCACCTCGGTCTCAGTCCTCAACCAGGTGCCGAACAACCTCCTGGCGGCACCGACCAGCTGGCATGTTCACCCTGTTCGGGCAGTTCTTCGACCATGGCCTGGACCTCGTGGGCAAGTCCAGCAGCGAGGCTGTGGTCGTCCCGCTGGCAGAAGATGATCCCCTGTACAACCCGACTCCAGGTGCACCGAACTTCATCATCGGAAGCGGACGATCGTGGATGCGGATCTCGATTCGATCAACACGACGACTCCGTGGATCGACCAGAACCAGACCTATGGGTCGACGGCCTCCAAGCAGGTCTTCATGCGTGCCTACGCCCTGGATGCGAGCGGCAGGCCACAGGCCAACGGGCGTCTCATCGACGGCGCTGGGGGCAACATCGGGAACTGGGCGGATGTCAAGGCCCAGGCAGCGAACGTCCTCGGGATACAGCTCGTGGACAGGGACATCACCGCTGTCCCGCTGCTGCTGACCGATGAGTACGGCCGCTTCCTGCGTGGGGCCAACGGCTTCCCCCAGATGGTGACCGGCGTGGCGGCGGACGGGACTGTGACCGGCGTTGTGGAAGGTGGCAACCTCGCCGGAGGCGGAGTCCCCGTACCTGCCAACGCGGTCCGCACGGGTCATGCCTTCCTGGATGACATCGCCCACAACGCGGCCCCGGCACGTGGACCAAGGCCCCCGAGTGCCGACTCCGGGTGCAATCACCGATCGACGCCACATCTCGACGCGGGCCTACGACGACGAGCTCCTCGATGCGCACTTCATCACCGGAGACGGCCGTGGCAACGAGAACATCGGCCTGACTGCGATCCACACCATGTTCCACTCGGAGCACAACCGCCTGCGCGACGAGATCTTCACCATGGTCGAGCAGGACAACGGCGCAATCGAGGCTGGATTCAAGGCTGCCGGGTGGGGCTACGAGGAGCGGTTGTTCCAGGCCGCTCGCTTCGTGAACGAGATGGAGTACCAGCACGCGGTCTTCGAGGAGTTCGCCCGCAAGTTCTCCCCGGCGATCGCCCCCTTCGCGGCGTACAACCCGCAGCTCATCCCGGATGTTCCGGCTGAGTTCGCCCACGCCGTGTACCGGTTCGGCCACTCGATGCTCACCGAGCAGATCGATCGGATCGACGTGAATGGCGCGGATGTCGGAATCGACCTCATCGAGGCCTTCCTCAACCCGCCGGCCTTCAACGCCGGCGCGCCGGATGCGGCAGTGGCCGCAGGAACATGTCGTGCGCGGCATGTCCAAGCAGACAGGCAACGAGATCGACGAGTTCGTCACCGGAGCCCTGCGCAACAACCTGCTCGGCCTCCCGCTGGACCTGGCCACGCTGAACATCGTGCGTGGTCGAGACACAGGCACGGCGACGCTGAACGAGGCCCGCGCGGCTTTCCAGTTGACGCCGTATGCCAGTTGGGCCGAGTTCGGTGCGAACCTGCGCCACCCGGGCACCCTGGTCAACCTGATCGCGGCCTACGGGACGCACCCGGACATCACCCTTGCCACCACTCTGGTGGACAAGCGGGCAGCGGCCGAGGCGCTCATCGCTGACGCGCAACTGAGCACTCCGTTGATCGACGGCAGTCGTTGAACTCCTGACCGGCAATGCCGGTGGCGGCTCGGGCATCGATGACGTCGACCTGTGGGTCGGTGGACTTGCCGAGAGCAACGACCCGATCGGTGGCGGTGGCAACCTGCTCGGCCCCACCTTCGACCACGTCTTCAGGACCACCCTGGAGAACCTGCAGGAGGGTGACCGGTTCTACTACCTGATCGACTTGCCGGCCTCAGCCTGCTGACCGAGATCGAGGGCAACACCATCTCGGAGATGTTCATCCGCAACACCGATGCGGTGGACCTGCCGGCCGACCTTTTCGCGATCCCCGGCCTGACCATCCAGATGCGCCAGGGCCAAGCGCCTCTCTTCAACCCGGCTCTGGCCGACCTGAATGATGGCAGCAGCTACACGGGTACGTCGACCACGGGCACCTACACCGGCCCGCGGAATATCCTCTTCGTAGGGACGCCTGTGGCTGACACCATGCGCGGCGGTGCCGGTGACGACACCCTCCGGGGCAATGTCGGCAATGACAATCGTCAACGGCGGTCTTGGCAACGACGTGACCTACGGCGGGGATGGGAACGACTTCCTGTCCGATACCGGCGGTGCTGACCTGCTCACGGGCGGCCCGGGCCATGACGTTGTCGATGCGGCCGGACCTGGCGCTGACGTGATCAACGGCGGCACCGGTGACGACTTCGTCGACGCCGGGATCCTCGGAGCCATCTTCCTCGGAGGTGCAGGCAACGACCTCTACCTCGGTGGAGCGGGCGGCGATGGTCCTGCTGGTGATCAGGGTGACGACTGGCTGGAGGGTGCGGTCGGTCCTGACGCCCTCTCCGGTGACTCGGGAGCCCCGTTCGGCATCGACATCAACACCCCAGGTGACGATGTCCTCATCGGCGGCAGCAGCGGAGACGCGCTGGACGGCGGCGGCGGGCTCGACGTCGGGGTCGATGCCGACAACCTGGCAGTCGTCGACGAGTTCCTCGGCGGCCTCGGGTTCGACTGGTGACAGCTACGACGGCGCAACGGGCAATGCGACCTCCGATCTGGGGAACTTCGCGCCCGCGAACCCGCCGGGAACCATTCCCAGCAGCCTTCCAGGACAGCTTCATCGATGTTGAGGCGCTGTCCGGAGGCACGGGGAATGACACCCTCAAGGGTGATGATCGTGGCTCACTGGACACCGGGATCCCGGCGGCCACGGACGCGCTGCATCGCAAGCGACGCCGCCAAGGTCCAGGGACTGTCAGCCCTCCTGGGTTCGGCAACAACCTGGGACAGCGGGAACATCCTGGTCGGCGGTGCCGGTAACGACACCATCGAGGGTGGCGGCGGAAACGACCTGATCGACGGTGATGCCACGCTCGAGGTCAGGCTGGACACTCCGACCGGTGAGGTGTCGGGCCTCGGCGCAATCCGCGCACAGCTGCTCGCCTTCAACCCGAACCAGGCACCCTTGGTGTCTCTGCGTCGACATCGTCCGCAGGATCGTCCCCGGCTCCGGGGGCAACGATGTGGCGGTCTTCACCGGGGACATCTCCAAGTACAAGGTGACGGAGAACGCGGGCGTTGTCACGGTCGCACACCTGGTCGATCCAGGTGCTGCGGTCAACGACGGCACCGACACCCTCAAGGGGATCGAGCGGCTGCGCTTCAGCAACGGTGAGTTCACCGTTGGCGAGGCCGTGATCGCGACGATTCCGGCCGTCGCACCTCCGGCTCCGGCTCCGGCTCCGGCGCCGGCTCCGGCACCGGCTCCTGTGGTGCTCACCCCGGCACCCGCCGCGGCGGCAGCACCTGCGGCGGCAGCACCTCCTGCGGCAGCAGCCCCCGCGGGCGGCACCAGCCAGTGTCGTCCTCACGGGTGCCGCCACGACGAAGGCAGGCGCGGCGAAGGCCTCGTCCGCCCAGGTCGGCCAGGCCGTCACCTTCCAGGTGTCGAAGCTGGCCAAGAAGAAGACCTACGTGACGAAGATCAGGTTCGGCACCAAGTGGGTCACGTTCGGCAAGGTGAAGTCGACCAAGGCGGGACGAGCCACGCTCGATCCGTTCATGGTCACCCAACCGGGCACCTACCTCATCAAGCTTGACCCGGCCAAGGGCAAGAACTACTACGCCAAGGTCCAGATCAGCTAGGTGGGATTCCGATAGGGCCGAGGGCCCCCGACCGGCGACTGGGAGACCAGCGTCGACCGGGGGCCCTCGCGCGTGCCCTTCGATCGCCTGCCAGGGGGCGTCACTGGCGCGACGGCCGCATCGGCGCCTCGGTCCCGCACCAGTGCTCGCGAGGCTCAGGGGCGATCGGGCTCCAGCAGGTGCCCGGCGTCCTCCACGGTGATGCGGCCCGCGGCCAGGTCGGCCAGGACGGCGACCGCGGGCTCGGGCCCGGCAGGAGTCGCCGGGCCCTCGATCGGCTCAGACCCCAGCCCCAGTCGGTCGAGCACCTCGATCAGCCGCGCCCGGGCGGTCGGGTAGGACACCTCGAGGTGGGCCTGAACGTCGCGGACGTTGCCGCGGCTGCGCAGGAACACCTCGAGGATCTCCAGGTCCGATGCACCCAGCCGACAGAAGCGGCACGTCTCGAAGTGCCCCGACAGCTCCGTGCCGCACGACGGGCACCCCAGCCGGAGCGTGATCAGCGACTCGGAGCACACCGGGCACGTGGTCGGCGGCCGATGCGTCCGCACTCTCAGAACACCGACACGACGAGGGAGCCGAGACGCGTCGTGGCCGCAAGGCTGCCAGCGCCCGTTCCGGCGATGACCGGCGGGTGACCCTCGGGGGTGGCCTTGATCGTGGTGCCGTCGGCCAGGCGGATGGTCGCCAGGCCCAGGGTGGCCTCGGCCTTGACCGACACGTCGGAGCCGGGAAGCAGGGTCAGGCGGGCCGAGCCGAGGTCGGTGCTCACCGAGCACTCGCCCTGGAACTGCCACTCCACGTCCGCACTTCCACTGGCCACCGACAACGTCAGCTGGCCGGCGCCGTCGTGCAGCCTGGCCGAGCCCGCCTCGACGCCGACGGACGTGGCGGCGTGCATCCCACTGAGCTCCAGGGATCCGGCGACGTTGAGGACGTCGAGCGGGAGGTCGGGATTGACCCGCACCCGCAGCGTCGAGCCGGCGCGGTTGGCGGTGCTCAGCCAGGTGGCGAAGGTCGACTTCGGTGCCTCCGCCTCGTACTCGCCGACCCGCAGGTCGGAGTGCACGGTGAGCCGGTCGCCGACATGGGACACGCGATGCGGCCCCTCGGCGATCGCCGTGTCCACGGTCGGATCGGCCACGATCACCAGGCGCACGGCGCTGCCGCGCACGCTGATCCGCCGGACCGGCTCGGGTGCGGGCTGCTCCGGGGCGGCCTGCGGGGCCGTGGCGTCGGCCTTCGCCGCCGCGCCTGTCCGGTTCAACGTGCTCTCGGCCTCCTCGGGGCTGATCTCACCGGAGGCAACTCGATTCAGAAGGTCGCGCAACTCATCGTTCATGGGGCAATAGTAGTGCAGGAGTTTCCACTAGTGCAAGACCATCTTGCTATTCGTTGCATCGGTCGGTGCTCGGGACGATCCCACCTGTCGGACGAGCAGGCCGCCCAGGGCCATCAGGCCGATCGCTGCCGCCGCGTTGAGCGGGACGCCGGCGAACGACGAGATGCGGGTCGGGAAGCCGGCAAGCCCGATCGCGGAGAGCATCAGCGTCCCGATCCCGATGAGGGCCGCGCCGATCCCGGCGACGGCGGATCGGCCACGTTCGTCCGGGGCCTCTGCGCCGACCGTCGGCGCGTGCCGGGCCGGCCGGTCCCAGCCGGGCAGCCGGCCGACCTCGGCCGGCCACATCAGCCGCACCACGCCGATCACGCAGGTCAGGTAGACCGCCAGGAACGCGATCGTCCAGGGCCAGAACCCGGCACCGGGGACCGGGTAGCCATCGGTGTCCCACTCGACGGGGCGGTCCAGACCGAGGACGTGCAGCCCCGCGTACAGGGCGATCAGGACGGGCAGGTGCCACAGGTACAGGGTCATCGCGGTGAGGTTGATCGCCGTCGTGGCGGCCCAGGCGCGGCGGCCGGCGGCCAGGCGGGCGAGGGCCGGCCGCGCCGCCCCGACCAGTCCGGCCAGGGCGACCGTGTGCAGGGCCAGCACCAGGCTCGGGGGGGCCATGTTGCTGAACGGCTCGCCGCGCGTGCCCACCATCGAGGGCGGGTAGGGGCCGTAGGTCACGAGCAGGAGGTTCGCCGAGACGGCCACGGCGGCGACGGCCGCGCCCCGCCATCGGGCCAGGAGTCCGTCGTCGAACGCCATGCCGAGCTGGGCTGCCAGCGCCCAGACCAGCACGAAGTTGAGCAGGCCCAGCGGAGCCACGCCCATCCCGAGGCGCAGCCAGTCGAGCAGGAGGACCCCGGCGAGCAGGGCCACGGGGCCGAGCAGCGGGTTCACGCGGTGCACCCGGACCGCGAGCGGGGTCAGGGCGCACACCATGACGTACACGCCGATGAACCACAGCAGCTGCGTGGCCAGCCCGAGCAGGGGTTCGACGTACCCGGCTGGGGCCAGCAGCGACACCAGTCCACTCACCGGGGCCATGATCAGCAGGTAGACCCAGACAGGCCGCATGAGCCGTGCGACGCGGCGCCACAGCCACGCTGCGTACGGGTCCTCGTTCGTCCGCCAGGAGCGGGCGTTCACCGCGCCGCCGGCGACGAAGAACAGCGGCATGATCTGCAGGATCCAGGTGGCCCACGGTGCCCACCAGTAGACCGTGAGCGAGGTGCTGATCACCGGCCCCGATGCGGTCCAGCCCACGATCCCCATGCTGCTGTGGCCGATCACGACCAAGGCCAGGGCGCTGGCACGCAGCAGGTCGAGCACCCGGTCGCGGTCCGCCGGCGTGGCAGCCACGGCCCGGGCGACAGGCGGCGCCGGTGGAAGCCTCACACCCAGACGCTACGCCCAACGGGCGCTCAGCGGCCCCTTCCGGGGAATCCCGCCACGATGAGGACCGTCCAGCGTCGCGACCTGCATGGTCACGGGGCGGGCGCAGGACGCCGTCACCGGGCGTGACCGCGATTTGCTCCAACAATGCGGCTGTGGAAGCGCTCCAGAGTTGGACGAAGTTGCCTGGAGCGCCCGGTAGTTGGACGAAGTCCGGGGAGGGCGACGGCCCCGCCCGTCGTGCGCTTGGGCGGGGCCGTCGGTGGGGGCGTCAGATGAACAGCAACTGCGCGCCGTCGGTCATCTCGATGAAGTCCGTCGCGTTGATGATGTCCTCGACGCCCTCGTAGAGGTCGTCCATGTCCACCTTGTTCATGTCCGCGCTCATGCGGCACGCCCACAGGTGGCCGCCGGACGCCACGATCTGGTCGAGGAAGTCGCGCACCGGCGGGATGCCCATCTCCTCGATCTGCTCCTTGAGCATCTTGGTGGCCATGCCCGTCATGCCCGGCAGCGGCATGACGGCCTGCGGGATGCGCACGTCCTTGCCCTTGACCGGGAAGTGCATGGCGGTGTTGCCCGCGGGGGAGAACTGCAGGTTGTCCATGCGGCTGTCGATGATCATGTCGAAGCCCCAGAACGTGAAGAACAGGTGAGTGTCGATGCCCTCACCGAGGGCGGCGTTGGCCAGGACGAGGGCCGGGTAGGCCATGTCCAGGTTGCCCTTGGAGCAGATGATGACGAACTTGCGGTCGGTGTCCGCGTCGTCGAAGTTCGGGATGACGGTCATGTGGGTGTCTCTCTACTCGGGTGAGCCGGGTCGGATGTGTGGCAGGGGGATCAGACGCAGCCCTTGGGCTTCGGGACACCGGCGATGTAGGCCATCTTCTTGGCCGGCTTCTTCGGGAACAGCTCGAACTGGCGCTTGGTGGGCACGCCGCCCGCGGTCTGCACCCGACGGGTTGTGGCGGTCTCGCCCTTCTCCTTGTAGTCCTCGCGCAGCCACTTGATCAGCGCCCAGTGCTCGTCGGTCATCTCGACGTCGATGTTCTTCGCGAGCTCGGCGGCGATCTCCTCGCTCCACTCGTCGTACTCGGTGAGGAAGCCCTCCTCGTTGACGGTGACTTCCTTGCCGGCGATCGTGGCCATGGCCATGGTCGGTGTTCCTCTCTGCTATCTACTTGGTGGGTGGGGTCGGCTGGGTGTCCTCACCGACCGTGTGGAGCATGGACAGGACGCGGGCGAGCCCACGCCTGGTCTGGGGGTCGCGCATCGACTTGATCAGGGCGAAGGTCGACGGCGGCTCGATGTGGCTGTCCTCGACCTCCTGGATGGTCAGGGCGGTCCGGTTGAGCAGGGCCATGACCTCGGGCTGGGTGAGCTCCTTGACCGCGTTGAGGATCGTGACGACGTTGTCGCCGAGCGCTCGGACGTCGTCCTCGTCGAACGAGGTCACGACCTTGTCGGCGATCGCCGCACCCTCGCGGGCGAACATGAAGTAGCCCTTGTCCTCCGCCACCTGCATGATCTCGGTCAGCTTGGCCACACCGGCGCCGCTGATCGAGGTGATGTCCGCCCCGAGCTCGGAGAAGCTGCCGATCTGGCCGACGAGCGTCTCCATCTGCGGCACCGCGCGTGCGGTCGTCCGGGCGAACCGGGTGATGTCGTCGATCGTCACGTCGGACTCGAGCTCGCTGAGCTCGCGGGTGGCCACGTCCAGGGCGCCGCGGGAGACCGGGACCAGGGTCTCGATCAGCTCGTTCCACTGCTCACGTGCGGCAGCAGCCTCGGCGACCTGCTCGGCCATGACGGTCATCTGCGCGCTCATGGCGTCCAGGCGGGCCAGGATCGCGGCATTGGCGTCACCCGACGCTGCCGCGCTCAGCGCGCCCACGGTCGCCGGCGCCGCCAGCGCCGCTTCGGGGGAGTGTGTGGTCTCGGTCATCAGACGTCCTTCATGTCCTTGCCGGCCATCGACATGAGCGCGGGCAATGGCAGCTCCTTGCCGGGCAGCAGGATGTTCCAGTACATCCACCGGAACATGACCTTGCCCCAGTGGTTCATCTCGGTCTCCTTCAGCAGCGAGAACGGGCCCACGCCGGGCAGGGGGTACTTGCCGGGCAGCGGCTCGGTCTCGTAGTTGAAGTCGATGAGCAGGCCCTTGCCGTGGCCGGTCTCGATGAAGCAGTTGGCGTGGCCGTCGAACAGCTCGGTCATCTTCAGGCCCTGGATGTGGCGCATGAAGTTCGCCGGGAACAGGTCCATCGCGAAGTGGGCCACGGAGCCGGCCTTGGACGCCGGGATGTTCGAGGCGTCGCCGATGGCGAAGATGTTGTCGTAGTTGTCCGAGAGCAGTGTCTGCTTGTCGACCTCGACGTAGTTCAGGTCGTCACCGAGGCCGGAGCGGGCGATGTAGTCCGCGCCCATGTTCAGCGGGATCGTGACCAGCAGGTCGTAGGGCACCTCTCGCTCGTCGTAGCTGACCAGCTTCTTGGCCTCGTGGTCGACACTCTCGATCATGAAGTCGCCCTCGAGGGCGATGTTGCGCGCGTCGAGCATGTCGCCGAGGTACTTGCTGGAGACCGGCTTGGTGAACGCGCCCTCCAGCGGGGTCACGTAGGTGATCTCCACCTTGTCGCGCATGTTCTGCTCAGTGAAGAAGGCGTCGGCCAGGAACGTGAACTCCAGCGGCGCGACTGGGCACTTGATCGGCATCTCCGTGATGTGGATGACCATCCGGCCGCCCTCCCACGTGCGCAGCTTCTCGGCCAGCGCGACGGCTCCGGGGTAGCTGTAGAACTCGTGCACGTCGCCGCCCATGTCCTCGGCCATGCCCGGGGTCTCCTTGGGGCGGGGAGAGGTGCCGGTCGCGATGATCAGGTAGTCGTACTTCAGCTCGGTGCCGTCCATGAGCAGGACCCGGTTCTCATCGGGCACGACCTTGTCGATCTCGGCGAGCACCAGGTCGACGCCACTGGGGATGAAGCGCTTCTTGGGCTTGACGACCTCGTCGGGGCGGTAGATGCCGAACGGGATGAACAGGTATCCGGGCTGGTAGTAGTGCGTGTCGTGCGCGTCGACCACCGTGATGCTCCACTCGTCGCGGGGCAGCTGCGGGCGCAGCTTGTTCACGGCCATGGTCCCGGCGGTGCCGGCTCCCAGGACGAGCAGCCTCTTCATCAGTTCTCCTTCGTGGTGGTTGCGGGAGGCGCAACCGGGGTGGGTGCCGCCAGGCGCGGCGCTGTGGTGGAGATCGCCGCGGCGATCCGGGGCAGTGCGATCAGGACTCGGTGGCGCGCGGCGTCATCGAGGTGGTAGAGGTCGGGGTCGACGGACTCGTCGGTCGAGGGGCTCACGCCACCGGCCAGGACCATCCCGACCAGCGTGCTTCCGTGGCGGATGAACGCCCGTGCGCACTGGAATCCCAGGGCGCCCTCGTGGAAGCGCGGGGTGAGGTCGGGCTGGTCGGCGAGGTCGCGCCACTCGGCGACGCAGCTGTCGAGGACCTCGGGCTCCTCGGCGTGCGCGGAGTACCACGTGCTGGGGTTGGCCACGTCGGTGACGGGTCGGCCGTGCATGTCGGTGACGACCATCATCACGCCCAGCAGGTCGGCGGCCACTTCCACCGCGGCGTTGGCGGCGTCGGTGTTCAGGGACGGTGCCTCGGTCCCGGTCCCGGTCGCGTCCGCGGTGCGCGGATCCGGGATGGGGGCTTCAACGACCGAGAGGGTCGGACCGCCGATGCTCGAGGCCGGGGCGGGGTGAGCCCCGTGGCTGGGCGTCGACCCCTCCGACTGGCTGGAGTCGAGCAGCGCCTCGATCCGATCGGCGGGGAAGCGCCAGGAGCGTCCGACGCGGATCGCGGGCAGGCGGCCATCCTCAGCCATCCGGTAGACGGTCGAGCGATCGATGTGCAGGAGCTCCTGGACCTCCAGGGCGGTGAGCAGTGGCCTCGTGGGGCTCTGCGACGTCTGCATGCTCTGCACGCTATGCCGAGCCTGCATATGCATCCGTGGGCCGAAGGTCCCGAAGGGCAGGGCCTGAGTGCCCCTTTCCGCCTGCGTGCGGTCGGCGCGGGCGGGAATCTGGTGCCGCCTTGCTGCTAGAGGAGCAAGACGGCACCACATTGAGTGGGCGGCGGTGGAGCCGGGCACCGGGGCGGCGGGGCGGGGGCGGCGTCGCACTCGTGGGCGATGTGGGCGGTCGTGGAGGCCCGCGGGGGCAGCTGTAACACGTCAGTAACCTGACGTCATGAAACGGCCACAGGGGTATGTCCATGATTCGGCCATGCTGCCCTGGGACGAGATGTACGACGCCGACGGCGAGGTCCGTCCGGGTCGTGAAGGGCTGGCGGGGGCGCTCGAGGCCCTGGGCCCCGAGGAACTGGTCCGACGGGCCCGCCTGCGCGACGCCCACCTGAGCGCCCAGGGCATCACCTTCACGCTCTCGGGGCGCGAGCGGCCGCTGCCGATGGACCTCGTCCCGCGGATCGTCGACGCCGCCGAGTGGCAGGTCATCGAGGCGGGCGTCGCCCAGCGGATCCGGGCGCTGGAGATGTTCCTCGCCGACGTGTACGGGGCCGGGGAGATCCTTCGCGACCAGGTGATCCCTCGCAAGCTCGTCACCAGCTCCGCGCACTTCCACCGCGAGGCGCACGGCGTCCGACCCGCGAACGGCGTGCGGATCCACGTGGCGGGGGTCGACCTCGTCCGCGACGACGAGGGCACCTTCCGGGTGCTGGAGGACAACCTGCGCAGCCCGTCGGGCGTCTCCTACGTCCTGGAGAACCGGCGCACGCTGTCCCATGTGGTGCCAGAGATCTTCACGGGGTACCGGCTGCGCAGCGTGGAGGAGTACCCCGCGCGACTGCTCGGAGCCCTGCTCGCTGCGGGGCCCCTGGGTGTGGCCGAGCCCACGGTCGTGGTCCTCACGCCGGGGGTGCACAACTCGGCCCACTTCGAGCACGCGTTCCTGGCCCGCCGTATGGGCGTGGAGCTCGTGGAGGGCCGCGACCTGTTCTGTCGCGACGGGGTCGTGCGGATGCGCACCACCCGCGGCAGCGAGCCGGTGCACGTGATCTACCGGCGCATCGACGACGACTTCCTGGATCCCGTGCACTTCCGCCCCGACTCGGTGCTGGGCGTCCCGGGGATCCTCAACGCTGCGCGCGCGGGTGCGGTCACGATCGCCAACGGGGTCGGCAACGGGGTGGCCGACGACAAGGCGGTCTACCCCTACGTACCCACGATCGTGCGCTACTACCTCGGGGAGGAGCCATTGCTGCCGAACGTGCGCACGTACGACCTGCGCGACCCCGAGCAGCGCGCCCACGTGCTGCCCCGCCTGGACCGGATGGTGGTCAAGCCGGTGGACGGATCGGGGGGCTACGGGATCGTCGTGGGATCGCAGGCCAGCGATGCCGAGCTCGCGACCGCGGCAGCGAACATCGAGGCCGACCCGCGCGGCTGGATCGCACAGCCGATCGTCGCGCTGTCGACCAGCCCGACCGTGGTCGAGGGCGGGCGGCTCGCCCCCCGACACCTCGACCTGCGGCCCTTCGCGGTCAACGACGGGGAGAAGGTGTGGGTGCTCCCCGGCGGCCTGACCCGCGTTGCCCTCGTGGAGGGCAGCCTCGTGGTGAACTCCAGTCAGGGCGGTGGCTCCAAGGACACCTGGGTGCTCGACATCGGGGAGGACGAGCCGCTGCCCCCGCTCGAGCCCGAGCTCGTCGTTGAGTCCGACGAGCCGACGTTCTCCGCAGCCCAGCGCCGTGCCGCCATCGAGGCGCGCGCCCGAGTCGACCAACCGACCGTCCACTCCGAGCGCCTGCGACAGCAGGAGATGCAGCAGCAGCAGTCCTCCGGGGCGCCGTCGCAGGAGGTGGAGTCGTGCTGAGCCGGATCGCCGAGGCGATGTTCTGGATCGGGCGCTACGTCGAGCGCGCCGAGGTCACCACCCGGCTGCTCGTCGAGCACCACCAGCTGCCTCGTCGAGGACACCCGCCTGGATCCGGGCGTGGGTGTCGAGGCGATGCTCGAGCCTCTGTCCCTGATGCCCAGCGACCCCGATCACGGGTCCCTGACCCCCGCCTCGTTGGTGCGGATCGTGGTCGGGGACTCCGACGACCCGAAGACGATCCTGGGCAGCGTGGCAGCCGCCCGCGAGAACGCCCGGACCATCCGTGAGGCCCTGCCCGGGGACATGTTCGAGCGGATGAACGCCACGCACCTGCGGCTGCAGGCCGGCATCTCCACGGTCATCCCCGGGATCCCGCTGCGTGGCCTGCTCGACGAGCTGTCGGTCGTGGCCGGGATCATCGACTGGCAGATGCCGCGAGACGAGGGGCTGGTGTTCCTGCGGCTCGGAGGTGCCCTGGAGCGCCTGGACATGACCTCGCGCGCTGCTGGCCATCGACCACGAGGGCCTCTGGCCGCAGGTGGGGGCCGCAACAGCCCTGCGGGCGCCGGTGGGTTCAACCCGTTCCTGCGCACGCAGCGCGCCCTGACCGGGGAGCAGGTCCGGGCGTTCCTCCTGCTCGATCCGACCTTCCCGCGCTCAACCCTGCAGGCGGCGATCCGCGCCGAGCGTGCCGTGCGCCAGATGGGCACCTACGTCAGCCCGCAGCAGACCTCGACGTTGCTGCGCACGGTGGGGATCCTGCGCGCCGAGCTGGAGTTCGCGTCGGTCAACCCGACCCCCGCCGACCTGGAGCTGCTCAGCGAGCGCGCGAGCGAGGCGGCCTTCGTGGCCAGCGACGCCGTCGCCGGGGCGTTCTTCCGGCAGGCCGGCACGATCGTGTGGAGCCACTGATGAGCCAGCGACTGTCCGTGACGCACTCCACGAGTCTGGCCTACGCCGGCGAGGTGCTCGCCTCGTTCAACGAGGCCCGCATGACCCCGCTGAGCACCTCGGGGCAGCTCATGCTCCGCCACGACCTGTCCGTCAGCCCGACGGCGCGGCTGCACCGCTACACCGACTACTGGGGGACCGCGGTCGAGGCGTTCGACGTGCACACCCCGCACCATGCACTGAGCGTGGTGAGCACCTCGGCGGTGGACACGGTCGAGAAATGGCGGCAGGCCCCGGGGGTCACGTGGTCGGAGATGGCCTCCGACGAGGTCACGGATCGCTGGTGCGAGTTCCTCGAGCTGGGCCGGTTCGTCGACGACGCAGCGGCGGATCCGGCCCGCGCCGAGGCACTGACCACCCTGCGCGCGGCGCCCACCCCGAGGGACGCGATCCGCCTGGCCGTCGAGCTGGTGCGCGACCGCATCGCCTACGCACCGGGGGCCACACACGTGCACACCTCGGCCGGTGAGGCCTGGGCCGAAGGCCTCGGGGTGTGCCAGGACTTCAGCCACGCGACACTGTCGCTGCTGCGCGCGCTGGGCATCCCGGGCCGCTATGTCAGCGGGTACGTGCACACCGAGGACGCGGAGATCGGCGTGCCCGTGATCGGCGAGAGCCACGCGTGGATCGAGGCGTGGAACGGCGGCTGGGAGGCTCACGACCCGACCAACGGCCGGGCGGTGGCCGGGGCGCACGTCCTGGTCGCCAGGGGGCGCGACTACAAGGACGTGTCCCCGCTCACGGGCATCTACGCGGGCCCGCTCAGCGCGGATCCCGTGGTCACGGTGGAGATGACCCGGCTCGTACGGTAGGGCGGTCGTTCAGTAGGGGCGCGGGGGAGCGGCCGGTCGGCGGGGCTCGGCCGGTGGAGGCGCTCATGGAAGCCGGGCCGTCTGGGGCTCGGTCGGCGGTACCCTTGCGGGCACTCGGTTCGGCGGGCGGGCGCCGGGTCCCGGGGGCAACCTACGGTCGCGTAGGATCCTCGGTCATGGACAAGCGGGCGATCGGGGCCAGGGCGCTGGCGATGCGTGGGTGGACGATCACCGGCGAGGGTCCCCCTGCGGATCCGGTCGTGGTCATGATCGCCGCGCCGCACACCTCCGCGTGGGACTTCCCCCTGATGCTCTGGTTGTCCTGGGCGTCCGGCGTCGAGCCGCACTTCCTGGCCAAGGAGGAGCTGTTCCGTGGTCCGATGGGTCCGTTCATGCGCGGCGTCGGCGGGCTCACCGTGGACCGCAGCAACCCACAGGGCGTGGTCGAGGAGCTCGCAGCACGGGCTGCGACGGCCGAGCAGTTCCGGCTGGTCATCGCGGTGGAGGGCACCCGGGCCAAGAAGCAGTACTGGAAGTCGGGGTTCTACCGGATCGCCCAGCAGGCCGACGTCCCGATGTGCCTGGGCTTCTGCGACGGCCCGACGAAGACTGTGGGCTACGGCCCCACGATCCGGCCCGACTGGCGACGTCCGGGCGGACATGGACCTGATCCGCGCCTTCTACGCCGACAAGCACGGGGTGAACCCGGAGAACCGCACCGAGCCGCGCCTGCGCGAGGAGGACGAGCCCCCGGCAGCGGGCTGAGCCGCCGCAACGCCCGCCCCAGCCTCGCAGACCCTCCGGAAACGTTCGGACCCTCCGGACCGGCTGGGAGGCTGCTGAACAGACGTGAGGTTCTGCGCGGCGGGGCGGCTTGTCAGTCGTTGCGGGGCTCGGCCTTGGTCTCGCTGCGCTCGACCTTCGGCTCCGGCAGCGGCAGCGTCGGCTGCTCGCTGAGGAAGCCGCCGCCGCGCCGCACGTGGATCCCCGGGCTCGGCAGGAAGCGCGTGGAGAGCTCCCGGGCCTTCTCGGTCAGGCCGGCTGCCAGGTACAGAGCCACGGCGTGGGCCAGGTCGCGCTCGGCCGCAGCGACCCGCGGACCGCTGCGGGAGGTGAGCCGCGAGAGCCCGCGCATCTCGTAGAGCTCGGCCCGCTCGGCGACCATCTCGGCGTCGGCGGCCAGCCGCAGCCCGTCCTCAGCGGCGCGTGCGGCCATCGCCCGCCGGCCGGTCGCCAGCAGGGCCTTGGCCCGCAGGGCGGCAGCCTGCACCGCTGCGGGCTTCTCGATCAGTTCCGGGTCCTGGGCGTCGAGGACGTCGATCGCGTCGGTCGGCCGGTCGAGCTCGATCAGGTTGCGGGCCAGGTGGTTGCTGATGTCCCCGAGCAGCCACGTGATGTCCGCCTCGACAGCCCGGGCCACGAGGCGGGTGTTGAGCTCCGCGGCCTCGTCGAGCTTCCCGGTCCGGGCCAGCAGGACGGCGCGGTTGGCGTCGCTGAGCAGCACCTGGGCGTCATGGCCGAGGGCGTCGAAGACCGCACGGACCCGGCGGTACAGCTCGTCGGCCTCCTCGAACTGCCCGAGCGAGGTCAGGGCGTTGGCGGCCTCGAGGTCGCATCGGGCCCGACCCTCGAGCTCGTCGAGCTCGTCGAACAGCTCGGCCGCGATGCTCAGGTGCGACAGCGCCTCCTCGAACTGCCCGACGAGTCGCAGCGTCCACCCGAGGCGGTAGTGGGCGTAGGCGATCCGCGGCACGTCGCGCTGCGCCTCCCTGACGTTCAGCGCCGCGCGCAGGCGCTCCAGCGCCTCCTCGACCCGGCCGAGGTCGATCAGGGCGGCTGCGGCTCGGTCGTCCGCCCACGGGACGGCGCCCGGCTCGTCCCCGGTGCGGAACAGGGCGCGAGCATGGTCGAAGGTCTCCAGCGCCTCGGCGTTGCGGCCCAGGCGGCCCAGGGCCTCGCCGAGCGACATCCACATCCGACCGGCCTCGTTGGGGGCCTCCTCACTCTCGAAGAGTCGAGCAGCGCTTGTCCAGTGCTCCAGTGAGGCGACGTCGTCACCGAGGTCGCAGAACGCGGCAGCGACCATCCCGTGGCACTCGGCGATCTCCTCGGGCTCGCCGTTGGCGCGCAGCAGGTCGGCGGCCTCCATGGCCACCTCGATCAGCTCCTTGGTGCGACCCAGCCGGCGCAGCCCCGCCGCCTGGCCGAACAGGCTGCGGGCGGTCAGGAGCTCGTCGCCGACCTCGCGGGCCTGCGCGGCGGCGGACTCGGCCAGCGCCACGGACTTCTCGAACTCCTGGTCGGAGAAGGCCCGCCCGCCGAGGCTCGTGCATGATCCGCGCACGATCGACCCCGGAGGCCTCGTCCAGCATCTCCCAGAGCTCGTCCTCGGTGGCGTCATCGGGTGTCAGGTCGTCGTCATCCATCGGGGCAAGCATCCCCCACACGCGGCGTCCATGCGCCCACGGGGGCAGAATCGTGCCCGTGACCGAGCCACCTGCCGTGCCCCCGATCCCCTCGACCTCGGGCGGGCGTGCCCTGGCGACGTCGCTCTCGCCCGAGGATCGGCTGGCCCGGATCCGCTCCCTGATGCGCGACGTCCCGGACTTCCCCAAGCCGGGGATCATGTTCCGCGACGTCACCACCGTGCTGCGCGACCCGGTGGCGTGGCGGGCCACGGTCGATCAGATGTGCGATGCGGTGGATGCCTGGGACTTCGACGTCGTGGTTGGGGTCGAGTCCCGTGGCTTCATCCTCGGCTCTGCGATGGCCTACCAGCTGGGCGTCGGGTTCGTGCCCGTGCGCAAGCCCGGCAAGCTTCCAGCCGCCGTGCATGCCGTGGACTACGAGCTGGAGTACGGGCTGGACTCCCTGGAGATCCACAGGGATGCCCTGGATCCGGGTCACCGGGTGCTGGTGGTCGATGACCTGCTGGCGACCGGTGGGACGGCGGCGGCGAGCATCGCCCTGATCGAGGCCGCTGGGGGAACCGTGGCCGGGACGTGCGTCCTGGTCGAGCTGGTCGACCTCGGGGGGAGGGCCCTCCTGGCCCAGGCGGCCCCGGAGGCGGCGTTCGCCGCGCTGCTGACGTACTGATGGACCGGCCGCGTGCGTCGGGGCACGGGTCCGGTGGCACGCCGACCCGCCGGCTGGCTGAACCTCGCGCCCGCTCTGGTCGTTCCGGTCGTTCTGGGCCCTTGGTGAGGGCCAGGGTTGCCAAACCCGCGCCTGTTCCGGTTGAACCTGCCACTGACACACCCGGTCTTTCGACCGGAACGAGCGCGAGGTTGTCTCGAGGACGGGCGCGCATCGGCCCTTTCGACGGGAACGGGCGCGAGGTTCCGTGCCAGTGGGCTGCACTCGCGCGTGGCTGCCGGGCAAGTGGCCAGTGATCGGCTCTGGCGTGGGCGCCCCTGCGGTCGAGCCCTTGATCGCATCCTGGTGCGTGCGGCATCTCGGCAGCCCGCCGGTCGCGCAGTTCTTCGGCGTCGAGCGGCTGTCCGCCGTCCACGGGCTGCGACTGGCCGACGGGCGGGAGGTCGTGCTGAAGGTGCGTGGTGCGCTGGACCGGCAGAACGCCTGCACCGTGGTTCACGAGGCGATGTGGAACGCGGGGATCCCCTGCCCGCGTCCGCTGGCTGGCCCGGCGCCGCTGGTGGAGGACGGATCGCACGTGGTGCACGCTGAAGGTCACGGCAACGCCCACAGGTGGGCTGCAGGTGGTGGGGGCGACTCCGAGGGGGCGACTGCCGCGGGGCGCGAGGGTGACCCGGACATGAAGGTGGCTGCGGGTGAGCGCGACGCCGGGGATTGGACTGCTGGGGGTGAGGGCAACGAGTCCGTGGACGCCCGACTGCTGGCGGTCAACGCCGAGACCTGGGAGGGGGAGGGCGTGGCCGCGGTGGGTGCCATCGGCGCGTCCGGGTATGCCCGCCTGCTAGCACAGATGGTCGCAGCCGCCCCTGCCGTCCACGAGTTGACCACCCTGGAACCGCCGGTCCCGTGGCTGAACTGGGACCACGGTGACCCGAACCGCGTCTGGCCGCCGCCGGCGTCCGATCGCTGGGACCCACATAGGATCGACGACCAGATCGACCCGCTGATCCACGCGGTGGCCCGACGTGCCCGCGCCCGGCTGCTGGCTCCCGATGTGGGGAGGCTGCCGCGCGTGGCAGCCCACGGGGACTTCGAGGCGCAGAACTGCAGGTGGGTACCGGGCCCTGATGGCCAGCAGAGGCTGGTCATCCACGATTGGGACTCCGTTGTCGCAATGCCCGAATCTGTCCTGGCCGGCAACTCGGCATTCCAGTACAACTCGGTGCTGGACTGCGCCATTACCACGCTGGAACGGAACGACGAGTTCCTGGCCGCGTACGCGGCCGAGCGGGGACAGGCGTGGACCGAGCTCGAGTGGCAGGTCGCCCATGCGGCCGGCGCCTGGGTGGGCGCGTACAACGCCGCGTTCGAGCACCTCAAGGGCGGCCCGGGTCCGGTGACGGCAGGGCTGCGCGAGCAGGCCGGGGAGAGGCTGCGCCGGGCCGGGGGCGTGAGTTCGGCGGGGGGGATCTCGGTGTTTTCCCACCCTTGCGGGCAATTCGTGCGGAATAAGGCAATTGCCCGGTCGCGAAGTGCTCGGCCGCTGCGTATTCTGCGACTCGGCGCCCTTCCAGGTGGCCATTTTGTCGTGGTCGTCGGGTGGGAGTCCTCGTCGTGCGTGTGTTCCAGAACTCAGGTGTGCCGGCTCGGCTGCTGTCGTCCCTGCTGTCGTTGGCGCTCGTGCTGCCAATGGTGTTGGTGGTGGGGGTCATCGCGGCGCTGCCGGCCGCAGCCGATCCCCTGCCCGTCATCCAGATCGCCAAGGCGGGCCCGTCCCAGGTCCTCGTCGGTGACACGGCCACCTACACGCTGACGGCGACGAATCCCCCCGTCACGGCCACGAATCCGGTACAGGTGCCCCAGTACAACCTGTCGTTCCGAGACGTCCTGCCCCCGGGCGTGGTGTACGTCGGCCCGACGACTCCGAGCAGCGCCGGGGAACCCGACGTCTTCCCCGAGACCCTCGACCCGGACGATCCAGACGCGTTCCAGACCCTCGTCTGGTCCAACGTCGCGGACCTGCAGCTCAACAGCTCGGCGGAGATCAGCTTCGTGGTCCGGGCGGAGAAGGACCCGCTGCCGGTCTCCTCCACCTTCTTCAACCAGGCCGACGCCTACACGAACTCCGACGCACGGTATGTGCCCAAGTTCGACGCCAATGGTGTGGTCGTGCCCGGGGCGACGAGCTACACGGCCTCGGCGACGGCGACGACGGGTAACACGGGCGTCACCGCGTTCACGATCGACAAGGCCAGCAGCCCGACGCCCGAGGGGGAGCTGCTGCGAGGTGTGCACGACCATGTGGCGACCTACACGCTGACGGTGACGAACAACCCCTCGTTCGCGACCGAGGACATCGAGGTCCGCGACTACCTGCCTGCGGGCCTGGAGTTCCTCGGCTGCGGCACCGTGGACAACTCGTCGAGCACCGCGCTCTACCCGAACGGCCGGGAGTACCCGACAGCTCCCGCCCTGAACACTGACGCCCCGATCGATGGTTGCCTCGTGCCTGCATCGGTGGAGACGATCACCGGCCCGCTGAGCGACTCCGGCCGCGACATCCCCGCGGGGGTCTTCACCAGGGTCACGTGGTTGGTGGGGAACTTCGCCGCTGATCAGGTGGAGGCGATCACCTACCGGGCGGGCATCCCGCAGCGGGCCAACACGACCGACTGGCAGGCGAAGCTCCCCGCAACCGGGACGGTGGCTGCGCCCCCGATCGCCGGCGGCGGGACGGTCGGGACCCAGCCGCCCCAGACCGCGAACCTCGACAACAACACCGGCCCCTCGACCCGCGAGACCACCACCGAGCAGTCGCTGACCAACATCGCGGTGGGCGACGGCCTCTACACCGGCCCGGTGCCGGGATTCCCGGAGGATTCCAAGGTCCCGGTGGCCAGCAGCACCCAGCACAAGGTGACGGCCGAGGACCTGGACATGCAGAAGCAGGTGTCACCCACGACCTTCGTCTCCGGCGACATCGCGACGTACACGCTCACGCTCAGGACCAGCGAGTACGTGACGGCGGCGGGGATCGTGATCACCGACACCCTGCCCAACGGCGTCTGCCCGCTGTCCAACTCCCCAGCCGTCAACTACCTGTCCGGTCCCACCTCACCGGATGCCGACTGCGCCGGTGTGTCGGGGCAGGGGCCGCGGATCAACGGCGTCCCGGTCGACTACACGTCGGTCACGCAGAACGCGGACGGCACCTTCTCGGTGGCGTTCCCGCCGTGGCCGACGGCACCGGGCGCCATGGCCGCCAACGCCACGATCGAGGTCCAGTACGGCGCCCGGATGCGGTCGGTGTACTCCGGGACAGGCCCGCAGGACCCGCCCGGTCTCACCGGGCAGCCGACCTCCTCGGGCGACACCTTCACGAACACGGTGTCGTTGGGTGGGACCACGAACATCCGGACCGACATCGACGTGGATGCACCCAGCCCGGATGGTCCCGAGGCGGTGAAGGACAACTCCTCGGCAACTCAGTCCTCCACCCAGCCGAAGATCGACAAGCGGATCAAGCCGAACGTTTCGGGCGCGGAGGGTTACCAGTGCTCGGCGGGGACAACGGCGTCCAACCCCGGCGGCTCAGCTCCGGGCTCGCCGGTGACGGGCCCCGGCGCTGCTGAGTACGTCAACCCCCCAGCGCCGCCCTTGGCCGGGGCGGACATCGAGAGGTTCTCCTTCCGCAACGGGTCGATCGCCTGCTTCCTGCTGCGGGTGGAGTTCCCGAGCGAGTCGCAGACCAAGAACCCGGTCGTCACCGACTTCCTGCCAGCGGGAACTTCTTATGTCGCCAACAGCGCCGTGGTGACCGCGAACTCCACCCTCACCCCACCTGGTGGCGGTGAGCTTCACCCCCCCGGCTGACCCGACCGGTCCGCTGGTCTGGAACGTGGGCAACTCCTCGGGCACCAGCCTGTTCGCGCCCAAGAGCGCGGTGTTCGAGGTCGTGTTCGCGGTGTCGATCGACGGCGCAGCGGCGGGCACCACACCAGACATCGTGGGCAACCTGATGAAGTTCCGTTCCGAGAACAGCGCCGGGCAGGCGATCTCGCTGCGTGACCAGCTGGACTTCCAGGTCGCCCCGCTGCCGCCGGTGTCGCTGGTCAAGGGCATCGCATCGATCACCCCGGCGATTCCTGTGGACCCGCCCGTCACGGACCCCGACCTGCCGAACCTCCCCGGCGCCGACCCGGCTGACGTCGATGGGAAGACCGTCCGCGACGGAGACGTGGTGAAGTTCCGCATCGACGTGACCAACACGAGCGACAGCCTGGGTGCGGACTTCGCGTCCTCCGTCCGCACCGTGGATATCTGGGACCTCCTGCCGGCCGGGATCCCGTGTGCCAACGTCGGTAACGAGAGCAACTCGGCGTTCTACACCTGCACGGACCCCACGGGGTCCGGGTACCCCACCTCCCTGGACGGCACGAACCGCGCACTGCTGCGCTGGCAGTTCGACGCCTCGGACACCGAGGCGATCCCGGCCGGGGCCCGCAAGACCCTCACCTACGACTTCACGGTCCCGGACAAAGTCTCAGTAGGCACGGTCCTGACCGACAACGCCGGGGTGCGCAGCTACCAGGCCTTCACGAACCTGCCGAACCAGGCTGCTACCTACTACCCGATCGACAACATCGATCCCGACGCATGCGGGAAGGCCGGGCAATCTGAGTGTGACGCGCCGAGGTCTGTCGACCCCTCCAACGTCGTGGTCGCCAACGTCGCCCTGACCAAGACCGGCACCACCTCGATCACCGAGGACAACAACAACACGCCCGACCAAGCCACGATCGGCGAGCTCGTGACCTACACCGTCACCGCCTCCGTCCCCTATGGCACGTCGGTGTACCAGGGTGTCCTGACCGACACGCTTCCCGACGGCTTGGCGTACGAGTCCGCGGCGGCGGAGTACTCCACCGATGGTGGGGCGAGCTGGACGTCCCCCCAGCCGCCCGGATCGGTCCTGCCCACCGGCACGGTCCTGGCGAACAGCGGGCAGCTGGTCACGCTCACACTGCCCGCCTCCTACACTGCCGCGGCCGACGCCACGCAGGATCACGTCTTCCGGGTGAGCATCACCGCCCGCGTCAGCACGGTCGCCGAGAACGCCCACGGGGTGGAGCGCACCAACACCGCCACCTTCCTCAGCAAGGCCTCGGCCGCAACGGACGCCCCGAACGTGACCGCCCCGACCCCCGCGTCCCACCCCGTGACGGTCGTGGAGCCCTCGCCCGCCCTCACCAAGGAGGCCAACCGCACGACGGTTGCTGCTGGGGACGTCGTCACCTACACCCTGACCGCCTCCAACGCCGTCGACCGGCCGCCGCTGCACGACAGCTGGGTGGTGGACTGCCTCCCGGCCGGGCTGACCTTCGGCGGGTACCTCCCGGCCGGCCGGACCGATGTGCTGGACCCTGAGCCCGGCACCGGGACCAACGGCTGCACCAGCACAGAGACGCGCCTGGCCTGGCAGCCCACGACCTCCCCGCCGCCTGTCCTGAACCCGGGGACACTGCTCGCCGGCCCGGCGATCCCCGCGACCCTGCAGTACACCGCGACGGTCTCGACGGCCTCCGCCGGCCTGGTCGAGTACACGAACAAGGCGCTGCTCACCGGGGGAACCCTGGACGACCCGAACCCGTCGACGCCCGATCCCCAGACCCCACCGAATCCCCTGGAGCGCACCTACTCGATCCCTGCGACAGACACCGTGACGGTCGAGGGGGGCACGGTCATCAAGTCGGTGACGCCGACTGCGGCGACCATCGGCCAGACCGCCACGTGGACGATCACCGCAACCCTGCCCGCGAAGGTCAACTTCTACCGCGCGACCGTGGTTGATGAGGTCCGCCAGGGCATCGACATGAGCAGCATCCTGACCTCCTCGGTCACCTGCGTCGACAGCGGTGGCGCGGGCTGCACCGTCGGCTCCGGGCGCCTCAGCGATGCTGCCGGCCCCGGCACCAGCACGCGCATCGCCTGGTACCTGGGTGACGTCGCGCAGTCGGACAAGGTTCGCACCGTGACGATCGTCTACTCCGGCAAGGTGGCGAACATCAACTCGACCACCCCGAAGCGCGCAGACGGGCTCGTCGACCTGGCGACGCTGAAGTGGGATTCGTCGCCCACGACGACCCCCCCGACCTCGGCGGACGCGACCTTCCAGCAGTCCAGCGGGTCGGCCCTGGCAACCGTCACCGTCCAGGAGCCGCTGGTCTCCCTGACCAAGGTCGTCACCAACGCCACCCCCGCGCCAGGAGGCGAGTTCGACTACACCGTGAGGGCGACGAACTCCTCCGCGCCCAACGTCTCGACGGCGTTCAACGTCGTCATCAGGGACGTCGTGCCTGTGGGCGTCGTGGTGACGCCCGGCTCCATCTCGGACTCGGGAGTCCTCACGCCGCTCCCGGCACCGGCCGACCCCGCCCTGGGTGGCGGCACCATCACCTGGCCGGCGATCCCCTCGCTCCTGCCCGGAGCCGCGAAGGCCTTCACGTACACGGCCACACTCGCACCGTCGGCCTCGCTCACGGCCGCGGGCAAGGTCAACACCGCCACGGTGACCGGCTACAACAGCCTCGCGGACGGGACAGGCCGGCAGTACACCGGCCCGTCGGCGAACCGAACCGTCACCCCGCAGTTCCCCAGGGTGACCCCGGAAAAGACCACCCCGAACGGACCGATCGCCTACGTGGGCACCCCGTTCACCTGGCAGATCACGCTGACCAACACCGGGGCATCCCGGGCGTACGGTGTCGATGCCGTCGACACCCTGCCCAAGAACTGGACCTACACGGCGATGTCGAGCGTCGTGGTGGCCGGCTCGGCAATCAGCCCGGCGCCTGAGCCGGTGCTCGGGACGACGGGGGCTGGGAACCAGACACTGACCTGGACGGACCTGGGGACCATCAACCCGCCGGTCCCCGGCAACCCGGGCACGCCGGGCCAAACGATCGTGGTCACCTTCACCGCTACACCGCAGCCTGGCGCGCTCACTGATCCGGGTGCGGGATCCTCCATCGCGCACACCAACACCGTGGCGACCACGGCGGAGGACGCCACCGGCGCCCAGTCGCGCTGCGGTGCCGCGACGCAGCCCTCGACCTCGCCGTGCACACCGCAGGTGCCCTACAACGACGGCCCGTTCCCCGCCAGCGCCCGGATCCACAAGGCCGACCTCGTGCTGGACAAGGACCATGTCGGCACTCCGGTCGCGGGTGCGAGTTTTGACTGGACCATCAAGGTGACCAACAACGGTACCGACACCGCCGTCGGGCCCTTCACCGTGACGGACACGGTGCCGGCGCCGATGACGTTCGCCGACGCGACCGGCGACGGGTGGAACTGCTCGGCCGTCGGCGCTGACGTCACGTGCACGCGGAGCAATGCGAACGAGACCCTCGCCCCGGGCGCGTCGTTCCCGCTGATCACGTTGCGGGTCACGATCCCCAGCGATACGTCCACGCCGACCACGCTGACCAACACCGCCACCGTCGCGGGCCGCACCTATGACCCCATCCCCGGGAACAACACCGACACTGACTCGGTGCCGTTGACCGCGCTCGCGGACCTCAAGATCGTCAAGGGCCGCAGCGGGCCGCTCGAGGCGGGTCGAGACGTCACCTACACGCTGAACGTGTCGAACCTGGGGCCGTCCACGTCCCGGTCGACGATCACGGTGACCGATGCGGTCCCAGCCGGAACGACGTTCGTGTCTGCGTCGGGGGCTGGCTGGGTGTGCCCGGCGGACAACGCCGTCATTGACTCAATCACGTGCACCCGCAACTCTGACCTGCTGGCCGGCCAGGCTGCCCCGCAGATCACGGCGGTCCTCAGGATCGGCAGCGCGTTCGTCGGCGACCTGACGAACACAGGGGTCGTGACCGGCACCACGCCGGATCCGATGCCTGGCAACAACACATCGACGGTCACTGGTACGGTCGTCACCCTGGCGGATGTCGCCATCGAGAAGACCCACGCCGGCGTTGACCCGGACGACCAGAACGTGTTCAACGGCGACTTCACCCCCGGTACCAGCAACAACTCCTACACGTTCACGGTCACGAACTTCGGTCCGGCTGATGCGGCGGCGCCTGTCGTCGTCGTGGACACGCTCCCAGAGCACCTGTCCTACACCGGCGCCAAGGTCGACATCGCCGGGTCCTGGACGTGCGTCGCGGATCCTGCGAGCACGCCCACGGCGCCCGCGCGGCAGAAGGTCACCTGCACCCTGTACGGCGGTCTGGCCCTCGGCCAGACGCGCGCGGTGCGGATCGGCATCGCCGTCGCCACCACGGCGCCGGCCAACGGGGAGTTCACGAACACAGCGACAGTCACCAGTGGAACCACCGATCCCGATACTGGGAACAACTCGAGCACTGACAACACCGCGTTCGACTCCTCGGCGGACCTGGCGATCGCCAAGACGCCCAAGTCCCAGACGGTCCTGGCAGGCAGGGATGTCACCTGGACGCTGACGGCCAGCAACAACGGCCCGTCCAACTCGGAGGGGCCGACGACCGTGACGGACGTCCTGCCCGAGGGGACAGTGGTCGTCTCCGCAGGCGGCAGCGGATGGGAGCCCTGCACCCGGGTGGGCCGGACGATCACCTGCGTGCATCCTGACGGGGTCGCCAGCGAGGGCTCGCTGCCGCCGATCACGGTGGTGGCCACCGTGTCCCCATCCGCGGGCCCGGCAACATTGGTCAACACGGCCGGCGTGGATGGGCCCACGGGGGACCCGGACCTGACGAACAACACCGACGAGGCGGCGGTTACCGTGGCCGATGAGGCCGACCTCGGCATCGTCAAGACGTTCACCGGGACGAACCCGGTGCCCGCTGGGGCGAACACCACGTTCAGCCTCCTGGTGAGCAACCTCGGCCCCAGTGACGCGGACGGGGTGATCGTCGGCGACGCACTTCCGGCCGGCCTGACCCTGGTCGCCGCCGCGGGCGAGGGCTGGGACTGCGCCACCGCCGGTCAGGTGCTGTCCTGCACCCGGGCGACGCTCGCCGCGAAGACCTCAGCCCCGGTGATCACGTTGACTGTGAAGGTCAACTCCGGCTTCCCGCCGGCCACCATCACGAACACGGCGACCGTGAGCTCGGCAACGGAGGACAAGAACTCGGACAACGACTCGTCGTCGGACAAGTTCCAGGTCACCGCGAGCGCCGACCTGGTGCTCACGAAGTCCCACGACATGGATGCGACAGCCGTGGCCGGCAAGGAGTTCACGTTCGACGTCGCCGTCCGCAATGCCGGGCCCTCGGACGCCCAGCCGCTCATCAAGGTGCGCGACACCCTGCCGGCGGGCCTGTCCTTCGTCTCCAGCGGACCGGACTGGACCTGCACGACGAGCGGAAACCCGGCCGTCGACGAGGTCGTCGAGTGCACACTCGATGGTGGCGAGCCGCTGATCGCAGGCACCTTGGCCCCGGCACTGACCCTCACGACGCTCATCGCGGCGGATACCGATCCCGGGGAGCTGACCAACAAGGCCGAGGTCACCTCCCCGACGCCCGACCCCAAGGAGGAGAACAACAAGGGCGAGGACACGATCACCGTCACGACGCTGGCCGACCTGGTCGTGACCAAGTCCCATGCGGGGCCGGTGGTCGTCGGCGGCGAGCTGGCGTTCAGCCTCGAGGTGACCAACCTCGGCCCGTCGGAGGCGCGCCAGGTGTCCATGGTGGACACCCTTCCCGCAGGCCTGACCTACGTGTCAGCAGTCGGGACGGACTGGACCTGTGACGCTGCTGCTCAGGTTGTCACCTGTGCCCTGGCTGACCCGCTGGCCCCGCTGGCCGCGGCGCCGCCGATCACCGTGACGGTGAAGGTCGGGGCTGCCGCCTACCCGACTGTGGAGAACGTCGTGGTCGGTTCCACGACCACGCCCGAGTCCACCACGAAGAACAACACGGCCACGGATCCCGTCACCGTGCCGCCGCTGGTCGACCTGGCGATCGACAAGTCCCATGTCGGCTCGTTCACGGTCGGCACCGACAGGACGTACACGCTGACGGTGACCAACAACGGGCCCACGGCAGACCCGGGCCCGCAGACCATCACCGACACCCTGCCCGTGGGCCTGACCTACGTGTCCGGTACCGGTCCCGGTTGGGCCTGCAGCGCGGCCGGTCAGGTCGTCACCTGCCTGCGCGCGGCGAACCTCGAGATCGGAGCCACCAGCGCCGTGGAACTCGTGGTGGCTGTTGGACCTGCCGCGGCGCCGTCGGTGGTCAACACCGCCGCCGTGTCGACGCCGTCGACCGAGACCTCGACCGTCAACAACACTGACTCGGACGCCACGCAGGTTACCCCGGTGTCGGTGCTGACCATCGTCAAGGACGTGGAGGACATCGACGGTGACCGGGTGACCTACGTGATCACCGTCGGCAACAGCGGTCCGAACGCGACCACGGCGCCGATCGTGGTGTCCGACCCGCTGCCCCGCGGGCTGGAGTTCGTCAGCTGGTCGGGCGAAGGATGGTCCTGCACCGAGGGCCAGACCGTGACCTGCACATTCACCTCGTCTCTGGCGGTCGGAGCCTCGGCGGCGTTCGAGCTGACCACCAGGCTCACCGCCCAGCCGGGTACCGAGGTGGAGAACGTGGCCTCAATCGTGGGTGGCAACTCGGACGGTGGTGTCGTGAGCGACGATGCGGTCGTGGTGGCCCCCGACGAGCCGGGCGACGGCGATTCGGGTGGGTTGGCAGAGACCGGAGCCCAGGTTGGTGGCCTGCTGCTGCTCGCACTGGTGCTGCTCGGGGTCGGCTCCACCGCGGTGCGTGGCGCCCGCCGCCAGGGGGGACCCCGAGGCTGACTCAGCCGCCGAACATCGCTCGGATGCGCTCCCAGAGTGAGCGCGGCGCCGGGACCTCGGTGAGGCTGAACACGTAGGCGACGTTGCCCTGCGCGCCGACCGGGGGGCCGTAGGGCAGGGCGTCGGCGGCGCGGGCGGCGGTCGCCTCGAGCCACGCCTGCGCGAGTGCCGGGTCGGTGGACGAGTCCAGGACGCCCTGGGCAGCGGGTCCGGTGCCGTCCTGCTCGAGGGCTGCCGCCCCGCCGGCGAGGTCCTGGCCGGCGGCCGCTGCGGAGTCCGCCCCTTCGGCCAGCCCGGAGAGGCCGGTGGACAGCTGGTCGGCGCCGGTGGCGGCCCCCTGGGCGCCCTCCGCCAACTGCTGCTGCCCGTCGGCCAACTCCTCAGCCCCGGCGGCGGCGTCGCCGGCGCCCGCGGCGAGCTGCCCGGCCCCGTCGGCCAGCTCGTCGGCCCCAGCGGCTGCTCCGTCGATACCCGTGGCCAGATCCTCGGATCCGACGGCCACCGAGCGCAGGGCGGCGTTGAGCTCCGCCTGGCTGGTGGTCAGCTGGGTCGCCAGCTGCCGCAGCCCGACGTTGAGGGCGGCCATCGCCGTGGCCAGCCCGGGCTGCGCGGGGACGCCGGTCCCCACGGCCAGCCCGACCGCCTCCACGCCGAGCAGCAGCTTCTCTGTGGAGGCCAGGGCGTTGTCCAGGGTCGCGGACAGTGCCGCAGCCTGGTTCCCGAGGGCGGTGATGGCGGCCACGAGGTCGTCGATGTCCGGCAGCGACCCGCCCGCGGTGCCCAGGGCGGACCCTGCCGCGTCGATGATTGCCTGGAGCTCGGCGCACGAGGCCGGGTCGAGGGTCGGCTCGGTCGCCGGCGGGACGGCCACGCACAGGGAGTCGAACAACTCCTGTGCGCCCTGGGCAGCGTCGGTCACGTTGTCCTTGATCGAGGTGAGGTCATCCACGAGCGACTGGAACGCGTCGCTCGCCTCCTCGACACGTCCCTCGAGCCTCGAGACGACGGCATCCACCGCCCTGAGCCCGTCCCGCAGCGCCCGCACCCCCTGGTAGATGGTCACGCAGTCGTCGTCCGGCGGCGCGGTGCCACCGGCCGGGCACACGGCGTCGCCGTCGGGGGGCAGCGGCGTGGCGAGGTCGAGCACGGGGTCCGCCGGCGATCCGATCCTCGCGGACGCGGCCAACAGCCCCGCCTCGATCTGCGCCCCGCCTTCGACCAACGGGGTCATCTGGTCGGCCGGAGACCCTGACGTTGCCCTGGCCAGCGCGGCGGTGGCCTCGGCCAGGTCCTGCGCCCCGGTGGCGGCCTGGCCCAGGGCGCCGGCCAGCTCCTCGGAACCGTCCGAGACCTCGTCGGCACCGTCGGCGAGCTGCCCCACGCCCGCGGTCAGGGAGTCCGAGGCGTCGGCTGCCTTCCCTGCGCCGTCGGCGAGACCGTCGATTCCTGCCGCCAGGGACTCCGAGGCGCCCACGGCAGAGCTCGCGCCGCCCGCGAGGCCCGCCAGCCCGGTGGCCAACTGGTCGGTGCCCTCGGCGAGTTGACCTGCTGCCTCGTCCAGCGCGTCGAGGCCCTCGAAGAGCTGGCCGTTGCCCTCAGTGGCCCCCGTCAGCAGATCCGCGGAGAACCCGGTGGCCGGGTCCTGGTCGCTTCCAGCCGGGGTGAGCACGACCGAGGCCCCGGGCACCCCAGCGCGGTCACTGCGCATGGTCAGGGCCACCGTCTGGATCGGCGTGCTGATCGGCGGGAACAGCGAGATGTTCCACCGTGCCACGGTCTGGCCCTGCTCGTCGGTCGCCAGCATCGCGTCCGCGGCCTCGATGAGGTCGGTGCCCTCGGGCAGCGTCACGGTCAGGGTTCCCTGGAAGGGCACGAACACTGGCTGCGTGGACTGCTGGTCCTCCCCGGCTGCGTCGGTGTAGGTCAGCTCTGTCTGCTCCGCGGTGGTGTTGGTCAGCGTGTAGGTGACCGCGATCTCGCCGGAGGCGCCGGGCACTGTCGCGGCCGGCACGACAGCCCCGCCGACTGCGTACTCCGCGTGGACGGCCACCGGAAGTGGCTTGTCGAACCGCGCCTCCGTTAGCGCTGACGGACGCTCTCCTCCGACCACCAGGATCACGCCGTCCGGGCCCACCTCAGGTCGGCCGAGGCGGTCGAGGTAGCGCACGTTGGTCCCACTCGCCGGGTCGATGACCTCGCGTTCGGGACCCTGGACGGTCGTCCGGCTGATCAGGACCGCTCGTTCGGGCAACCCGGTCGGATCCAGGTCGGCGAGCACCACCTCGTCGTTGACGAGCTCCACCGGCCCGGTGCTGGCGGCCGGCGTCCGGGGTTCCGCGACCTGCCGCAACGCGGCCGGGCCGGTCACACTCGTCGCCGGGCCAGCGATCGCGAGCAGGACCAGGCCGGCGGTGCCGAGGGCCAGAGCGGGGCGGATCACGGCGTCCCCGATCCCACGGGGGCAGCCGGCGCCAGGTCGGCGGTGTCCTGGCCGTCGAGCCCGAGTGCCTCGGCTGCGGGACCCGTGGCGGCACCGGCAGGTCCGGCCACCGCCGCAAGTCCCGCCACAGTCGCGGTCTCGAGGCTGTCCGTGTTGCGGCCCGGTGCCTCGACAGTCGGACCGCGCCCCGAACCCACCACTCGCCCCAGCGCACCCAGCAGACGGGTGACGGCCGCGGCGATGAGCGCCGTCAGGATCACGCCGGTCACTGACGAGGCGGCGGCCGCCCCGCTGAGCGCGGTCACCGCCACGACGGCGCCCAGCAGAACCGGGATGGCCGCCCGGCGCAGCGGCGTCAGGGCGGTCAGGAGGGCCGGGACGAGGACGGCCACGGCGGCTTGGAACGCCGTGTTGCTGCGCGTGGCGGGCGTCAGCCCACCGATCAGGCTGAACACCGCCGCACTCATCGCAGCCCCGGCCAGCAGGAGCACCAGGCGCACCAGCAGGGTCCCCCCGCCACCGCGAGTCGCCCGGGGCAGGTACGCCAGTGCGCCACCTCCGGCGGCGGCGAGCGCGAGCGCCACCCCCGGCGCGGCAGCCGGCTGGGAGATCATCGCTGTCCCAAGCACCCAGGCCGCCAGCACGCCGCCGATGAGCGCCAGCGCCCCGGTGGCGGGCCGAGTGTCCGACGATTCCGGGGTGCGCACCGTGCCCACGCTCTCCAACTGGGCGGGGTCGCCCTCGACGTGCAACTGGGGCATCGTCCGGTCCAGCCATCCGGGGAGCCACCACGTCCACTTGGCGGCCAGGACCATCAGGCTGGGCACGAGGATGCAGCGCACGATCGTCGCGTCGACGAACACCGCCGTCGCCAGCCCGACGCCGAACATCTTGACCACCGCGTTGTCCGGGATCACGAAGGAGAGGAATACCGCCACCATGATCAGCGCCGCCGCAGTGATCAGCTGGCCGGTGTCGGCCAGCCCGCGGCGCACGGCGGTGACGATGTCGCCGGTGCGCTGGTAGTGCTCGTTGAACGCCGTGAGAAGGAACACCTCGTAGTCCATCGAGAGCCCGAAGAGGATGGCGAACATCATCATCGGGACGTAGGACTCGATGGGCACCGGCCCGTCCAGTCCGATCAGCTCGGCGCCCCAGCCCCACTGGAAGACCGCCACCACGACGCCGTAGGCCGCCGATATTGACAGCAGGTTCATGGCCGCGGCCTTGGCAGGAATGACCAGCGAGCGGTAGGCCACCATCAGCAGCAGGAAGCTCAGGGTCGCCACCCCGAGGATGAAGGGCAGCAGCCGGTCGGCGATCCGCAGCGACAGGTCGGTGCGCGCGGCCGTCACGCCGCCGACGTAGGCGGTCATGTCGGCGCCGGCCGTCGCGGCCGGCAGGACGTCGGCGCGCATCCGTGTGACGAGGGCCTCGGTGGCCTTGTCCGACGGGCCGGTGCTCGGGATCGCCCGCCAGATGACGACACCCCCGTCGGTGCTCACCACCGGCGGCGACACCTCGTCGATGCCCTCGGTGGACGCGAGCTCGCTCGGTGATCGCGACCAGGCGTGGGTCCCGGGTGCGCGGGTCGCCACCCGCGCCACCCGCGTCCGCGGTGTCCGAGCCGTGTCCTCCTCGGGGATTGCCGCCGCCCGGTGCAGCTGGGCGACGATGGCCAGCGGCCCTGAGTAGCCCGGCCCGAACGACTCGCGGATGATCTCCCCGGCCTGGTGGGCGGTCGTCTCGTCGGGCAGTGCCGAGGAGTCCACCTGCTGGAACTCCATGGACAGCATCGGGGTCGCCAGCGCGAGTAGCACGGCGGACGCCGAGATTGCGAACGGCCACGGATGCCCGGTGACCACGTTGGCCATCCGGGCCCAGCCCCCGCGGTCGAGGTCCTCATCGGTCTGCTCGGCGGCCACGTCCCCGGCGGCCACCATCCGCTGCTCGGCCTTGGGCAGCACGCGCAGGCCCATCAGCCCCATCAGGGCGGGCACGAGGGTGAGGGCGGCGAGCAGCGCAAGGGCAACGACGATCGCCGCCGAGTAGCCCAGCCAGGCCAGGAACGAGATGCCGGTCAGGGCCAGGCCGCCCACGGCTGCCAGGAGCGTCGCACCGGCGAACACCATGCCCGCACCGGCGGTGCCTGCGGTGCGTCCGACGGCGTCGGGTACGGCGAACCCGCGGCGCAGCAGGTTGCGGTGCCGCATGACCAGGAACAGCGCGTAGTCGATCCCGACGCCCAGGCCGAGCATGGTGCCCAGGGTGGGCGCCTCCTCGGGGATGTAGACCAGCCGCCCGAGGAGGCCGATGATCGCCAGGCCCATCCCGACAGCCACCATCGCCGTGGCCAGGGGGATGGCCACCGGCCAGCCCCGACGCAGGGTGAACAGCAGGACGATGACGGCCAGGAAGAGGCCGAGGGCCTCCGAGGTCCGGGTGTCGGTGCGCGAGATCTGCGCGCCCAAGTAGCCGCCGAGGGCCACGCGCGCGGTGGGCGAGGCCTCCCGGGCCGCTTGCGTCGCGACATCCAGGACCTCGTTGCCGACCTCGATGTCACCGGCGGCTTGCTCGGCGAGGGTGAGTTGGAGGATCGCTGCCCTGCCGTCATCGGCGAGCAGGTCCGGGTTGTCCTCCGGCCCGCGCACGGCGTTGACCCCCGGGATCGCCGCCACGGCCTCGGCGACGGCCGCCAGGGTCGCGGCACCCGGCCCGGAGTCAAGGCCCACCTCGTCGGCCACCACGAGGGGCACCGGCTCCGATGCTGCCCCGGGGAAGGCCCGGTTCAGCAGGGTCTGCGCCGACGCGCTGTCCGTGCCTGCGAGGACGAATGGGTCCAGGGCAGGCGGCGGAAGCGTCCGGTCGGCGAGCCGCACCCCGCCCAGCAGGGCGAGCCAGAGGACGAGGACGAGCACGCCGCGCTCGGCGCACCAGCGCCCGAGTGCGTACAGCGTCCGCGTCACACGCTTCAGTCTCCCCCCAGCGCAGCACCGAGGCGACATCGGGCCGTGCGCTCGGCGCGTTTGGGTCACGCACCGGGCCGATGGTTCAATGACGCCCCCATGAGCACGACATCCCAGCGGCCCCCCGGCGGCGATCCTCGCGCTGGTGGCCCCCGACCGGCTCCCGCCTTCGCCCGCACCTCCGGGCACTACGCGACGGTCGTGGCCGTGTTCGTGGGCCTGCTGCTCATCTCCAACATCGGCGCGACCAAGCTCATCGCCGTCGGGCCCCTGATCACCGATGGCGGCGCCTTCCTGTTCCCGCTGGTGTACGTGGTCGGCGATGTCCTGTCCGAGGTCTACGGCTGGCGGGCGACCCGCCGCGCGATCTGGTTGGCCTTCGGGATGTCGGCCCTGGCAGCGGGGACTTTCTGGCTGGTCCAGCAGGCGCCGCCCGCTGCCGACTGGCCCAACCAGGAGGCGTTCGAGGCGGTCCTGGGGTTCGTCCCGCGCATCGTCCTGGCCAGCCTGTGCGGGTTCCTGGTCGGGCAGATGCTCAACGCCTGGGTGCTGGTGCGGATCAAGGCCCGCACGCTCGAGTCAAAGCTGTGGGCGCGCCTGATCGGGTCGACGGCCGTGGGGGAGTTAGCCGACACGCTGGTGTTCTGCACCATCGCGTTCTACGGAGTGATCACCGGCTGGACGTTCGTGAACTACGTCATCACCGGGTACCTCTACAAGGTGGCCGTCGAGGTCCTGGTCCTGCCGATCACCTACCGAGTGATCGCCGCAGTCAAGCACCGGGAGCCGACCTACGGGCTGCCTGCGGAGTTGGATCCGGTCGCCACAGGGGCGTAGCTGCGCGGCGGCGTCTCAGCTGATCGTGCCCTGGAACAGGGCGGACAGGTCCAGCGAGGGGACGTGCCGCTGAGAGGCGAGCGAGACGTAGCGACGCGCCAGCGCATCCTTGGCGCCGCCGAACACAGTGCTCACCAGCCCGATCGCCTCGGGGAGGTCCTCAGGTGTCCCGGTGGCCACGACCCGGCGCCATGTGGCCGTCTCGAGCGCGTTGAACGCGGTCTGGACCTCGGAGATGTCGAAGCCCGCGGCGAAGCGGTGCTCGGCGAGCTCCTCGGCGAACCGGATGACCCCCTCGAGGTCCCGGCGCTCGATCGCCGTCACCACGAGCTGGAACAGGTCGTCGAGCGCGGTGCGGGTGAAGGCTGCACCGGCCGTCTCGTAGTGGTGGACGTGCGAGCGCTCCACGATGGCGAGGGCCTCGTCCACGATGTCCGACTGGGCGTTCTGAAGGGTGGTCACGAGTTCCATCCCTGTGCCTCCTGACGTCGCTCCCATACTGCCACTGGCAACGAAGTCAACGCTCGGGGACCCCGGCGAATGCGCCGCCGTACGCCGCCGTCAGCCGCCGACCTGCCGCCGCCGGGCGTAGTAGCGTCCGAGGAACTCGATCCGGAAGGCGTCGAAGTCGCCGTCCTCGAGGGCCCTGCGCATCCGGTCCACGAGTTCCACCAGGAAGTGCACGTTGTGGATCGTGGCCAGAGTGTGACCCGCCATCTCATCGGCCTTCGACAGGTGGTGCAGGTAGGCCCGGGTGTAGTGGCGACACGTGTAGCAGCCGCACTCGGCGTCCAGCGGCTCGAACGCGCGCCGGTTGGCGGCCGTAACAATGTTGTACCGGCCGTCCCGCGACAGGATCGCCCCGTTGCGGGCCACCCGTGAGGGCATGACGCAGTCGAACGTGTCCGCCCCGGCGGCCACTCCCGCGAACAGGTCGTCCGGCTCGCCGATGCCCAGCAGGTGCCGAGGCCGGTCCTCGGGGAGCTCTTCGCACACCCAGCGCACGATCGTCTCCAGTTGGTCCTTCTCCAGCGCCCCGCCGATCCCGAAGCCGTCGAACCCCAACCCGGCCAGGTCGCGGGCGGCAGCCCGGCGCAGGTCCTCGAACTGCGCGCCCTGGACGACCCCGAAGAGTCCCTGGTAGGGCCGGTGCACGCGCTCCTGGGTCAGCTGTGCGTGGGCCGTCACGCACCGGCGGGCCCACGCGGCGGTCCGATCCACGGAGCGCTCCTGGTAGCCGCGGGTGTTCATCAGCGTCGTGCACTCGTCGAAGGCGAACATGATGTCCGCGCCGAGCTGGTGCTGGACGGCCATGCTCGACTCCGGGGTGAACCGATGGCGGGATCCGTTGAGGTGCGAGACGAACGACACCCCCTCGTCGTCGACGTGGGCCAACCGGTCCTTGCCGGGTGCGATCACGTCGTCGGCGGGGGTGTCGGCCTGCATCGCCAGGACCTTCTTGAAGCCCACGCCGAGGCTCATCACCTGGAATCCGCCCGAGTCGGTGAACGTCGGTCCCGGCCAGTTCATGAACGCGCCGAGGCCCCCGGCGGCATCGACGATGTCGGAGCCGGGCTGCAGGTACAGGTGGTAGGCGTTGGCCAGCACGGCCTGGGCGCCCAGGTCACCCGTCGACTCCGGGAGCACCCCCTTGACCGTCGCCTTGGTCCCGACCGGGATGAACGCCGGGGTGTGGATCTGCCCGTGCGGAGTCGTGATGACCCCCGTGCGGGCCATCCCATGGCGCGCCCCCAGCTCGAAGGCGAACGCGGCGTCGGGCATGGGGGCCATTCAACACCGCGCGCTCGAGCAGAGCCGTAGGCTGAGGGCAGCGACCAAGGAGGTCCCGATGTCCAACCCCTACGCCCAGCAGCCCGGCCTGCCCCAGGACGTGAACTCCAAGAAGATCCTCTGCGGGATCATGGGGATCCTCTTCGGCGGGCTGGGGATCCACCGGTTCATCCTCGGCGACACCTCCGGCGGCATCATCCGGATCGTCATCACGGTGCTGACCTGCGGGGTCGGGTCGATCATCGGGCTCATCGAGGGGATCATCTACCTCACCAAGACCGATCCGGAGTTCTACCAGACCTACCTGGTGGAGCGGAAGGCCTGGTTCTGACACCAGGAATGCAATTCTGACCTGCTCCGATACCTGGTGGGGAGTGCTGGCCGGAGTTGACGGGCGTTGGTGACGCGCGGACCCTTTCGGAAGGGTGGTGCCGGTCATAGCCCCGAGTACGGTTCAGTCCCTGTGATGGGGGTGATGTCGTAGCGAACGACCTTGGACTTCCTGCACCGGGTGCACTCCAACTTCAGGCCCGGGACCTCATCATGGGTGGTTTGGCCGGTGGCGGGAGGTTGGGCGAAGTGATGCCGGCCGACGAGGCAGCGCACGTCCTTCACGGTCGATCACCGATCCCTTTCGCGGCACGACAGGATCCGCCGGGCTCGTCGCCCTGAGCCTTGAGGCCGACGGTACGCCGATGCCGGAGCCTTGACTACCCTCCTTCGGCACCGCGCAGTGGTCCCGGATGGCGCGATGTTCACCTGACCGATGCGCGCGCGACGCCCTCGGGCTGGGGCTCGGACATCCGGGGGGCGCACGCTGTGGACATGCCAATTCCCTGGCCCACACGCACCAGCTTCACGGACCGGCCACTTGCGGGAGCCGACCTCACCGGTCTCCGGATGGTCCGCGCCGACCTTGCCGGGACGGATCTGACGGGTACTCGCTTCGACGCCGCCAACCTGCGCCAGGCCGCCCTGGGTGGGGCACGGGCAACGCGTGCCTCCTTCGTCGGGGCGCGCATGGTCCGCGCCGACGTTCACGGGGCGTTCCTGCGTGGTGCAGACCTCAGCTCGGCGGACCTGTCCGGGGCCAGCCTCCGCGACGCCGACCTCACGGGAGCGGTCCTGGTGGGGGCCAACATGTTCGGTGTCGATCTGAGGGGCGCTGACCTCACCGGTGCCGACCTGCGCCGCGTGACCCTGGAGGCGGCCACCCTGCGCGGGTCGGTCCTGTGCGGGGCGGACCTGACCGGCGCTCGCATGGCCACCGCAGACCTGCGCGCAGTGGACTCCGATGAGGACACCCTGTGGCCCGACGGGATCCAGCGTCCCCGCGCCGCCGACTCGGTGCGCATGGCGCTCTGGCGCCGCCAGGAGGTCTGAGCGTCGTCACGGCGTTCTCGCCGAGTGGGCAGGCGCTCCGCGGAGCCCGGCCGACCAGCGCGACCCGGGGGCGGGATGCCACGATTGCGCCATGGCCATCGAAACCCAGAACCCCGCAACCGGCGAGACCCTGAAGACCTTCGAGGCGCACTCCAGCGCCGAGGTCCAGGCCGCCATCACCACCGCCCACGCCACCTTCCAGACCTGGCGCACGACCTCCTTCGCCGAGCGCTCCGGACTCATGCACCGGGCCGCCGACCTGCTCGATGAGGACAACGAGGCGATCGCCCGGATCATGACCCTCGAGATGGGCAAGACGCTGAAGTCCGCCCGTGCGGAGGCCGCCAAGTGCGTGAAGGGGATGCGCTGGTACGCCGACAACGCCGAGCGACTGCTGTCCGACGAGCCGGTCGACGCGGGCGCGGTCGGGGCCTCGCAGGCCTACGCGCGCTACGCCCCCCTGGGTGTCGTCCTGGCCGTGATGCCGTGGAACTTCCCGCTGTGGCAGGTCGTCCGGTTCGCCGCACCTGCGCTCATGGCCGGCAACGTCGGGCTGCTCAAGCACGCCTCCAACGTGCCCCAGTGCGCGCTCTTCCTCGAGGACCTCTACCGGCGCGCGGGGTTCCCGCAGGGGTGCTTCACCACCCTGCTGATCGGTGCCCGTGACGTTGAGGCTGTCCTGCGGGATCCGCGCGTGCGCGCAGCCACCCTCACCGGCTCCGAGGCGGCGGGGCAGTCCGTGGCGGCCATCTGTGGGGACGAGATCAAGAAGACCGTCCTGGAGCTCGGCGGCTCGGATCCGTTCATCGTGATGCCCTCGGCCGATGTGGAGCGGGCCGCGGAGGTGGCCGTGACCGCGCGATGCCAGAACAACGGTCAGTCCTGCATCGCGGCCAAGCGCTTCATCGTGCACACCGTTGTCTACGACCAGTTCGCGCAGGCGTTCGTCGCGCGGATGGCGGCGCTGGTGGTCGGCGACCCGATGGACGACGCGACCGACATCGGCCCGTTGGCGACGGCGTCGGGGCGGACGGATGTCGAGGTGATGGTCGAGGATGCGCGGGCCAAGGGCGCGTCCATCCTGTGCGGTGGCCGGGCGGTGGACGGCCCGGGCTGGTTCTACGAGCCGACGGTGGTCGCCGACATGACCCCGGACATGGCCATGTACGCCGAGGAGGTGTTCGGCCCGGTCGCGGGGCTCTACCGCGTGGACTCGATCGACGAGGCGATCGAGCTGGGCAATGGCACCAACTACGGGCTGGGCTCCAATGCCTGGACGACCGATCCCGACGAGCAGGCACGGTTCATCCGCGACCTGGACGCAGGGGTCGTCACCATCAACGGGATGACGATCTCCTACAACGACATGCCGTTCGGCGGGACCAAGCGATCGGGCTATGGCCGGGAGCTCAGCGGCCACGGGATCCGGGAGTTCACCAACATCAAGTCGGTGTGGATCGGGTGATTCCGGGCGGCTGGCAGGGATCCTGGGAAGTTGCGCAAAGATTCTGCTGAACTTGTGCATCCGTTCGCGAGCTTCTGGGCGAAGTAGGTGGTGAGCGCTCGAAACGGTCGGGCCCACTCCCCAATTCAGGAGATCATCATGCGCAAGATTGCCGCTGGAATCGCCGCCGCGTCGGCCGCTGCTCTGGCCGCCGGGGCCCTCGTCGCCCCCGCCGCCACGGCTGCGGACGGGAACAAGTCCCTCGCTGCTGCGCTGGACGCCGGTAACGCCAAGTTCGACAAGAACTGGAACGACTACGACATCGTGACCGCTGCCGTGCTCGCCGTCATCGGCGCGAAGTCCGGTTCGCCCGTGGCGCTGCTGGCCGACGGTGACGTCGCCCTGACCGCGTTCATCCCGAATGACCGTGCCTTCCAGACCCTTGTCAAGGATCTGACCGGCAAGAAGCCGAGCACCGAGAAGAAGACCTTCGATGCAGTTGCTGGGCTCGGCATCGACATGGTTGAGACGGTCCTGCTGTACCACGTCGTCCCCGGCGCGACCATCGATTCCAAGGCGGCGCTGGCTGCAGACGACGTCTTCCTCTTCCCCGCCCTGAAGGACAGCTACTTCCGGGTCAACGTGGTGGAGAAGAAGTCCGGGACGCAGATCCGCCTGAAGGACCGTGACGCCAACGCCCGCAACCCGCGCGTGAGCGCGGTCGACATCAACAAGGGCAATGTGCAGATCGCCCACGGCATCGACCGGGTGCTGCGTCCGATCGAGCTGTGACCGAGTAGTACCGCACGACGCGAGGCCTGTGGCTCCGGAGCGATCCGGGGCCACAGGCCTTTCTGCGTTCCGACGAGATCGATCCTGTCCGCGGGGAGCCGCCCGGGGGCCCGAACCGCCGGCTACAGACCTGGGCCGAAGGTCCGCGGGTGAGCCAGGAACTCCCGGATCGCCTCCCGGCCGGTGCCCTGGATGTCCGGGCCGTGGGTGAATGCCGCCGTCGTGTAGTCCAGGTCGGCCAGCGTCGCCGCAGTCTCCTGCGTCAGCGCCGCGTTGGTGCAGAACGCCAGCACCGGCCACGTGCGCCGGGAGCGCATGTTCCAGATGGCATCGCCGGTGATGAGCGTCCCGGACGGCTCGTGCAGCAGGGAGCAGTGACCCGGCGTGTGACCGGGCGTGTGGTGGACGCGCAGGGCGCTCCCGTCGAGCAGCTCACCATCGGACATGGTCCGGGAGACCGGCGCAGGATCGAATCCCGGCGATCGGGTGACCAGGCGTCCCAAGCGCTGCGTGGTGTCCCGTGGTGGGGAGGCTCCGGCTCGCATGTACCCGGCATCCTCGGCGTGAAGGGTGACCCCCCGGGCCGTTCGACGCGCCAGGTCCGCGGCCCCGCCGGCGTGGTCGTAGTGGGCGTGGGTCAGGACGATCGTCGTCACATCGCTGGGGCCGGACCCGATCTCGGCCAGGGCCGCAAGGATCCGAGCGGGCGCTGACTTCAGCCCTGTGTCCACGAGCGTCACAGAGCCGTCGCCGGCGCGGACCAGGAACGAGTTGATGAGATCCCAGCGCATGGTGGGTACCCGCCAGACACCAGGGGCGAGGAGATGGGCAGCAGTCACGTGCCCAGCGTAGGACCGGGGACGACTCAGGTCTCCAGGACGCCGCGCATCAGGGAGTTCTTTGAGTGGCTGGGGTCGCCGTCGTAGCTCTCCAGGGAGATGTCGACGACCGGGAAGTCGTCGATCGACAGGCCGGGGGGGAGCGAGAACGTGCCGATCGAGCCGGCGGGCAGGGCGCCCAGGGCGACCAGCTTCGTCGCGTCGGCGTCGAGCAGCCAGACCTCGTAGAACCCGTCGTTCGCCGGAAGCGAGCTGGCATCGACGCGCACCACCTTGCCATCGGCGCTGTCCAGCACGGTCGCCTCGCCGGGGGAGGCCACGGTGTCGCTCAGGGGCGCAAGGACCGCTTGGGCGACGAACTGCTCGGAGGTGCCGGTTCCGGAGCCGCCGCGCTCAACCGCCGACCACACGACGGCGCCGCCGACGAGGGCGCCGGCTGCAGCGGCGACCGCTGCGATCCCCCAGAGCGGACCCCGGCTGCGCCGGCGCTCGAACGGGACGACAGTGCGGTCCCGTACGTCAGCTCCCTCATTCGCGGGGGAGGTCCTCGGCGTGGGCAGGCGGTGAACTCCGGACTCGGTGTCGGACCCTGCCGGCGCGCCGGCCAGAGACAGCTCCTGGCGGATCCCTGCCCAGACGTGGTCGGGAACGGCCGGCAGCTCCGCAGGGGCCTCACGGCCGAGGGTCACGACCTCGATGAGCTCGGCGACGTCCGCGGTGCACAGGGAGCAGCCGTGCAGGTGCGCCGCCTCGTCGGCGGGGATGTCCTCACCGAGCGCAGCGAGTGCCAGCGTCGTCTCATCACAGTGCGACATCTTCCACCTCCATCCTTGCGCGCAGCCGTTCCAGCGACCTGCGTATGTGGCTCTTCACGGTGCCGATCGGCATCTGCAGCCGCTCGGCGATCTGGGTATGGGTCAGGTCCTCGTAGAACGCCATCCGGACGATCCGACCGGCGGGATCGCCCAGCCGCTCGATCTCGTCGGCGACGAACATCTGCGCGGCGATCCGTTCGGTGTCCGGGGGCGCGAAGTCGATCGCCGGCTCCACCGACTCGACCGCCGAGCGCACCTTGGCGTCGCGGGTCCTGGACTCCCAGTGATCGGCGATCCGCCGACGGGTGATGGTCATCAACCAGCCGGGAAGCGACCCGGCCTCGGGCCGGTAGGTCTCACGGCCCCGCCACGCGTTGACGAAGACCGTCTGTGTGATGTCGGCCGCATCCTCGGCATTGCCCGTCGACCTCATCGCGGTGGCATGGACCAGTCGTGACCACCGGCGGTACGCCTCAGCCAGCGAATCATCATGGCCGGAGCGGAAGCCGAGGGCGACCTCCATGTCGGTCATCTCGGACTGCATGGAACCGATAGTGCCAAAGATGCGCACGTCATGGTGCAGGCGCCCCGTAGGAATGCGCACAACCGGTGCCATCAGGCTCATCTCGGGCACCTCCTCAGGCTTCTCTCACGATGTGGGCGTGGCGGTCACGACGCTGTCACACACGTCTTCGGCCGAATTGGGCCATTCGGATGCACCTGGGGGGAGGCAGATCGTGCTGATCGTGCCGATCGGGCCGTTCTGGCCGTGGGTGGACGGGGTCATCGGACGTGCACCCCTCCCCGGTGGCGCCGCGAGCGGTCGGGACGGGAGGATGCCCACCATGTCGGAGAACATCACCAGGTCCCAGGTTGCAGCTCGCGCGGAGCTCCTCGAGGTCGAGTCGTACGTGATCGCGCTCGACCTGCGCGCGGTGGACTCGGATGCCACGTTCCTCTCCACCAGCACCGTCCGGTTCTCCGTCACGCAGCCCGGTGCGTCCACCTGGATCGACCTGATCGCCGACGAGGTGCTGGCCGCCGAGCTCAACGGTCGGGCCCTGGATGTGAGTGCCTACGACGGAGCACGCCTGATCCTGCCGGACCTCGCCGCGGGGAACGTGCTCGTGGTCGCGGCCCGCTGCCGTTACATGAACACCGGGGAGGGTCTGCACCGCTCGGTCGACCCGACTGACGGGGCCATCTATCTCTACACGCAGTGCGCAGCCGCAGACGCGCGCCGGGTGTTCGCCTGCTTCGAGCAGCCCGACCTCAAGGCCCCCTTCACCTGGGACGTGATCGCTCCGGCAGCCTGGACGCTCATCTCCAACAGCTCGACGCCCGTGCCCGATGAGGTGGACCCGGGGGTCGCGCGGTGGGTGTTTGCCGCCACGCCGCCCCTGCCCACGTACTTGGCCGCCCTGTGCGCCGGGCCGTTCCACACCGTGCGCTCGGAGTACGTCGGTCCGCACGGTACCTATCCGCTGGGGCTGTTCGCCCGGGCCTCGATGGCCGAGCACGTCGATGCCGAGGAGATCCTCGAGGTGACCCGCGCCGCGCTGGCGCACTACGAGCGGGAGTTCGTGGTGCCCTACCCCTTCGGCAAGTACGACCAGGTGTTCGTCCCGGAGTTCAACTTCGGCGCCATGGAGAACCCCGGGGTCGTCACCTTCCGGGAGGACGCCTACCTGTACCGATCCCGGGTCACGCAGGCCGCCCATGAGACGCGGGCGATGGTGATCTGCCACGAGATGGCGCACATGTGGTTCGGGGACCTCGTCACCATGCGCTGGTGGGATGACCTGTGGCTCAACGAGTCGTTCGCCAGCTGGGCAGGCTTCGGGGTCGCAGCCTCGGCCACCCGGTTCACCGAGCTGTGGACGGACTTCGCCCTGTCGCAGAAGGCATGGGCGTATGTGCAGGACCAGCTGCCCTCCACCCATCCCGTGGTCAGCGACATCGTGGACCTGGAGGCGATCTTCCAGAACTTCGACGGGATCACCTACGCCAAGGGCGCATCCGTGCTCAAGCAGCTGGTCGCCTACGTCGGCCACGACGCCTTCCTCGCCGGGGTGAACCGCTACTTCGAGCGCCACGCATGGGGCAACGCGACCCTCGCCGACCTCCTGGCGGAGCTGGAGACGGCCAGCGGTCGGGACCTCGCGGGATGGGCACATGTGTGGCTCCAGGAGCCCGGCGTGACCACGCTGGCGGCCCAGGTCGAGCTCGACGGCGAGGGTCGGTACACCTCCGTGCGGATCGCGCAGCTGCCGGCCACCCGGCCCGTGGGCGTCACCCAGGTCCTGCGTGGCCATCGGGTGGCGGTCGGGCTGTATCGCTGGACCGGGTCGGGGGACGCGCGCCGCCTCGTGCGCGCGTCGCGGGTTGAGGTGGACGTGCCCGGGCCCGAGGTCGAGATCCCCGAGCTCGTGGGTGTTCCCGCTGCCGATCTCCTGCTGGTCAACGACGACGACCTCACCTACGCCAAGGTTCGCCTGGACCCGTCGAGCTTGGCCACCGCGCGGGCCGGGGTGGGGGCGCTGGCCGACTCGCTGCCACGCGCGCTGGTCTGGGGCGCCCTCTGGGAGCAGGTGCGAGATCTCATGATGCCGGCCCAGGACTTCGTCGACGTGGCTCTGGCAGGGCTCGCCGACGAGCCCCGGCCGGGGATCATCGAGACGGTCCGGGGCCTGGTCCTGATGGCCCGGACCCGGTTCGTGGCCCCAGCGCTGCGCCCCGATCTGGCCCTGAGGGTCTGCGCGGGGACCGCTGCGATGCTCGCGGCTGCCGAGCCCGGCTCTGACCGGCAGTTGGCCCTGGCCCGGCTGCACATCGAGTCGGTCACCGACCCGCGGCGCGTCGCCCATCTCGGTGACCTGCTCGCGGACCGTGCTGCGATCCCGGGGATGCCCCTCGAGGACGAGCTCCGCTGGGCTGCCGTCATCAGGTGCGCGGCCCTGGGCGCGGCCGGCTCCGAGCTCATCGACAGCGCGCTCGCCGCCGACCCCACGACTCGGGGGGCGCAGTTCGCCGCACAGGCACGGGCGGCCATGCCCACGGCGTCGGCCAAGTCCGTCGCCTGGGACGCTGCGGTGGCTGGTGGGCTGTCCAACATGGCCCTGGCCGCCACCCTCGCCGGGTTCGCCCACCCGGACACCCCAACCGGCCTGCTCGACCCCTACCGGGAGCGCTACGTCGCGCAGATTCCCGCTCTGTTCACCGGCCGATCGCCGGGGGAGGCGCTGGCCCTGGCTCGCGGGCTGTTCCCCCCGATCGACACAGCGAGCGTGGAGGCGGCGGACCAGTTGCTGGCCGCACCCGACCTGCCCGCGGGGCTGCGGCGGGTCGTGCTCGAACGCCGGGCCGACGTCCAGCTGGCGCTGGCCTGCCAGGAGGTGTCGCTCGCGGCTGGGTAGCGGGAATGGATGTGCGGGATCCGATGTTGTGTAGTTAGATGATGATTCAACCAACTACCCGGAGGATCCCATGACTCCCCTGCGTGATCAGGACCGTCTCGAGGACGGCCAGTACGGAACGGCACACCTCGGCGTTGTCCCGGACGTCGCCCCGCTGGCCCTCGACGACGCCGCGGCGGACCTGCTGTTCCGTGAGGCGCACACCGGCTACCGGTTCACCGACGAGCCCGTGTCCGACGCACAGATGCGCGCGGTGCATGAGCTCGTGAAGTGGGCGCCCACGGCCATGAACGGTCAGCCCATGCGCGTCACGCTCGTGCGCTCCCCCGAGGCGCGTCAGCGGCTGATCGCGCGTCTGGGCCCGGGCAACCGCCCGAAGGCGGAGTCGGCTCCGCTGGTGGCGATCCTGAGCTATGACGTGGACTTCCACGACACGCTTCCCGAGGTCCTGCCGAGCGCGCCACGCGCCCGCGACGGGTTCGCCGATGAGGCAGCACGGCACGCCTTCGGATCGTTCAACGGCGCCCTGCAGGCGGCCTACTTCCTGATCGGCGTGCGCGCCACAGGGTTGGCGGCCGGGCCGATGGGCGGCTTCGACAAGTCCGGTGTGGATGCCGACTTCTTCCCGGACGGCCGGCAGCGCTCGTTCCTCGTGGTGAACATCGGGCACCCGGCGGCCGACGGACAGTTCCCGCGCAGCCCTCGCCTGCCCTACGAGCGGGTGGTGTCGGTGGCCTGACCGACACCACAACGGCCTCTCGGTGGGACAGGGGCCGCGCAGCCTCCCTCTCGTCAGAGGTCGCGCAGGATGGTGCGTGCCTCATCCACGCCCGATCGCACGGCGTCCAGGGAGTCCGTCAGGTCCTCGACGATGCGGGTCGCCTCCTCGGTGTCGTGCCCAGCGGGGCCCAGGGCGACGAGCTCGCCACTCCTCGCGGCCAGGCCCTCCAGTCCGACAGCCGAGGCCTGCATCTGGGCCAGTGCGGAGTCACGCCGGCGCAGCAGCCGATCCACGGAGTCCGCCTGGCCGTCGAGGGCCGTCAGGGCACGCTCCTGCTGCCGACGCACGTCAGGATCGGTCGTGTGCCGCAACTGCTCCTGCAGCGCTGCAATCTCCTGGGCCAGGGCGTTCGGGCGTGCGGCGATGATGCTCGAGTCCAGCAGGGTGATCCGTCCGGACATCTCGGCGATGGCGTCAACCACCGGCCGGCTGTCGGTCAGGACTGAGCGGACCTCGGCGGCGATCCACGGGTCAGAAGGGCGCCCCACGAGGTCCTCCAGGCGCTCCACGGCGACGTGCGAGCGCGCCAGAAGGTCTGCCTGGATGCTGCCCCGCGGGGCCGTGGGGAGCCGATCGCGGGGACGCTCCAGGGCTCCCTGCTCCCCGTCCCCGCTGCGGATCGCACCCACGGCGACCTTCGTGGCCAGGACGAGGGTGGCGATCAGGATCCCGATGGCGGCCGCGAGCCCCGATCCGAGCCCGGCACCCAGCAACGCCCACGCCAGCCCGCCGCACACCGCAGCCACCAGCCAGCCCCAGGGGTCGCGGAGCTCGTCGCGGGCGGACATGGGCCCAGTCTGCCCGGTCCGGGGTCAGAAGTTCGACAGCACGCTGGCCAGGACCTTCTCGATGCTGGCCGGGTCATTGGCCTCGTAGTAGGTGCCGCGCGAGGCGTCGGCGATCGCTCCCAGCGACTCGGGGTCCGCCCCTTCGCCGTAGCCGATCGGGAACACCCGCACGCTGGTGTCCAGGCTCTCGCCCTGCAACTGCTCGAGCAGGCTGTCGAGGTCGTTGTCGGGCGGGTACTCGTTGACCCCGTCGGAGAGCAGGACGATGGCGTTGATGCGCTTGGTGTCCAGGTCGGCCAGCATGCGCTCCTGGGCTGTGCGAAGGGTGGCGTAGAGGGCGGTGCCGCCGTCAGGGACCATGCTGGCCACGTCGGACTTCATCGCCGGGACGGACTTGCTGGCCGGCCCGACCGGTTGCATCTCCAGCCAGGGCTCCAGGTTGGGGCCGCGCTCGGTCGAGAATGCCCAGAGCCCGACCTCGTCGTCGGCTGCGAACCCGTCGAACGCCGAGATGGCGGCGTCCTGGGCCAGCTCGAGCTTCGTCCGGCCCGAGGACGTGACCAGCTCGCCCATGGATCCGGACACGTCCATCACGAACAGCACATGGGCTCGCTTGCGCAGCTCGTCCCAGGACTTCTGCACGTCGGCCAGGACGGCCGGTGAGGGCGGCGAGAGGATGTTGGTCGGCCCCGCGGGCAGCATCCCGTTGGCCTGGGTGATGGCCGCACCGGGCGCCCCCTCGAAGGTCCGGAAGCCCGCGTCGGTGAAGGCCTTCTGCTGATCTGGTTGGTGCAGCCATTCCAGGAAGTCAGCCGCTGACTGGCTCTTCGCGTCGTCGACCCAGTCAGCCTCCAGGGTGATCCAGGGGTTGTCCGAGACCAGCGTGCCGTCCGAGGGGTAGACAGCGGCCAGGGGGATGGTCGGTGCCGGCTGGTCGCCCAGCGTCGCCGGGTCGCCGGTGGGATTGCCGAGGTTGTAGTCCAGGACGGACTTCTCCTCGACGGTGACCGCTGAGACGTAGGTCAGGCCCTGGCCGGCTGCCGCCTCACGGCTCATGTTGTCCAGGAAGGTCAGGGTGGTGTCGCCGTAGTGGACGACGGAGGACTCCAGCTGCTTGACGAACGCCCGGGTCTCGGGGTCCGCGACCTGGGCGGACGTGAGGTCGCTGGAGACTCCCGTGGCAGCGAAGTACGAGGCGATCGTGGCGTTGAGCCCGGAGGTGGAGAAGTACGGGTTGGTCTTGCCGAGCTTGAACCGACCCCACTCGGGATGGTCCTTGCTGGCCCACCCCTTCGGCGCCTTCGCGATGGCCGCGAGGTCCTTCCATCCGATCTGGGCCTCGGGCCAGCCCAGGGCCTCGGCCATCGGCTGGGGCATGGCGATCACCAGCGGGGTCTGCACGAGGCTGGGTCGCTCCTTGGGCATCGGACTCGGGCGGTCGAGGTCCGTGGCCCCCTGGTCGACCAGCACCGCCCACGAGCTCGACGCCGGGCTCCACACGTCGGGCCGGACGCCGTCGACCTTCTCGTCCCAGCCGCGGGCCAGCGCAGTCGCCGCGGCGCCACTGGCCTTCGTGGACACCGACATCCACATGCATGTCCCGTCCACCTGCGGGCTGGAGGCGTTGTAGCGGTCGGCGAGTGTGCGCAGCAGGGCGGCCTTCTCGCTGGAGGCCACGATCGACACGGTTGTGCAGCCCTCGGGGGCCTCGGCGGCGGTCGTCGCCGTCCCCGTGGGATCGGTGCTGGATCCGGTCGTGGTGGTGTCGTCGCCACCGCCGCCGACCCACTGGCGGACCGCGAGGATCAGCACGAGGCCGAACAGGCCCGCGATGATCAGCGGGATGACTGAGCCGCGTCGAGCCGCCATGCGGGCCTCCTCCAGTGTGCCGATGTCCCCATCATCGGTCACAGGGATCATCGAACAACAGAGGGCTGACATTGACCCCGGCCGCGGCGCACCGGGCAACCCCGCGGTCCGGTCGCGCCGGCCCAGGGTTCACCCCACCAGGCGGGCCGTCCACAGGTCCTCGATCGGCCACCGTCGGGCCCAGACGAGATCGGCGATGCCGTAGAAGTCCACAGCGGCCCGGCCGGGGTCGTGGTCGGCAGGGGCGTGCAGCTCGCTCAGGCGCTCGATGGCGAATCCGTGCACACCCAGCACCCCGATCCACTCGCCGTGGCTCGGGTGGTGCTCCACCCCACCGCCCGGCCAGCGGATCTCACGGAGCTCCGCAGGTCCCCGCAGGAGCTGCTCGCCTGCCGGCCCGCCCTCAGCGGGGACGCACATCGCCGACAGTGGGCTGTTGGTGAGGAACACCAGCCGACCCCCGGGGCGCAGGATCCGGGCGGCCTCCCCGATCCACGCGTCGGGCTCACACCACGCCGGAGCCCCGTGCTCGCTGACCACGAGGTCGGCACATCCGGTGGCCAGCGGGACGTGCTCGGCGTCGGCCTGCAGGAGCGCGAAGCGCACGCCGTGCTCGGCCTGGGCCGCCCTGCCCGTGGCGAGTTGGGCACCGGATTGGTCGATGGCGACCACCCTCGCGCCCCGTCGCGCCAGCCACGCAGAGACGTGGGCAGTGCCGCACCCCAGCTCGACGACGTCCCGGCCGCCCACGTCACCGAGCGCTCCGACCTCGGACTCCGGTGTCGCGAACAGTCCCCACACGATCTCCTCGCGGCGCCACAGCTCCAGGCCGTCCGCGCCGGAGAACTGGTCGTTGACCTGGTCCCACAGCGCTCGGTTGTGGAGCAGGTCATCGGGTCGGGTCATGGCCCACATCCTGCCGCCTGATGAGCACCGGGGGCGCCTGCACGGATCTGCACACCGCCGGTGTCCCTCCCAGCCAGCGGGACGTCGGAGCGCCCCCTACCCTCGGGGACATGGACTCCACGCAGGTGCTCAGGGGGCTCAAGCCCATGCGTGGGGTCCCGCTGGCCGACATCGTGGAGCACTTCTCCCTGGAGGTCATGACCGACGCGGGGGTGGACATGACCCAGCGCCGGGTCACCACATCGGACCTGAACCGACCAGGGCTGCAGTGGGCCGGCTACTCCGAGCAGTTCCCCGGATCCCAGATCCAGATCGTGGGTCGCGCCGAGGTCGGCTACCTGATGACCCTTCCTGAGCAGGAGCGGTGGGAGCGGTTGGCGCAGTTCGCCCGCGTCGGGGTCCCGGCCGCGATCCTGACCAACGACCTGCGGATCACCAGCGCCTCGCTGGAGCTGGCGGACACGTTCGGAATCCCCCTGCTGCGGACCCCGCAGGCGACCACGGAGTTCGCCGCCCAGCTGACCTGGTTCCTGGCCCTGGAGCTCGCGCCCCGCGAGGTGCTGCATGCCGGCCTGCTCGATGTGGCCGGTGAGGGCGTCCTGATCCTCGGGCGCAGCGGGATCGGCAAGTCCGAGACAGCCCTCGAGCTCGTGCGCCGTGGGCATCGGCTCGTCGCCGACGACACGGTCGAGGTCCGCCGGCCCTCGGACCGCGACCTCGTCGGCCGGGCACCGGGGCTCGTCCGCCACTTCATGGAGATCAAGGGGATCGGGATCGTCAACCTGCGGCTGATGTTCGGCGTCGGCTCGGTGAAGGCCACCAGCGAGATCAGCATGGTCGTCTCCCTGGTTCCGCTGGATCCCGACCATGACTACTCCCAGGAGCCCGACCGGATGCAGATCCTCGGGGTGGACCTGCCCCTGGTGACGATCCCCGTCCGCCCGGGCCGCAACACGGCGATCCTCATCGAGACGGCCGCGATGGACCAGCGCGCCCACCGACTCCTGCGGCCCAGCCGCAACGACCCGCGAGGGCCATCCTCCGAGGTGTTCGGGAGGTTGGCGTGAGCGGGCGACTCGAGGTCGAGGGGACCCACAACTTCCGCGACACCGGGGGATACCCCGCGTCGGGGGGCGTCACCCGCCGCGGCCAGCTCTACCGGTCCGACTCGCTCAGCGGGGTGACTGCGGCCGGCGCCGCCGACCTCGCAGCGCTGCGCATCGGCGTGGTGATCGACCTGAGGTCCGCGCTCGAGCGGTCCCAGGACCACTCACGGTCGGTCCTGCCCGGCGCCCTGCACATCTGGCTGCCGATCCACGGGGGCTCACGGTCCTCGATCCTCAGCGAGGACGGCGTGCTCAGCCTCGAGTCGCTGTACCGGCAGGTCATCACCGACTCGGCGTGGACCATCGCCGCGGCCGTGTCCGTCATCGCCGACAGCGGTCCGCTTCCGGTACTGGTGCACTGCACGGCGGGCAAGGACCGGACCGGGCTCGTCGTGGCGCTGGCACTGGAGGCCGCGGGCGTCGACCGCAGTGCTGTGGTGGCCGACTACACCCAGAGCGCGCTGAACCTCGATGGCGTCTGGATCGACCAGGCCCTGAGCGCGATGGTGTCCGGCGGCGTCCCCATCTCACCGAGGCTGTTCGAGGCACTCGGCGGGTCACCCGACCACGCGATGACCGGTCTGCTGGCCGGGCTCGACGCGCAGTACGGATCGGTGGTGGGATTCCTGACGGCCCACGGCCTCCTCGAGGACTCCGTGGCAATGCTGCGTGCGAAGTTGGTGGTCTGAGTGCCGGGTCGGTTGGGTCGTGGAGATGCTGGTGGACCGGCGGGCGCTGGATCCGGTGGCCGCAGCGGGGGCAGCCGTGGCGGGGGCGGTCCGGCAGGCGACTCCTCGGGCTACTCGATCCCCCTGACCGAGATCGTCGATCGGCTGGGCCTGATGCGAGTGGCGGGCGGGCACCTGAACCTTGAGCCCATCCGGATCTCCACCTCCGAGGTCAACCGTCCGGGGCTGCAGCTGACCGGGTACCACGAGGCCTTCAGCTCCGAACGGCTGCAGATCATCGGCTGGATCGAGACCGCCTACTTGTCGAGCCTGGAGCCGGTGGTCCGGGCCAGGCGCCTCGATGAGTACTTCGCTCTCGGCTTCCCCGCATTGATCGTGGCCCGCGGACTGCACGTGATGCCCGATATGGTGGCCGCCGCGGACCGTCACGACGTGCCGGTCTTCGTGACCGGCATGGAGACCAGCCCGTTCGCCAGCGCCCTGACATGGCTGCTCATCCACGCACTGGCCCCACGCACGAGGATCGAGGCCGGACTCGTCGACGTGCACGGCGAGGGCGTCCTCATCCTGGGTGACGACAGGCTCGGCAAGTCCGAGACGATCCTCGAGCTGGTCCGTCGCGGGCACCGGCTCATCGCCGACGACCGGGTCGAGGTGCGCCGGATCTCCGGGGATCACCTGCGCGGTCGGGCCCTGCCCGACGCCGGATTCGTCATCAGCATCCCCGGGGTGGGCTCCGTCGATGTCGAGGAGCTGTTCGGGATCGGCTCAATCCGCAGCGATGGGCGGATCACCGTCGTCGTCGTCCTCGAGTCCCGGGACCTGGACAAGGAGTACGAGCGGGTCGGGATCACCGAGCAGGTGCAGGAGGTGTTCGGCGTGCCGCTGGCCCGTGTGCTGATCCCGGTCCAGCCGGGGCGCAACCTGGCAGTCATCATCGAGGCCGCGGCACTCACCCACCGCCAGCGCATGCTGGGCTACGTCGCGGCCGCGGAGCTCACCGGCAACGGAAAGGGGTAGCCCGCACCGGCCGGGGGCGGCCAGGGCGGGCGGTGCGACGCGTGGCGATGCGAGGTCGTCAGGCCTCCAGGGCAGCCTTCACCGCCGCGACGGCCTCGGCCTCCCCGGGGGTGACGGGGTCAGCCGCCTGCGCGACGGTGTCGGCGATGGACCCGATCCACGCCCTGTAGGGCGCCACCTCCTCGGGCGCCTTGGCCTGAAGCACGCCCACCGCGCGGCTGAGGGCGCCCAGGACGCCGGCCCTCTGCTCGTCGAGGCTTCCTGCCGCGAAGTCCGGCTTTGCCGGCTTGGCGAGCTCCCGCTGCAGCTCGGTGGAAGCACCCTTGACGACCGCCTGGCTTGCCGCCCAACTCTCCTTGACTCGGTCCATGAACCCGGGCTCGATCGACGCGATCCACAGCACGAGTCCGGTGGGACCGTTGCTGAGGTCCGTCCACTCCTGCTCGGTGAAGTCGGCCTTGGTCGCCATGGATCCTCCTGGTCGGGGTCGGTGAACCCGGCCAGCATGGAGGCCCGTCCACGGGCGAAGCAAGCCGGCGGTGGTCAGGGGCCCTCAAGGCCGTCGGCAATCCGCAGGCCCTCGGAGTGCGTGGCGACGATGTCCTGGGCCCGGGCCCTGGGCGGCAGTCGAACCGGGGCAGTCGCCTGTGGATCCCGGCGGCTCACGCCTCGTGACCCCCCGCGCGCGGACCTGACCCGTACCCTGAGGCCCATGGCGGATCCGCGGACCGACGACGGCGCTTTCTACGAGCCGTGGCTCGACGCGGACCGAGATTTCGCGGCCGGAGATCCGCCCACCTCGCACACCGGGGTGGCGGGCGCGGTCGAGAAGCGGGTGCTGGGCACGAGCCGGATGGTCGACCGCCTGCAGGCCAGCCACGGAGTGGTCGCCTTCACCTATGCGGCGTTCAAGAAGTACGCCGACGACGAGGGCAGTCGACTGGCAGCCCTCCTGGCCTACTACACGTTCATGAGCCTGTTCCCCCTGGCGATCGCCGGGTTCGCCCTGCTCAACGCAGTGCTCGTCGATCGGCCCGAGTACGTCGAGAAGTTGGTCGCCGATATCGTGCCCCCGGAGTACCAGGACCAGGTGATCGCCGCCTACGAGGCCCTGCCCTCGGGAGGACCGGCCTTCGCGGTCGCACTCGTCGGCCTGGTCCTGGCGGGCACCGCTGGTGTCTTCTCGATGTACGCGATGGTCAACCAGGTCTTCTGCGTCCCCTACCGCTTCCGCTTCGGGTTCGGGCCGCGGTACATGCGGGTCCTGCTCATGGTGGTCCTGATGGGTCTCGGGGTGCTCGCGATCACCGTGGGTTCGGCCCTGGTGGTCAACCTCACCGGGTACGCGTTCGCGCAGCGGGCGGCGGCGTCGCTGCTGCTGTGGTTCGTGGCCTCCGCGCTGCTGTACGCGGCGGCGACATTCCTCACCCGCCGTCCGCTGACGTTTGCCGAGGTCGGCCTCGGTGCCGCCCTCGGCGGTCTGGCCATGACGACGCTCATCGGGCTTGGCAGCGCACTGCTCGGCCGTTTCGTGACCAGCTCCTCGGCGGTCTACGGCGTGTTCGGGTCCGTGGTGGGAATCTTCTCGTTGCTGTTCCTCGTGTCGAATGCGGTCGTGTTCTCGTTCGAGATCTCGGTCGTGCGTGCCTGGCAGCTCTGGCCGCGGGGGGTGGACATCAACCTGCTGTTCCCGGCCGACGAGCGGGCCTACGCCCTCCTGACGCTGATGGACGAGCGGATGCCCTCGCAGCGCAATGGGGTCGCGTTCGATGCCACCGGCCACGACGATCCGCGGCGGGCCGACCTGGCGGCGCTGATGCGCCGCCCCGGGGGGGTGCCGGTGCATCCCTACGCCCCCGACATCGCCGCGGCCGAGGCCCCTCCCGCGCCGGAGGGTCATGAGACCCAGCCGCAGGCGGCGGTGCCGTCCGCCTCGCAGTCCGAGGACCAGGCGGGGGCCGCTTCGGGCTGAGGGTGGCCCCCCGGGAACTGGGGGGACTGGGTGCGGTGCAACCGGTTCCCGGGGGTCGACCTTGGCTACAGTCGCCGCGGGGTGGGTCCCTGCCGGGTCCCGGACGTCCGGATCACCCCACCCGGTCACGATGAAGGAGGTCGGCGCATGTCGGCTCTGGAGATCCTCGGCTGGATCAGCTCGATCCTGGTCGTCTGGTCGCTCATGCAGGCGCGCGTGCTCCGGTTCCGGGTGATGAACCTGGCGGGTGCGGCGCTGGCCACGGTGGTCAACGCCCTGCTGGGGATCTGGCCCTTCGCCGCAATGAACGGCGCCATCGCGGTGATCGACGTGTACTGGATCTGGAGGTTGACCCGGGAGCGCCACGACTCGGACGTCTACGACGTGGTCGAGGTGGGCATCGACGATGCCTACCTGCGTCACGTGCTGACCCTCAAGGCTGATGACGTCGTGGCGACGCACCCGGCCTTCTCGGTGGACGACGTCGTGGGGCCCACGGGGAAGGACCGGCCCACGGCCGCGGCTGCGCGCTCAGCCTTCCTGGTGCTCCGCGGGGATGAGACGGTCGGACTGGTGGTGGTGCGGGACGCGGGCGCCGGCATCGGCGAGGTCGAGGTCGACTACGTCACCGAGCGCTTCCGCGACTTCACCCCCGGAGAGTTCGTGTACCGGCGCTCAGGGGTCTTCGCCCTCAAGGGCTTCACCCAGTTGGTTGCCGACGCCGGGCCCGGGACCAGTGACCACTTCGGCAAGGTCGGCTTCACGCGCGTGAGGGGCCGCTGGGAGCGCCCGGTGGAGGCCGCCGCGTAGCAGTCGCCGCCGCCCGCTCGTCGTCGTCGTCAGGCATTCCACCCCTCCCTCCTGACCGCGCGTAGGCCCCTCCGGTCCGGTGATCCGGGTTGAGTCAGGGCCGCCAGCCGCGGCCCATGAGGGTTCGGGAGACCCGATCGATGACGAGCCCCGGGGAGCCGAACCCCTCGCGCCCGGTCCACCGAACCACGTCGTAACCGAGGTCCCGCATGTGTCCCTCGCGGATCTTCTCCTGCGCGAACGCCGACGAATCGCGGTACTTGCCCTCACCGTCGGCCTCCCCGATCACCATGAACTCCTCCCAGAGGAAGTCGGGGTACACGGTTCCTCCTGCAGTGCGGATCCGGGCCTGGAGCTGTGGCTCCGGGAGTCCGGCGAGGTGCATGTGCGCGGCGCCGAAGGACTCCAGCGGCGATTCACGGCGGAGGTCCGCCAGCGACAGCACGAGATCGAGATGGCGGGCTGTGCGCGGGGACGCTGCATACGGCAGCGACTCGCGCAGGGGTCGCGCGGCGGCCACACACAGCCGGGTGTTGCGGTAGTGCCTGCGATCGAGGGACCCGGCCAGTTCCCGGAAGCTCAAGGCGCATCGCGGCATCGACGATCATCAGGGCGTCCGGCAGATCGAGGCGGGCTGCCACGTCGAGGGCGGTGCGGGCTGCTGCCGTGACGATCAGGCCCTGGGGCGTTCTGAGGACGTGATGTTCGGGTAGCTCCCCCAGGTGTACCTGGAGGCGGTCGGTACGACGTGTCCGCTCCTGTGGCGCGCTCGCCCGCGTGGCATGGACCGCGCCCTCGGCCACCTCCAGGGTTCGCCTCAACGGCAGTCCGAGCGCCAGGGCTGCGGTCTCGTGGCTGACCACGCGCCCCGGAGCCACCACCTGTTCGGCCAGGGCGCGGAGCAGGTGAACCGCCACGGGGTCCTCGGTCAGGGCATGGGTCGCGATGAACACCCCGGGCCGCAGGCGGGTGATTCGCCCTGACGCCAGGGCGGTCTGCAGCCGGCGGCGGGTCACCCCGCGCCCGGCGACGTGAGCGAGGGTGAACGGGGTTGCGGGCGGTGTCCATGGTTCAGGCGTGCGCATGTGCCCAGCCTGCTGTCGGGTCCGGCCGTTGCCCATGGCCCCACGACGATCTGTGGACGACCGGCCCCCCCACCGCAGCGCTGCCCACCGCGCATGAATCGAACCGTCAGAACCCGCGATCGGGTGCGCACTGCCGATGCCGCGCACGAGTTGAGCGGTATCCCCCGAGTGAGGGCCGCCATACCGCTCAACTCGTGCGTGGTCGAAGTGGCGGGGGAGCTCACCTGGCTTCCTGAGCGTGCGATTCGTGCGCGGTGGCAGTGCTCGGAACGCCGAAGCGCCTGGCCAGGAGGGTCAGTCCTCCCGCCCAGGCGCTCCGGTGAGGCGATCAGCCGAAGTGGACCACCGCGGGGGCGTCCTCATCCTCCTCGGCAGCAGCCGACGGGCCGATCCTGATCATGACGAGCACGACCACGGCGGCCGCGAGCAGCAGGACGCCACCGACCATGAACGCCTGGGTGTAGCCCTCGGTCAGGGCGCTCGGGAGCGCGGCCTCACCGAGCGCGGCGTTCGTGGCCAGGTAGGCCGACGTGGCCGTGACGGCGACCGTGTTCATCAGCGCGGTGCCCAGAGAGCCGCCGACCTGCTGGGAGGTGTTGATGACCGCCGAGGCGACGCCGGCATCATGGTTGCCCACCGCGTGCAGGGCGACAGTGGCGGTCGGGATGAACACGAAGGCCATGCCCACGCTCATGACGATCATGGGCGGCAGGATCGCGGTCAGGTACTCCGACTCCGGGGTCAGCCGGGTCAGCCAGAACATGCCGAGGGAGGCCACGACCAGGCCGGGGGCCATCAGCGGCCGGGGCCCGACCTTGGGCATGAGGTTGGCCGCGATGCCGGCCGCCGCGATGATGCCGAGGCTGAACGGCAGGAAGGCGAAGCCGGCCTGCACCGGCGTGTACTGCTTGATGACCTGCAGGTACAGCCCCAGGAACAGGAACATCGCGAACAGGCCGGCGCCGGTGATCAGCGACGAGAGGTAGGCGCCACCGCGGTTGCGCTCCTTGACGATGCGCAGGGGGAGCAGTGGGTTGGTCGTGCGCGCCTCGATCACCAGGAACGACCCAAGGAGGACCGCTGCGGCGATGAACCAGAGGAAGGTGCTCGGCTCGGTCCAGTTCGCTGAGTCCGTGTAGCCCTCGGGGGCTGCCTTCGTGAACCCGTACACCAGCGCGACCAGGCCCAGGGTCGAGGTGATGGCGCCGGGGATGTCGTAGTTGGTGTTGCCCTCTGCCCGGGACTCCCGGACCAGGTTGCGCGCGAAGAGCATCGTGAGGATCGCGATGGGGGTGTTGACTGCCAGGCACCAACGCCAGGAGAAGTACTCGGTCAGTACGCCGCCGAGCAGCAGGCCGATGGCCGCGCCGGCACCAGAGATGGCACCGATGACCCCGAAGGCCTTGGCGCGCTCCTTCGGGTCGTGGAAGCTCACGCTGATGAGGGCCAGTGCAGCGGGGGCGAGGAGCGCAGCGAAACCGCCCTGAAGGGCGCGGGCGGTGACGAGCAGGCCGAATGTCGGAGCCAGGCCACCGATCAGGGATGCCAGGGCGAAGCCGCCGAGGCCGACGAGGAAGGTCCGCTTGCGGCCCCAGTAGTCCGCGATGCGCCCGCCGAGCAGCAGGAAGCCGCCGAATGTGAGGGTGTAGGCGGTGACGATCCACTGCACGTCGGCGGGGGCGATCTGCAGGTCGGCCGAGGCGCTGGGGATCGCGAGGTTCACGATCGACGCGTCGAGCACGATCATCAGCTGGGCGATGGCGATCACCGCCAGGGCCTTGAACCGGCGGGGGTCGGCCGGCGGGACCTCGTGGGCCGAGGCCGGCTCGGCCATCGGTGCGGGCACGGCTGCGTCGGTGGCAGCGCTGGGCGGATCGATCGGGGGCATGGGAACTCCTGGAACGTGGGATCGCGGTGCGTGTGGGAGGGGCGACCGAAGTGGTCGCACGTTCAATCAACTCGCCAAGGGTAGTGGGTGTTCCCGACCCGGGCATCCGCGTCGGACGAGAGATCCGTCACGTGGGGCAGCAGAGGCCAGGGCAGAGCCAGAGGGTCGCGAGGGTCGTGGCGGCCGGGTTCCGGGGGATTCAGCTGGCACGCGGAGGATCCGTGCCCGGCGGACGGATGCGCTCGTCGCGACGGGCCCGAGTTCACCCCCTGCCCAGGAGCCTGCCGGCGACCTCATCGCCGGCGGCGCCGCGGATGAGGTCGATGTCCCCGCAGACGATCAGCAGGTCGCGGGCGCGCGACAGGCCGACGTAGAGGATCTCGGCCGCCGTGGCGGGGTCGCGGAACCCGTCCACGGCCAGGACGATGGCCGGCCGCTCGAGGCCCTTGAACGCGGCGACGGTGGAGAAGAACAGATCCGATCCGTCCCAGAAGGAGTCCCAGTAGCCGTCGCGGCCGTCGAGGGCCACCCGGTTCGCCTGCTCCGGATGACGGTGGTGGGTGGTCAGCAGGGCCACGTCCTGCGGGTCCCAGCCATCGTCGAGGAGCTCGACCGCGGCGTCATCGGCGGTCTCCATCGCCTCGGCCGCGCTGCACTGGATGAACCGGACCGGGGGGCCCTCACCGCCCAGGAGGTTGGGGATGTCGGCGGCCAGGGGCGCGAACACGTCGCCGATCTGACGGCTGTTGCGCAGGTTGGCGTCCAACGTCAGGGGTACCAGGCCCAGGTCGGGGCGGTCGGCGCGGTCGAAGATCCGCTGCTGCTCGTCGGCGAACACGGCGATCCGTGCCCGGTCCGGGTCGCGCAGGGAGGCCAACAGGGAGGGCCACCAGGCGTCGGGACAGTCCTGGGCCTCGTCGACGATCAGGGCGTCGAAGCGCTGCTCGTCGGGCAGGGCGCGCGCCAGCTCGGTCATCTGAGCGGGCATCGTGGTCTCCCAGTACTCCTGGTTGCGGGCGTCGCCGATCTCCACGCCCCACTCCACCCCGAGGGCGTGGTAGGTGCGCACCCGGACGTTGCGGCGCAGGGCCTTGGGCCAGCTGGCCACGCGGCGGGCGATCCACGTCGACAGTCCGCGGGAGTAGCAGACGAGGGCCACGCGCTGCCCCTCGGCGGCCCAGCGCCGGGCCTGTTCGATCGCCAGCCACGTCTTGCCGGTGCCGGGTCCGCCGATCACCTCGATCCGGGGGATCCGACGGGCGACATCCAGCACGTGGTACTGGTCCTCGGTGAGTCGGTCCACGTGGTCCCCGCGCACGGCCAGCATGCCGGCCAGCTCGGCCTGCCGGTCACCCCGGCCGCCCAGGATCTCGGCGGCGTCGTCCACGACGTCGACCCCCGGGAGGGCCGCCGGCTCGTTGCGCAGCGTCCCGGTGAGCAGGTCGAACACCCGGCCGGCCGCGTCGGAGAGCTCGGTGCGGTCGATGATCCACGTCCTGGGCAGCCCCGGCGACGGGTCCTGCGGGCCGAGCTCGGTGTCCGGCAGGATCACCATGTGGATCATGCGCAGCTCTCCGTGCTTCCACCCGGGGTGCCGCTTCAGGTAGCGGCGCAGCAGGTACTTGCCGGAGGTCGCCTGGTCCTCGAGGTCGATCTCCCGTCGACCCTGCGGTGTCTGCTGCCACCACGACCCTGCCTCGCGCCAGACGTGCCCGCCCTTGACCTCGATGGCGGCGAAGCCCGCGTCGGGCATGCCGACAACGAGGTCGACCTCCCAGTCACCGTCCAGGCCGGAGAAGCGGACGTTGGCCAGCAGCACGTCGACGTCGCGCAGCTTGCTGGCCAGGGCGTGGAAGGCCACCTTCTCCGCGCGTGACTTGAACCGCGGACGCTCCGGCAGGCAGCGGGGGGGCATGGTCGACCTCCTCAGTCCGCGGTCCAGCCACCAGCCCTGTGCCGGGGTGCCCACTGGTCCGGCAGGCTACCGGTGCGACAGGGCAGAATCCTGGCCATGGCACGTCCTGACCCGACTCCGGACCTCACGCCGGACCCGACCCCCGGAGAGAGTCCGGATGCGGGGACCCGCGGCTACGACGCCCTGCTGGCCGAGGCACGGACGCTGTACCCGGGTGTGCGGATCGGTCGCCCCGGACGCGCACGGTCCTACTGGGCCACGATCGCGGCCATGCGTCTGCTGCGGGTCCGGTGGGCGGTCGACGTCGACGGCGCGGACAAGGTGGCTCCGGGGCCCGCGATCCTGTTCGGCAATCACGTGCACTTCATGGACCCCGTCTGCGTGGTGATGGCCACGTGGTGGCGGTGCAGCGCGTTCACCAAGCTGGAGTGGTTCGAGCACCGTGGGTCGCTGTTCTTCCGCCTGATGGGACAGATCCCGCTGCGCCGCGGGGATGCCGCCTCGACCGAGTGGGCGATGCAGATGTCGCGGTACGCCCTGGGCAGCAGCGGCGGAGTCGGGCGGATCGCCCTGTTCCCGGAGGGCACGCGCTCGCCGGATCCGCGAGTGCTGCACAAGCTGCACAAGCGGATCATGATCCCCCTGCTGCAGGCCAACCCGGACGTCCCGGTCCATGTCGTGACGACGCAGTACGAGGACCGTTCCTTCCCACGTCGCATCAGGGTCCAGATCCGCGTCTCCGATCCCCTCCCCCTGGACACGCGGACGATGAGCGCCGACGACCTGGCCGGGATCGTCCGCGACGCACTGCTGGCCCTCGGTGGGCAGACGTACGTGGACACCTATGCGCAGGACGTCAAGGCCGATAAGCGCGCCGGTCGGGGGCGAGGCAGGCCCGGCGGCGAGGTGCCCTGACGACGACTCGTCACTCCCCGCGCTTCACGCGCTCGGTCACCTCGTCGACCTTGGCCCAGATGCGCGAGCGCACCTCGGGTGAGCTCATCTCGCCCAGGTGCGTCACCCGGCCGAGGATGTGGTCGTCGGCCTCGAGCTCGGGGAACGCGCGCAGGTGCCGGCGGTACTCGTCCTCCGTGGCGATCAGGACGTTCTCCACGCCGGGCACGTCCATGTGGGCGTTGATGTAGGGCTGGATGAACAGCTCGTGGGTGCTGTAGATGTTGGTGATCCGGTCGGCGATCGCGGGCACGTCCGCGTGCAGGGCGGTCAGGAATGGCGATCCCTCGGCCATGTCGCTCAGGGCAGGGGTCAGGTTGCGTCCCGTCCACGAGAACAGTCGGGAGATCCGCTGGGCGCTCACGGAACCGCGCCACGGCGCGCCGACGCTGATCACGTGCTTGACCTGGTCCTGGTGGTCGACGGCGTACCGCAAGCAGGCCAGCCCACCCTGGGAGTGGCCGACGAGGACCACGGGCGAGCCGGAGTCCCGGCCCTGCGCCTCGAGCCCCGCCTCGATGTCGGAGTAGATGTGCTCCTGAGATCGATCCAGCGACATGGCGACGCCGAAATGGGCGAGGGTGATCAGGAAGGCGTTGGGGTGCCGCTCGAGCACGCCGCGCATCATGACGGTGGCCGCCACCCCCCGGATGGCGGTCCCGGCGACGATGGGGACGGCAACGGGCACGGGATCGAAACTACCGTACCCACGGGGATCGCCGGACGGTTCCAGGACCTGACCTGACGCGCCCCGACACGATCGTCAACTCCGGTCCGGCACCCCTCGGGACCTGTCATCGAGGAAGCGCGCGCTCCTCGGCGATGCCCGCCGCCCCATCCACGACGAGCAGCTGCCCGCTGCAGTACGACGCCTCGGGGGAGGCGAACCACGCCACTGCCGCGGCCACCTCCTCGGGTCGGCCGCTGCGTCCGACGGGCGTGTGCTGGCCCTCGTGCATCTCATGGGGCAGCTGCGAACCGGTCGCGATCCAGCCCGGGGCCACGGCGTTCGCGGTGATCCCATGGGGCGCGAGGTCCACGGCAAGGGCGCGCATCAGGCCGACCATGCCTGCCTTGGCCGCCGCGTACACGGGTTCCGAGCGCATGGCCATCACGGGGCCGGTGACCGAGGCCACCATCACGATCCGGCCCCAGCCCGCCGCTCGCATGTGCGGGATCGCGGCGCGGGTCACGAGGAAGGCCGTGTCCAGGTTGCGGGCCAGCCCGTCATGCCAGGACTGCAGTGGCATCGCGGCGAGATCACCGGCCTCCGCGGTGGGATCGACCATGCCGACGCTGGCCATCCCGGCGTTGTTGACCACGATGTGCAGCCCGCTGGCGGTGGCCGCGGCCTGCACCGTGGCTGCCGCCTCCTCCGGATCTGTGAGGTCGGCGACACGCGCGTCCGCGGTCAGGCCGTCAGCCCGCAGCTCGGCGGCCCTCTCGTGGACCCGGTCCGTGGTCGCGGTCAGCCAGACGTCAGCGCCCATCGTGGCCAGGAGCCGGGCTGTCGCCATCCCGATCCCGGTCGGGCTGCCAGCGCCCGTGACCAGTGCGGTGCGACCGGACAGCGAGAACGCGCTCATGTCGCCACGGTAGCGCCGGATGGTCTCAGATCCGGACCGATCGCGCGGTCGGTCACGGCCAGGTGGCGTCGTGAGGGGTGAGGTCGAGAGCGCCGCCCGCGCGGCACTCGGACGAACTGTACTCGTCGGACATCCTCGGGTAGGCCTCTGTGGCGATCCGCTGCGCGAGCGCCGACCCCTGCTCCGCGGTGCCCCCGAGCAGCACGACGGTCAGTGCGTCGTGCTGCAGGGCTCGGCACTCCGTTGTCGCCTCGTTGCGGTCCCCGGCCACGTGCATCGCCTCATGGGTGAGGATGTGGACGGCGAGGGCCTCGTCGAGGGTGGGCGCCGAGTGGTCCGAGCGGTACCAGCTGCTGAGGTGCTGGCAGGTCTCCAGCGTCAGCCACGCCCGGTCCGGCTCGTCCCATTCGACCCGTCCCAGGTCTGCTCCCGCCCAGAGGAATGTGGCCAGCGCGCGCTGGCACTGGACCCGGGCCGCGGGATTGCCGGTCAGTTCCTGGACGGCCGTGGTGGCTGCTGCCTGGACGCGCAGCCAGCGGATCTCGGTCCACAGCGCAGGTACCAGCAGGGCCAGGACGACGGCGAGTGTGACGTACGGGCGTGTGCGCAGGGCCCAGGCCCGGAATCCCAGCCAGCCGAGCAATGCGAGCAGGCCGAGCACGACGAAGGTTCGCGCGCCGATGGCGTGTCCTGCGACTGCGGTCATCGCGACCGTCGCGTCCGCCGTCCCGAGCATCGTGGCGCCCTCCAGCCGGCACCACCGCGAGGTGCCCCAAGGGCTCTATCGGCGTGCTGGTCGCCTGACGTGAGCTGGACGCGGATCTGCGGACGCGGATCGCTGAGGCCGATCCGCCGTCGCGGATCAGGCGACGTCGCCCTCGATCACCCGGCCGTCGCCCCCGCCCTGCTCGGCCAGCACGGCGGGGATGTACTCGGCGAGTGTGGCCATGAGCCGCGCCGAGGCCTGAGGTTCCGTGAGCATCGCCACCTGCTGCCCCCGCAGCACCTCCGCGGTCTCGAGGTCCCCGGCGGCGACGGCCTCGTCGAGGGCCTGCTGCAACGCAGCGACGCGCACCTGGAGCGCGACCACGTCGACGACCATGCCCACGGCAGCCATGGAGGCGTTCACCAGCATGCTCAGCTGGAGGCTGTCGATCCGGCGCCGCTGGACCTGGGCCTCGAGCCGGGTGCGGTACGCCTCGACCGCCCGGTCGGCCAGGCCGGAGGCGCGCCCGGCAATGTTGGCGACGGACGGTATGCCCATGGGGATCCCCTCGAGAACCGGTGGTGGTGGGAGGCCTCCATTGTGATCGCCCCGCCCCCTCCGGACGAATCCGGCCGGGGTCCCAGCCGGGGTCAGCCCAACCCGTGCGCCGCTCGGCTGGCTGCCTCCTGCGCGCGGAACTGGCCGAACCGCGGCAGGAACTTGTCCCAGTCGATGATGTGCGAGTCGATCTCCGGGCCGTCGATGCAGGCGTGCTTGCGGATCATCTTCCCGTCGATCACGACCGGTACCATGCACGCCCCGCACATGCCTGTGGCGTCGACCATGATCGAGTTCAGGCTGGCCACGCATGGAGTTCCGAACCGCATGCTCAGGTCGCTGACCGCGCGCATCATCATCGGTGGGCCGATCGTCACGACCTCGGCCACGGTGCGACCCTCGCCGCGCGTGTTGGCCTCGAGCAGCTCCTGCAGCGGCCCGGTCACGAATCCGGGGACGCCGAAGGAGCCGTCGTTGGTCGTGTAGATGACATCGAGCTGGTCACCGAACGCGGCCTGCAGCCGACCGACCCGCTCATCGGGGCCGGTCCAGAACATCAGGTCGGCACTGCGGAAGCCGGAGATCAGGGTGACGTGGTTCCCACGACGCAGGTGCTCGCGCATGATCGGGTACACCGGCGGCAGTCCCAGGCCGCCGGCCGTGAACACCACGGTCTCGTCGGCGGAGTACGAGTGGATGTCGCTGGGGCGCCCCAGGGGACCAGCGATGCCCGTGAACGCGTCGCCGACCTCCATCGCGTTGATCTCGATGCTGCTGGTCCCGACGCCCTGGACGACCAGGCAGATGGTGCCGGCCTCGACGTCCCAGTCGGCCAGCGTCAACGGGATCAGCTCGCCGTCGGGCCGGGGGAGCAGGCGGACGAACTGCCCGGCCTGGGCCGCCGCCGCGATGAGCGGTGAGCTGACCGTGAACTCCTCGATGCCGTCGGACAGGTGCGACCGGGCGAGGATCCGCTGGGCGGTGGTGCCGAGCTCGGTGTAGGCCAGGGCCCGGGCGACCATGTCGCGCACGACGTCGGAGGGCAGGTCGGCCTCGCCGAGGATCTCGTTGGCAGCAGCGCGTCCGTCGCCGGCCGCAGCGATGGCCGTCGAGCCGCCGCGCGCCGCGTCGCCGCCGGTGAAGACACCCTCCAGCGTGGTCTCCTGCGAGCCCGCGTGGTCGAGCACGATCGTGCCCCACTTGGAGGTGTTCAGCCGGGGCTCGGAGTCCTTGATGATCGGGTTGGCGGCGTTGCCCAGGGCCATGATCACCAGGTCGGCGTGCATGGTCTCGGTGCGACCCGTGGCCATCGGCCGCCGGCGCCCGGACTCGTCGGGCGCGCCGAGCTCCATGATCTCCAGGGTGGCCGCGGTGACGAATCCGGTCTTGTCGTCTCCGAGGAACTCGTTGGGAGCGCACAGCTCGCGCAGGGCGATGCCCTCCTCGAGGGCGTGATGCAGCTCCTCGACGCGGGCGGGCATCTCCGAGCGGGTGCGGCGGTAGACGATGGTGACGTTGCCGCCGAGGCGCTGCGCGGTGCGGGCGGCGTCCATGGCGGTGTTGCCGCCGCCGATGACCAGCACCTCCTTGCCCTTGGTCTCGGGCAGCGGGGTCTCGTAGTCAGCGCGCAGGCCCTGCATCAGGTTCACCCGGGTGAGGAACTCGTTGGCGCTCATCACGTTGAGCAGGTGCTCGCCGGGGACGTTCATGAACCGCGGGAGCCCGGCACCGGTGCCCACGAAGATCCGGTGGAAGCCAGCGTCGCGCAGGTCCTGGAGCGTGGCGGTCTTGCCGACCACGAAGTTCTGGACGAACCGGCCGCCGAGCAGGCGGATCTTGCCGACGACGTCGTCGATCAGCTCGTTGGGTAGGCGGAACTCCGGGATCCCGTAGCGGAGCACCCCGCCGAGGGCGTGGAACGCCTCGAACACGGTGACGGGGAACCCCTCGGATGCGAGCAGGTAGGCGTTGATCAGGCCCGAGGGCCCCGAGCCCACGATCGCCACCGGCGGCTTGGCCGCCACCTCCCAGGGGTCGCGATGACCGGCGAGACGGGCGGCCTCGCCACCGGGGTTGACCAGCTTCTCGCGCTCGGGCAGGAACCACTCGAGCTGGCCGATCGCGATGGGCATCTTGGTCTGCAGGCACACCCCCTGGCACTGCATCTCCTGGGGGCACACCCGCCCGGTGACGTCGGGCAGCGGGTTGCAGGACTCGATCAGCTCGAGGGCCTCACGGAACCGGCCGGTCCCGACCATCTCGATCATCTCGGGGATGTGGATCTGGACCGGGCAGCCGCCCGTGGGCTCCTTGCAGTCGTTGAGGAAGATGCCCAACTCGCACGGCTTCTCCGCGCACTGCTTGTCGCGCAGCGCCTCCAGCCAGACGAACAGGTCGACGTCGCGGGCCGTGTAGCCCAGGCTCATGTACCCCAGGTACCCCTGGTTGACCAGGCCGAAGTCATGGGCGCGATCCTCGGGTCCGCGCACGTACGGCGGGATGCTGTTGCCCGCCGGCCAGTCGGTGGCCAGGCCGTCGAACATCGGGTACCGGTCCGAGAGGTGTGCGTCGATCGCCCGGATGAACGTGCGCTTCTTGCCCAGCGGCAGGTTCCAGATGAAACGCATGAGGACCGTGCTGCTGTCGTCCTCGCGCAGCAGCATCGACCACAGGGTGCGGGTGAACTCCGCGCCCAGTTCCGGCTGGCCGAACTCCCAGGCGACGGCCGCCATGCCCTCGGAGATGAACAGGTCGCGGAACGCGCGCGGCTCGGTCAGCAGCCGGCGCTTGAGCAGGTCCATCTGGTGGGTGAAGGTCTCCACGGACTCGGAGTGCTCGAGCACCTCGACCTGCGTGCGGCTGTCCTCGAGCGTGATGGCGGCCTCGACGTACTTGTGCAGGTCGTCGGGGCCGGCCGGGTGCTCGGTGCTCATCGGATGATCTCCGCGTCGCAGGTGGCCTTGACCCGCTCGATCCGCTTGGCGATCTCCGGCGTGACCTCGACCCGCTCGGCCGCTCCGGGGATCATCCGGGCGATCTGGTGGGCGGCTCCGTCGATGACCACCGTGGCCTTCTCGAAGAACTGCGGGAGCTCCTGGTAGCAGGTGCCGCAGTCGGTGCACAGTGCCTCGTCGGCGGGGTCGAGGTAGATGGGGCCGGAGATGACGCCGACGGGCGATCCCGCTGCGGCGGACGGTGCGCTGGCAGCCGACGCCCCGCCACCTGCACCGCCGCCGAACCCGCCCCCGAACCCGCCGGCCATCCCGCCGCCGCTGGGTGCGCGGCTGGAGGTGGCCAGGTCGGACATGGCACGGGCGATGTCGTCCAGAGAGGTCTCGCGGGCGGCGGTCGCCTGCTCGTACTGCGCCTTGAGCTCCTCGAAGTCCGAACGGTGCAGTGCAGTCAGCTGCGCCTCGTGGACCCCGGACAGGTACTGCAGCGTCTGCCAGTAGCGGCGCCGGTCCTCGACGAGGTGGACGATCGAATCCGAGCAGGCGACCTTGATCAGTTGCCGCTCGCCGTCGGTGGCGTGGATGAACGGGATCCGGTCGCCGCGCTGGGCGGGCGACATCTCGACGTACTCCTCGATCGGGACCGCCGTCTCCTCCTGCTCGGGGGCCAGGCGCGAGAACTGCTTGGAGAAGCGGACCTCACCGAGGGCGAACACCGCCGGGGTCAGCGCGGTGGTCATCAGCTGCACCTGGCCGGACTCGTCGACGTACTCCAGGGTGCTGGTCGTCCACGTCCTGTCGATGTCGGGGTTGCCGTCCAACGAGAACCAGTCATGCAGTGTCGAGCCGCGGCGCGGGTCGTGCACGAACAGTGGGTGCATCCGGCTCTCGACAGCCAGGCGTGCCCGGGCGTTCGACGACGCCTCGGGGATCCCGTGCTCGGAGCCACACGGCGTGTAGACGTCCATGACGGCCGCCGCGGGGTAGTCGATCATCTGCATGGTGGCGGCCATGAAGTGCCCATGCATCGCGGTGGAGGTGGCGCAGGCGAACACGTTCGGGTGGAACGAGGCCAGCAGGCCGAGCTCCTTGCGCGACTCGTGCTTGCCGTGGTGGGCGCCGCCGAACCGGGCGAGGTCGGAGTCCTGCCCGGTGTAGCTCGACGTGGAGGCCTGGCCACCGGTGTTGGAGTAGGCCCCGGAGTTCAGGACCAGCGCCTTGATCGGGGTGTCGCTGGCCAGCACCCGCGACAGCGCGCCGAACCCGATGTCGTACGTCGCGCCGTCACCGCCGATGGTCATCACGGTCGGGAGCAGGTGCAGCTCCTCGGGGGTGAACTGCTCCCACGAGAGCATCCGCAGCTCCCGCTCATGGTCGGCCGGGTCATAGGCGTCGGCGAGCTCCAGCTCGGCCAGGCGCATCGCGCGGACGTCGGGCACGGTGTGTGCGGAGATCCCCTCGAAGATGCCCTTTGCCAGGGGCGAGGAGTCCTGGAACAGGCTGTTCACCCACGGGTCGAGGTAGGAGTTGTACGGCATCGTCGAGGCGTACACGCTGCTGCAGCCGGTGGCGTTCGCGATGACGACCGGTGCGGGGCCGTTGCCGGTGGGCCCGCCCTCGTACAGGTAGAGGCGCTTGTCGAGGGTCTCGATGATCGACTCGATCCGCGCGCGGCGCTCGGACTCGCCCGGCTCGAGGGTGGCGAGCTTGTCGGCCAGTCGCGTGGACAGGTCCTCCAGCTGGCGCAGGTGCGTCCGGCGCCGCTCGTCGCCGACGGCGTGGCTCGTGGCCATGACCAGGCGGATCGCGGTGACCTCGCCGCACCCGCGACACGCCCCGTGCCCGCCTGAGGTGGAGTAGAAGTTCGGTCGCTCGAGCATGAGGCGCTTGAGCTCGCCGTCCTCACCGATCGCGCCCTCGGAGAAGCGCTTCGGTGTCGCGGGCAGGGACGTGGAGAACTCGAAGCGCTCCTGCAGCGTGGTGAGCACCTCGGCGTCCTGCTCCAGCGGAGTCAGGGCGCTCGGGCCGCACACCTCGATGCACTCCAGGCAGCCTGTGCACTTCCACGGGTCGATGGTCGCGGAGAACAGCCCGCCGGTGCCGGGGGTGGTCTTCTCCATGGCGTCGAAGAACGGCCGGGTCCTGGCCACCGGGTAGATCGCCAGCGCACCCACGAGCTGGTCGAGGGTGCGCCGCAGCGAGGGCTGGTCGACGTCGAGGGTGGCCACGGCGCCCGCCACGACGTCGGTGAATGCGCGATCGGACTTGTCCGCGCGGTAGGACTCACGGACCGTCTCGGACAGCGGGTAGACCAGGCCGCGCAACGCCTCGCGCTGGGGCTCGGTCACGTCGAGGTCCTTGATGGCGGTGAGCAGCAGGTCGTGGATCTCGTGCACCGTGTTCGGGATCGCGGCGTCCGGGCAGACCAGGGCGCATTCCATGCAGCCCGTGCACAGATCGGCGTGGAACTCCGGCACGGTGCGCCGGAACAGGCCCTTGTCCTTGCCCGCCGACGTCGCCGCCGGCATGAACAGGCCGATGCCGGGAAGGACCGGGGCCTCGCCGATGGTGCCCTCGCGGAACGGCCGGGCAACGAGGTCCTCGTAGTACGCGGGGTCGAACAGGGCGCTGGCACCCGAGGAGCTGCCGCACATGTCCGAGGACGTGGTGATGGAGTGCAGCGACAGCACGGGCGGGGCGTCGTCGATCGCGAGGAACTCGGGGGTGTCGTAGTCGACGACCTGCGCCGCCTCGATGCCCTCGCGGATGACGGCCATGTTGCCCTCGACGACCTTGGTGCCCTTCCCGCCGAACTTCTTGACGATCTGGGCCTGCACCTTGGCCAGGATCTCCTCCTCGGAGGCCCCCGCGGCCACGCGATCGACGTGGGCGGCGACCGCGCCGATGAAGGCGATGCCCATCATGCGGGTCTCGAGGTCAGGGGTTGGGGCATGCCGCTTGGCCACGGCGAAGGCATCGACCACGAGGAACCGGATGTGGCGTTCGCGGATGGTCCGACGGGCGTACCGGGGCAACTCGCGCCAGACCTCCGCGGGCGTCAGGTCGGACTGCAGCATGAACGTGCCGCCCTCGACCAGGCCCTTGAGCGGGTTGGTGTGGATGAACGCCTTGTGGTCCGGGGAGATCACCACCTCGACCTCTTCGAGCTCGGCGTTGGTGATCAGGACCGGCTCGGGGCTCAGGGTGATGTAGTAGTTCGTCGGGGCGCCACTCTTCTCCGAGCCGTACTTCGGTGCGGACTTCGAGTGCATGCCCAGGACGCCGGCGAGGATGTCGGTGAGCAGCTTGCCCGTGGCGATGGTGCCGTAGCCGCCGACGGAGTGGAACCGGATCCGCATCGCCGACTCGGGGAGCAGCCGCGGGTTCGGCTTGGTCTGCAGGGCCATCAGCTCGGTCTCGGGGTAGGCCGCGCGCATCCGTTCCTGGACCTCGGCCATCGCTGTGGAGGCATCGCTGCTGAAGAACTGGGAGCCCAGGTAGATCAGGGGTGCGGTGTTGCCGTCGGCCATGTTCTGGAACGTCGCGATGATGTGCCGCGGCTGGACGTCATGGCCGCCGAGGCCGAAGATCGCGGTGGTCAGGCGGGGGGTGGTGGGCAGCGCCGGGATGCCGTCGTACCGCGGTACGGCATCGGCGGCGGGCTCGGCGTTGGCGCGTGCCTTGAACAGGGCGGAGGTGACGAGGCTGGTCAGGGCGGTCTGGTCGGAGCGCTCGAGCACGGTCACGGCCTTCGCTCCGGCCAGGGCGGCCACCAGCTCGGCCTCGGGGAACGGTTGGAGCATCTTGACCGACACCACGCCGACCTTCAGGCCCTGTGAGCGCAGGTAGGGCAGCACCGCGCGGACGTCGTCGGTGATCGACCCGAGTCCGACCATGACGTAGTCGGCGTCCTCGCAGTCGTAGGCCAGGACCGGGGCGTAGGTGCGCCCGGTCAGCTCGGAGTACTCGTCCATGGCCTGGCGCACCAGGGCGGGCACGGCATTGGCGAAGTGCGTGCGGTGGTCCACCGCACCGGCCTGGAAGTCGGGCTGGTTCTGGACCGGGCCGGTGAGCCCGGGGTTGTTGACGTCCACGAGCGCGGGAACCATCTGGCGCGTGCCCTTCTCCAGGGAGTTGCGCCACTGCCGGCGCCACTGCCCGTGGAGCTCCTCGGGCACCCAGGCCAGGGTCTCGGCAACGAGGTCGCCGGCGTTGTCGGCCTCCACCTTCTCCGCGTTGTCGGCCAGCTGGGCCTGCAGGTCGGCGAGGTCGGCGGGGCGCAGGTCGTCGCGGTGCCGGTCGAGGTACTGGTTCAGCTGGAAGACCCGGCCCTTGGCGCCGAAGAGCATCTCCTGCGCGACGGTCGGGCACTTCACGCGCCCGGCGGGGTCGCCGAGGTACTCGCGCAGCAGCTCGGGCTCGGGCATGAGCGCCTCGCTGAGCATGTGGCTGGTGGAGAAGCCGTCCATGGCGTTGGCCACGGGGATCAGGGACAGCGCAGCCGAGCGGTAGGAGATCGCGGCGAGGTCGGCGGCCTCCTGTGGGTTGGAGCCGAACAGGATCGTGTACCCGGCGCTGAGCAGTGCGTACACGTCGTCGTGGCCGGCCATGACGTTCAGGGAGTGCTTGGAGACCACGCGGGCGGCCACCTGCAGCACGAAGCCGCCGGTCTTCTTGCCGACGGTCACGTAGTGCGACTCCATCGCGTACAGGATCCCCTGGCTGGAGGACGCGTTGGAGATGAACGCACCCCCGGTCAGAGCGGCGCCCAGCGCCCCGCTCTGGGCCGAGTGCTCACCCTCGGGCTCGAAGAAGAACGGGTGCTTGCCCCACACGTTGACCCCGCCCTCGGCCCGCGCGGCCTCGAACAGCTCGGAGATCTCGGTGGAGGGGGTGATCGGGTACCCGATGACACCGCCGCACACATGGCGCATCACGTGGGCGATGGCTCCGTTGCCGTGGATGACGGTGGGGAGACCGGGGAAGCGGGGCTGCTGATCAGACATGAGGCCAATCCGTGGCTACGAGGGAGGGATGGGGGACGACGGGCCGGACCACAGGTCGTCAGCGACCAGGGCCAAGACAGGTGGGAGCGTCGACGGACCAGCCGACGGGACACCGAGGAGGTGGGAGCGGCTCGTTGTCATCGCACACCTCACTTCCGGCAGGTGCGGCCAGAGTAACCCCGTCGTCGGACGCCGGCGTGTGACGATCGTCCCGTCCTGCACCATCCAAGGACCCCCATCCGGCCGATACCCTCCCCGGTACCCCGGTACCCCGGACCCCGGTACCCCGGTACCCGGCACCCGCCCGATCCGTTGCCCTCCTCCCAGCGCCTCGGCCCGCGTGATGGAGGATCTGCCCATGGTGGCCTTCGCTGATGATCGGACCGGATGGGTGGTGGCCCGCTCACGGCACCTCGTGGCCAGGGTGGGGCAGCTCGAGCTGCTGGACCGGGCCTACACGCTCGCGGCCCAGTCGTTCGTCGCGCTGTTCCCCCTGATCCTGGCAATCGCCGCGGCGCTGGCGTCGCCGGGCTCGAACATCGTCGCCGAGGAGTTCATCAAGCGCTTCGGGCTGGCCGGTGCCGCGGCGCAGGCGGTGCAGGACCTCATCGTTGTCCGCACCGAGGGGATCTACTGGCTCGGGCTGGTCCTGACGGTGTACGCCGCCTTCACCCTGTCCAAGCGGGCGTCGCGGGCGTACAACGCCGTGTGGGGCACCCCGCAGCTGCCGGTCCGCGCGCAGTGGCGTGCGCTGGTCTGGATCGTCGTCCAGCTGCTGCTGGTCGTGATGGTCACCGAGCTGCGGACGGTCGTGCGCAGCTCCGGGGTGGTCCTCGCGCTGCTCACGGCCGCCCTGGTCGTGGGCGTGTGGTTCCTCGCCGAGGTATCCACCCAGTCCCTGCTCACTCGCGGTCACGTCGCCCGTCCGCGGATCCTGCTTGCAGCAGGGTTCGCCACCGTCGGGCGGTTCGGGATCGTGGTCTGGTCGGCGCTGTTCCTCACCCCGTCGATCGTGCGGCAGGCTGAGTCGTACGGGCCGATCGGAGTCGTGTTCGCGTTGTTCACCGGGCTGCTGGCCTACTGGGCCGTGCTGCTCGGCGCGACCCTGCTCGCCGCAGTGATCACCGACCGCGACGTGGGCGCGGGCCCGGATTCGATGGTGGCGGACATCGAGGTCGCCCAGGGCGAGTTCTGACGGGACAGACCACACCGGTCCCTGAGGGCGGCGCGTTGACATCGGGTCCCCCGCCACCAAGACTGGCCGGAATGGCGGGCGGCGGGGAGCCGGACGACGCGGGCGAACCGGGAGGGTGGGGCTGTGGGGGGTGGAGCCGAGCAGGGCCACCGGCGGGTCGGATTCCGGCCGCCGCTCACCTCCGTGCTGCCCTTGGCAGGCATCCTGGTGGTCTGGGCGCTCCTGTTCCCGTCCGAGGACACGTGGACCTTCGTCGTGCTCTTCGTCGTGGCCTTCGGCCTCCTGCGGCTGCGTCAGCTCATGGTGCTGGCCGAGGACCATCTCGAGGTGACCGTGCTCCGAACCCGCCGGATCCCCTGGTCCGAGGTGCAGGGGTTCGAGCCGGGCTCGAGGTTCCGGGGTGGGACGCAGGTCCGGACGACCTCAGGCGTCGTCTGGTCGGTCTCGCCCTGCTCGTGGTGGGGTGGCCCCGCCAACGAGGCCGATATCGAGACCCTCCGGCGCGAGGCCCGCGCGCGGCGCTGATCTGGTCACCGTCTTCGTGCGCCAGTGCCTCCTGGTGCACCGGCGCCTCAATAGGAGGGCTCCCGGACGAGTGCCTCGGCCCAGCGCTCGACCATGGCCGGGGTTCCCGCGGCGATGACGACCTCGTACACCGTCGTCGGAGTCGACTTGAGGACGGTGAGCGCAATCCGGGTCACCTCCTCCAGTGGCCACGGCCCGCGAGCGAGGATGGCAGGAAGGGCCATGCTCCGGGCCTGTCGAGCGTTGGCAGCAGCCACTGCGTCCCGGTAGGCCCCGGCGAGCAGGTGCTCTCCCGCGCCCGGCCGTTGCCAGCGGGGCGCAGATACCGTGACGACCCGACCTTCCTGAGCCGGATGGGCACCGGCGCGCACCACGATGTCGGCGGATGCGTCCTCGGGCCGCCCGAGAACCACCCTGATCCGGGGACTGCGCATGTCTCCACGGTCGCACCCCGAGTCGGGTACGGCAAGGAGGGTCCAAGGACTCTGTGCCCGCGCGTGCTGAGGGCCTACCCTCTGCTGCCATGGGTACCCATCACATGTCGGCCGTGGACAGCGCCTGGCTGCGCATGGACACCCCGGGCAACCTCCTGGTCGTCAACGCAGTGATCTGGACCGCCGAGCCCGCGGACTTCGACGCGTTCCGGGCCATCATCGGGGAGCGGATGATCGACCGGTTCCCGCGCTTCCGGCAGCATCCCGGGGCCTCGCGGATTCCGATGGGGCGCGCCGAGTGGGTCGACGACGAGGACTTCGACCCCGACCGGCACTACCGGTATGTGACGCTCGAGGAGGCCGGGGATGAGGCGGCGCTGCAGGCCTACGTCAGCAGCCAGAGCGGAATCCCGCTGGACCCCGCGCACCCGCTCTGGGAGATCCACTTCATCTCGGGGTTCCGGCAGGGATCGGCGGTCCTGTTCCGCATCCACCACGCCATCGCCGACGGCATCGCGCTGACCCGCGTGATGCTGTCGCTGACCGACGACGGTCCCCAGGACCACTTCCGTGAGGTGACGGACCCGAGCTCGACGCGCAGCCTCGTCGATGCGGCCGGCTGGGTCGTCTCCAGCGGGCTCGGCCTCGTGCGCCACCCGACTCGGATCGCCGGCCTGGCGCGGACGGTCGCGCGGGACGGCACCCGGCTGGTCCACCTGGCCACCCTCCCGACCAAGCCGAAGTCCGTGCTGAGCGGGCACGTCGTCGAGACGAAGCTCGTCACCTGGACCCCACCGATCCCGCTCGAGGACATCAAGGCGATCGGTCGGCACACGGGGACCACCGTCAACGACGTCCTGCTCGCGGCCCTGGCGGGCGCCATGGGCGACTACCTGGTGGAGCGGGGCACCCCGCTGCCCGACGTCCGGGTCATGGTCCCGGTGAACCTCCGACCGCTGGACGCGCCCCTGCCCCCCGAGCTCGGCAACGAGTTCGGCTTCTACTTCGTCGACCTGCCGACCGGAGGCATGCCGCCCCGGGAGCGGCTGGCCGAGATGCACCGTCGGATCGAGGACATCAAGGGCTCACCCGAGGCCCTTGTCGCCTTCGGAGTGCTTGCCGGGCTGGGCGCCTCCCCGAAGGTCGTCGAGGACATCGGGGTCGCCTTCTTCGGCAGCAAGGCAGCCGGCGTGGTCACGAACGTGCCCGGTCCCCGCCGGCCGGTCTACCTGGCCGGGGCCAGGGTCGACGGGCTGGTCGGCTGGGTCCCGCGTGCGGGGGACATGGGCTTCGGGGTGTCCATCTTCTCCTATGCGGGCCAGGTGACTGTGGGGTTCTCGACCGACGCCGACCTGATGCCCGACCCTGACCGGTTGCAGGCGCTCGTGCTCGCCCAGGTCGCCCTGATGCTCGGTATCGGCCTGCGAACCCGTGCGCCGCGCAAGGCACGAACCAGCGCACCGAAGGGCGCGCCCGCTACGGCCTGATCCGGATCCGCAACCGCCGGAAGCCCTTGCCCTTGTTCTCCACCTTCACGACCTCGATGTCGCCGATCTGCCGGGTGGAGGCCACGTGCGTCCCGCCATCGGCCTGCGTGTCGAGCCCCACGATGTCGACGATCCGCACGATCTCCAGGTCCGGTGGCAGCAGGTTGGTGGCGGTCCGGATGATGTCCGGGATCGCGAACGCCTGGTCGCGGGGAAGGGTGCTGACCTCGATCGCACGGTCCGCGGCGACCTCGATGGCGCACGCGGCCGCCACGGCGTCCTTGAACCCCTCGGGGACCTCGGGGAGGTTGAAGTCCATCCGGGCCTCGAACGGCTCCATGTTCCCACCGGTCACCAGGGCGCCGAAGTCGCGGAACACGACCCCGCTGAGCAGGTGCAGTCCGGAGTGGGTGCGCATCAGGGCGGTCCGGCGATCGTCCTCGATCGCGCCGCGCACGGCCGTGCCGACCGGTGGAACGGGGTCGCCCTCCTGCGCGACCAGGCGTAGGTCGTCACCGCGACGCGCGCCCACGATGCGCGTCTGCACGCCGCCCCAGAGCAGCACCCCATGGTCCGGAGGCTGTCCGCCGCCACCCGGGTAGAAGGCCGAGCGGTCCAGGACGATCCCGTCCGGGTCGACGTCGAGGACCACCGCGTCCCACTCGCGCAGCGTTGCGTCTGCGAGGTCCAGTCGTTCGGTCCGGCCATCGTCATCAGCGCCCATGGACGCGACCCTAGTGCCGGGGCCATCCGCCTGTTCGGGGACGGGCCGGCATCCCATGGCGATGCCTGCGTGGGCCACCGGCCCCAGGAGTACGGTGAGCGGCACAGATCGGAGGTCGGCGTGGACAGGTCGTCGTTCGGGTCGCAGGCGTGGGACGTGGTGGTCGGGGGTGTCCAGGTCGTGGGCACCACGCTGGGCGCCCCCGTGCTGAGGAGTCGGTACAACACCTGGGGTGCCACCTCCGCCGAGGTCGCCTCCCCGATGCCCGGCGACGAGCTGGTTTCGAACCCACGGATGGGATACACCCGGGCGATCAGCATCCACGCGGCACCGGCAGGGGTCTGGGCATGGCTGGTGCAGATCGGCCAGGGCCGAGGCGGCCTGTACAGCTTCGACGGGCTGGAGAACCTGGCCCGGTGCGACATCCACAGCACCGACCGCATCCATCCCGAGCTGCAGTCACTGGTGGCGGGCGACCTCATCCGCCTCGGCGGTCCCCAGGGGTATCCGTGCTTCCGGGTCGCGAGTGTGGAGCCGGGGGCGTCCCTGGTGCTGGTGGCGGCCGATCCCTCGCCACCCCACGAGGCTGCCACCGTGGACTCTCCGGGGGGAATCGCCACCTGGCAGTGGCAGCTCCGGCCGGCGGCCGACGGCAGCGGCACCCGTCTGCTGACCCGGCAGCGATTGACCTACCCCGACAGCCTGCGCGTGATGTGGCACGTGGTGGAGCCCATCGGCTTCGTCATGGAGCGCCAGATGCTGCGCGGCATCAAGGCGCGCGCCGAGCGGGCAACGACCTGATCCCACGGCGTCCCTCAGAACCGGTGGTGCGGGTGCTCGCCGGACCGGCCCTGGAAGGACAGGATCTTCGGATTGGCCACCACTCCGTCGCGGATCTCGATCGCCCTGGCGATCGTCGGGTCCGCCTCCCACGCGCCCGGCCCCGACAGGACCGGGCGCACGAACGGGATCAGGGCCTCGCTGATGCCCCAGGTGGCGCTGTTCCACAGGTAGCTCGGGCTGTGGTCCACCCCGTAGTAGGCCACGCCGTCGCCGACACTGAGCATCGGGTCCTCGAACGACGTCGGCTGGGCGAAGTCGAAGCCCATCCGCAGGTCGCACGAGACATCGACCAACAGGCTCCCGGAGGTGAAGGCGTCCACCTCGTCCCCGGAGACGAACATGAGCGGGGCGTCCGTGTCCTGCAGGACGCAGTTGACGACGATGTCGTGGTCTGCGAGGAACGCGGCCGTGGGGACCGGGCCGTCCGGGGTGAGGACCACGGTCCGCGTCGGGTCGCCCACCACGCGGTCCATGTGCCCGATCACGACCGAGGGGATCGGGGAGGCGACCGCCGTGACGTCGCGCATCGTCAGGACGGTGACGTCGTGCACGCCGAGTGCCTGCAGGCCGGTGATCGCCCCACGGGCCGTGTTGCCGAACCCGATCACCACGGCGCGAAGAGGCCGGCCGTAGTGCCCCGTCGAGCCGGTGAGCGCCATGGCGTGCAGCACGGAGCAGTAGCCGGCCATCTCGTTGTTCATATGGAAGACGTGGACCATGAAGTCCCCCGACGCCGTCCAGTGGTTCATGGCCTCCCAGGCGATCAGTGTCAGGCGCTTGTCGATGGCGATCTGGGTGAGATCGGGGTCCTGGACCGCGTGCGGCCATCCCCACAGCACCTGCCCGTCGTGCAGCGCGTGGAGATCGTGCAGTGTCGGCTTGGGGAGCAGGACGACATCGGTGCTCGCGATGACCTCGTCCCGGGGAGCCAAGCCGGCCACCAGGGTTCCCAGGTGCGCGTCGGAGACTCCGAAGCGCTGGCCGTACCCGTGTTCCAGGACCATGCAGGCCCGCAGATCGGGATCGATCCGCTCGATGTGGTGTGGGTGGATGGGCAGCCGGAACTCGTTCTCCTTGCTGGACGTCGACAGCACCCCGAGCCTGAGCAGAACCATGGTCATCTCCCTCGCAGCCCCGGTGTCGGCGCTATCTGGACAATGCCACTCCCAGCCCCGCATGGCCACACGCGCATCGTCCACGTGCCCACGTCCACGCTCTGCCTTCCGTGTTCCCGCGGCGGTAATGTCGTGGGCTGTGGCTGCTCCCGGAACCCCACCTGACCTGCGTTCCCACCTGAGCCAGCAGCTGGGCGCGGATCCGGATGCAGCGCAGGTCCTTGCCCGTTGGGATCGCTGGGGGGCTGATCTCCTCAGTGCCCTGGCCGAGGTCTATCCGCAGCCCGGAGTGGCTGAGCGGGTGGTGGGGCTGATCGCGCAGGGGCATGCGGCCCGGTCGCCAGCCCTGCGCGCGCGGGACCGCGACCGGACCCTCGGCCCGGACTGGTTCCAGCGCCCCGACGCGGTGGGCTACGCGGCCTATGCCGACAGGTTCGCCGGCACGCTGAACGGGGTGGCGAAGAGGGTGGACTACCTGCGTGAGCTGGGCGTGACCTACCTGCACCTGATGCCGCTGCTGGCGCCCCGCCCGGGTGAGAACGACGGCGGGTACGCGGTCATGGACTACGGCCGGGTCCGCGAGGACCTCGGCACCATGGAGGACCTCGCCGCGCTGGCCGGGACCCTGCACGGCAACGGGATCTCGCTGACCCTGGACCTGGTGCTCAACCATGTGGCCGCCGAGCACGCGTGGGCTGTCGCAGCGCGCGGAGGGGACCCGAAGTACCGGGACTACTTCTACGTCTACCCCGACCGCACCGAGCCCGACGCCTACGAGAGGTCGCTGCCGGAGGTGTTCCCGGACTTCGCGCCGGGCAACTTCACCTGGGATGACGACCTCCAGGGGTGGGTGTGGACGACGTTCAACGCCTGGCAGTGGGACGTCAACTGGTCGAACCCGGACGTGGTGTGCGAGTTCATCGCGATCATCCTGGACCTGGCCAACCGGGGGGTGGACTGCCTGCGCCTGGACGCGATCGCGTTCGTGTGGAAGCGGCTGGGCACCGACTGCCAGAACCAGCCCGAGGTGCACGCCATCACCCAGGTGATGCGCGCTGCCGCCCGGATAGCCGCCCCCAGCCTGATCTTCAAGGCCGAGGCCATCGTCGCCCCGTCGCAGCTCGTGGCCTACCTGGGGCGCGGGCAGCACGCCGGGCGGGTGTCGGACATCGCGTACCACAACTCGTTGATGGTGCAGATCTGGTCCGCTCTGGCCGCCCGGGATGCCCGGCTGATGGCGGTCGCGATGTCGCGGTTCCCCGACATCCCGACGACCACCGGGTGGGCCACCTATCTGCGCTGCCACGACGACATCGGCTGGGCGATCGACGACGACGACTGCGCGGCGATCGGCTGGAACGGATGGGCGCACCGGGGATTCCTGTCGGACTTCTTCATCGGCGCCCACCCCGCGTCGTTCGCCGAGGGGGCGGCGTTCCAGGAGAACCCGGCCACCGGTGACCGGCGGATCTCGGGCAGTGCCGCGAGTCTGGCCGGGCTGGGGACCGCGCGCACCGCGGGTCAGCGGCACACGGCCATCGATCGGGTCCTGCTGGGCTACGCGATGGTGCTCGGATTCGGCGGGATCCCGCTGATCTACATGGGCGACGAGCTCGCCCTGCGCAACGACGACGACTACGTCCTGGTGCCCGAGCACGCCGACGACAACCGGTGGATGCACCGCCCCGTCATGCCCTGGGACCTCGCCGAGACCCGCCACGACCCCAGCACCGATGCCGGGCGGACCTGGGCAGGGCTGCGGACGCTGATCGACGTTCGCCGTGAGCTGGACTCGCTGCACGCGTCCGTGCCGACCCGCGTGGTCGCGACCAGTCACCCAGCCGTGGTCCTGTTCGTCCGCAGGCACCCTGCTGGGGACATGGTGCAGGTGTACAACGTCTCGGACTGGAACGTCACCATCCCTGAGGGCGAGGTCCAGGCCCACGGCCACGGCCTGACCTACGACCGACTCACCGGACGCGAGGTCCACCCCCACGATGGCCTCTACGCACTTCGGCCCTACACCGCCTGGTGGCTCACCCAGCCGGACGGCTGAGCTTCAGGAGGCTCGAGAGCGCAGCAGCCCGGGCCTCAGGAGCTCGAGTCCGCATCGGCGTTGTACTCGGGCTGGGCATCGAGGATCGTGACCAGCTGGTCGGTCTTCGCCGGCGTCCACCCCTCGGGCTGGGTGATCTCCACCCAGGACTCCAGGTTGGAGCGGTAGCTGTACATGTGGCCGTAGCCCCAGGGGACGTTGCCCGCACCGGGCAGGTCGAGGGCGACCTGCCACATCGTCACGAGCGGGAACCAGCCCATCTCGGGGGAGATGTCGGGGCCGCGCTGGCCGGGCTCCAGCCAGTCCGGTGGCTGGAGGGCCAGCTCGGGGGAGAAGAACACCACCGGATCGGAGTTGTGCTGCAGGTACACCAGCCGCGTCGGGCCCCACGGTCCCGGAGTCTTGCCGAACCCGTTCTCCTCAGCGGTGAAGCGCACCGTGCGACCCTCGCGGTAGATCGGTTGCCACGGCGGGGTCCCCGGATCGCGGTTCTCGAGGATGGCCTTGTGCAACTCGTTGACGAACGGCGGCCCGGACATCAGCGCCCCATCGATCGGCTCGTTGATGATGCTGATGGAGTTCAGGACGCTACCCACGCCGTAGGAGCCCAGCGACAGGCCGTAGAGGTAGAGCTTGGGTCGGGAGTCCTCGGGGAGGGTCGACCAGTAGCCGTGAACCGTGTCGAACACCACCCGGGAGGTCTCGCGCACGGCCTGCTTGTCGGCCAGCAGCGACAACCAGCTGGGCAGGTAGGAGTACTGCACGCCGCCGATCGCGGTGTCCCCGTTGAATGCGTACTCCACGGGGTCCACCCCGCGCGGGTCGAGGAACCCCGTGCCGGTGGTGGTCGTCACAACCAGCACCTCCCGGTCGAACGCCCCTGTGCGCGTGAGCTCGGCGAGCAGCAGGTCGGCGCGCTCCTGCAGGGTCTCGGCCGACTTCAGCCCGACGTAGGCGCGGATCGGTTCCTCGGCCCCGCCGCCGGAGAAGGTGTTGATCTGCTCGGCGCGCGGACCCCACCCGGTGAAGATCCGGCCCTGCCGCCCGAGGGTGTCCCACGACGCGAGCGACGCCGCGCTTCCGGAGCGTTCCGGCTCCACGGGCTGGGACACCGTGGGTGGGGTGTTGGTGTCGCGGACCGAGAACATGATGTTGGCGCCGGCGAAGAAGCCCTTGACCAGGACACCGGTCAGCAGCACCCAGAACAGCAGGAGCAGCCCGGCAACGCCCAGCACCCAGGCCAGCCGGCGCGGAAGGTGCCGGCCCAACCAGCCGGCCACCTTCCCGAACAGCACCCGCAGCGACCGGGAGATGATCAGGGCCAGCGCTGCCACTGCCACCGTGGTCAGCAGGATCACCGGCCAGGACGTCGGTGAGGTCGGCTCCATCCCGAACAGCTCCCGGATGTCGTTCTGCCACCCCACCTGCTGCCACACGCCCATGACGGTCATCCAGGCGATCAGCGCGACCAGCAACCCCCGCACGATCGTGCGTGCCCGGCCCCGCAGCTTCGGGATCTCCAGGTAGTCCCACAGCGCCTGCCCGCCAGCGCCCAGGCCATAGCCGATCATCAGCGTGACACCCGAGACGACCCCCTGCACGTAGGGCGCCCGCGGCAGGAGCGAGGGCAGCAGGGAGATGGCGAAGAAGAACCCCGCCACCACCAGCCCGGTGCGCGAGAAGCGCAGGTTGAGGATGCGCCGCTCGCGGTGCGGGGCCTCGGCCAGGGCCTCCGGATCGCCCTGCGAGGGGGCGGAGATCTCGGTGCTCATCGTCGTTCCCTTCATAGTCCTGCCCAGCCGTGGGCAAGGCTACGGGCTGGGCAGGAGACTCCCCGGCAGGATGAGGCTGCGCGCGAATGCGGTGCCCATCGGTAGCCCTGTAACGGTTACGTCGGCGACTCACGTGATTGGGCCCATGCGGCAGGGGCCCCTGAGCAGCTCTACAGGTCGACGCGACCCGACCCGGCGTTCCGAGTACAGTCTCGGTCGTGGATGGACATGCCGTCCGGGAGGGTCCCGGGCGGACGGACGGAAAGGGTCACACTGTGACTGAAAGTCAGATCGACGCGGACGAGCAGATCGCAGTTGGTCCCGTCGACCTCGTCGTCATCGAGTTCGCCGAGGCCAACTTCACGGGTCGAGGGCTTGCCGATCCTGCTGGACCTCGTCGCCAAGGGCGTCGTGCGCGTCATCGACGCTGTGGTCGTCAAGGCCAACGTGGACGGCAGCTTCGTCAGCCTCGTCGTGGCGGACCTGCAGCCAGGTCGGCGAGGAGTGGCAGCTGATCTCGGGCTGGGCCTCGGCGTCCTGTCGAGGACGACGTCGACGCGGTCGGCGCCATCCTCAAGCCGGGCGCTGCCGCGGCCATCATCATGTACGAGAACACGTGGGCAGCGCCCTTCGCCGCGGCCATGCGAGCAGCGGGCGGCCAGGTCGTCGCATTCGAGCGGATCCCCGCACAGACGTCATCGCCGCCCTTGAGGCAGCCGACGACACCGAGATCGAGAGCTGAGAGAGGTACTTGACATGCCAGGACTCATCCGCGGGGTTGCCCGCACCGCAGCCGTCGTGGGTACGGCCAACGCCGTGTCCCACAAGCAGCAGCAGAAGTACGCGCGGCAGGACCAGCAGGCCGCGCAGGCAGCCGCCTACCAGCAGCAGCAGTACGCCCCGCCGCCCCAGCAGCAGTACGCCCCGCCGCCCCCCGCCCCCGTGGTGGAGGAGGACCCGACCGTGGCCAAGATCAACCAGCTGGCCGCACTGCACGCGCAGGGGATCCTCAGCGACGAGGAGTTCGCCTCGGCCAAGGCCAAGGCGCTCGGGATCTAGGTCCCAGCACTGACGGGTGGCGCTCCTGCCAGGGGCGCCACCCGTGGCACGACCCGCGATCGTTCGAACTGGCGTCGAAGGTGCTGGCGCTCAGGGCGCCGGCATCCGTTGGCATGCCGGGATCACCCGAGGACGAAGGAAGAGTTCATGGCTGGTGTGGTGGGGAAGTTCTTCGAGGCGCGGGCGGGGTTGGGTGTGCCGGAGCGGGCGGGGATCCTGGCGGGGTCGACGGTGGTGGGTCGGTCGTTCAGTCGTGGGTTGATGCCGCGTACGACGTCGGATCAGGCGATCATCACGGGGGTCTCGTCGGCGTTGAACTACGGGTTGACGGCGACGTCGCAGTCGTTGATCGAGGCGGTGGCGTTGCGGGTTGCCGGGACGGGTCCGGATTCCGCGGAGCGGCGGATGACCCAGCGTGGGGTGATCCTGGCCGGTGATGTGGCGGCGATGGGGATCGGGGTCGCGGCGCAGCGGTTCCTGGCGCAGCGCAAGGATGAGCCGATCGCCCGGGCGTGGGGGCGCACGTTCAGTTGGCGCCTTGCTGTGGGTGGGATGGCCGGGGCGGTCATCGTGGCCGGTGACATGTTGTTCGAGGGGGTGGGTGGGGACCAGCGGTCGTGGACGCGGAACGCGCCGATCGCGTTGCCGTTGGGTGCGGGTCTGGCGGCGTGGCAGTACCACCGGTTGCGCTCGAGGATGGTCGAGGAGGGTGTGACTCACGACGCCGAGGGTGAGGCGTTGGACGACTCGCAGGGTGTGGCGGTCGGCAAGGCTGTGGGCATCGGGGCTGGGGTCTCGGTGGCCCTGTTCGTGGCGGCCAAGGGCGAGAAGCTGTTCGCCGGCGGGGTCGGTTCGGCGCTGACCTCGATGAACCCGCGCCTGGAGCTGATCGGTCGCCCGGTCGGGCATGCCACGGCCTTGGGGTTGCTGGGGTTCGCCGGGTTCAAGGGGTTGCAGCGTGTGTTCGCCTCGGCGGAGACCACCGGGGACGCGGTCGAGGCTGCCTATTCCAACGCACCGACGTCGGAGTTCGTCTCTGCGGGTCCGCGCAGCGCGGTGCCGCTGGAGACCATTGGCCGCGAGGGCCGCCGGTTCGTGAACATGGCCCTGACGGTGGAGGAGATCGAGGCGGTGATGGGCGGGCCGGCCAAGCCCCCGATCCGGGTGTTCGTCGGCCTGGAGACGAAGGCCACGACCAGCGAGCGCGCGGATCTGGCGATGCGGGAGCTGGAGACCCTGGGGGCGTTCGAGCGGGCGCACATCGTGTTCATGTCCCCGACCGGCACCGGGTACCTGAACTATGTGACCGCGGAGTCGCTGGAGTTCCTGACCCGCGGGGATGTGGCGTTGGTGGCGATGCAGTACTCGTTGCGCCCGTCACCGTTGTCGTTGTTCCGGGTCGGGATCGGCATCGACCAGAACAACGCCTTCCTGCACGCGTTGAAGTGGCGGTTGGCGGCGATCCCGGAGGAGAAGCGCCCCCGGTTGCACATCTTCGGTGAGAGCCTCGGGGCGCAGACCTCGGAGGATGTGTTCGCTGAGGAGGGCACCGAGGGATTGCACCGGGTCGGCATCGACCGGGGGTTGTTCCTGGGCACCCCGGCGGCCACGAAGTTCCGGCAGAAGTGGCTCTCGGACCCGCAGGCGATGGATCCCGAGGGGGAGATCGTCGAGGTCGACAACCACGCCGAGTTCCTGGCCCTGCCCGCTGAGGTGCGCGCCCGGGCCCGGTACTTCTTCCTGACCCACCACAACGACTCGATGCCGAAGTTCTGGTTCCCGCTGGCGGTCCAGGCCCCGGACTGGATGGGCCCGGCTGAGACCCGGGAGCCGGGGGTGCCCAAGGAGACCGCGTGGCGGCCCTACATCACATTCCTGATCACGTTCATCGACGTGAAGAACGCCATGAACGTGATCCCCGGGCAGTTCGTGGCCAACGGGCATGACTACCGCGCCAGCCTCGCGAGGTTCACATCCCTGGCCTACGACCTGCCCGCCGACGACGACACCATCACCGAGCTCAACACGGTCCTCGCCGCCCGTGAGCTGAAGTGGGCTGAGATGCGGGTCATCGACCAGCAGTACGCCGACGCCGAGGCCGCCGTGAAGGCCCAGCTGGCCAAATGGGGCGATGCTGACGCGACGCTCCCGGTGGCCGCACCCACCAGCGCGGCAGGATAGGGGCGCACACCAGCCGCTCGGCGCAGTCGTGGCCGTCGACACCGGCCGCCACGCCTGCGCGAGCACCTAGATTGATCCCATGGCCACGGACGAGTCGAAGCGGGCCCGGATCGTCGAGGCTGCTGGGGAGCTGTTCGCCGGCCAGGGGTTCGGCGCGACGACGGTGGACATGGTCGCCCGACGTGCCGGCGTCAACGCGCGTGCTGTCGGACGGCTGTTCGGCGATCGCCACGACCTCCTGGTTGCGGTGCTTGCCGAGCGCCATGAGTCGGTTGTGGCGGACCTCGTCGGGCAGGCGGCCGGAGCCCCCGACCGGACTCCACCCCTGTCGGCGCTGATCGAGGCTGCGCACCGCCTACAGGAGGCTCCGGAGGCGAGCTGGGACTCCCTGGAGCTCGAGGTCCTGGCCCGGTCCCGCGACGACGCAGAGATGCGTGAGATCGGGACTGGGCGGATCGCCCAGCGCAGCGCGAACGTGAAGGCCATCTCGGAGAGCTCACGGGCGGCCGGTGGCCTGGACCCGGAGCTCTCCGACAACGCGGTCGTGCACCTGTCGATGGCGCTGTCGATCGGGCTGGCCATGCTGGACCCGGTGGCCACGCACCGCCCGACGCCGCTGCAGTGGGATGCGATGGTCGCTCGGATCGGCGCGGCGGTGGCTCCGTCGGAGATGCTCCTGCAGCCCGAGTACGAGGTGAGCCAGCGCTGGCGCGTGCGCGTCGACATCCCCGACCGGCCAGGAGCGATGGCCCGGATCATCCGGGCGATGGGGGCGCTGCACGTCTACACGGTGTCGCTCGGGGTCGTTGGCAACGGCCCGGACACCAGGACGATCGACCTCGCCCTGATCGCCCCGCCGCACGTCTCGGCTGAGATCATCCTTGCCGCAGCCGAGTCGGCAGGGAAATCCGCCCACATCACAGTCGGCTCCCCGGATGCGGGTCGCGACCTGCCGACGCGGATGCTGGATGCGGCGACGTTGCTGGTCAAGAACCCCGAGGCTGCGCCCGCCGTGGCCGCGGGGGTGGTTGAGGCGGACAACGTCGAGGTGATCGGCGCGACGGAGGGCGTCGACGACCGCGCGGACGTCCTGCGGCTTCAGTGGACCGCGGATCGCCACGTGCTCCTGCAGCGCAACTGGGCGCCCTTCGCCGGAGCAGAGCAGGCGCGGGCCTCCGCGCTGCTGCGCCTCTCCTCGGCGATCGCCCGGATCTCCGGTGAGGACGACATGGCCGGCTGGATCGACTCGGTCCGGGACACCACGGTGTGGATCCGCCTGGCCCGGCCCGAGGACGCCCAGGCCGTGGCCGCGATGCACGACAGGTGCTCGGAGCGCAGCCGGTACCAGCGCTACTTCTCGCTGACCGAGTGGCGTGATATCCAGTTGCGACGCCTGGCCGGTGGGCATCGCGGCGCAGCTCTCGTGGCCATGAGTCGAGATGGCGACATCGTGGCCCTGGGCAACGTCTTCCCCGAGTCCCCGGAGGATGCGAGCACGGCCGAGATCGCGCTGATCGTGGAGGACGCCCACCAGGGAGGCGGGGTCGGCTCTGCGCTCCTGCGGCGGATGCTTCAGGTCGCACCGCGGATGGGGTTCACCCACGTCGTGGCCCACGTGCTTGCCGACAACGCCGGGATGAAGCGTCTGCTCGATCGGACCGGCCTGGTGTGGGCGACCACGGTGGAGCAGGGCGTCGCCAGCATGACGGCACTGCTGGCGGACGACGGCTCGGCGCAGCAGTGAGCCCGGTCTGCGGGAGGATCGGATCGTGACTGAGCACCGGTTCACCGCCGAGCTGTGGCTGTGGGACGCCCGTAAGCAGGACACCTGGACGTTCGTGACGGTGCCGCCTGAGGTGACCGCTGCCGTGGAGGACGAGGCCGACGCGTCCGGACCACGAGCGGGCTTCGGCTCGGTGAAGGTCGAGGTGCGTGTCGGGCGGACCACGTGGCGCACGTCCGTGTTCCCCGACTCGGCCTCCGGGTGCTTCGTCCTGCCGATCAGGCGGGCGGTCCGGGAGGCGAACGCGGTCGAGGCCGGTGACTCGGTGGAGGTGGCGCTGAGGGTCCTGTGAGGTCCCCGGGCGGCGCGCAGGCCCCGCCGGGACCTGGCACCGCGTACAGGTGTGCCGGGGCCTGGCACCGCGTGTGGGTCCGGCCGGGATCGGGCACCCAGTGTGGGCCGCGAGGCGGACGCGCTGCGTGCGGGACGTAGGGATTCGCCTTCGCTGCCTAAGGCACCGCGGGTCGGCAAGATACGGAGTTCCTCCGATGTGGCCGACCCACCTCAGCGCGGATCGTGGTGATCGGGCCAGAGAGGCCCAGCCCAGCAGGGCAGGCGAGGAGGACACCATGTACGCCGCCGCACACATCGACCTGATCCGCGCCGCTGTCGACGAGAGGCTCGAGGGAACCGTCCGCAGGGCAGCGCCCATCGGGCTCCCCGCCGTTCCCGCGCGCATCACCACGTGGGGTCCACGGGCCGGCCGTCGGTCACCTGATGCCGTGGACGCGCGCGCTCTCGAGCTGCCCCGCCCCCGCGAGGTCGACCTCACCGAGGCCGCCCTGCTGCTGGATGCGTGATGCCCGGCACTGGCACCATGGTCGACATGGCGCGAGGTGCACTGGCCGACCCGATGCGGGTCCCGCTTGTGGGTCGCTCCCTCGAGGTGCTCGAGCTGCGTCAGTGGTTCGCCCTCGCGGACGACGGTGAACCCCAGATCGCCGTGATCGGGGGCGAGGCCGGCATCGGCAAGTCACGGCTCATCGCCGAGTTCGGGGCGACGGTCCCCGCCGGGACGCAGATCCTGGTAGGGCATTGCCTCGAACTCGGCCCGGACGGCCCTCCGTTCGCGCCGTTCTCGACGATGCTCCGGTCGTTGGTCGCCAACCTCGGGGTGGAGCAGGTTGCCGCGTTGGCGGGTCCTGGGAGGGCCGACCTCGCCGGGCTCGTCCCCGAGTTGGGCCCCGCCGCGCCGGCTGACCCGCTGGGACGTGGCCGGCTGTTCGAGGCAGTGGCGACCCTGATCGAGAACCTCAGCGCCCTCGAGTCGCTGGTCCTCGTGGTCGAGGACCTGCACTGGTCGGACTCGTCCTCCCGTGACCTCCTGCGCTTCCTGCTGCGCACGGTCAACGACTCCCGGATCCTGTTCGTGCTGACCTACCGCAAGGACGAGATGCATCGCAGCCACCCCTTGCTGCCCTGGCTTGGGGAGGTCGACCGTCTGCCCACGTCGCACCGGATTGGGTTGGAGCGCCTCAGTGATGCCGACGTGGAGCACCTGATCCGCGAGATCGCCGGCGAGCTGCCCCACGGACTGTCGCGCGGATCCGGGAGCGCAGCCAGGGCATCCCATTCTTCGTCGAGGAGCTCACGGACTGCTGCGACCGCGACCACACGGTGATCCCCGAGACTCTCAAGGACCTGATGCTCGCCCGTCTGGATGGGCTCTCCGCACAGACCCGCGAGATCATGCGGATCGCCTCGGCCGCCGGCACGCTGGTGGATCACCCCGTCCTGCTCGCGGTGGTCGACAGCGACGAGCAGACCCTCGAGTCGGCGTTGCGGGAAGCCGTGGGCGGCCAGGTGCTGGTCGTGGACCGAGCGCGCGAGGCCTATGCCTTCCGGCACGCGCTCATGCGGGAGGCGGTCCATGCCGACCTCCTCCCCGGCGAGCACGCCCGCCTGCATGCGCGGTACGCCGATGCCCTCGAGAAGCTCGGACGCTCTGATCAGGCCGGCGAGATCGCCCACCACTGGAGCTCCGCGCACGAGGCCGACAAGTCGTTCGAGTGGTCGCTGCGGGCCGCTGACCACTCACGGTCGATCTACGCCTGGCGGGAGCAGCTGGCCCATCTCGAGCGCGCCGTGGACCTCTGGGACCAGGTGTCGGCCCCGGTCGAGCGCGCAGGCCTCGACCGTGCCGAGATGCTGAGCCGGACCAGTCGCGCGGCAGCGAACGTGGGCCTGCCCGATCGCGCCATCGCCCTGATCGATGCCGCCCTCGCGGACCTGGGGCCTGACGCGGACCCGCAACGGGTGTCCCACCTCCTCGTGAAGCGCGCGATCCAGTGTGAGGGTGCGCAACTGGATCCCTTCGGCGATCTGAACCGGGCCGCCGAGCTGGCGGCCCCCGGGTCGGCGGACCTGGCTGCAGCGCTCGCGGCCAGGGCTGCGCTCACGATGGTCGAGGCCGACCTCGATCCCGCGCTCGACCTGGCCCAGAGGGCAGCTGCGGCAGCCGAGGAGTCCGGTGACGACAAGCAGCGCAGCCATGCGCACAACACGCTGGGCTGCATCCTGTTCCAGGTCGGTCGACCAGAGGAGGGCCAGGCGCACCTGGACCTGGCCCGGGACATCGCCCGGGCGCAGGGCGCGGGACCCGAGCTCTTCCGCTACTACGGCAACTACTCCGACGTCCTCATCGGTGCCGGCCGCTTCGCCGAGGCCATCGAGTTGTCCCGAGAGGGCCGGGCAGCCAGTGCCGAGCGCGGCCTGTCCCGAACGCAGGGGGCGTTCATGGCGGGCAACGAGGCTGAGGCCGCGGTGCTTGCCGGCCAGTGGGACCTGGCGCTGGCCGCGATCGATGAGGCCCTGCGGCTCGAGCCACCATCGACCACGCGCGGGCACCTCAATTCCCTCCGGGCGATCGTGCAGGTGCGTCGGGGAGACGTCGGCGGGGCTGCCGACAGCGTGGATCGAGCATCCGAGCAGCTCTCCCGGGCGACCCGGCAGCCCCAGTACATGCTGCCGCTGGCCGTTGCCAGGGCCGAGATCGCCGCAGCCGAGGGGGATCTGCAGGGGGCGTTGACGATCATGCATCAGGCCGCGGTGGCCGCCGGGTCCACACCGCCGCCCGCGTCAGGGTGGGCGTTCGTCTGGGCCTGGGGTCGGCTGCTGCTCGATGCTGCGGCGCCGGCGCCCCTCGAGCTTGCCCCGATGGTGGCGCACCTGCGCCGGATCAGCCCTCACAGCGCCTGGCAGCTGGTGACGACGGCGCAGGCAGCCGCGCTGGAGCGTCGTAGCCGCGAAGTAGCGTCGGGCGGGGCCTCTGCGTCGGGCGGCGACCCCGCGTCGGGCGAGGCCCCCGCGTCGGGCGAGGCCCCTGCGTCGGGCGAGACCCCCGTGTCGAGCGGTGCCTCTGACGATCCGCCGGATTGGTGGGCCGCAAGGGACGCGCTGGCCGCAGCGGAGGGCCTGCTCATGGAGGAGGCCGATGCCCGCCTGCGTGCCGCCGAGGAGTCCCTGGGCGGCGGACGTCCGGACGATGCGCGAGCCGACATCATCGCCGCCTGGACGATGATCGGCGAGCTGGGTGCCGAGTCGCTGGCGCATCGTGCTGCCGGTCTTGCCGGGGCCGCCCATCTGCCACTTCCGCGCCCGGACCGATCAGAGCGGGCCATTGCACAGGGTTCGGTGGTGGAGGTCCTGACCCCTCGCGAGCGTGAGGTTCTGGGTCTCGTCGCTGCGGGGCGCAGCAACCGTGCCATCGCCGAAGAGCTGTTCATCTCGGTGAAGACGGTCTCGGTACACGTGTCGAACATCCTGGCCAAGCTGGGCGTGTCCTCACGCACTGAGGCGGCGGCCTGGGCTCACGCCCATCACGCTGACTGAGCTCCGTCGGGCTCGCGTGCCGCTGGGCGAGCATGATCGCGCGGCTTCTACGCGGCATTGTCCACTTCCGCGGTGACAGGCGTGACCCCGTCGAGGGTGATCACGTGCACGCCGAGCAGTTCCAGGTGCCCGGCGAATGCGCGCTCGAGCGTGTGGGCCCATCGCCGGTCGGTCTTCGTCACGCGTGCGCGACCCGTTCGCGCGATCGCGCACATGACGGTGGCATCAGGCTTGAGATCGGCGATGTGCTGTGCAATCTGTTCGAGGGGCACATGATCACCCCCGGGTCGCCCCCCTTCGATGTCGTTGATGACCATCGGCTGTACCGGGCGCCGCTGCTCGTCGCAGATCAGGATCAGAAGGGATCCGACCACGCGATCGCTCCGGCTGACGAATATGTCGAGCACGTCGGCGATGTGGTCGGGGTCGGTCAGTGGGATGGTCGGCCAGTCGGCCGGGAGATTCTCGAAGTTCATGGCAGGCAGCCTCCCCGGTCATCTGGAGGCTGACAAGGGGTCGGTGGCGATCTGTGGAAAGCCCTGCGGAGATCGGCGCCGGTCGCGCCAGCGTGGGCCGGCAGGACGATGACGTTGGCTACACCGGCAGTGACGGACGAGCGTCTAGGAGAAGCAGCACGCCCGGATCTGCGCGCACCTCCCCCGACCCGTTTGCCGCAGCCGCAGCGGATGGTCCTCGACACGTTGGTCGAGTCTGGCGTCGCCCGCTCGCGATCCGATGCCCTTGCCTGGTGCGTGCGCCTGGTAGAACAACAGCAGGGGGAGTGGCTGTCCAACCTCGACTCCGCCATGGAAGCGGTGCGCAGCGTGCGCGAGAAGGGCCCGAGCGCCTGAATCAGCTCGGGTTTGACCAGCCACGTTGTGTGCCGGTGTGCGCCCGGAGGTGTGCGCCCGGAGGTGTGCGCCCGGAGGGACTCGAACCCCCAACCAGCCGGGTCCAATCAGGCGGTTCCGGGGTGGTCGCCAGGGGTCGCGCTGAGCACGAAACGGGGGTCGGCGGGTACTCACGGACACCCCCGGATTCCACCCAGTTGGTGTACGGGTTGGTGTACGGCGCTAACTCAGTGGGGTCGCTGGGGAACCGGCCGTCGCGGTGGGCTGATGGCCGTGTCGGCATCTGGGCTGGCCAGCATGCGCTCGAAACCGGTGAAGGCCTCGAACAACCCAACCGCCTCGAAGGCCCGGTTGCGTCGGCCCAGCGTGACCTGTCGCACGACGTCGGCATCGCGCAGCCGCTCCACGGCGTCGCTGGTCGACTTGAAGGTGCGTCCGATGTGCGCGGCCGCCGTGGTGATCGAGAACACAGGGAGGGACGGGAGCGCGTCCAGGAGCAGGAGGGCCGCCGAGTCTGCGCGCACCTTGCCGAGCCGGGCGCGGGCGTCCTGCTGCCACGTGGCCAGTTGGGCGGCGAAGTGCTCGGTGTCGGCGCAGGCGCGGCCGGTCGCGGACAGGAACAGTTCGACCCAGTCGAGAAGGCCCTCGGTGCCCGGGGCGTCGGACCGGGTGCCGTCGAGGGCCCGGACGTAGGCGTCGGCCCGGGTGGCCAGGACGAGGCTGACGGGAGGCTGCACGCGGGTGGCGACGCCCCGACGGCGCAGGACGAGTTGGATCAATGCCCGGCCGGTGCGCCCGTTGCCGTCAGCGAACGGGTGGATCGTCTCGAACTGGCTGTGCGCCAGGGCGGCCTGCAGGAGGGCGGGGTGGTCGTCGCCTGTGAGATAGGCGGCCAGATCGTCCAGGAGTCCAGGCACTTCACTCGGCGGTGGGGGGACGAACGCTGCGGCGCACGGGTTTCGGCCGCCGATCCAGTTCTGCTGGTTCCTGACGACTCCTGCCCAGGTCTCGTCGCGGGTGCCGGACAGGAGCGCTGCATGGATCGTCCGGATGTCCTCGACCGTGACCGGCCGGGTCGGGTCGGTGGCCAGGGAGATGGCCTCGTCAAGGGCTCGGACGTTCCCCACGACGGCCCGTGCCGTCTCGTCGGTCACCGGCAGTCCCTCGCGTTCGACGGCCTCGCTGCGGGCGAGCCTTCGCACGTTGATGGTCAGGCCCTCGATATTGGAGCTGGCCACGGCTTCGGCGCGCAGCAGGAATCGGGCGAGTGGCTCGAGGTTGGCCAGCCCGGGGTGGTCGGCGTTGAGGGCGCGAACACGCTGCTCGACCTCGGCCAGGTCGGCCGCGACCGAGGCGGGAACGCTCGACTCCGAACTCACCAGTGGGTCGGGCACGTAGGCCTGATAGCGGCAGGATGTGCGCTCCGCCCTGGTGGACCCGGACGGATTCCCGGGCCAGATCGCCTCCACATATCGTCCCACAGCCACCTCCTTCATTGAAGGATACTCGATAAGCTCCAATACAGGGGGACTCCACCCGCCTGTGCGCGCCGTCGAATCTGGTGTTGTGCGAGGCCAGCAACTGCCGCAAGCTGTACGGGCTGTGGCGGGGTAAGCCGGCTAGGGCGGAGAAGCCTCTCGTGGATGCGGTGCCGAGGATCGGCATGACATCCATGGGACGACTTCCCACGCGAATCGTGGTTGACCCGGGCTAGGCTGTTGCGCGAGACGGACTCGACCGGGGATCGGCAGCCATGCGCGTCCCCTGGTCCGGGGGAACTCCGACGATAGGATGGCGGCCCGTGGCTGAAGAGGGCACAGGGGTCTCTGCCGACGAGTATCGTCCCAAGTCAGCGGTGATCCTTGTCGACCTTGACAACGTCCATCCGCCTGGAAGTACGGCACTAGCTGGACCTGAACTTAGGCACTCGCTCCTGACTCTGATCACGCTCGCTTGCGATTCAGTCCCGCGCATCGGCGTTATCACTGTCCGCCTTTACGGAGGGTGGATGAGCGGTGGTGTCTTGAGTCGAATGGGAAGTGAAGTTGCCGCGGCCATGGCGATGGCAGATCCCTTCCCACTGCTTCACACGAATGGCGTGTCGGTCCGCGGCACGGTCGAACTCGCCACGAGCCTCCTCGCGGCACCTGCGTTCGTCCTACAAGACACGTACCGGCACCGAGGATCAGTGCCCAGACTCAGGCTTTCGGGGCCCATCCCACCGGGCTGTCAGCGAGACCCCGTCGCATGTCCAGCTCGGATCCTGAAGCAATTCACCAAAGGGCCCGGGAGCCTCTGCCCGGCTGATGCGTGTGGCGTCACGGCGACCTCAGCCTTCGTGGCACACGAGCAAAAAATGGTAGACACGCTCCTCTCGTGCGATCTGTTGGCCGCAGCCGAGGACGAAGGGATCTCTGCCGTGTTCCTTGTATCTGGTGACACGGACTTCGTTCCTCCACTGCTCTACGCTGCTTGTCGCGACGCGTTCACAGCAAGACGACTCTATTTGCTAACTCCGTCCAGGGACTTACCGGATTCCGAAGCAGAGCTTCTAAGGAGAATGGGAGTAGCCGTGCAAACCATGAATAGGGCGATTTGATGGAACTGGACGAGTTGCGTGCTGACCTCGCTGCGTTCGCCGACGAGGAAGACGACGTAGTCGTTGACCCCGATGGAACATTCGTCATGATGCGAGGTGGTCAGGCGCTGTCAGGAAGATTCCGGGAACTTGGGAGTGGGCAGCAGTTTGTAACCGTTGATGGATCCGATATACCGTACCAAGCGTTTCTCACCCGAACGCTTGGGCGCCTCGACGTATTGGCGCAGCGCTTGGTCGCACGGCGAGGCCCCATTCAGGCGTTTGTTGACAGCCCGGTGGAGGTAAGTCGGCCAGTTGAGTCCGTCCAGACCGGGCTCGCCATGGAAGTGCTGAAGGCCGAGTGCGAGGACGGCCCAGCGTTTGCATCGAGAATTGCCTTCATTACCGCGGACGCAGGTCATGGTAAGACAGCGCTCTTGCGCGAGTTTCAATACCGACAGGCGCAGGCATTCTCAAACGGCACAAGTGACTACGTATTCTGGCATCTTGACCTGCAAGGGCGTCAGCTGCTGCGCCTGTCGGAGGCCCTCATGGGGGACCTTGGCGAACTTCGAATGACTGGCCTTTGGATGGCGTCCATAATCCGGCTGATGCGTCGCGGCGCGCTGGTGCTCGCCATCGATGGTTTCGACGAGCTAGCGGCCGAGCAGGGAGGCACCGATGCGATAGGGGCGCTTGCAGCCCTTGTGAGTCAACTTGGTGGGCGAGGCTCCGTGATTGCAGCAGCTCGCCGAACGTTCTTCGACACGGATGACTACTTAAGGCGAGCCGGACTCCTCAAGAGGGCCCTTACGTCCCCGTGTCAATTCGATCAGATCTCTCTATTGCCTTGGACTGAGCGAGAAGGGGTTGCGTATCTCCAGGCTCTGTTTGGCGAGGCTGAGATAGATTCCGACGCTGCGGCGACGTACGCTGAGATCGCCGTGGAATTGGGGGACGCGGACGACCACCCCCTTGTCACGCGCCCATTTCTCCTCGCGCAGGTTGCTCGAGCACTTCTGACGTATGGCATCACGCCGGCTGAGTTCATCCGATCTGCTGATGACCCATTGAGCGGGGTCGCTGCAGTCGTTCAGGCATTCGTACGACGTGAGGTCTCGGACAAATGGAAGTTCAGGGACACGGGGGAGCCTTATCTCACGGCCGACCAACATATGCAATTGCTCTCTGACGTGGCAGAAGAGATGTACCGGAGCCATCACAGCGCCCGGTCCAGTGCCGCCGCCGACTCCTCGGCCAGCCGGGCCGTCACGTGCGAGTACACGTCCTCCGTGATCCGCGTCGACGAGTGCCCCAGCAGCTCCGAGACCACCCGCATCGGCACGCCCTCCTCGAGCAGGATCGTTGCCGTCGCATGCCGCATGGAGTGCGGCGTCGCTCCTGGGCAGATGCCCTCGCGGCCCTTCGCGGGGTGGCCGTCGGCGATGAGTTTGAACCGCTTCCGCGCGTTGTGCGGATCCCAATGAGTTCCGACGTCGGTCGACAGGATCCAGTCGTGCTCGGTGTCCCACCAGACGGCCGCGACCTGCTCGGCCCTCTGGGCCTTTCGCCACGCCTTGAGCTCCACCTGCAGCTTCTCCGGCACGGGGATGGCCCGTGGGCGACCACCCTTCGCCCGCATCACTCGCATGGTCCCCGCGCCGTCCCAGTCCTGCCAACGAAGGCCGACGGCTTCGGAGATGCGCAGCCCGGAGTACGCAAGCACGGCGACGAACGTTCGCATCCGCGCGTCCGGAGCTGTGTTGATCATGGAGAGGACCTGCGTGCGGGTGGGCACCACCTTCGGTTTGTGCCCCCCACGAGGGGCCTTCACAGACCGGGTGGGATTCCGCACCACAAGCTCGTCGTCGATGGCCATCTTGAACACGCCGCTGATCGCCTTGTGAGCCTGGTGTTGGTATGACTTCGACAGGCCCTTCTCGGCCATCGACGCGATAACCAACGTCACGTGGGAGGGCTTGACGGCCTTGAGCGGAACGTGCCCGATGACTGGGTAGACGTGGAGCCGGAGCACCCCTGAGTACGTCTGCATCGATTTGGTGCTGATGTCCTGGCTGATCCCGGCCGTTCGCCGCCACAGTTCTGCAACGACCTTGAAGGGTGCAACTGAGTCGATGCCGGGCTGTCCCGATTCCACGCGATTGGTCGCCGCTCGCAGAATGGCGACGGCCTCCTCCTTCGTCTTCGCGTACTGAGTAGGGCGGGCCGGCTCGCCACGGACTTCCTCGCTCCACCGGACCATCCAGAGATCGCGCGTGGCGTGCTTGGTGATGCTCCCCTCGCCGTTCCCTCGCTTGGTCATGTCGCGCGTCCTTTCGTAGTGGGTGGGAGGTAGCCGCGGACCCGGGCCTCGCGGACCCAGTTGGCGGCAGAGGTCTTGGGGCGTCGTAGGCCTGGGCGACGGCCTCAACCGGCTTCCCCGTCGCGCGCACGGCGGCCTCGTAGATGCGCGCCACCGTCTTGTAGAAGAAGTCCTTCTTGGCTTCCTCGATCGTCGTGCTCGGTCGCGCCAGCGGCACCTGCGTTCCGGAGGTCGCTCATCATCTGGTCGTACTCCAGGTCGCTCCTGCATGGTCGATGCCAGTCGACTCGGTGCGCGAAGATCAGGTCTCCGTGGCGGGGAGCGACCTGCAGTCGGTACTTGGCGGCCGTGCAGATGTCGGTCGCGTTGGGACTCGAGCTGCCTCGTTCTCGTCGAATACCTCGTCGAGGTGCTCGATGGTGGGTGCGTCATCCCAGATGATCCGCGCTAGCCGAGTGGGATTGCCTAGCCCGTCTCCAAGGGAATCGCTTCATCCACGCCGACCCCAGGCCCGCCACCTGCGAACTGGCGATCAGGCCTGTCACCAGCCACGGGGATTGCTCGTTCGGGCGTTCGTAGCGCAAGCGCGACTGCGGGGTGCTCCGGCGATACCCAGAGCACCTCCCGGGCTCCGGGTTGTCGGTACTGGTGTTCGCTCATGTCCGAACACGGTACATGGTTGCGGAACCTATTGCCAGACGTGTTCTTGCGGCCTACGGTGAGCGCCAGCGACCAAACAATAGGTTGCGCAACCAATCGGAGAGGGAGACGAGCATGAGCTACAAGGGGCTGGAGTCGACGGAGGATGCACGCGCCAGGCTGGGCATCGGTCGGACGAAGTTCTACGAGTTGTTGGACTCACGGTGCATTCAAGTCCGTCAAGATCGGGCGGCGAAGGCTGGTCGTCAGCGAGTCGCTCGACGCATTCATCGACTCGCTCGCTGCGGCCTGAGGACCTGATGATGCGTGACGTCCAGCCGCCCCAGGCGGGCCGAACGCCCGGAAGCTGGAGCCGGTCGTTCGCCTCGGCCCACCCACCGCCGAGCGGAGGCGGCCCTCGACGCTGCCGAGGCCTTCCTCGCCCGTTTTGTGGTCTGGCCGAGCGAGCACGCCCGGGTCGCCGCGACCCTGTGGGTGGCTCACACGTACCTGATCGAGTCGTTCGACTCGACGCCGCGGCTTGCGCTCCTCTCCCCGGAGCCTGGCAGCGGCAAGACCCGGGCCCTTGAGGTCATCGGATCGATGGTGCGCCATCCGATGCATGCCGTGAACTGCACCCCCGCGGCGCTGTTCAGGTCCGTCTCGGACCTCGAGCACCGGCCCACGATCCTCTTCGACGAGATCGACACGATCTTCGGGCCCAAGGCCAAGGACAACGAGGAGATCCGCGGATTCCTCAATGCTGGGAACCGGAGGTCCGGCGTGGCGTACCGGTGTGTCGGCCTCGGATCGGTGCAGCGGGTCGTCGAGTTCCCCGCCTTCGCTGCGGTGGCCGTTGCTGGCCTCCACGACGTCCCCGACACGATCGCCTCGCGGTCGATCATGGTACGGATGCGCCGCCGTGGCCCTGGCGAAGTCGTCGAGCCGTACCGGCTGCGTCATCACGAGCCGCAGGGGTTGACGATCGGTGAGGCCCTCGCCGAGGCCCTGACGAGCGTGGAGCTGGCGGACGACCCGCTCATGCCCGAGGGCGTGGTCGACCGACCTGCCGACGTCTGGGAACCGCTGCTGGCCATCGCGCAGGGGGTCAGCGAGCGGTGGGCCGGGCGCTCGGCCGCAGCGTGCTCGTTCTTCGTCGCCCAGGCCCAGCGATCTGAGCCCTCGTTGAGCGTGATGCTCCTCGCCGACCTGCGGGCCGTGTTCGCCGCAGCCCGCTACCCGGACGCCCTTCCGACGGCCGCCGTCCTCGATGGGCTCCTGGGCATCGAGGAGTCCCCGTGGCGGAGCCTGCGCGGCAAGCCGCTGGACCCCGCCAGCCTCGCCCGCCGCCTCCGCGGCTACGAGATCCGCTCGACCAACATCCGGATCGGCGCGTCGGTGGTCAAGGGCTACAAGCTGGCCGACCTGCGAGACGCATGGGCCCGCTACCTGCCCCCTGAGCCCGGCAACACCGCTACTCCCGCTACCCCGCAACGGGCGACTGCCCCCATCGTCGATTCGGGCTTGGTCGGTGTGGACCGTGTGTAGCGGCTCGGCTTCCCTCCGGGGGACCTTGGTCGCTACAAGATCCAGCCGCCGGACGGCCTCGGCTTGTGCTCAGGTGCACGTCCGATCACGCGCCCCGCCCGTCCGGTAGCGCCGTAGCGGATGTAGCGGCATCTGGCGGTCACGCCCGGCCGGCGGGGCCTTCCGCTCGCCCTCCCTCGCGGATGCCAAGGGCGTCTGCCGGCCGGCGAGGGGCAGCCGAACGCCGCCACACTCCCGCTACTTCGCTGCATCGGCGCTACACCCAAACCAGCGCCCACAGGCGCGGGCCGAGCACGAACGCTGCCCCGGTGTTGCGGCGTAGCGGGGGTAGCGACTCTCCGGCAGACGAGGGCCAGCCAGCGGCGTCCCTGCCGTCCCTGGCCCTCGAAGCCTCGGCCCGCGTGGTCGGCAGAGCCATGCTCGGGAAGGGTGAGCCAGCCTACTCGTCGGACGGAATCCGCTGTCGCGGCTTCCGTCCGGCCGAGGCCGGCGAGGGGGCCTGCGGCCCCCTTCGATCCCCCGAGCGGGCGCCCTGATGGGCCGCCCACCACGCGCCCCGCAGGGCGCGTCCACGGCGAAGGTGACGGTGCGCCTGCCCGAGCAGGTCGCCACCGGCTGGCGGGCTGCTGCTGCAGCCGCCGAGCTGACGGTCTCCGACTGGGTCCGCGGGCAGGTAGCTGCGGCGCGACCTGGTGAGCCTGCGGGGTGGGTGGGCCGCCGTCCGCCGCGGCGCCGGACCGGGTTGGGCCGAGCGGTGGCCCCGCCAGTGGATCCGGCGGTAGTGGTCCAGCTGGCCCGGATCGGCAACAACCTCAACCAGGTCGCCCGTCACCTCAACGCCACCGGCGGCCCGCTGACCGTGGCCGGGCTGGTCACCCTGCAGACGATCGCCGCCGACATCGACGGCGCGCTGCGGGCCGGGTTGCCGGCGCGGGCGGGCCGAACATCCCGGAGCTCCGGGGAGGGCTGAGGGGTGCACATCAAGTTCCTGCGCCACGGCACCGGATCGGCGGCGAAGGCCGCGGCCTACCTGCTCGGCGAGCGGGACCACAAGGGCGTCGACCGTGACCACGTCCAGGTCCTGATCGGTGACCCCACCCAGGTCGCCGCGGTCGCCGACAGCCTGGGCACGGTGCACCGCTACAGCTCGGCGGTGATCGCGTTCCACCCCGATGACCACCCCACCCCGGAACAGATCGCGGGGGTGCTGGCCGACTTCGAGGCCCTCGCGTTCGCCGGCCTACCCTCCGACGGGTACGCGTGGACCGCCGTGCAACACGGCCGCCCTGACTCCGGGGACGGGGTGCACGTGCATGTGCTGATCGCCCGCGTCGAGCTGACCAGCGGCCTGGCGTACAACCCGGCCCCACCGTCGTGGCGCACCGACTTCGACCACGTCCGCGACGCGTGGAACCACGAACAGGGCTGGGCCCGCCCCGACGACCCGACCCGGGCCCGGCTGGTCCAACCCCCGGCCCACGAGATGTTCAAGGCGGCCGCCGCGGCCCGCGCCGGCCAGACCCGGGGTGTGGACCCCCGCGAGCTGCTCACCGGGTGGGTGGTCGACCAGGTCGCCGCCGGGCGGATCGTCGACCGCCCCACCCTGCTCACCGCGCTGGCTGAGCACGTCGAGATCACCCGCGCGGGCAAGGACTACGTCAGCGTCCGCCTCGCACCCGACACCAAGCCGATCCGGCTGAAGGGAGCCCTCTATGTCCACGACTTCACCACCACCCGAGCCCACGACCGACCAACCCGCCCCCGGGGACGATCGGGGACCTGCACGCCCGGTTGCAGGCCTCCAGCCGTCGGGACCAGGACGCCCTGCAGCAGGCAGCAGAGGCGCAGATGCAGGCCCTGGTCGAGCAGATGCAGGCCCAGCTGGCCACGCACGTGCGCGACTGGAACACGCACGTCAACGCCGAGCTGACTTCAACCAGCGCCGCTATCGGGTCCCGGCTGAATCGCATCCGGCAGGACGCGTGGACCTCCCAACGGCTGGTCCGCCGGTGGCTGATCTGGCCACCGATCGCGGCGACCAGCCTCTCGATCCTGATCCTGATCGGCTCCCTGGCCCTGGGCTGGTCGATCGCGCGGGGCATCCCAGCCACCACGATCACAAACAAGAAGGGCCAACCGATCCAGGTGCTGACCGGCACCGAGTGGACCACCTGCACCTGGCAGGGCACCAAGCACCCCTGCCGCCCCCTCGACCCCAAGTAGGAGACCCGGCCCATGACCGAGCTCGAACAACTGCTCACCCACTCGCTGACCGCGCTCGTCGAGCAATCCGAGCAGCAGACAGCACTCATCAACGCCTTGGACGCCCGACTCCAGACGATGGAGCAGCAGCTGGCGCACACGGCCGAGCCTCAGGAGCGCCAGGCGCGGCCGCGGACGACCGGCTGGCCGACCACCCGAACCTGACCCAGCTCATCGCGGCCATTCGACGCGCCATGGACGATGCCGACCAGCACGGAGCCCTCGCACTCCACGGGCATGTCGTGGAGCTCGCCCCCGGTCTCGCGGCCGCGGCCGAGAGCGTGGAAGCCAACCCTGACGGACCCTGGCACCACGCCGCCCGGATCGCCGGGAGGATCAGCCAGCAGCCGGCGCCGCCGGGCCAGGCTGCGACGGGCGCCCCCGATGGTGCTGCGCCCGCCCGCGATGGCTTCGCCAGACTGCTTGCGGACATCGCCTTCGGCATGATGCCTGCTGCGCTTACCCACACCGATCGGGAACTGGCCCGTGCCTACCACGTCTTCCAGATCCTCATGCGGGCCTGGGACGAGTGGGAACGGCAGCGCGCACCTCGTACGCTGACTCAGCCCGTCGCCCTGCCGGTGCGAACTGCCAGCCGACCAGGAATCCTGGAGAACGCAGGCGCGGTCGGGACATCTCCACCACTGATGAGTTGGCCGACCGAACCGGCGCGACGAACAGCCGGATCCGACGGCACGTCGCGGCGGCAGCCTCGCTCAGCTAGGACCTCGACGATTCGGTCGCGAAGCTGGGCCGTGCCCTACACAGCCGCGGCGGCCGCGATCTCGTAGACGGCAGCGGGCATCGGCCGCTCGAGTTCCCACACCATCGCGATCGGTCGCTCGCCCTTGACCGAGCCTGGGACCAGATGGACTCTGCCGAGGCAGAGGAAGGGTGCGCCCTTGCCCAAGTCGTTGCTGGGCGACTCGCGGACGAATAGCACCACGCGGGTGGCGGGATCGAGTAGCTCTCGACCTGCGCTGGAATCAAGAGCCGTGTCGTTCTGAGACTCCCAATGGAATTGGCGCTCCCCGAGGGCGTAGTCGCGGTACATCGTCGTTGGGCTGAAGTCCGCCGCATCCTTGCGGAGGTTCACCAGGAGCAGCACGGCCCTGTGCGAACGGGCCCATTCCACGCCGGCCTGCCGACCGCGGGCCGAGCGATCCTCGTCGGCTAGGCCGAAGGCAGCGAGGATCTCGGGGCGTGTGTACGCTCGCATGCGAGTGCAGCGGAACGTCGGACAACCCGCTCGCCAAGCCCTCCAGGGGCCAGCCGGGACGAGTCCACGCCCAACCGCAGTACCTGCCCGATTTCGTCGACGAGTGCCGGCTCGCCTCGGAGCCGATCGAGGAGTTCCGGATAGGTACGCCCCGCACGATCGGGCCAGATCGCGAGGCACAGCATGCGGGCGATCCGCCGACCGGACTCGCCTAGCGCCCCGTAGGCAGGCCCGTCGGGTGCCAGCAGCGCCGAGTAGGCGTCCGCCCGCCCGACGTCGTCGACGTGGACCAGGGAACGCACCCGTCGCGCGATCTGCTCCTCGTGGGGTCCGGGGGGAGGGAGGCTGAGCCTCGCAGCCCGCCGGACCTGCGTCCAGGACCGGTTCCGGTAGATCGCCGGCAGGTCGTGGCCGGATTCCGCAAGGAACGTCGCGAGATCTGTGGTCCCGATGCTGCGGGCATCGGCGACGAGTCGCGGTAGGCGCGAGTCCAGCTGATCGCGCACCGAGGCCAGCACGATGTCCCTGGCTACGCGATCGAGCAGCATCGCACTGCCGCCGGGGAGCCAGGGATGATCCTGATCGAGTCGGTCGGCGACCTCGCGCCTGCTTGCGCCGGTGAGCGCCATCATCTTGGCGTCGAACCGGAACTCGCGACGTTGTTGGCCGATGAAGTCGAGGACGGTCAGGACCGACTTCCCGTGCGTGCGCCGAAGGCCGCGGCCGAGCTGCTGCAGGAACAGGGTCGCGCTCTCGGTCGGTCGCAGCAGCAGCAGGGTGTCGATCTCCGGGATGTCCAGGCCCTCGTTGAACAGATCGACCGCGAATACCACTGGGTCCTGCCGTCCCGAAGCGCCCGAATGGCGGCGGCCCGCCGCTCGTCGGGCGTGGAGCCCGACAGGGCCACGGCATCGATCCCGGCGGCGTTGAACCGATCTGCCATGAAGTGCGCATGATCGATGGACACGCAGAATCCGAGTGCCCGCATCAACCGGTTCCCGACCTTCTTGCGTAACTCCTCGATCACGAGGCGAACGCGCGCATCGTGGCCGGTGTACACGCCGCTCAGGATCCGAGAAGGGACCGTACCCGCCACGTCGCCATTCGACGCCGCGAAGATCCACGTTGTCGTGGATCCCGAAGTAGTGGAATCGGCACGAGCAGGCTCTCGTCCATCGCGTCCCAGAGCCGCATCTCGTAGGCGGCGCGCCCGTCGAAGAAGTCCCGGACATCCACCCCGTCGCTGCGTTCAGGAGTGGCGGTCAGCCCCAACAGCTCGCCCGAGGCTGGATCCGCTCAAGCAGCGCGCGGTAGGTCGCCGCCTCCGCGTGGTGGAACTCGTCGATGACGACGATCTCGAACTGGCTCAAGTCGAGGCGATCCATTGCCCCGCTGCTGAGGGACTGGACGCTTGCGAAGACGTGCTGCCACTCCCGGGGCCGTACACCTCCACGAAGGACTCGCCGAACGTGCCATCGACAAGGGCCTCGCGATAGGTGCGCAGGGACTGGTCCAGGAGGGACTCGAACCCCCAACCAGCCGGGTAGAAACCGGCTGCTCTATCCGTTGAGCTACGGGCGCTCGCACCGGTGCAGCGCGTGGGCTCGATGGGCCGGTCGGGTGTGCCGTCGTGGGCCAGGGAGTGCGGTGCGCTGGTTCGGCGTCGGAGTGGATTCTAGTCCGCGTGCGGAGCCGGGTTGGGCCCTTGTCGGCGGCCACGTCTGATGGCCCTGCTGGCGAGACCGAAGCGGCGGATCTGCTGTCCACAACCATCGGTGCCCCTGTGTTCCGGGCGCGAACAAGTGATAGGATTCGAACACCAGTTCGAGAGATGGGGGAGTCGTGACGGCGGGGGTTGTGACGGCGGGGGTGACGACGGGGGTCTCGGTGGCCGCGGACTCGCTGGCCGTCGTCTGGACGCACGAGGGACAGCCCAACTCGGAGGCACGCGAAGCTCATGAGGAGCGGTTGCGTGCGCTGATTCGCACGTGGTGGCTCGATGAGCGCCCCGGCTGGACCGAGTCGGACTGGTGGGACGCGTCCATGCGTGACGATGTCCGCACCCTGCTCTGGCGGCCGGCCGGTCCCCAACTGGCGGACGCGCTGACTGCCATCGGGCGCATCCAGAAGTGCGTCGGCCCGCATGCGGACGAGGTACCCGGCCCGACTCCCACCCCTGGCAGCAGCCCGGGTTGGCCGTGTGCGTGCATGGTGGTGCTGTCGGCCGCATGGGAGGCCTGCGGTGCTTGGGCGGCGGCGGGCGCCGCGTGTGCCCTGGTCGACTGTGCCGGGCAGGAGGAGGTGACGTTCAGTATCCCGGAACTCGGCCTGCGGGTGAGCGACCCGGCACGTGGAGGAGCTCGCCAGCGCCCTGCGAACGTCCCTGGGATCGATGGCCAACCGGATCGTTGGCGCCCGCGAACTGGTGGCGCACCCTCGCCTGGTGGAGCTGGTCTCCTCGGCGACGATATCCGCGTGGGCGGCACGTCTGGTCGTGCGCGAGGTGGAGGACCTGACCGACGAGCAGGCGGCACTCGTCGTCAGCCACGTGTGCGACAAGGTCCTGCAGCGCCGCGATTCGGGCAGGCGCTCCTGGACTTCGGCCGAGGTCGGCCGAGCTGCTCGGAGGGCTCGACTGCGCATGTGCCCTGACACCGATCAGGAAGCCCGGCAGCGAGCTTTCGCCGGCCGGCGTGTCCAGATGCTTCCGGATCGCCACGGGATGGCGACGATCGTCGCCGATCTGGACGCGACGGACGCCCATCGCATCCATCGTCGCCTGACGGCGATCGCCACGGGTCTGTCGGATCCTGCAGACACGCGCACCCGCGATCAGATTCGTGCAGACGTCCTCGTCGACATCCTGCTGGGAGCCTCTGGCAGGTGTGCGCATTCAGCGTCGACGGGGGATGCTGCAGTCGCCCTCAGCGTGAACGCTGGCAGCTCTGGCGCGGCGCCCTCCGGATCCGAAGTTGAGGTCGCGGCGTGCTGCTTCGGGCATCCGACTGATGGCGGTCAGTGCGGGGCCCGGTCCCAGGCGAGCGCGCGACCGGAGATCTCCGTCGTCATGTCGCTGGCGGACGTCCTCGGGATGGCTGATGATCCTGCGCACATCCCCGGCCTCGGCCCCATCCCCGCACGGTTGGCACGGACCATTGCCGCGGACGGCAACTGGCGCGCATGGATCACCGATGCTTCAGGGGCCGTTGTGGCGACGGGAACGCGCAGTTATGTCCCCACCGCCGCCCTTGCGCGGCTGGTCCGGGCCAGGGAGCCGGTCTGCCGGATGCCCGGTTGCCGTCAGCCGGCGAGCACCTGCGACCTCGACCACACCGTCCCGTACCCCGTTGGCGCCACCACGGCCGCGAACCTCGGTCCGCTGTGCCGGCGACATCACGTTCTGAAGACTCACGTCGGATGGTCGCTCGATCCAGTGCCGCCCTCGGAGGGCGTCGCCGGTGGTACCGACCAGAATGAGCCCTCCGGTGATGTGCAGGGCCTCGACCCGCCGGACCCCGTTGCCTGGAGGTGGGGCACACCGGCAGGGTTCACGATCCGCGATCATCCAGATCCGCCGCACGAGTGTGGGTCCTGACGCTGCGCTCGCCCGGCGACCAACCCCCCGGCCACGGCAGGATGGGGTTGCCGAGTCGCCGAGTCACCGAAGCCCGAGGAGGCTGCTGTGGAGGTCATCATCGTCCGCAAGCCGGAGGACGCCGCGCCGATCGTGGCCGACGCCTACAGCACGCTGCTCGCGGCCAAGCCGGACGCTGTGCTGGGCCTGGCGACCGGGTCTACCCCTCTGGGGGTCTACAAGGAATTGATCCGACGGCACAAGGAGGAGGGGCTGAGCTTCGCGCGGGCCACGGCGTTCAATCTCGACGAGTACGTCGGCCTACCCGCCGGCCACCCCGAGTTGTACCGGACCTTCATCGAGCGCGAGTTCACCGGTCAGGTCGACTTCGCCCCGGACGCCGTCAACGGTCCTGACGGACTGGCTGAGGACCTGGCAAAGGCCGGGCGGGACTACGACCAGGCCATCAAGGACGCGGGCGGGATCGACATCCAGATCCTGGGCATCGGATCCGACGGGCACCTGGCCTTCAACATGCCTGGGTCGTCGCTGGTCTCCCGAACCAGGTTGAAAACTCTGACCACCAAGACCCGCGAGGACAACGCGCGCTTCTTCGACGGGGACATCAACCAGGTTCCCAAGCACTGCCTCACTCAGGGCCTCGGCACGATCATGGAGGCCCGGCACGCAATCATGCTGGGCTTCGGGTTCGGCAAAGCCCAAGCCGTGGCCGAGTGCGTCGAGGGTGGCGTGTCGGCGCGCTGGCCGGCTTCGATCCTGCAGATGCACCCGCACGCCACGGTCGTGGTCGACGAGGAAGCGGCCCACCAGTTGCGGCTGACCAGTTACTACACCAACACCTACGAGGGGAAACCTGACTGGCAGGGGATCTGATCGGGAGGGGGCCGCACCGACCCGCAAACGGCTACGCGATCCGCATGCGGCCATGCCTCCCGACCTTTACGTCCCCCTGTACGGGCACGGGCTCCGTCGTTCGGCCATGCGTCCCCGGTACGGGCTACGCGACCCTGCCGGCCGACCACGGACCCGGGCGGCCGACTACGCGTCCGGCTGCAGGATCTTCGGGGTCTGCGCGAGGTGGAACCCCGCGAACGCCTCGTTCGGTCCGCTGCCCACCATCGGCCAGACACGCTTGGCGTTCGGGGCCGCGCCGTCCACCCGTAGGCAGGCGCCGGAGACGAACGCCGCCGCGGGTGAGAGCAGGAACACGATCGCGGCTGAGACCTCGCTCTCGGTGCCGAACCGGTTCAACGGCACGCTCTTGGGCAGGCTGGTGATCAGCGTCTTCATCTCCGGCGGGTAGTGATCCATCCCGCTGGAGGCGATCCACCCGGGAGCCACCGCGTTGACCCGCACGGGCGCCCATTCCAGGGACGCGGTCTCGGTGAGGTTCAGCATCCCTGCCCGGGCCGCACCGGAGTGACCCATGCCCGGCATGCCGTTCCACATGTCGGCGATGATGTTCACGATGGCCCCACCGTGGCCGAGCATCCATTGCGTGTAGCACTCGCGTGCCATGAGGAAGCCGCCGGTGAGGTTCGTGCGCACCACGGCGTCCCAGCCCTTGGCGCTGATCGCGGCCAACGGAGCCGGGAACTGCCCACCTGCGTTGTTGACCAGTCCATCGATGCGCCCGTGGGCGGCCAGGGCGTCGGCGACGATGGCCCTGACCTGCGCCTCGTCGCGGATGTCGCACTCGTGGATGCTGGCGCTGCCGCCGTCCGCCTCGATCTCGCTGCGCACGGTCTCGAGCTTGTCGCGAGCCCGCCCGACCAGTGCGACCGTCGCCCCAAGGCTGGCCAGCTCATGGGCGGTGCACCGACCGATCCCCGATCCCGCGCCCGTCACCACCACGACCTGGTCGGCGAAGAGCCCTTCGCGGTAGATCGACCCATACCCCATCTGACCTCCTGCGCCGCCGGTCCGTCAGCCGGATCGTAGCGGTGCACCGCCGGCCGGCACCCCACCTGCCAGCCGGCGCTCTCCTGCCAGCCTCGCGGGCGACGCGACGAGGGCAACCCGCAGCACCTGCAGGGCGGCATCTGCGGCAGCGACATCCAACCGACCGAGGCGTGGGTTCGACCCGAGCATCTCCAGCGCCCAGTCCGGCTGGGTCGCCCAGGCCGCCCGGGCCAGTACGCGGTAGCCCGGCCGCAAGGCCACGGGCAAGGGGGCGTTGGTCACGAAGCCATGGATCCGGTGAACATGGTCGTCCACCCGGAGCTCCGGGCGGAAGCCGGCGAAGCACTCCGCGAGCTCGGCCTGGGTTCGGGGTGGGCGCGGGACCCCCATCCGCTCGCCGACCACCGCCATGTCCGCGACATAGCCGTCGGGGTCGATCTCCCCGTCGTGGCCGAGGTACAGGTAGGCCGACAGCATCGAGTCCACCAGGGCGATGTGCACCCACTCGAGCAGGCGCGGGTCCTGCGCGGAGTAGGTGCGTCCGTCCGACGCGGTGCCCTGGACGCGCCGGTGCATCCCGCGCACCGCATCCACTGTCTGTTGCGCCAGGTCCGCCGAGCCGTAGGTCGTGGCGGCGAGGTAGGCGCCCGTTCGCTGCAGCCGGCCGAACGGGTCCTGACGGTACGACGAGTGCTGATCGACGCCGGCGAGGGCCATGGGGTGCAACGCCTGGAGGTAGAGGCTGCGGATCCCCCCGACGAAGGTCGCCACCGAGCCGTGGACCGTCCAGATCGCGTCACCCGGGGCGAACCACCCGGGCGCTCCCCGGGGCTTCGCGATAGCGCGGGCGATGTCGGACTGGCCATCCGCGCGCCCGGACAGCACCGTGCGCACGGATGCGGCCAGTGGGGCCAGGAGGGTGCTCGATGCCATGGGGCAAGGGTGAGGCACGAGACAGAACCCCGCATCCGCGCAGGCAGCCCGACGGGGCTGGGCACCCGGTGGGATGGCGTGCCACGATGGATCCATGAGCCAGCCCGATGACATCGACAAGTTGCTCCGCGAGATCGACGCGATGAACGCCCGGTCCGGCCAGGGCGCGGCACTTCCTGCCCCTGCGCAGAACAAGGCCATTGAGCAGGCGCCGAGCCCTTCGGGGGGATCTGGCCGGGTCGCGTGGACCGGTGCAAGTGCGGTCGGCGGGCTGCTGGTCGGTGCTGTGGCCGGGCTGCTCCTTCCCGGCATGGGAACGATCGAGGGGGGCCTCGCCGCCATGATCGGCGCCGTCGTGACCGGCTTCGTCAGCGGACCGCCCACCTGGTTCAGCAGGGGCTGACCGGCAGGCGCATCACCTGCGGGGCAGGTCCCGCCAGGCGGGCAGCCAAAGGCCATCCAGGCGCAGCCCCTCGGCGGCTCGCACGGCGCGAAGGACGGCGTCGGCCGTGACCTCGGCGGCCATGACGGAGAGCAGGAGCCCGAGCAGGTCGGCCGGCGTCCGCTCCTGGATCGCAGAGTCCAGCGTGCCGGTCGCCGCGGCAAAGAAGGTGTCGCCGTCCATCGGGGTGTGCACCGGGCGGATCGTGCGGGCCAGCCCGTCGTGGGCGACCTGGGCCAGTCGGGTGGCCTGCGCCTTCGTCAGCCGCGCGTCGGTGATCACCACGCCGATCGTCGTATTCGTGCCGGCACCCGGCCCGTCCGCCGCAATGCCTCCCAGAAGCGCAGCGACGGCTCCGGCCAGGCCCTCGGAATCCGGGGCCATCCGCGCCCCAGCGACGATCTCACCGGTGCGAGGATCCACGACATCGCCCACCGCGTTGACCACCACGACGGCGGCCATCGTGATCCCGTGGGCCTGGAGCGTGGCGATCCCCAGCCCGCCGCGCATGGCTCGGTCCGGGCCGAGAAGCTTGCCCACCGTGGCCCCGGCGCCGGCGCCCACGTTCCCCTCCCCGGCGTCGGCCAGTGGCACCGCCGAAGCGCAGGCCCGGGCGCCGCTCTGGGAGCCGGGGCGGATCGCAGGCTCGCCGACCCACAGGTCGAAGATCACGGCGGCGGGCACCAGCGGGACGCGCACAGCCCCCACCTCGATACCCCGCCCCTGCTCCTCCAGCCACTGCATGACGCCCCCGGCGGCGTCGAGCCCGAACGCGCTGCCGCCGGCGAGGGTGATGGCGTGCACGCCCTGCATGGTGTTGACCGGATCCAACAGATCGGTCTCCCTCGTGCCGGGCGCAGCGCCACGCACGTCCACACCCGCAGTGGTCCCGTCGGGCAGAAGCACGACGGTGACGCCGGTGGGGCGCCGGTCGTCGGTGTCGTGCCCGACCAGCACGCCCGGCAGCGGTGGGGGAGGCGGGCCGGAGTCCTGCACGGGAGTCATCCAACCCCGGAGCAGCCGGTCGTGTCGGGCTGAGCGGTGACTCACCGAACCTCGCGCCCGTTCCGGTCGAAAGGCGACCGCGCCTGGTCAAGCACCGGTGCCGGGGAGCAACCTCGCGCCCGTAGTGGTCGATCCCGCCCGTATCCTCGCCTGCCTTACGACGATTCGGGGCGCGAGGTTCGCGTCCCCGCTCGGCGGGACTGCCCAATCGACGAGAGTGGCCGCGAGGCTCGGGTCGGGTCACCTCCGACGTCCATGCGGGTCTGGCCAGCGCCTCATCCGTGAGCGCTGGGGACTGCGCCCGCGCGACCGTGACCCTAGGCTCGATCCATGGCGCCTGACCACACCTCGCCCGCTCCGCACGCCGTGCTGGTCGGCGTCGGCCCCGGCCTCGGAGCCAGCCTCGCGCGCACGTTCGCTGCAGCCGGGTACGACCTGACCCTCGTCGCCCGGACGGCCGCGAGCCTCATGCCGGTCGCCGACGAGGTCCGGGAAGCCGGTCGAACGGCGCGCGAGGAGTTGCTCGACGTCAGCGACCTGGACGCCGTCCGCGCGGCGGTCGGCCGGGCCGACCAGTGGCGGGCGATCTCCCTGCTGCACCACAACGCGTCCATGAACGCCGGCGGGCTGCTGGCCGCCGACCCGGACACGCTCCGGGCCAGCGTGGAGGTCAACGCACTGGCTGCGGTCGTGGCGGTCCAGGCAGCTCTACCCGGGTTGGTGGCCACCGGCGGCCGGGTGACCTGGACCGGCGGGGGTGTGGCCCTGAGCCCGAGCGGGGCGTACGGGGTGCTGGCCCTGGGCAAGGCTGCGATGCGGGCGGCGGGCTTCGCCCTGGCGCAGGAACTCGCACCGCACGGCGTGACCCTGCGGATGCTGACGATCAAGGGCTTCATCCGGCCGGGTGGCCGATTCGACCCCGACCGGATCGCCGAGGCGTTCTGGGCGTTCGCGCAGGAGCCGGGGGCGGACGTCGAGCGCCTCTACGACGGGCGGAGCTGATGGCAGGGGAGGCTGCGTCGGTGGGGGCGGCAGGGTCCGGACTTCGCGAGGTCCCGGCGCACTTCCTGCGTGGGATGGCCATGGGCAGCGCGGACGTCGTGCCCGGGGTGTCCGGCGGCACAGTCGCCCTCGTCCTGGCGATCTACCACCGGCTCGTGACCGCCATCCGGAACGGCTCGTCGGCCCTGGGCCACTTCCTGACGCTCGACCTCCGTGGAGGGTGGCGTCTGCTGCGTCAGGTCGAGTGGGCGTTCCTGATCCCGCTGGGCCTGGGCATCCTCACGGCGGTCCTGCTCCTGGCCGGGGCGATCGAGCATCAGCTCGAGGTGCACCCGGTCCAGATGTCCGGGCTGTTCCTGGGGCTGGTTGCCGGGTCCACGGTCGTGGCCACCGGCCTGCTCACCCGTAGGGACGTCCGGGAGTGGGTCCTGATCCTCGGCGCCGGAGCGGCGTTCTTCATCGCGCTGGGGTTCACCTCCGGGTCCTCGGACGACGCGGTGTCCGGTGACATCCCGCTGTGGGTCTTCTTCCTGTCGGGGGCCATCGCCATCTGCGCGATGATCCTGCCCGGCATCAGCGGCTCCTTCCTCCTGGTCGTGATGGGGATGTACTCGGCGGTCCTCGCCGCTGTCAACGAGCGGGACTTCCTGACGATCGGGGTGTTCGCCCTGGGGTGCGTGGTCGGCCTGGCGCTCTTCAGCCAGCTGCTGCACTGGGCGCTCAACCAGCACTACGACACCGTGATGGCCGTGATGATCGGGCTCATGCTCGGATCGCTGCGGGTGCTGTGGCCGTGGCCGGACGGCGCGGACAGCGTGGCGCTCGGGGCGCCGGACGAGGCGGTCGCGGTGACCGTGGGCCTGGCCCTGTTCGGGCTGGTGCTTGTGCTCGGCATCGACCGGGTCGCGCATCGCCTCGAGCATCGCCGGAGCAGTGACGAGATCGAGGAGTTGCAGGCCAGCTAGGCGACCCGCCCCGCGCCGATCTCGACTCCGTGTGAGTCCCACCCCGGCCGTCCGGTTCCGCCACGACCCGTGTGACGGCCTATCGGGTCGCGATTCTGCGCGGTAGCGTGGTGCTCAGCCCGGACCCTGGTGAGGCACCCGAGTCCCGAGGGCCGTTCTCGACCGAGGAGGAACGATGAGGGGCACGCGCGGCAGGGTTGCGACGACGTCGGCAGCGGTGGCACTGGCCCTCCTCGGGCTCGGCCTCGCGGGGTGTGGTGGCTCGGATGGTGATGCGACCATCGTCACCGACGACGGAACGGTCAAGGTCGACGTCGACCCTGACGGCGACGACGACACCATCAAGATCGAGTCCAGCGAGGGGTCGATGACGATCACCGGGGACGGCGGCGGTGAACTCCCGGAGGGCTGGCCGTCCGAGATCGAGGTGCCCGAGGGTGGGACCATCACCTCCGCCATGGCCCTGGACAGCGATGACCAACAGGGCTGGACCGCGTCGCTGACCTACCCCGACACCTCGCCGACGGACCTCGCTGCCGAGGTGAAGGCCACTATGGAGTCCGCCGGCTTCACGCTCCAGGGGGAGTTCAGCTCCGGTGGAGGGGGGATGGGCACCTACTCAGGCAACGGCTATGCCGTGACGGCCATGGTGGGCGAGGAGGGCGAGGGGTCCACCCTCCTGATGACCGTCGCCAAGGAGGACTGACCCCCCGGGGGCCCCGACCCCGCAGGGGCCCAACCCCGACCCGGCCTGACAGTGGCGCGCGGGTCCCGATTCCACTCCGGGGCACGGATCGTGCAGGCGAGGCTATCCTCAGCGCATGCCAGAGCAGGAGCCTCCCGTCAGCCAGCAGCCGCATGTCCACCCTCCCGCTGACCGGCACCGTGTCGTCGTGATCGGATCCGGATTCGGTGGCCTGTTCGCCGCCAAGGCGCTCAAGCGCGCCGACTGCGACGTGACCCTGATCTCGAGGACCACGACCCACCTGTTCCAGCCGCTGCTCTACCAGGTGGCCACGGGGATCCTGTCGATGGGCGAGATCGCCCCCGCGACCCGGGAGGTCCTGCGGCGCCAGAAGAACGCCACCGTGCTGCTCGGCGAGGTGACCGACATCGACCTCGAGTCGCGGACCGTCACGTCGCAGGCGGCACCCGGGCCGCTGGTCACCCCCTATGACAGCCTGATCGTGGCAGCCGGAGCCGGCCAGTCCTACTTCGGCAACGACCATTTCGCTGAGTTCGCGCCGGGCATGAAGTCCATCGATGACGCCCTCGAGCTCCGGGGCCGGATCTTCGGCTCCTTCGAGCTGGCCGAGCGCGCCACGGACCCCGACGAGGTCCGGCGGTTCCTGACGTTCGTGGTCATCGGGGCCGGGCCGACGGGGGTGGAGATGGCCGGCCAGATCTCGGAGCTGTGCAACCGCGCGCTCAAGCGCGACTTCCGCCGCATCGACACCACCTCGGCGCGGATCGTGCTGCTGGACGCCGCGCCGGCGGTCCTGGGACCGTTCGGCCCGAAGCTGTCCGCCGAGGCCGAGCGGATCCTGACGGGCGTGGGCGTCGAGGTGCTGCTCAACGCCAAGGTCGTGGGCCTCGACGCCGAGGGCGTCACCTACGAGACCGCCGACGGGCAGCGGACCTTCATCCCCGCCGCCTGCAAGGTCTGGGCCGCTGGGGTGTCCGCCTCCCCACTCGGCGCCCTGCTGGCTGAGCGCTCCGAGGCCGAGGTGGATCGCGCGGGGCGGGTCCTGGTCGAGCCGGACCTCACGCTGCCCGGGCATCCCGAGGTCTTCATCGTGGGCGACATGATCGCCCTGGACAGCCTCCCGGGGGTCGCCCAGGTGGCGATCCAGGGCGGCCGCCACGCGGCGTCGACGATCCGCTCTCGGATCGAGGGACGCCCGGAGCCGGGGCCCTTCGAGTACCACGACAAGGGCAGCATGGCGACCATCACGCGGTTCAGCGCCGTGGCCAGCGTCGGTCGGATCAGGACGGCCGGGTTCACGGCGTGGTTGCTCTGGCTCGTCGTGCACCTGATGTACATCGTGGGGTTCAAGAGCCGCCTGACGACGCTGGTCAACTGGTCGGTCAGCTTCGTCGGGCGCAACCGCTCCGAGCGGACGACCTCGGCCCAGCAGGTGGTTGCCCGCACCAGGTTGCGCCGGGATCCCCAGGCGCCACCGATCTGGCCGGGTGCCGTGGGGGAGCGGCCGACCTCAACCTCGGGGTGACGCTCCGACGGACCGTCCGGTGAACAGCGGGCGACCTCCGGGTGACCCTCAGGTGACCTCCGGGTAGCCCCGGGGTGACGCGTCGTCGGGACTCGTGCTCGCTCCCGGGACTAGCCTCGGGTTCAGGAGGCCCCGTGACGAACAAGCCCCCCAAGAAGCTCCCGCTCGGCGAGCAACCGCGCGAGTGGCTGCCTGCCCGCAAGTGGATGCCCAAGTACCAGAAGCGGTGGCTGAAGGGTGACCTCACGGCGGGCGCGGTCGTGGCGGCGCTGGCCCTGCCGCAGGCCCTGGGCTACGCGACCATCGCGGGACTGCCGGTCCAGGTTGGCCTCTACTCGCTGCCGACGGTGCTGGTCTGCTACGCGATCCTCGGCACGTCGCGGCTTCTCATCGTCGGTCCCGTGTCCACGGTCGCCGTCCTCACCGGGTCGCTGATCAAGGGCTTCGCCCCGGCGAACGAGGCGGAGGCCATTGCGATCGCGGCGGGCATGGCGATCGCGGCCGGGATCATCCTGATGATCGCCAGCGTGCTGCACGTCGGCTGGGTGGCCGAGTTCCTGTCCAAGCCCATCGTGACCGGGTTCGTGCTGGGCCTGACCATCCTGGTCGTCATCGGTGAGCTGCCGAACATCCTGGGCATCCCCGTCCCGCCCGGCGACGTGCTGGAGCGGATCCAGGACCTCCTCACCGGCCTCGACGAGATCCAGACGCAGACCGCGGTCGTGGGCATCTCGGCACTGGCCCTCATGTTCGTCGGGTCGCGCCTGGCGCCGCGGGTGCCCTGGGCGCTGGTGACCCTGGTCAGCGGGCTGGTCGTCTCGAGCGCTCTGGATCTCGCCTCGAAGGGCGTCGCGGTGGTCGGCGAGGTCCCTCAGGGGTTGCCCACCCCGTCGCTGCCCACGGTGCCGATGGACCAGATGTCGGCGATCTTCGTGGCGGGGGCGGCGATCGCCTTCGTCGGCCTGGCCGAGGGCCTGAGCGCGGCACGGCTCTTCGCGACCCAGGGTGGGGACCGCATCGATGCCAACCAGGACCTGCTGGCGTTCGGCGCCGGCAACCTCAGCTCTGGCCTGTTCGGCGGCTTCGGCGTGGCGGGCAGCCTCTCGAAGACGGCGGCGGCCGACCGGTCCGGTGGGCGCTCCCAGGTGACGTCCCTGACGACGGCCGTCCTGGCGGTCGCCACGATCGTCTTCTTCGCACCCCTGCTCTCCGACCTGCCCAAGGCCGTGCTGTCGGCGATCGTCATCCACGCGGTCTGGGGCCTCATGGACTTCCAGGCCATGCGTCGCTACGCCTACCTGCGGCGCAACGACATCATCGCGGCGGTGATGGCGGCCTTCGGCGTCCTGGCCTTCGGGCCGCTGCAGGGACTGCTCCTGGCGATCCTGCTGTCGGTGTTCGGCCTGGTCTACCGCTCCAGCCGGGTTGACGTCGAGGTGATGGCGCGCATCCCGGGCGAGAAGGCGGCGTGGGGCAGCCTGCGCAACCATCCGGAGCGGAACCCGGTCGACGGGATCCTCGTCCTGCGCGTCGATGTCCCGCTGTTCTGGGTCAATGCCGCGGCCATCAAGGACGCGATCCTGGCCCGGGTGGACGGCACCAAGGAGTGGACTGACAAGGAGATCGTGGCCCTCGTCCTGGACATCGAGGGGACCAACCAGCTCGACACGACCACGGTCGACATGCTCGACTCCCTGCTCGCCGCCCTGCGGGAGAGATACGTCGACCTGTACATGGTGCGGGTGATGTACCCGGTGCGCATCCTGCTGCGCCACGCCGGCTTCGTCGCCAAGATCGGTGAGGACCACATGTGGCACTCGATCAGCCAGGGAGTGCGCCAGGCACGGCTGCACTACGGGCTCAAGGAGGGCGTGGCCGACGTGGCCGGCGGCTACGACAGCGCCGCCGAGGAGCACGAGGAGCGGATCGTGCCGACCTACTTCTCGAACGCCGCGACCCCGGCCGAGACGCAGGCCGAGGACGAGGCGCGCTCCGAGGCCCAGGCCGACACGCAGGTCGGGGGCACGCCCACCGGCACCTCCGGCGGGCCTGTCTGATTGGGGCGAACGGGACGGGCGTGCTTCCATGATCCCTGCGTCTGCTGCGCGGCCAGCCTGTGACGACGCGCGACTCACGCAAGGAGCTGCACGTGCCCACCTCCCCGGTGATCCCGGAGACTGTCCTCGCTCCCGACGCCAGCCCCGCTGACCCGACCCCGGGCAGGCCACTGCGGCCAGTCGGCACGGCGGCACCCATGGCCAGGGAGGTCCCAGCGCACTACATCCGGCCCCTGGCTGGGCGCGAGATCCGGGGGATGGCCTGGGCCGGCGAGGACGTGCCTCGTGCTCGACGCGCCCACGGGTCGGCTGGCCCTCGTGGATCCCAGGACGGACGGCACCCAAGTGGTCAACGACCCGATGGCCGAGGCCTTCGTGGGGGCCGGGGGACTCGCCCTTGCCGAGGGGATGGTGTGGTTCACCACGGCCGAGGGCCTGCATCGTACCCGGTGGTCGGATCCGACGGGGGACGCAGCGTCCGCCCGCGTGACCACCCCGGAGCTCGTCCTGCCGATCCAGGGGGCCACTGCCGTCGCGGTCCGGGGAAGCCGGGTGCACCTCGTTCGGGGCCGGACCCTGGAGAGCCGGGAGATGGCGGACCTCGAGACCGTGCTGGCCAGCGTGGAGCTCCACGGCATCGGGGCGAAGGGGATCGCCGCCACGGCGGACGCGCTCTGGCTGTCCGACGACCTCGAGCAGACCGTCTACTGCGTGGACCCGATCACCCTGGCCACCCGGTTCATGGTGGTCACGCCGATCGAGCGGCCCACAGCCATCGCCGCCCGGCGCCGGCCCGGCGAGTCCAGCGACACCCTGCACGTGGCCTACTACGAGAACGAGCCGTACCTCAAGGACGACCCCTGGGTCGACCCGTCCTGGGTGGTCCGCTACCGCGACCGGGCCCTGATCCACCAGCTCCGGGTGCACCACGACCCGGAGGCGCGGAAGGCGTGGTCCACCGGTCACCGCGTGCAGATGCACTACTACGTCGATCTCGAGCCCGATGCCGACGTTGGGCCCCTCACCGATGTGCAGTGGCGGATGAGCCTGCCCATCGACAGCCCGCGCCAGCGGATGGTGGCCGTGGAGCCGATCGGCCTGCCCTTCGAGCTCCTCGAGGAGGACGGCCAGCCCGTTGCGGTGTTCACGATCCCACGTGTCGACGCCGGCACGCGCCTGATCCTGGGATGGCGGGCGACCCTGGAGGTGTTCGGCATCAAGCACCTGCTGACCGCCTCCGACCTTGTTGGCGCCCCGGCGCTGAGCCCCGAGATGGCATCGCGCTACCTCGTCGACGACGAGGACCTCGATCTGGACTCCCCGGAGATCGCCGAGGCGACGGCGATCGCCCTCGGAGACGAGGCGAACCTGCTGGAGCAGGCGCGGCGCCTTCGTAGCTACGTCTACGACCGGCTGGAGTACGAGATGGGCAACGCGGACTCCCCGATCGGGGTGCTGGCCCGCGGGACCGGCTCGTGCGGCGAGCATGTGGGCACGATCATGGCCCTCTACCGCCGGGCTGGCTTGGCCTGCCGTGTGGCGGGGCGATACAAGAGCCCCTACCACCCGTGGAGCGGGGCGCCGCTGTACCCGGACTTCAACCACGTCTGGGTCGACCTCTACCTGCCCGGGTATGGCTGGGTCCCGGTCGAGAGCAACCCCGACGGCGATGTCGTCGATGTCGGGCCGTACCCCGACCGGTTCTTCCTCGGCCTGCCCTGGCGCCATGTCGAGGTCGGCAAGGACATCTCCTTCGAGAAGGTCACCTACGACGCCGGACACCGCCGACGCCGGATCGGCGCACGGCGCCTGAGCCGCAACCACATCCGCTTCGACATCCAGGCCGAGATCGCCCCCGTGGCTCAGGCGGGGCTCATCGGGTAGACGGTGACGTCGAGGGTCGCCGGGGCGTTGTTGACGTCGAAGCACACCAGGTCGTCGCCCGGTGTCGGGTAGATGCGGGCGCTCATCGCCAGCCTGCCGCGCTCGACGAAGACCTCGATCGAGGAGTGGTCGAGCAGGATCCGCGCATCCACGCGGGCGCCCGGGCGGAACGCGCCGGTGTGCACCCCGCCCTCGCCGGTGCCCAATCGAGTCCTGTCCAGGGTGGCGGTGCCGGCGTGTGGGTCGAGCGTGAGGACCACGGGACGCCCGGCATCGCCCTCGCGCAGGCGCACACCGATGGTGCCGCCGGGTTCGCAGGTCGCCGACATCTCGATGTCCAGGGCGGTGCCGGAGGCGCCGGAGATGCCGGTGGTGGTGTCGGCCTCACTTGTCACCTCCGTCGCCACGATCGGATCCCCGCGCAGAGCCTCGAGCCTCGGCGACCGGCCACTGCACCAGCGCGTCGCCGGCGAGGCTCAGCACCCGCGGCACCGTCAGGCAGTGCACCCAGCCGTTCGCCACGGTGGGGTGCTTCTCGGCCAGAGTCGGCTGGCCGTCGTGGTCGGGCATGCCCATCCAGCCGACCATGATCGTCCTGCCGGAGGCGTCCGTGAGAGTCTGCGGGGCGTAGAAGTCCGGACCGGCATCCACCCTCCGGTAGCCCCCCTCGCGGGTGAACGCCGGCGTGCCGACGTCCAATGCCCCGACGGCGTACACCGAGACGTCCTCCCAGCGCCCGGCCACACGCGCCTCCCCGTGGTCGAGCTGCGGGGAGACCACCAGCACGTCGCGGCCATCGACGTGAACAAGATCGGGGCACTCCCACATGTAGCCGTACGGGTCGCCCGCGCCGCCGGCGACCTGCCCGAGGTACTGCCAGTCGACGAGGTCGTCGGAGCGCAGCAGGAGCGCGGTGCCGAACAGGTCCTCGGTCTGGGCGCCGAGCACCATCCAGTACCGTCCGTCCCGGGACCACACCTTCGGGTCGCGCACGTGCGCAGTGCACCCCGGAATCGCCCCCACGAGCGGGTTCGAGTGGTGCTTGATGACCCGGCCGGCGGGGTCGACCGTGGCCAGGAGCTGGAAGGGGGTACGCCCGCCGCCGGGAGTGCGCACGTTACCGGTGTAGAGGAAGCGCACCGCGCCCTCGTGCACGATGCCGCTGCCCGAGTAGCAGCCGTGGCTCTCGTAGTCATGGCTCGGTGCGAGCGCGACCGGTTGCTCGGTCCAGTGCACCAGGTCCGTGCTGGTCAGGTGCGCCCAGAACTTCAGCGCGTGCCGGGCGGCGAACGGGTGCCACTGGTAGCACAGGTGGTAGGTGCCCCGGTGCGCGACCAGTCCGTTGGGGTCGTTGAGCAGGCCGACAGGCGGTTGGATGTGGAAGGCCTGTCGCCAGGGGTCCGTGTCGATGGAGCCCGGTCGCTCCTCGACGGCTCGATGTGCCAGCGCGCGCAGCTCCCCGTCGAGGACGAACGCATCGATCGTGGCGGGGGCGCCGGCCGCTTCGGCCCCGCCGCCTGGCCACGGGGGCCCCGGGGGTGGAGGGAGTTCGGTGCTCATGTCGCGGCGGCCAGTGCCAGCTGGCCCAGTGCGATGCACCCGGAGACCCCGGCCCTGTTGCCCAGGCCCGGTGGGACGATGAACTCATCGATCCGCTCGAGGATCTCGGGTGCCTGCACGTAGCCGTTGAGCATCTCGACGGTCCGGGTCCGGATCCGGGGGAACAGGTGCAGCTGCTCCATGACCCCGCCACCGAGGACGATGCGCTGCGGGGACAGCGTGCACACCAGGTTGCGGCAGGCCTCGGCCAGGTACTGCGCCTCGAGGTCCCACGCCGGGTGCTCGGGTCCGAGCTCCGAGGCGGGCATCGACCACCGCTCCCCGATCGCGGGGCCTGCGGCCAGGCCCTCGAGGCAGTCGCCGTGGAACGGGCAGCGCCCCGGGTAGGGGTCGGTCACCGGGTCCCGGCGCATCGCCACGTGACCGGCCTCGGGGTGGATCAGGCCGTGCAGGATGCGGCCGTTGACGACGATCCCGCCACCGATGCCGGTGCCGATCGTCAGGTACACGAACGTGTCGACGTCCTGGGCGGCACCCCACAGGTGCTCCCCGAGGGCGGCGCCGTTGACGTCGGTGTCGAACCCGATCGGGATGCCGAAGGCGGCCTTCAGCGGGACCGACGACGTCGGTGTTGGTCCAGCCCGGCTTGGGGGTCTTGGTCACCCACCCGAAGGTGGGGGAGTCCGGGTGCGGGTCGCAGGGCCCGAAGGTGCCGTACCCGATGGCGGCGATCTGCTCGCCGTGCTCGGCCTGCCAGGCTGTGAAGTAGTCGATGACCTGCGGCAGGCACTCGTCCGGGGAGCTGCGTGGGGAAGCGCACCTCGTCGCGGATGTCGTCGGGTCCCGTTCCCACGGCACAGACCATCTTGGTCCCACCCGCCTCGACGGCTCCGATCAGTGGCTTCATGTGTGGTCCTTCCTGGGGTCCTGCATCCATCCAACCGGGGCGCGAGGGCGGAGGCCTGTCCACGGGGGCACGCCGATGCAGATCAACCGTGCCGACCGTGAGTGCGAGGTGGTGCACCCCCGACTCGGCAAGGGCCGGGGGTGCACCGGTCTGGTGGCCCGGACGTGGGACCGGGCCGGTGGCCGTCAGGCCAGGGCGTCGAGCTCCTTGGCCTTCGGCAGGGCCACGGCCTCGATCTCCTCCTCGGTCATCTCCTCCTCGGCCTCCTTGGCGAAGCCGCGGGCCTTGGTGATCGCGAACGTCGCCAGCATCGCGACGCTGATCGAGATGGCCATCCCGACGAAGTACATCGGGATCTTCTCCGGCGTGACCAGGGCGGTGCCGGGCAGGCCGGTGGCACCGATGCTGGTCATCGTGACGTCCGTGGCCACCACGAAGGCGCCCGCGCACCCACCGCCGAGCAACGCGCCCAGGAAGGGTGTCAGCAACCTCAGGTTCACGCCGAAGATGGCCGGTTCGGTGATCCCGAGGAAGGCCGACACCGCCGACGGGATCGTGATGTCCTTGACCTTCGTCGCACGGTGGCGGATCAGGAAGTAGGCCGCCAGCGCGGCGCCACCCTGGGCCACGTTGGACATCGACCAGATCGGCAGCAGCGGGTTGGCCATGACCCGGATCGGCGATCAGGCCCAACTCCACGGCGTGGAACGAGTGGTGCACGCCGGTGATCACCAGCAGCGAGTAGGTCGCGCCCATGATGAACCCGGCGACCGGTCCGCCGAATTCGAGCAGGTTGATGAAGAACTCCGAGATCAGCTCGCCCACCCAGCGCATGACCGGGCCGATGACCAGGATCGTCGCGAAGCCGGTGGCGATCACGGCGAACAGCGGCGTGAACAGCATGTCCAGCACCGTCGGCATCCGCTTGCGCAGCCACTTCTCGACGACGGCCAGGAACCACACCGCGAACAGGACCGGCAGCACCGTGCCCTGGTAGCCGATCCGCTCGATCTCCCAACCGAAGAGCGACCAGGTCGGGATCTCGCCCTCAAGGGCGGCCTGGCCCTGGGCCCATGCGTTGAGCAGGTCCGGGTGGACCATGATCATGCCGATCACAGCACCGAGGTACTGGTTGGCCCCGAACACCTTCGCGGCGCTGAAGCCGATCAGGACCGGCAGGAACACGAAGGCAGCGTTGGCGAAGAGGTTGATCATCGCGGCAAGGTCGGCGATCGCCGGCCACTGGCCGATCAGGTTCTCGTCGTCGCCGAGCCAGGGCCAGAGCCCGGGCTGGGCCAGCAGGTTGAACAGGCCCATCATCAGGCCGGAGGCGACCAGCGCCGGGATCAGCGGAACGAAGATGTCCGAGAGCGTCTTGACCGCAGCGCTGGGCCGGGTTCATGTGCGCGGCGGCGGCCTTCTTGACCTGTTCCATGCTGGCTTCCTGGATGTGGGTCAGCGCTGCCAGCTCGTCGTGCACCTTGTTGACCGTCCCCGGGCCGAGGATGATCTGGTACTGGCCGCCGGCCGTGAACGACCCGGCGACGGCCTCGATCTTCTCGACGGCCTTCTTGTCCGCCTTGGTCTCGTCGACCAGTACGAGCCGGAGGCGGGTTGCGCAGTGGGCGTAGCTCGCGATGTTCTCGGGCCCGCCCACGTCTTTCAGGATCTGTTCCGCGATCCCCTTGTAGTCCATCGCTGCACCTCTCCTGGGTGTGGAGCCGCACGCATGTGAGCAGGAGTCCGGCGGATTCCGGATTCCGTGTGTGCGGCTCGACATAAGAATGCTACGGGTCGACGACGAATGCAAGGGTTTACATCCAGAATCTTCAGAACAGTGATGGAGATCACATATGCAAGCGTTGGCCTCCCCGCAGGTGAGTCTGAGAGCGCTTCCATGATAGCGTGTGCATCATGATCGACTGTCGAGCGCTTGCAGTGGTGGTGCACCGTGGCTGACGTGCCGGTGAACCGCCGCCGATCGGGCTCGATCGATATCGAGGCCGTGGCCCGCCGTGGCGGGGGTCTCCACCGCCACGGTGTCCAGGGCCCTGCGCGGACTTCCGAACGTGTCCCCGGCCACCAGCGCCAAGGTGCTGGCGGCTGCACAGGAGCTCGACTACGTCATCTCCCCGAGCGCGTCACGCCTTGCCAGCGGCCAGACCCGCTCGGTCGGCGTGGTCGCGCCCTACCTGGGCCGGTGGTTCTTCGGCCAGGTGCTCTCGGGCGTCGAGGAGGTGCTTCGTGAGGCTGGGTACGACGTGCTGCTCTATGCCCTGCCCGACGAGGCATCGCGGGCCGATTTCTTCGCGCGCATGCCCCTGCGGCGCCGCGTTGATGGGGTCCTCATCCTGACCCTGCCGATGGATGCCCCCGAGGTCGAGCAGCTGAGCGCGCTGGGGGTGCCCCTGGGATCGGTGGGGGTGCCGGGGCCCGGCATCTCCTGTGTGGCCATAGACGACGTGGCCGCAGCCCGCACCGCGGTGAACCACCTGGTGAACCTCGGCCACGAGCGGATCGCCATGATCGGCGGCGGACCGACCGAACCCATCCACTTCACGGTGCCCCACGACCGGTTCGGCGGGCTACCGGGGCGCGATGGCCGATGCGGGCCTGCCGATCGCCGCGGGCTACGAGGTGGATGGGGCCTTCACCTTCTCCGGTGGTGAGTCCGCCATGGCCAGTCTGCTGTCCCTGCCCACCCCACCCACCGCGGTCTTCGCGCAGTCCGATGAGATGGCCCTCGGTGCGATGCGCACGGTCCGCCACGCGGGGTTGGAGTGTCCCGGCGACGTGAGCATCGTCGGCTTCGACGACCACGAGCTGGCGGCGATGGTGGACCTCACGACGATCGCCCAGCCGGTCCATGAGCAGGGCCGGATCGCCGCCCAGATCCTGCTCGAACGGATGTCGGGAGGCGATCCGGCGGATCGGCTCCTCCCCACCCGGATCGTCCAGCGGTCCAGCACGAGTCCGCCCGCAGAGCGGCGCAGGCGGTAGTCGGGTCACGCCGCCGCCCCCCTGCGGCGTCCTGGGGCGATCGCTGGCAGGTCTCGCGTGCCAGCGCTACCGTGACCGGATGAAGGAACTCCGGAGCTGGTGGTGAGCAGGAGGCGGTACGTGCTCTTCGCTGCCGTGTACAGGTCAGGGCCGCCTGCCCTCGATGGGCTGCGGGTGATGACGTCAGCGGGTCGCGAGGAGGTCGCGGGGACTGGCCTGCTGCACCGCGATGAGAGAGGTCGGACCACACTGGAGAGGACCAGCGGGTCCACGGTCCTGCGCGCGGCGCTGGTGGGGCTTGTGGTCGGCTTCGCCGCGGGACTGGGCACGAGGCTCATGTGGGCGACCGCCCTGATCGGCGTGGTGGTCGGGGCCGTCGTCGGCTACCGGGACCGGACCACGGAGGACCGCGAGCTGCGCGACCTGGTCGGCGTGCACGTCCCCGCGGGCGGCTACGCGATCGTTGCCCTCGCCGAGCAGGACCTGGCCCAGCGCCTGTCGCGGCAGTTCGACCTCGCCCAGGCGATCTGCATGATGCCCATCTCGGGCCGGCGGATGTCCGAGCTCGCCCGCCGGATGGCGATCGGGAACGCGGATGTGACGCGGGCCCTTGATGGTCCGCTCGGCACGTGAACCCGATGTCGTCACCGGAGGAGATGCCCCCGCGACGGGTGACCTGGACGTGGCGGTCGGTCGGCGCGCCTGGTCGTGATCGTTGTCTACCTGCTGCTGCTGAACCTCGTCTACCGCTCCGGCAACGAGATCCTCGCCCTGGTGCTGCTCGCCCTGGGGCTCGTGGCCCCGGGGGCCTGGCAGTGGCGCCGCTCTCGTTCGAGGGACTGAGGTCGCCGCCTCGCCTGCCCGGCCTGCTTCTGCCTCAGCGGCTGACCCAGATCGACACCCCGCGCCCCTGGCAGTGGAACTCCGCCCTCCCGTGCGCGTCGGTCGGTGAGGGTCCCGGGGATCGCCCCGGTCCCGTCGGTGAAGTCGGCGTGCGGGTGCCCCGTGTCGAACACCTGCGCCCCCGGCCCGCCGTTGCTCATCAGGACCACCACTGCGAGTCCCGGTGCGCGACGGATCCATCCGATCACGTTGGAGTGGTCGAACGCATCGACCTGATCGGCGTCGCCGAGGTCGCGCCGCAGGCCCAGGCAGACGTCCAGGAACGTGCCGGTACGAGGCCATCTCGACGTCGACGGGCTCCTCTCCCCAGCGCTGCTCGGTGTAGGCCGCGCCGTAGTAGTCGGCGTGGAACACGCACGGGAATCCCTCGCGGCGCAGCAGGATCAGGGCGTAGGCCAGAGGCTTGAACCAGTCGGCGACCGTCGACTCGAGGGCCTGCATCGGCTGCGAGTCGTGGTTGTCGACGAACGTCACCGCCATGTCGTGACGGGCGCCAACAAGGGACCCCTCGAAGATCGTGCGCAGGTCGAACCCGTTGCCCTCCAGCCCCGCCCGGTGGAACGCGAAGTGCAGCGGCACGTCGAACAGCATCATCCGGTCGCCCACGGCGGCCAGGAACCACTGGAGGGCCCGGAGGTCGGCGCTCCAGTACTCGGCGACGACGGGGATCGCCCGCCCGGAGTGCGCACGCAGGGCGTCGAGGTAGATCGGCAGCACCCAGGCCGGGATGTGCTTGACGGCGTCCAGGCGCAGGCCGTCCACCCCGGTGGTGTCCAGGTACCACGTGCCCCAGTCGATCGTCATGGCCTGGACCTCGGGGTTGGACTGGTCGACGTCGCAGCCCATCAGGTAGGCGTAGTTGCCGAACTCGTTGGCGACATGGTCGTCGAAGGCCTTGCCCTCGAACAGGTAGATCGTGTCCCAGTCGTCGGGGCGCCGCTCGTCGAAGTCGACGGCGTCGAAGTGCCGGTGGTCCAGCGTCCGGGTGTCGTACGCGCCGGCGCGGCCGGCGAAGTCGAATCGGGTCCACACCTCCACCTCGCGGGTCGGGCCGGAGGGGCGGCTGCGGTCGTGCGTCGAGTGCGGGGTGGCCCGGATCACCTCGGAGCCGTCGCCGCCGAGCCGGTGGTTCCAGACGATGTCGGCGTAGACCGCCACGCCGGACGCCTGCAGGGCGCCGATCGCGGCGAGGTACTGGTCGCGAGTGCCGTACTTGGTCGGGATGGTGCCCTTCTGGTCGAACTCGCCGAGGTCGTACATGTCGTAGACCCCGTAGCCCACGTCGTACCCGCCGACGTGACCCTTGTATGCCGGCGGCAGCCAGACCGCCGTGAACCCGGCAGCAGCCAGATCGGGTGCCGCGGCACCGACCTCGCGCCAGAGGGTCCCGCCCTGGGGCAGGTACCAGTGGAACGCCTGGAGCATCACCCCGGTCATCGCTGGTCGCCGCCCAACGTCGCGGGCCAGGTCTCGGCGGTCATGCTTGATCGTCGCACGACGACGGTCGAAGTCGCGGTATGGCGGCTACCCTGACCAGATGCAGTGGCTGGTGCGCGGCGAGTCGCAGGTGCCGGCCGGTCAGGTGTGGCTGACCGGGCGCGAGGCCGCGCGGGCTGCCTCGATGCGGTTCACCAAGCGGCGCAACGAGTACCTCGTGCGCCGGTACGCCGGCAAGTGCGCGGTGGCCGCGTCCGTCGGGCTCGCCGACGATCCGGCCAGCCTCGGGCGGATCGGGGTGCTCAATCGGATGACGGGTGCGCCCTACGTCGAGGTGGACGGCCAGACACTCGGCCTGGACATCTCCCTGACCGACCGCGCCGGTTGGGCGGTCTGCTTGGTCGGGCCGGACCTGGGCGCGGTGGGGGTCGACCTGGAGATCGTCGAGCCGCGCAGCGACGGCTTCGTCAGCGACTTCCTGACCACCGCCGAGCAGGCTGTCGTCGCCAGCGCACCCGGTCCTGATGGCCACGACGCCGCGGCCAACCTGATCTGGTCGGCCAAGGAGAGCGCGCTGAAGGTGCTGCGCACCGGATTGCGCGCCGACACGCGAACGGTCGAGGTGGTCCTCGAGGACCCTGCTGGCATCAGCGCCGGGGCCGGAGCCCGGGCCGGGCGAGCCGATGGGTGGCAGCGCCTGACAGTGGCATCCGGGGACAGGCGGTTCCCGGGCTGGTGGCGCCGGGACGGCGTGTTCCTGCTCACCATGGTCGCGGCAAGTGGCCTGGACGATCCACCGCAGGAGCTCCCCGGCTCAGCCGATCTGTCCCGGGCCGAAGCCATCCACTCCTGGGTGACCCACCCGCTGGTCGACTGACCCCAGCCACCCAGCCGCCCAGCCCCCCGCCGCCCCCACTATCCCGCGCCTCTCGATCGATCCGCCATCGCGTGGTCCGATCCCCGGGTGAATCCGCCCGCTCTTGCGACGGCGAATCATCCGAGATCCGGATCGATCCGTGGACCGCCTACTCGCCGGGCTCCTCCTTGGCCATGCCGCGCTCGAGGGCGTCGATGACGTAGGGGCGCAGGTCTGCGGCGGAGATGATCCGGTCGACCGATCCCATCTCCAGCGCCCGGTCGATGGTGTGCACCGCGTCGAACTCGCCGGCAGCCTCCCCGAGCTTCTCCGAGCGCACCTGCTCGGTGATCTCGGCCAGGCGTGCGCGCCGCTCGGTCGCCTCGGCGCCGGTGGTTCCGGCCAGCAACTTCTTGGCTGCGACCACCCTGGGGTCGGCCTCCACTCGTCCGCGGACCTCACGTGCGAACACCGTGGCCGCCGCCGGGGCGCCGCCGATCACCGACGCGTACGACCCCTCCACCGCCACGACCTCCATCTGGGGGTTCAGGGCCTTGGAGAACACCACGAACGCACCCCCGTGGTAGCGCGAGATCACCACGAAGACGATCGGGCCCTTGAAGTTGGTGACCGCGCGACCGATCTCCGCGCCGTACTCCAGCTGCCAGTGCCGCATCGACTCCGGTGACCCGTCGAACCCGGACAGGTTCGCCAGCACGACCAACGGGCGGTTGCCGCTCGCTGCGGTCACCGCGCGGGCAGTCTTGCGCGATGCCTGGGGGAACAACGTCCCCGACGTCCACGACGGCGGGCCGTCGGCGGGGACGAACCCCCGGCGTGGGATCGGTCGGGACTCCAGACCAAGCATGCAGACGCTGATGCCGCCGACGCGTGCGTCCCAGACCACGGAGTTCTCACCGCCGCGCCAGCGCTGCCAGCGCTCCAACGGCGCGCAATCCTGGTCGGTGACCGAGCGCATGACCGAGCGCACGTCGAAGGGCTTCTTGCGCTCCGGGTTCTTCTCCGCGGAGAACACGTCGCCGACGACCATGAAGTCACAGTCGGGGACGGCCGCATGTGGGAATGGCCGGACGTCGCGGTTGGCCGGGTCGGTCGTGGCGATCCGCCGCGGGAACCGCTCGCCGGGCTTCACGTACGTGTACTCGTAGTGGTGCAGGAGCAACTCGCAGGCGTCCGCCAGCGAGGGCGCCCAGTACTGCGCCTGGCCGTTGGGTCCCATCACCCGCTCATAGCCGCCGATGCCGGAGTTGTCATCGGCGGAGACGCCACCGGAGAAGTCCAGCGCCTGCTTGCCGGTGAGCACCATCGAACTGCCCGGGGTCATGATCAGGATTCCGCGGGTGTGCAGCAGCATTGTCGCCTCGGCGTTCCAGTACGGCTGGCCGCCGACGTTGATCCCGGTCACCACGATGTTGATCTCGCCACCGGCCTGCGTGAACTCGATGATCCGGCGCAGTGTGAGCGCGATCCAGTCCATGTTCTCGGTGCCGGACTCCATCGAGATCAGCGCACCGGAGGAGACTGCGAACCACTCGACGGGCACGCCCATGCCGGCAGCCAGGGCCAGGGCCGCGTTCACGATCCGGCACTCGGGCTCCGCGAGATTGCCCAGCCCGCGTGTCGGGTCGGACAGCATGATCACGCGGGTCATGCCCTCCGGGTAGGCCTCCGTGTAGGTGGTCAGCAGTCCGACGACGAGGTTGGAGCTGTTGAGCCCGGGCTCCCGCATGACCGGGACCAGGACCTCGCCCGACTCGTCCAGGTCGTGCTCGACGAAGTGCGCGGGGAGGAACTTGCCCACGGTGCCGGGCTGAGGGGCGAACATCCGCAGGATCTCGAACGGGTAGGGCACGCCGAACCGTTGTGCGGTCAGCACCTTCTGCCGGTACGCGGTGAGCGGGCGGACGATGTCGTCGCGCACCGGCTCCTCGGTGACCGTGATGGCGCGGGTGATGATGCCGTCGACGTTGAACACCGTGGGTCTCAGGGTTCCGTCGGGCTGGGGCATCAGGGTGCGCAGCACGACCAGCTCCAGGCCGGCGCCCCCTGCCAACGGGATCATCATCTCCGCCAGGTCCGACCAGTGCTCCTGCGGCACGGTCCAGGGTGGGCGCACGAAGAGCGTGATCCGGTTGGCCTGCGGGCGGCCCCGCTCCGGGAAGGTGGCCCGGGCGCGGCGCATGGCGATGATCGCCTGCAGGCCCATCCGTTCCAGGGTCGGGTAGCCGGGGGCTCCACCGCGGGAGTCGGGGACCACTGTCATGTCGCGGACCTCGGCCAGCGCGAACAGGCGATGGTCCTTGGGGTTGTCCCGGGCCACGCCGTGGAACAGGTACACGTCCTCCATGGAGGGCAGGCGCGTCAGGTCGAAGTTCTCGAGGCGCCACAGCTCCAGGCGCTTGGCCAGCATCGGGTGCAGGTTGCGGTAGAAGTGGTCCTCGGCCAGCCCCCCGTCGTCGCCGGTGCGGAACGTGAAGTACTGGGTCTGGTTCTCCGGATCGACGTCGGCACCGAGGCTCGACACCGTCACGTCCAGGCGCCAGAGTCGCCGGCCGATCTCCCATCGGGCGACCTGCTCGGCGATCTCCCTCGAGAGGTCGTCACCGCTCGGGTGGCTGTCGGGGCGCCAGGTCATGACGTCGATGACCGGGTTCCGGCCCGGATCAACGTCGGCCAGGTGGGCGGCCACAGCCGAGCCCACCGCACTGATGTCGGAGAACGGCGTGAATGCGAGGACCACGTGGATCGAGCGGCCCTCGAAGTCGTAGTCGGCGTGGCAGAGCATGACCCCGGCGACCTCCTCGACCCTCAGGTCGCGGATCGGGCGGGTTCGGTACCAGCGTCGTGCACGGACCTCGAGGAGCGCGGCCTGCAGGTCCTTGTCGGCCGTGGCCATGCGCCGGCGCAGGAGCAGCTTGCGCATCGGCTGGGGCGCGTCCACCAGGGCCGCGATGCGCTCTGCGCGCTCGGGGCGGTTGGGGTCCTCGGCCAGCGCATCGAGGTGGGCCTCCATGCGTGCCTGGGTCTGGGCGCGACCGGCCTCCACCACGGGCTCGTCGATGAACCGGAACCGAGCATCACGGGACAGGTCGGCCACGGACTCCAACTGCCCCTGCGTGGAGGCGGTCAGGCGGTCGTAGCGCGTGCGCGCCGAGTCGTCGACGAACGGCAGGATGCGGTCGCGGTAGCGCAGCCGACGCTCGAGGATCCCGGTCACCACCCGGGCCAGCTGTGGGCGCCGCGCCTGCGAGCCGAACAGCAGCACGACGGCCTGCTCCAGGTCCGGGTTGCGGTGCAGGTCCGAGACGCCGTAGCGGGCAAGGACGCGGGCCAGACGGCGACGCATCTGGGCCGGCAGACCGACGCGGTCGGGGTCCAGCCACTGGATGTAGCCCAGGAGGTACTCGCGGGCGGTGGTCACGCCGAGGTCGGACTGGGCCCCGCCCTCACGCTCGGACTGCCAGAGCAGCCCGAGGTCGGTGAACAGGTCCAGGAAGCCGTCCTCTGCGGCCAGAAGCTTGGTGTCCCCGGCGCTCGCGCGGTTGGCGAAGGAGCGCTGCTCGGCCAGGAGCGCGGTGAGGGAGGCGGGGTCGAGCTCGTAGCCGAGCAGGTAGCCGCGAAGTGCGGTGTAGACCCGCTCGAACGGCGGCCGCCCCGACGTGTCGGACAGGGCCATGCCGGCGAAGCTCACCCGCGACCCATTGGTCGGCTGGGCGGTCGTCTCCGCGTCGCCGCGGGTCGCAGGGCGGATGAGCACCAGTGGGGCGCCGGCATCCACCTGCTCGTTGGGCAGCACCTCCACCGAGGTGATCGTGCCCGCGAAGGGCGCCCTGAGGGTGGACTCCATCTTCATCGCCTCAGCGATGACCAGCGGGTCTCCCTCGGCCACCTCCTGACCGGGGTCGACGGCGACCGACACGATGAGCGCCGGCCACTGCGCGCGCACGGCGATGCCCTCGTCGCGGTCGACGCGGTGGGCGATCCCGTCGATCTCCAGCAGGCAGCCTGTCCCATGCGAGGCGATGACGACGTGCCGATCCCGACCTGCGGCGGTCACGGTCCACTCGAAGTCGTTGGCCCGATCGATGACGACCTCGGCCACGGCCTCCCCGGAGTCGATGCGGTAGGTGTGTGGCCCGGTCTGGAAGACCCGCAGGGCGTACTGCTGTCCGTCGTAGGTGAGGGTCGTGGGCACCCCCGACGCATCGACCGGCTCCGGACGGCCACGCGCTGCCCGCGCATGGAAGGCCGCACGCTGGGTCTCGCGCTGGGAGTCGCTGGCGCGGACCGCGGAGACCAGGACGGCCACCGGGTCGGACTCGGGCCGGACCCGCGCAGGCGCGGCGCCGATCTCCGCTGCGACGGCAGCGATCACGGCGCTGCGGTTGCTTGAGGCGTTGGCGACCACGACCGCACAGTCGTTCAGGGCGTGGCGCAGCCGGGCCAGGGCGGTGGCACGGTCATGACCGTGGGCGATGATGCGCAGGGCAACGCCGGAGCCGATGGCAGCGCCCACGGGGGCATGGTCGACGACCCGAATCCCTGGACCGCGCGGCGGGACGCAGGTGCACCACAGGCGCACCCTCGGGGGCCTCTGCCGCGAAGAGGCGGGCCTCGATCGCGTGGCCGGAGGCGGCCGGGGGCTCACCGTCGCCCACCACGCTCAGATCGATCGCGAGCAGTTCCTCGGACAGGGCCCAGCCACCCAGCGGGCTGACGGCAGGTGAGTCGTCCGGGGCGGCCGAGAGGGCCGGATCCACGGTGACAGCAAGCGCCACGTCGTGGCGTCCGGGACGGCCCTGGGCAGCTGCGATGGCGACCGGGGCGGCGACCTCCGCGGAGGTCGGGTCGAGGGCGGGGCTCTCCACGAGCGACCCGGGCGCCAGGTCGGCCCCGGTGAGCGACCGGCAGGAGGGCAGGGCCCACGTGCGCCCGGTCGTGTCGACCAACACCGGTACTTCGACCTTCACGACTGCCACCTGTTCTACCTCTGGTGCCCTCTTGCCCCGACGTGGTGCGCCCATGGTGGTGTCAGTCCGCCATCACGGCGCGGATGGGTGCCTGCACATCATCGGGCAGCGGCTGGGGCAGTGTCACGGTGCGGTAGCCCTCGAGTCGGACCAGCACCGAGCCCGCCGCATCCGTGACGACGCAGTCGAACCCGTCGGGGCCCTGCTGCGCGGTCACCATCAACGGGCCCTCGGACGCCTCACCGGCTGACCCCAGCACGACCGCGCGGGTCACGTGCGTGGGCAGCGCCATCCGGCCCTCGCGGCCGATCTCCCAGAGCCCGGCGACCTGGAAGCACAGCTCGATCAGGCGGGGGGCCGCCTGGGTGGGCTGGTCACTCGGGGTGTGGTTCGCCGGGAGGTCGGAGGCGAGAAGGCCTGCTGGGCGATCCCCGTCGCGCCATGCGGTGTCGATCACCTGATAGGCCGGACCGTGGAAGAACGCCGCGTAGATGTCGTCTCCCGAGACCTCGTCTCCCTGGCGGACGGGCGGGTCCTGGTGCTCGCCGTCAGGTGCTGAGCGGGTGAGTCGCACCAGTCCGGTGAAGTGCGTCGTCCGCGTGGGGGCGTCCGATCCGGGGAGCTGGCGCTCGGCCTCGATCCGGCACTCCGCGAGCAGGTCGTCCCCATCGGGACGCACCAGGGCGGTGATCTCGATCGTGCGCGGCTCGTCGCGGAAGAACTTCAGCGCGGCGTGGAAGTCGACGTCCTCGACGGCGGCCAGCGACCAGTTCGGCGCAAGCAGGCGCGCTGTCTCGACCATGCCCTCGATGCCCATGACGGCGGGGAGCAGGGCAGTCACCCGATCACTGCGGTGGTCGTCGAGGAACGGCTGCTCCCTCGGGTCCAGGGTGGTGTGCACGGTGATCCCATGGTTGACGCTGTCGCGCACGACCTCGCCGACCATCGGGCCTGCCTGGGCGCACGCCTCGGCGAACGCTGCAGGGTCCACTCCGCCGGCCGGGTCGAACTCGGCAGCCATCATGCCCAGCGTCCCGGCCACCACGACCTCGCCCGCGGGAACGCCGCTGGTGAGCCTCACGACGGATCCAGGCGATGCCCGCCTGCGGGGGCAGCATCTGGACACCGGCGGCCTCCATGATCTTCGGGATCGAGCCGCGGGTGGCCATCCCGATGCCACCCCACGCCGTCCAGTCCAGCGCGATTGCGTGGGTGTCGGGGCGGGTCCGGCGCATGCTGCTGGCGATCTTGCACAGCAGGTCGTTGGCTGCGGCGTAGTCGGTCTGGCCAGCATTGCCGAACCGGCCGGCCACGGAGCTGAACGCGACCGTGGCGCCGATGGGCATGTCACCGGCTGCACTCATGAGGTTGAACCAGCCGTCGGCCTTGACGCCGAAGACGAGCTCGAACTCCGCGCGCTCCTTCTTCGCCAGGCCCTTGCTGATCTCCAGCCCGGCCGCGTGCAGCAGGACGTCGATGCGACCGTGCGCCTCGCGGATCTGGGCAACGATCGCCGCGACAGCCTCGCCGTCGCGCAGGTCGACGCAGTGGTAGTGCGCCGTCCCGCCCGCTGCCGTGACGGCCTCGATCGCCGTGAGTGCGGAGGCCTGCCGCTCGAATCGCGCCAGCTCCCTCTCGATGAGCACCGGGGTCGCCTTCTCGCCGCGGGCGGTGATCTGCTCGGCCAGGAGTGGCTTCATGCTGTCCGGGTCATTCAGGTAGCGCTGCAGCTCCGGGTCGTTGGTGTCGGGGGCTGCGGCGAGGTCCAGCAGGTGGAACGTGCCACCCGAGGCCTTCGCGAGGTCGGCGGTGATCGCCGACACGATGCTGCCGGCGGCACCGGTGATCAGGAACACCGAGTCGCTGCCCAGCTCCATCGCACCGGGAAGGGGTGCCTCAGAGAGGGGGAACGGCTGGGTGCTCAGCCCAACGCCCCAACGGTGGTCGTCCAGGTGTCCGATCTCCACGCAGCCCGGATCGGCCAGCGCCTCAGCGATCAACGTGTCAGCCAGGGCTGCCGTCTTGCGGCTGGCGGGGAAGTCCACAGCCTTGACCAGGACTTCGGCCCGCTCGCGCTTGTAGGACTTCGCGAAGCCGACCACCGTGCCGCCCAGGGGGGCCGTGGCGCCAGTCGCACCGTATCCGTGCTGCCCGCCGAGGCGGGAGCCGGTGACCAGGAACGGCTTGTCGTCGATGACCTGGTGGAACAGGGCGTGCAGCGCGACCACACGCCGGCGCAGCGCCTCGCGCCACCCCGCAATATCCATGTCGCTGGTCGACCCCTCGTCGTCGAGTGCGGGCAGCCAGAAGACGCCGGTCAGCGGCGACTCGGTGGTCCAGCTCGCCACCGCGGTGAGCAGGTCGTCGGTCGGCGTGGCAGCCTCGACCGGCAGGACGTCGCCACCCAGGCCGGTCAGCTTCTTGACCAGGGCCTTGCCCACGCCGCCCTCGTCGAGGACGACCAGGATCCGTGCTCCCTCGCCGAGGTTCACGCCGGTGGGGATGCAGTCACCCAGGTCGGGGCGCAGGGCCGGGACCGGAACCCGCCGGGGCAGTGCATCGACGGCGGCGAAGTCGCCGACGAACGCGGGTGCGGCCACGGAGGCGGACGTCGCTGCCGGAGTTGCCGGCGCGACTTCGGCAGTGGGGGCGGCCTCGCCCGCCGGCGCAACGGCGACGGGTTGGATGCCGGTCTTGTCGCGGACCCAGCCGATGACGTGGGTGAGGGTGGGGAAGTCGCGCAGTTGGAGGTTCTCGTCGCGTTCGACGTTGAACCGGTCGCGGACGGCGGCGAAGACCTCGGCCTGCTTGACGGTGTCGACGCCGAGGTCGGCCTCGAGGTCGAGGTCCAGGTCGAGCAGCTCGGCGGGGTAGCCGGTCATGTCGGCGACGATGGTGACCACGGCGTCGGTGACCTCGTCACCGGCGGGGGCGGGTGCGGCGGTGGTCGTCGGCGTTGTGCTGACGATTCCGACGTTCGCACCGTCGGTTTCGACAGCAGAAGGGCTGGCTGCCGCGGCCACGGGTTGGATGCCGGTCTTGTCGCGGACCCAGCCGATGACGTGGGTGAGGGTGGGGAAGTCGCGCAGTTGCGAGGTTCTCGTCGCGTTCGACGTTGAACCGGTCGCGGACGGCGGCGAAGACCTCGGCCTGCTTGACGGTGTCGACGCCGAGGTCGGCCTCGAGGTCGAGGTCCAGGTCGAGCAGCTCGGCGGGGTAGCCGGTCATGTCGGCGACGATGGTGACCACGGCGTCGGTGACCTCGTCACCGGCGGGGGCGGGTGCGGCGGTGGTCGTCGGCGTTGTGCTGACGATTCCGACGTTCGCACCGTCGGTTTCGACAGCAGAAGGGCTGGCTGCCGCGGCGACGGGTTGGATGCCGGTCTTGTCGCGGACCCAGCCGATGACGTGGGTGAGGGTGGGGAAGTCGCGCAGGGCGACGTTCTCGTCGCGTTCGACGTTGAACCGGTCGCGGACGGCGGCGAAGACCTCGGCCTGCTTGACGGTGTCGACGCCGAGGTCGGCCTCGAGGTCGAGGTCCAGGTCGAGCAGCTCGGCGGGGTAGCCGGTCATGTCGGCGACGATGGTGACCACGGCGTCGGTGACCTCGTCACCGGCGGGGGCTGCCGTGACCGCAACCGGGGTGGCCGCCGGGGCCGAGGCGGGGGCTGGGGCGGGCGCGGCGACCGGGGCGGCGGCCGCGGCGACGGGTTGGATGCCGGTCTTGTCGCGGACCCAGCCGATGACGTGGGTGAGGGTGGGGAAGTCGCGCAGGGCGACGTTCTCGTCGCGTTCGACGTTGAACCGTTCGCGGACGGCGGCGAAGACCTCGGCCTGCTTGACGGTGTCGACGCCGAGATCGGCCTCGAGGTCCAGGTCGACGTCGAGGAGCTCGGCCGGGTAGCCGGTCATCTCCGAGACGATCGCGATGACGGCGTCGGTGACCTCATCAGCGGCAGCGGGGGCAGGCTCGGCCGCAGCCGGAGCAGCAGGTTGGGCAGGCGCGGCCGGCGCTGCGGCTGCGGCTGCGGCAACCGGCTTGATACCGGTCCGATCGCGGACCCAGCCGATGACGTGGGTCAGGGTCGGGAAGTCGCGCAGGGCGACGCTGTCGTCGCGCTCGATGCTGTACTTGTCGCGGACGGCGGCGAAGACCTCGGCCTGCTTGACGGTGTCGACGCCGAGGTCGGCCTCGAGGTCGAGGTCGACGTCGAGCAGCTCGGGCGGGTAGCCGGTCATCTGCGAGACGATTCCCACGACCTCGGCGACCAGCGGGTCGACCACGGGTACGGCGGGCTCAGGCACAGGCGCAGTCGGGGCCGGGGGCGCGGCTGCGGCGAACGCAGGTGCAGCAGGGGGAGCGGCCGGAGCGACGGGGGTGGCCGGAGCCACCGGAGCCGGGGGCGCAGCAGGGGCGACGGGAGCAGCTGCCGGCGCTCCAGCATCCACGATCCGCAGGCGGCGGTGATCCACCTCGACGGCGGCACCGGCGCGGCCGGCGGCATCGGTGAGCCACCGCTCCCAAGCCGCCGGGTCCACGATCCGGTAGGAATAGCCGAGCTCGCTGGGCGCACGCCGACGACCATCGGGCATGGGCGTCCAGCGCAGCAGCGTCATCGCGATCTGGGAGCCGAAGCCGGCAGCCAGGCGCAGTGCGTAGCTCACCGGGTACGCGCCGCCCAGGGACAGGTTCAGCGTGCCGAGCTCGGGGTCGGGCTCCTTGTAGTTGGGCACGGGCGGGACGATCCCGGTCTCCAGCGCCTTGATCGCCACGACGTCCTCGATGCCGGCGCCCATGGCGTGGCCCGTGAAGCCCTTGGTGTTGGTGATCACGATCGAGCTCGCTGCGGCACCGAACACGCGGCGCAGGGCGTTGATCTCTGCGGCCGCCGAGCCGCCCCGGGCGGGGGTGTAGGTCTCATGCGAGACGAACACCGTCTGCGGGGCGATCTGCGTGCGGTCGATCCCGCGGGCCTCAGCAGTCCGGACCAGGCGCTCCATGACCTGCCCGACGTGGTCGACGTCCAGGCGGGTGCCATGGAAGGCGCTGTTGGCCGTGACCGAGGCGAGCACCTCGCAGATCGGCTGCAGCCCGCGCTCGCGCACGGACTCGCCCGACTCGACGACGAACGCCGCAGCCCCCATGCCCACGACCATGCCGTGACGACGGCGGTCGAACGGGGTCGCGACGTCAGCGACGACGTCCTCGGTGGCAGCGGCACCGGTGGCCAGGAAGCCCGAGCCGACCCACGGTAGCAGGGTGTCACTGGTCACGTCGTCGGCGGAGACCACGACCACGCGGCGGCAGCGGCCGGTGCGGATCCAGTCCTCGGCCACGGCCACAGCCTGGGTGGTACTGGCGCAGGCGGCGTTGATCTGGGTGTTCGGCCCGCGGGCGCCGATCAGCTCGGCGAACTGCGAGTGGCCCATCGCCAGGCAGCGGAAGATGAACCGACGGTCGTACTCGAAGCGCTCGACCTCCAGCAGGTGGCGCAACTCGGCGAGGCGACGGTCGACCTCGGCCGCCGCCGGCTCGGCACCGGTCATCCGGGCGCGCACCGCCTCGAGGGCCAGGACCTGCTCGCGCCGGCCCCGGTCGGTCATGTACTTCTCGATGTCGGATGCGAACTCGCCGTACCCCGGGAAGGCCGAGGCGAAGATGACGCCGGTATCGTCGCGCATCGATTCCGGCAGGCCCCACTTCTCGGGCAGCATCGTTCCCAGGGTCGTCGACCGGTAGCGCATCACCAGCGGGATGCCCGCGTCGCGCAGGGCGTCCAGGCCGGCACCGAGGGCCAGGCGGGTGGTGCGGTCCAGCGCGAGGTCGCGGGCGGCCTCGACGCCGAACTCCGCCACCACGTCCAGGGGCGCGCCGCGGCCTGCGAGCTTGATGACGCCGGACTCGTCGTCGATCAGCTCGAACACCGGGTCCTGCCCGGCCTTCTTCACCAGGCGGGTGATCCGCTTGTCGATGATCGCCTCACGGAAGCGGTGCGGGATGACGTCGATGAACTGCTGGCCGTCGAGGATCCGGGCGATGTTCTCGTCGTCGAACACCCGGTCCACGCCCGGCAGGCCCAGGGCCGCGCCGGTGATCGCGACCGGGGCACTCGAGACCTGCTGGGGACCACTGATGGGCGCGCGCGCCCCGACGGCGCCGGGCTCGCCGGAGTAGACCCGCAGCCCCTGCTCCAGCACACCGGCGAACAGCCGGCCCAGTTCCTCGTAGCGGGCGGTCGACATGGGGATCCTCGGGGTCGGGGCGGACGTGGTGACGGGAGCGGCAGGGGCAGCCGGGCGCGGGCCGGTTCAGGCGGCGCGGCCACTGGGGTGGCGGGGGTGGCAGGTGAGTCAGCGACAGGAGCGTCGGCCGCGACCGCCGCGAAGCCCAGCCCGGAGGCGTACAGACCGCAGAGGGCCTGGTTGAACGAGGCGACGTCGCCGAGCTTCGGGTGGTTGGTGAACAGGGCAAGGACGTCGTCGTGCTGGGAACCCAGGACCTCCTCGACGAAGCCGTGCAGGGCCTTCTTCGGCCCGACCTCGACGAACACGCGGGCGCCGGCCCCGTACAGGGTGTGCAGGCCCTTGACGAACTGCACCGGCTCGGCGATCTGGCGACCGAGGATCTCGAGCATCGTCTCGGTGTCGGCCGGGTCCGGGTAGAACTCCCCGGTGACGTTGGCCACGATCGGCAGCTGCGGCCCGCGCACCTCCAGGCGGCGCATCGCCACCTTCAGCGGCTCGCTGGCGCCGGCCACGATCTGGGTGTGGAACGCGTGTGAGACCGGGATGCGCATCGCGGTCATCCCGGCGGCCTGGAAGGCGGCCACTGCAGCCTCGACTGCGGTGGTGGCTCCACCGATGACGGCCTGGGTGTTGGAGTTGATGTTGGCCACCACGACGTACCCGTCGACCTCGGCCACGATCCGCTCGATGTCGGGAAGGGGGCCGAACACGGCAGCCATCGCGCCGTTGTCGGCCTGCGACACGTGGGTCATCTCCCGTCCGCGGGCGCTGACAGCCTCGAGTGCTGCGTCGAACGTGAGGGCTCCGGAGGCGACCAGCGCGCCGTACTCACCGAGGCTGTGCCCCATCACGAGGTCCGGGGTGATCCCGTAGGCGGCCAGCAGTTGGGCCATTGCGGCGTCGGTGGTCAGGACGGCGGGCTGGGTGATCTCGGTCTGCAACAGTTGGGCGTTGAGCCGGGTGACGGCCTCGGGGTCCGCGGCGTCGGCGAACACGAAGTCCGACAGGGGCTTGCCCAGCAGCGGGGTCATGATCCGGTCGGCCTCGTCGTAGACGTTGCGGACGATCGGCTCGTGGGCGCGCAGCTCGGCGAGCATGTTCACGTACTGCGAGCCCTGGCCGGTGAACAGGAACGCAACTTTCGGGGCCGGGCCGCGGCCGACGAAGACGCCCTGCGAGCGCAGCAGCTTCCACATCGCCGGATTGTTGGCGCCGAACGCCTGGACTGCCTTGTCGGCCTTCTTCGCGAGGTCGGCGGCGTCGGCGTAGTCGATGGCCACGCGGATCGCCGCGCCGGCCAGTGCGGGATCCGGGGCCGTGGGGGCGGGGGTCCGCCCGGCGGCGGCGTCGGTGGCCAGGGTCTTCAGCTGGGCCACCACATCGGCGTCGTCGCGCCCACCGATCACCGCGGCACCGCGCAGGGGTGCCTTGCGGGCGGCGGGGCTGGCGCTCGGCGCACCCGAGGCAGCAGCCGCCGGGGCCGGCGTCGCCGGGGCCGACGTCGTGCCCGGGATGTCCGCGCCGGCGAAGACGCGGACGGCGTCAGGCGCGCGGTGTCGACCGGGCACGTACTCCTCCAGGGCCACATGGAAGTTGGTGCCGCCGAAGCCGAAGGCGCTCACGCCGGCGCGCCGCGGATCGGGTCCCGAGTGGGACCACTCACGCAGGTCGGTGTTGACGCGGAACGGGGTCGAGGCCCAGTCCACATTCGGGTTCGGATCCTTGAAGTTCAGGCTGGGGGGCAGCACCTTGTCGTTGAGGCACATCACCGCCTTGAACAGGCCGGCCGCGCCCGCGGCAGCCTTGAGGTGGCCGATGTTGGACTTGACCGAGCCCAGGGCGATGGATCCCGGGGCAGCACCATGGGCCGCGAAGATCTCGTCGAGGGCTCCGAGCTCGGTGGCGTCGCCGACGCGGGTGGAGGTGCCGTGCGCCTCGAGCATGCCGATCGAGGTCGGATCAGCTCCCGCGTTCTCCCAGGCACGGCCGACCGCCAGCTTCTGCCCGATCGGGTTGGGGGCGGTGATGCCCTTGCCCTTGCCGTCCGAGGAGCCGCCGATGCCGAGGATGACCGCGTAGACGTGGTCGCCGGCCTCCTCCGCGTCCGAGAGCCGCTTGAGGACGAACAGTGCGGCGCCCTCGCCCATCACGAAGCCGTCGGCTCCCGCGTCGAACGGACGGGTTCCCGTGGCCGACAGCGCGCCGATCTTGCAGAAGCGCACGAAGGCGCCGGGACCCATGTTGTGGTCCACGCCCCCGGCGATGGCGGCGTCGTAGTGGTGCGCCTGCAGGCCGGCGATCGCCGCGCTCATGCCGGCCAGCGCCGAGGCGCAGGCGGCGTCGGTGGTGAAGTTGGGTCCGCGCAGGTTGAACAGCGCCGAGACCCGGCCGGCCATGATGTTGGCCAGCTCGCCGGGCATGGTGTCCTCGGTGATGGTGGGCAGGCCCGCGACGAAGCTCGCACGCGCCTCAGCCCGGATCGCCGCCTGCACATCCGCCGGCAGCGCGGCGAACGACGGTGAGGCGGCCAGCTCCCGGTCGAACTCCGGGTAGGCGATGCGCAGCGTCGTGCGCACGTACTTGTCACCGCCGAGTGCGCTGCCCAGGATCACGCCCACGCGGTCGGAGTCCACGTCCCAGTTCGGCCATCCGGCATCGAGCAGCGCCGAACGTGCGGCGCTGACCGACCACTTCTGGCCGTCGTCGAAGTGCGCGGACACGCTCGGTGGGACGGGGAGCTTCCATGTCATCGGCTCCCACGGGAACTCCTTCACCCAGCCGCCGATCTTCGAGTACGTCTTGTCCTCGGGGCTGTAGGGGTCGGCGTCGTAGAACAGCTCGGGATCCCAGCGTTCGACCGGCACCTCGCTGATCGAGTATCGCCCGCCGCGGATGTTGCTCCAGAAGTCTCCGGCGGTCGGCGCGTCGGGCATGATCGCGCTGATCCCGACGATGGCGATGGGCTCGGGCTGGGTCATGGCGTGTCTCCTGCTGGTGGTGCGCGGTGGAGTGGTCAGGCGTACAGGACGTCGGACAGCGCGGTCATGTCCGTGATGAGCCCGGTCTGGGCGGCCCGGATGGCGTCCAGGCGCAACGTGGTCGGCAGCGTTGCGGCGAGTCCGAGGCTCGGGTCTGCGGAGCCGATGACCCAGCGCATGCCCTCCTCGCCGGCCTTCATCGCCGCCTCGCGGGCGAAGACCCGGGCGATGACGGCCAGGGCGTCGGCGTCGAAGCGTCGGTTGGCCTTCTCCACCAGCGTCCCGTCCGCTGCGGCAGCAGCGCGCCGACACAGCGCGCCTGCGCACTCCACGTTGGCCACGAGCTCTCCGAGGCGGAACAGCACGTGCTGGTTGCGCGTGAGTCGCCCGGTCTGGCAGGCCGCGAAGACCCCGGCCAGGGCCTCGAACGCCAGGGCGGAGACGTCCGCCCCGACCTGGGGAGTCCGGGCGTGCAGGGCGTTCATCTCCTGCGCGGCGGTGAGGTAGTAGCCGCCGCGGGACTTCAGGTGCTCCTGCCAGCGGTCGCGGGCGATCGTCATCTCGAGGATCTCCGAGGTGCCCTCGTAGATCGTCGTGATGCGCACGTCGCGCTTGATCTTCTCCACCGTGTACTCGCGGGTGAACCCGTAGCCGCCGAGCGCCTGGATGGCGTCCTCGGCTGCCCGGTTGCCCGACTCGGTGGCAAGGTACTTGGCGATCGCGCCCTCGGTGTTCAGGGCGCCGTCGGGACCCTCGCCGGCGTCGATGCGCGTCGAGGTCTCCTCGATGAACGCCCGCGCGGCCTCGAGGCGCGCGACGTGCGGGACGATCAGCTTGTGGGTGTAACCCTGCTTCTCGGCGAGCGGTGAGCCGCCGGAGATGCGGGTCTTGGAGTACTCGATCGCGCGGTCCACGGCCTCCCAGCCGCCGCCGAGGCCGAAGGCCGCCACCATCACGCGGGTGTAGCCGAAGACCTGCTGGGCCTGCACCAGGCCCTTGCCCTCGACCCCACCGATCAGGTTCTCGATCGGGACCTCGACGTTGTCCAGGTACAGGGCCGCAGTGTTCGACAGCCGGATGCCGTGCTTGTCCTCGGGCTTGGCGCTGGAGAAGCCCTCGGTGCCCTTCTCCACGACGAACCACGTCGGGCCCCCGGGGGCCAGGGCCAGGATCGTGGTGGCGTCGGCGATCGTGCCGTTGGAGATCCACTGCTTCGCGCCGCTGAGCCGGTAGCCGGTGACCTCGCCGTCGACCTCGATCGGCACGGCCCGGGTCTTCATGGCGCCCAGGTCGGAGCCGGCCTCGGGCTCGGTGGCACCGTAGGCGAACACGATGCCGTCCTCAGCGATCGCGCCCAGCCACTTCTCCTTCTGCTCCTCGGTGGCGCCGACCAGGATCGGGTCGCTGCCCAGGAAGGTGGCGAAGATCGCCGTGGCCAGGCCGATGTCCTTGCGGGCCATGACCTCGCAGAGCAGGTACGAGTCGAACGCCCCACCGCCCATGCCGCCGTAGGCCTCGGGGACGAAGACCAACTGGATGCCCAGGTCGGTCGACATGGCGCGCACCGTGTCCTCGGGGCAGATGTCCTCATGGTCGAGCTCCAGCTGGCGCTCGGGCGGCAGGGCGTCGGAGAGGTACTCCTTCAGGCCGTCCAACATCAGGCCGAGTGTCTCGGCGTCCAGCCCCTGGTCAGTGTTCATCGTTTCCTCCTACGCGGACTTGCCGCTCAGGCTAGGCGTGCCACGCCTGCCGATGGGCGGTCGAAGTGACCTCGTTGGCGGGACCTAGGACTGTTACCGGCGGGTATGGGTCCCGGGGCGTCCGACCCTCGTTGCGCCCCCGGGGGTCACACCGGGGCAAGTCCGGCACGCAGGTAGTCCACGACCTTCTGTGCCGAGTACGGACCCCCGCCGGATCCGTTGGAGGCCAGGGCGAGCACGGCTCGGAAGTCATCCCCGGAGGTCACGATCGCCGGCTCGGTGGATCCGTCGGGACGCTGCTGGGGCAGGTCCGCCGCGGCGAGCAGGGCGTTGCACAGGCAGCGGCGGCCCTCGGTGTTCTCAGCGCGCCCGCCCTTGCGGGTGTACATCGCCAGGGGCTCGGCCGGGCAGCGGTAGTCGATCTCGCCGTTGGCCTTCTTGTACGGGGCGCGAAGCGCACCCAGGTCGCATACGGCCTTGCGGTTGGCGGCGACGTCGGGGTCGCTCACGGTGCCCTCGAGCTGGATCACCCGGAACGGGAATCCGGTGGGGGAGGCGCGCCAATCGCTGCGGACGTCCAGGGTGCCGGCGAGGACCTCGGCGAGCACCTGGCGCTTGAGCGAGTCGGCCAGCCCGGACTCCTGGCTGTAGGCGAAGGCGGTGCCGACCTGGACCCCCTGGGCGCCGGCGGCCCGCGCCTGGGCCAGGCCCTCGGGGGTTCCGTACGCGCCGGCCAGCCAGAACGGCAGGCCAACCGCGGCCAGGGCGTCGAGGTCGATGGTGTCGCGCTCGTCGTACACGGGCTGGCCGAGCTCGTCCACCCGCCGTGGGCCACGGGGCGGCGCGTTGTGCCCGCCGGCGCTGGGCCCCTCGACGATGAACCCGAAGGGACGGGTCGCAGGATCCCCGGCCAGGCCCGCGGCGAGGTCGACGGACGCGATGATCGCCAGGAACCGGGGCATGGGCAGGTCGCGTCCGGCAGGGCCGAGGAGCTCGGACGGGCTGCAGCGGACGGTGACCGGGGCGTCGTCGGAGCGCAGGCCCTGCGCCCGGATGCCGAAGTCGAGGTCCTCCCCCCGGGACAGCGTCCGGATCATCGCCGGGATCTCCGCGGGGTTCCCGGCGCCGATCAGCACGTAGTCGACGCCGGCGAGCATGGCCCCGAGCAGGCCGAAGGGCAGGGGGATCTCGATCTTGCGCAGGAAGTTGATGCCCACAGGCCCCGTGTGGCCCTGCTTGGCCAGCCAGACCTCGCAGAAGGAGCCGACGATCGTCAGCTCCTGCAGCGCAATCGTGGGGAGTCACCGTGAACCGGGGAACGGCACGGAAGGGCTCGTCGGGGGCCTTGCCCCCATGGATGTAGTACTGCTTCATGACTCGCAGCGCCATCGCCGGGATCGGGAATGCCGCGAGGGCCTGACGCATGTGCCCGCCGGGATCGCCGGTCATCAGCCGCCGCGCGCACACCACGTCCAGGGCGGTGCCGGACACCACGCCCAGCTCGCCGGCCTGGCACACCGCTCGGGCCAGCTCCCACCCCGAGACGGCCACCCCCATCCCGCCCTGGATGATCGTCGGGAGCACGTCCTGGTCGTTCATGGCATCACCTGGGTCTCATCGTCGTTGCTACGCAACCGTAACCTACGCTGGCGTAGGTATGCCAGTGGCTGCAGCCCTGACGGCGACGCCCGGGCGTCGAGGCGCGCCCGTGATGGGCAGTCCAGAAGCGCCGGCGGGGGTGGGCGGATGGCCGACCGGGTGGCGTCTCTGAGCCGGTGCGAGCGTCGCCCGAGGGTCGCTTCGGGGGTGCCCATAGCCACAGTGTGATGTTGGTCACATGGCGCGTGGTGCTGTGCCTGCCTGCGAGCCGCACCGGGAGTGGTGCCCTCAGCGGTGCCGCCCCCAGCGGTGCCCTCAGCTCGAGGACCCCGAAGACCCCATCCTGGCGAACAGCCCGGAGATGTCCCCCCGCGCCAGCTTCGCGGTCGACTCGTCGTCCATGTCGACGGTCGTCGGGTCCACGCCCCACTTCTGCAGCTGGCCGACCACCGAGGCGCGCGCCGAGGCGAACTTCGTGGCGACCATCCGGCGGGCCGCCCACTCCCGCTCACGCTCGCGCAGCGCCGCTTCGATCCGCTCGACCTGCTCCGGACTCGCCGGCAGGCGGTACGCGTGCCGGATCGCGTCGCACAGCTCGATCCGGTAGTCGTGGCCGAGGCGCACGAACTCGCCGGGCTTGGAGTTCATCCCGTTCTTGAGGTCGACCAGCGTGATGACGAACGTCGTGACCGGCCGGAACGAGGTCTCGCGGGGGACCTTCGGGGGCCGCGTCTGGGGCGGGCCCATCCACCAGGGTGTGCGCACCACCGCGTCGTAGGAGAACTTGTTGATCGGGTCGTCGTGGTGGATCACCTGGACGTGGCGCACCGACGCGGGCAGGGCGGGGATCTCGTCGGCCTGCGCCACGGCGCCCAGGATCCCGGCGGGATCGACGGCGCGGGGGTCCGCCCGCCACCTGTCCCACAGCTCTGTCCGGAACGGCGTGCCGAGGTACAGGCCCCGATCCAGGCCGAGCTCGTCGAAGTGGTGAGTCCCCTGAGCAGCCACGTCGAGGGCCACCTGCGCGCCGAGGCTCTCGCCGAACTGCAGGAGCCGGGGCCGATCGCCCTCAGGCATCGCGGCGATGCGGTCGCGGATCCCCTGCAGGATCAGCGTCTGCATCCGGACGCCCGCGTCGGTCTGGTTCAGGGCCAGGGCGCTGGGGACGAGCGCGTACTGCGGCACCATGATCGCGCAGTCGCCCCGGGTCAGGTAGCTCCAGCGCCTCGGCGAACGAGTAGTTGACGTAGCCCACTCCCGTGGGCGCTGCGACGACGATCACGGACTTCTCGTAGGCGCCCAGGGCGTCGAGCTCGGAAAGCGCCAGGTCCGCCCGGGTCTCGGGGGTGCGCGCGCTCTCGAACCCGGCGACGGCGCGGATGGGGTCGGCAGCCGGTTCGCCCATCACCTCGGTGATCTGGTCGGCGGTCAGCGCCATCAGGACGAACCGCCGGCCCTCCTTGCCGATGTCGTCGAACGCGATCAGGCTGGCGGGACCGGCCGTCACGCAGCGGCTGGTCGGGGGGTCCGGATAGGCCGCCTCGACCACGTCGTCCGCGTGCTGGATCCGGCGGCGCAGCCTGTCCAGTGCGGCGACACCGGCGGGGACCATGAGCGCGGCGGCGATCGAGTGGCCGACGAGCGGGGTGACCCGGTCGTCGCGACGCCCCAGGGCGCGGCTGACCAGCGCGGTGGACCCCTCCGCCAGGGCGTACTCCGCGCCGGCCAGGACCATCAGCCCTGCCCCGACCGACCCGCCGAGCGCCGCCGACCGGGCGATCCCCGCGGCGGTCGTGGGGCGCTGGATCTGGTGGCGGTCGCCGGTCTCGCCGACGGCCAGGGCGCGTCGATCGCGGGCGTTGACCCGGATCGCGGAGATCGCGCCGCCGATCGCGGCCGCGGTGGCCATCCCGAGGGCAGGGCCCGCAGGCCCGATCAGGCGGCGAGTGGCCTTGTCGGAGGTGATCACGAGTGCGGCGGCGGCGGCACCACCGCCGAGAAGGCGTGCCGTGGAGTTGCCTGCGGCGACCGGCAGCGGGGTGGTGCTGGTGTTGGGCAGGAGCCTGGCGCCGGCGTAACCGACTCCAGCCACGATCGCGGCTGCGATGAGCGTGGCGTTCTCCGGGTCGCCCCTGCCCCGAGAGGTGGCCACCAACTCGGCGGTGGCCTCGACCGCCGACACCGCCAGTGTGCCGACCCCGAGGCCGATGGCAGCCGTCACGCCCGTGGCCATGGCCTGGTCGGTCGTGGTGCGCGGCAGCAGTCCGCGGGCGAACGTGTTGGACGTGACGGCGGCTGCAGCGGTCACACCGGTGCGCAGCGCCAGGTAGCGCCGTCCCGATCGAGGAGCCATGGCGCCGCCTGTCCGTGTTGCTGCCCGCAGAGTCAGCCGGCGTGCCTGCGGGTCAGGACCCGTGCCTGCACCGACAGGATCCAGCCGACGAGATCCTTGTCGATCATGGACTGGACCTTGCCCGCGAGCGGGAAGGGCAGCGACGCCTTCGTGCTCGTCGAGGTCACCAGGGTCGAGCCGGCGTCGACGACGAGCAGTTGCGCCGTGCCCGTGGAGACAGCCTTGGGTGAGCCGAGCAGGTGAACCTCCAGAGTGCCCTCGGAACCCTGCGCGGTCAGCGGGCCCCACTCCTGTGCCCATGACAGGCGGACCTCGCCGGGCAGCAGCTTCTGCGCCAGCTCGGGGATCCCGGGCTTGGATGTGGAGAAGCGCCACTGCATCTCGGCGACCGCGCGCGCGCCGGAGCTGTCGCAGGTCAGGGAGTCGACCTCGACGCCCACCTCCGTGGCGAAGGCGTTCAGGAAGTCCTCGCTGATCAGGTCGGCGTGCACCGTCGCGGGCGGGATGGTCAGGTCGAAGCTGTGGTCCACGGGGCCATTGTGGTGGGTCCGGAGGTTCGTCGGCGAACCGCCTCGCGGCGTGGCGCTGCGTGGGCGTGCGCGGCGGGCTAGCGTCGGGCGCCTCGGCAGCGTCCACCCACAAGCCACGAAGGAGTCGCGATGAGCCCCTCCGACGAGACCTCCCGCACCGATCTGCCCCGCTACCCGCTGAGCCTGGCGCGAGCGGTCGCGCCGTGGAAGCTGTCGGCGAGGGCGACCACGGTCCTTCCCGAAGCGCAGTCGGCCGTCACCGGATGGCGCCCCGATCGCGAGAAGCTCGCGGCGTACAGGTCGTTGGTCGGTTCCGGTGCGGAGATCCCGATCGCGTTCCCGCAGCTGCCGATCATGGCGCTGCACATCGACCTGCTCTCACAGTGGTCCTTCCCGCTGCGGATGCTGGGGCTGGTCCATCAGGGCGCCGTCGTGGAGGTGCTCGACGACCTGCCGGTCGGTGGACCGTGGGACGTGCGGGCTGCTGTGTCGGATGGTCGGCATGTCCGTGCGGGGCTCGAGTTCGACGTCTCCGGTGAGGTCAGTGTGGGAGGCGCGCTGTGCTGGCGCTCCATATCGACCTACCTGTCCCGCAGCCATTCGGCCAGTGGCGCCGAGGAGTCGGGCGTCCCGCAGGTCGATTCGTCGGGGGAGTGGGAGGCCGAGGTCGAGGTCCCGGTGCCCGAGGGGACCGGGCGCGCGTTCGGCCGGGTGACCGGGGACATCAACCCCATCCACATGCACGCGGCTCCCGCCAAGGCCTTCGGGTTCCCGAGGGCGATCGCCCACGGTTGGTGGACCACCGGGCGTGCGGCCGCGGAGCTCGGCGTCGACGAGGCCGTGGTGGGGCGCCGGCTGGAGATCGCCTTCAAGCGGCCGATCCTGCTGCCATCCACGCCAGTCCTCTGCTCGCGCTCGGTGGCGACTGGGGGTGTCGAGTTCGCGCTGTTCCCCGCGTCGCCGTCCACCAGTGGTGGGGACCCTGTGCGCGCGCTGGTCTCGGGGGTCGTGACCGGCTGAGCTGCGGGGTGGGTGGCGGGCGGCGAGTGTCCGATGCCCCCTGCGTGTCGAGGGCCGGGGCCGCCGAGCCCGGGGAGGCAGAATCGTGCCCGTGCGTGCGGGCGAGGGACCTCCTCAGGGGCCAGGCGTCGTGGGCCGGCGGGATCCCGTCCTGGAAGCCGTGCAGCGGGCGGCGGTGGAGGCGCGGCTGGGTCACCTGACCCCGGAGGCGATGGAGGCCATCCGAACCTGTCGCGGCCAGGAGTTCCAGCGCCTCGAGCTCATCGGGGACTCCATCCTCGAGGTGGTGCTCCATGCGCACTCGGTCATCACCGGACCCAGCTGCCCGCACTGCGGCGGGCGGGCCGACACGTTCACCACCGATGCCCACCTCGGAGAGCTCGCCCGCGAGATCGCCCTCGGTGAGTGGCTGGACTGGAGCCCGTCGGAGCACCGATTGGCCGACATGGTCGAGGCCTGCGTGGGCGCGACGTGGGTGAGCGGTCGGTGGCCCCAGGTGGTCTCCTTCGTCGCCTCAGAGCTGCATCCACTGACCACCGACGAGCAGCACCGGCTCCTGCACGGCGGGGCGCAGGTGCACCCCGAGGCGCCGGCCCGGGCTCGGGAGATCCTTGGAGCGTCCATCCTCGAGGCGGCGGCCTCGACGGCGGCCTACCGCAGGCACCCGGAGGCCAACGAGGGCGGCCTGTCGAAGGTCAAGGCCCGGATGCTGTCCAGCGAGCACGTGCTGGGGAGGTGCCGCGAATCCCGCTGGGTCCGTCGCAGTCTGCGCACCCGGCGCTTCGACCGAGACGACGTGGAGCGACAGCTGGCCAACAACCTGCTCGCCCATGGACTCGCCTCGGCCCTCACGATCGCGTGGCCGTTGACGAGCTGACCCGCGCCGTCCACAGATGTGGTCAGGGCTCTGGCCATCCTCCTTGCGGTCGGGCAGTGTGCGGGGTGCGGCGCCGGGGGGCGTCGATCGATCGGGGGGATGATGAACGAGACGATGATGACCGTGTCGGGCAACCTGGTGTCCGACGTCGACTTCCGGGTGACCACCCGCGGCGATGCGCTGGCGAGGTTCCGCGTGGCCTCCACCGTCAAGCGCTACGACCGCGCCAGCGGCCAGTGGCTCGACGGTGACACCACCTACTGGAACGTCACCGCCTGGCGACGGGCGGCCGAGAACGCCTCGAAGTCGCTGGCGAAGGGGCATCCGGTGCTCGTCCACGGCAAGGTCCGCCAGCGCACTGTCGATCGCGAGGTCGCCGGGGCGCCCGGAACCACGATGCCCGTGACGTTCACCGACCTCGAGGCCGTGAGCTTCGGGCTGGACCTCACCCGCTGCCGGGCGCAGTACCTGCGCGCCCCGATCGGGCCCCAGACCAGCGCCGCGGACGGGGGATCGCCGGTCGTGCCAAGCGACGCGGAGCAGGGTCGGCCGGGCGTCGGGGAGGTCACCGCGAGTGGCGAGCCGACAGGTGCAGCGGTACCCGGTGAGCGGCGGATCGACGCTGCCTGAGGGGTCGCGGGCTGGGCGTCCGTGCGCGTCCGCCGGCCGGTTCCGCCGGTTCGCGGGTTACGGGGCATGGCCGTGTGGCCGATACCCTTGGGCTCATGGCTGAGTTCATCTACACGCTTCGCAAGGCTCGCAAGGCCTTCGGCGACAAGGTCGTCCTCGACGACGTCACCCTGTCCTTCCTGCCCGGGGCCAAGATCGGCGTCGTCGGACCCAACGGCGCGGGCAAGTCGAGCCTGATCAAGATCATGGCCGGCCTGGACCACGTGTCCAACGGGGAGGCGGACCTCAGCGCGGGCTACTCCGTGGGAATCCTCTCGCAGGAGCCGGTGCTCGATGAGTCCAAGACCGTACTGGGCAACGTCGAGGACGGCGTTGCCGCGACCAAGGCGCTGGTGAACCGGTACAACGAGATCTCCGAGCTGATGGCCGATCCGGAGGCCGACTTCGACGCCCTGATGGCCGAGATGGGGGTCCTCCAGGAGAAGATCGACCACCTGGATGCGTGGGACCTCGACAGCCAGCTGGAGCAGGCGATGGATGCGCTGCGCTGCCCTCCGCCGGACGCCGACGTGACTGTGCTCTCCGGCGGTGAGCGCCGCCGCGTGGCGCTGTGCAAGCTCCTGCTGCAGCAGCCGGATCTCCTGCTCCTGGATGAGCCCACCAACCACCTCGACGCGGAGAGCGTCCAGTGGTTGGAGCAGCACCTGGAGAAGTACCCGGGCACCATCGTGGCGATCACCCACGACCGGTACTTCCTGGAGAACGTGGCGCAATGGATCCTCGAGCTGGACCGAGGGCGGGCGTACCCCTACGAGGGCAACTACTCGACCTACCTCGACGCCAAGGCGGCTCGCCTCAAGGTGGAGGGTGCCAAGGACGCCAAGCTGCGCAAGCGCCTGACCGACGAGCTCGAGTGGGTGCGCTCCAACGCCAAGGCCCGCCAGACCAAGAGCCGGGCCCGCCTGGGCCGCTATGAGGAGATGGCCACGGAGGCGGAGAAGACCCGCAAGCTGGACTTCGAGGAGATCCAGATCCCCCCGGGTCCGCGCCTGGGGTCGCTGGTCGTGGAGGCCTCCGGGCTGACGAAGGCGTTCGATGACCGCGTGCTCATCGACAACCTCAGCTTCACCCTGCCCCGCAACGGGATCGTCGGCATCATCGGACCCAACGGTGTCGGCAAGACGACCCTGTTCAAGATGATCGTGGCGCAGGCCAACGAGGACACCACCGACAAGGCCGCCCTGCCGACCTCCGGCGATATCCGGGTCGGGGACACCGTGAAGCTGTCGTACGTCGACCAGAGCCGCGCCGGGCTGGACCCGACCAAGAACGTGTGGGAGGTCGTCTCCGACGGGCTGGACTGGATCAAGGTCGGCAACGTCGAGATGCCGTCGCGGGCCTACGTCGGGGCGTTCGGCTTCAAGGGTCCCGACCAGCAGAAGCCGTCCAAGGTGCTCTCCGGTGGCGAGCGAAACCGGCTGAACCTGGCGCTGACCCTCAAGCAGGGTGGCAACGTGATCCTGCTCGACGAGCCGACCAACGACCTCGACGTCGAGACGCTGGGCTCGCTGGAGAACGCCCTGCTGGACTTCCCCGGGTGTGCCGTGATCACCTCGCACGACCGCTGGTTCCTCGACCGCGTGGCCACCCACATCTTGGCCTACGAGGGCGACTCGCAGTGGTTCTGGTTCGAGGGCAACTTCGAGTCCTACGAGAAGAACAAGATCGCCCGCCTCGGCGCCGAAGCGGCCCGCCCCCACCGCGCCACCTACCGCAAGCTGACCCGCGGGTAGCAGCGCCGCGCCCGCGGCTGTCGGTCGGCGCCCTGCGGGGTGGCGGCCTCAGCCCAGCGGGTGGTTGCCGCGGATGACGTGGTCGGGGTCCACATGCCGCTTGACGGCACGAAGGAACGACAGCGTCTCGTCGTCGTGGACCGCCGACAGGTCTGAGTCCGGACCGAGCAGGGTCAGCGGAATCCCGGCGCCGGCCGAGGGTCCGCAGGCTGCAGCCACCGCGCGCAGCGATGCCCTGATCGGCTCGACGAGCTCGGGTGCGGCGGCCACGCCGAAGGTGAACACGACGTACTCGGCCCCGACATGGGCAAGGGCGCCAGCAGGCTCCCCCGGGACTGCCAGCGCGCCGCCCACGTGGCGCACCTGCAGGACGGTCAGCGCCGTCCGCGTCCGATCGCCGCCGACGCCGACGAGGCGCTCGATGGTCGTCTCGTCCAGCCTGCGCAGGACTCCGCCCCATTCGATGAAGGGCATCGGGGTGGTCGGTTCGGCCGCGACCTCGCCGAGCCGGCCGATCGCGACAGGGCCGAACGAGTCGGTGAGCAGGGTGCCGGCTTCGCGCAGGGGAGCGATGAGGTCGGCCCCCTCGTCGGCGTCCCCCAGCCAGGTGACGTCGACGGTCGCGAACGAGTTGCCCCGCAGGTGCTCAGGAAGCTCGGGCATCGAGGGGAAGTGCATGAGGGAGGCCCAGCAGGTCAAGCCATCGGGCGCGCAGCTCGTGACCTCGGCGAACGCCTTCAGCACGCTGGCGGCCTGCGTGATCGGGAACATCAGCTTCCCGCCGTGCAGCTCGGGCTCGGGGTGCAGCTGGATCCGCACCGACGTGACGATGCCGAACTCGCCCCCGCCGCCACGCAGCGCCCACATCAGGTCGGGGTCGGATGCGTCGTCGACCCACCGGATGGTGCCGTCACCTCCGACGATGTGCGCCGCCTGCAGGCTCCGGGAGCCGATCCCGTAGCGCCGCCCGAACCATGACAGCCCGCCACCGAGCAGGTACCCGACGACGGACACATCCGGGTTGCTGCCGGCCATCGCGATCAGGCCGGTTCCATCCAGCGCGGCCAGGAGCTGGCCCCATTTGACCCCCGCCCCCACGCGCGCGACCCGGGCCTCTCGATCGACGACCACCTCGTTGAGCGCACCGGTCCGCACCAGGACCGTGCCGTCCAGGGCGTCCGTCGCGCCATGCCCACCGGGCTGGGCGCTGACGACGAAGCCCTTCTCCCGGGCCAGGCGGACCACGGCGACGACATCCTGCTCATCGGCGACGTGGACCACGGCGGCGGGCCGCTGGGGGACGGCGACGTTCCACGGGCGGGATGCGTCCTCGAAGCCATCGTCGCCGGGCAGCAGCACCCGTCCTCGCACAGCGTCGTGCAGGATCGACAGGTCGGGTGTGGCGGTGCCCGTCCTCGGGTCCGTCGTCTGGGTCATCAGGTTCTCCTGGGCTGGGTGGACGTCCTCGCCCACGGGTGGGCGCGAGGAAGCCCTACCCGCCGGTGGTTTGCCCATACCGGCGGTGGGGGAAGGGCCTGGCGCCTGTGCCGGCCCGGCGGCGTCTGCCCTGGCGGTCGCTACCGGGTCGCCGTCTCCAGGAGGAACAGGAACGACGCGTAGTCGTGGCCGATCGCCCTCGTCATGCCCAGTTCGCAGGTGCGGTTGGAGCACAGGTAGGCGTCGAACGCCTGGCCCGCGAGCTCGGCTGCCTGCTCGGCGCCGGCGCCGTCGGCCAGCTCCGGGTGCAGCATCCCGCGATCGCCGGCAAAGCCGCAGCACGTGCCGTAGACCGGCACAGTCACGTCCTCAGCCAGGGCCCCGGCCACCTCGGCCAGTGCCCCGCCCAGGCCCAGGTGGGTGCCGGCGCAGGTGGCGTGGATGACCGCCGAGCCCACCTTCTGGCGGACCTCGAGCCGGGGGAGCAGCTCGTCGCGAGCCCACTGGATGGAGTCGAGGATCCGCAGCGCCCGGTGCTGGGCGACGGTCGGGCCCTCGAGGTAGGGCTCCACCTCGTGGATAAGGCCGAGCGTGCAGGACGTGGCGTCGACCACGACGGGGAGCCTGCCACCATCCGTCCAGCGCCACAGGTGCTCCACCACGGCGTTGGCCATGAAGCGGTTCCCGCGGTCATAGCCCTTGGAGTGCCACACCGTCCCGCAGCACAGGCCGGCGACGTCGTCGGGGATCCACACCGGAACCCCCGCCCGATCGGCGAGCGCCACCACGACCTCCGGCAGGCTCGGCCGCTCGGGCAGGGACTCCGGGTTGCCGAAGATCCGGTTGATGCACGCGGGGAAGTACACCGCCGCCGCACCGGCGCGGGGGGTCACCGGCAGTGTCCGCGGCGCCGAGCCAGGGATCTCAGGAAGCCAACGGGGGATCAGGTCGCTGCTCACGACGGCCCGGCCCGCATCGGTGACCCCGCTGATCAGGCCATCGCCAGTCACCGACCCGACCCCGTGGGCCGTGCGCAGCGCGATCCGGCCCGCGCGCTGCATCAGCCGGTAGCGCTTGGCCACGGTCAGGGCGATGCCCTGGGCGGGCCCGGGGTGGGCCTTCACCCGGAACGCCTTCATCAGGTCGCCCGTGTTGATGTCCACCGGACAGGCCAGGGAGCACGTTCCGTCACCGGCGCAGGTCTGCACGGCGTCGTAGGCGTACGCGTCCGCCAGCTCCTCGGCCACCGGTGATCCCTGCGGCTGGCGGACCATCTCCCGACGCAGGGCGATGCGCTGCCGTGGCGTGGTGGTCACCCGTCGGCTCGGGCACACGCTCTCGCAGAAGCCGCACTCGATGCAGCGGTCGGCGATCGCTTCGATCGTTGGGGCGGTCTTGAGGTGCTGGAGGTGGGCCTGCGGATCGTCGGTGAGCACCACGCCAGGCGACAGGACCCCGTGCGGGTCGATCAGCGCCTTCACCGCGCGCATGTGCCCGGCGATCGTCGGGCCCCACTCGGTCTCGACGAACGGCGCGATGTTGCGCCCCGTGCCGTGCTCGGCCTTCAGCGACCCGTCGAACCGCTGCGTCACCACCGCCACCACGTCGCGCAGGAACGCGTCGAACCGCGCCACGTCCGCGGAATCGCGAAGCCACGGCGTCACCAGGAAGTGCAGGTTGCCGGCGGAGGCGTGGCCGAAGATGACGGCGTCGTAGTGGTGGCGCGCGAACAGCTCCTGCAGGGCCAGCGCACCCTCGGCCAGTCGCTCGGGCGGGAAGCAGACGTCCTCGAGGATGAACGACGTCCCCGAGGGCCGCGCCCCGCCGACGCTGGCGAGAAGGCCGTTGCGGATCACCCAGTACTGGGCCGCCAGCTCGGCGTCGCGCGTGAAGGTGGTCGCCTCGAGGAGGTCCACGCCGGCGAGCAGGGCCACGGCTGCGGCCTCGGACAGCTCGGACTGCTCGGGGCTCTCGTCGCGGAACTCCACGAGCAGCCCGGTCGCCGAGGCTGGCAGGTCGTCCCAGCGCTCCGGCACGCCTGGCCGCCCGCGGACCGCTGCGATCGACGCCCGGTCCATCAGCTCGACGGCAGCTGCCCCCGCGGCCACGAACGGTGCAACCGCCGAGCAGGCGGCCTCCATGTCCGGGAACAGCATCAGCGACGTGAGGTGGTGGGCATCGTCGCGCACGGTGTCGAACACCGCCTCGGCGATGAACCCGAGAGTCCCCTCGGAGCCGACCATCAGCCGGCGCAGGATCTGCACCGGGGTGTCGGCGTCGAGGAAGGCGTTCATCGAGTAGCCCGGTGGTGTTCTTGATCCGGAACTTCGTCCGGATCCGGTCGGCCGTCGCGGGGTCGGCCAGGATCGCCTCCCGGATCTCGCGCAGCCCCGCGGCGATCACGGGCTCAGCCTGCGCCAGGCGCTCCTCGGCGTCCGGCGCGGCCGTGTCGAGGACCGTCCCGGACGGAAGGACGATCGTCATCGACCGCAGCGTCTGGTAGGAGTTCTCGACCGTGCCGCAGCACATGCCGCTGGCGTTGTTGGCCACGACCCCACCGATCGTGGCGGCCGCCTTCGATGCCGGATCAGGCCCGAGCCGGTAGCCGTGGCGCTTCAGCGCCGCGTTGGCCCGGGCCAGGATCGTGCCCGGCTTGCTGCGCAGCGTCCGGCCGCCGTCCTCGACCGTGCATCCGATCCAGTGGCGCATGACCTCGACGAGGATCCCGTCGCCCTGGGACTGCCCGGACAGGCTGGTGCCGGCCGCGCGGAACGTGACCGGGATCGAGTGCGCATGACCGTAGGCCAGCACCCGCTGCACGTCCTGGACGTCGCGGGCCAGGACGACGACCTGGGGGAACATCCGGTAGGGACTGGCGTCGGTGGCGAACCGGACGAGGTCGAAGCCGCGGCTGAGCACCACCGAGGGATCGCCCAGCAGCTCCTCGAGGTCGGCGCGCAGCCGGGGCGGCGTGCCCGCCGCCAGGAGATCGGGGGCGCGGTCGTCCGTGGGGGTCGGGTGGTCGACCAGGTAGGTGTCCGCCGGGGGCTCGAAGAGCTTGCGCATGGGCAGCAGGCTTCCACCCCAGCGCAGACGTGTCCTGACGTGCGTCGTGTGCCCCCGGGGCAACCAGCGTGCGCCAGCGGTCGCGTCCCGCGCGGGCGCAGCACTACCGTGACCAAGCGCCGGAGCCCACCCAGCCCCAGCCCCCAGACCCCGGACCACCCAGGAGGATCCCCATGGACGCATCGAAGGCCGCCCTCGTGCTCATCGAGTTCCAGAACGACTTCACCAGCGAGGGGGGATCCCTGCACGGCGCGGTCGCCGAGGTGATGCAGGCCACCTCGATGATCGAGAACACGCAGTCGGCGATCGCCGCGGCTCGGGCCGCAGGCGCGACGATCATCCACTCGCCCATCCAGTTCGCGCCGGGCTACAACGAGATCACCGCCCACCCCTACGGGATCCTCAAGGGAGTCGTGGACACCAACTCCTTCGTGAAGGGTGCCTGGGGCGCGGAGATCGTCGAGGACGTCGCGCCCGAGGAGGGGGACATCGTGCTCGAGGGCAAGCGCGGGCTCGACGCGTTCGCCAGCACGAACCTGGACTTCATCCTGCGCAGCAAGGGCGTGCAGACAGTGGCGCTGGCCGGGTTCCTCACCAACTGCTGCGTGGAGTCGACCATGCGCTCGGCCTACGAGAAGGGGTTCGAGGTCGTCACGCTGACGGACTGCTTGGGTGCCACCAGCATCGAGGAGCACGAGAACGCGATCAAGTACGACTACCCGATGTTCTCCAAGCCGATGACCTCGGCGGAGTTCACCGCGGCGCTGGCCGGCGCGGACGCGGGTGATCAGTCCCGCGGGTACTGATACCTCGGATCACCTGAGATCGGCCACGCCATCGAGGTTGCCGGTGCGGCGACGGTCGGGTCGTTAGCCCCGTGGTCGAGGACCAACGCGCCCCGACTGGCACACGCGGGCGGCCTATCGTGTGCCCATGACAGTCGACCTGCTGATCGAGGAACCGCTGATCCTGCTCTTCGGGGTTCTCGCCCTCGGAGCGATCCTCGGGTCGATCCGGTTCGGGAGCTTCTCGTTCGGGTCGGCGGCCGTGCTGTTCGTCGGGCTGGCGGCCTCGGCGTGGAACCCCGACCTGGTGATCCCGCGGATCCTGGGCATCTTCGGGTTGGCCATCTTCGCCTACGGCATCGGCGTGAGCAGCGGTCCGCAGTTCTTCCACGTCCTGCGCAACTACCGCGGTGCCGTGCTGCTGGTCGTGGGCATCCTCGTCGCTGCCGGTGGCGTGGCGGTGGGCGTGGGGCACCTGATGGGCCTCAGCGGCCCTGTGGTCTCCGGCCTGTACGCCGGCGCGCTGACCAACACCCCCGCCCTGGCCGCCTCGATCGAGGCGTTGGGCTCCGACGAGCCCACGGTCGGCTACTCGGTGACCTATATCGGTGGAGTCCTCGGGATGGTGGCCGCCGTCGGGTTGATGGGTCTTGCCAGGCTGCCACGCGCGGCGGAGGTCGAGGCCGCTGACGAGGCACCGCCCGAGCTGGTCCACCAGAGCATCCGGGTCACCGCGACCGACGCCCCCGAGCTGGGCACGATCGTGGAGGAGGGGCACGTGATCTTCTCCCGGGTCGAGCACGACGGAGTGGTCCGGGTGGCCACGGACGGTTTCCGCCCGTCCCCGGGTGACGTCGTGACTGTCATCGGTCCCCAGCCGGCCGTGGACGTCGTGACGGCCCGGCTGGGACGACCCAGCACCAACTACCTCACCCTGAACCGCCGCGATCTGGACTTCCGCCGGGTGGCGGTCTCCAACCACGACATCGCCGGCCAGACGATCGCCGACCTGCGCCTGTACCGGCGCTTCGGTGCCACGGCCACGCGCGTCCGCCGTGGTGACATCGACCTGTTGGCCACCGACGACCTCGTGCTGCAGATCGGCGACCGGGTCCGGATCGTCGCGCCTCGGGACCGGATGCCCGACATCGGGCACCTGCTCGGCGACTCGGAGCGGGGTACGGGGGAGGTCGAGGGTGCGGGGTTCGCGCTCGGCCTTGTCCTGGGCCTGCTGCTCGGGGTGATCGAGTTCCCGCTCCCCGGCGGGAGCACGGTGTCCCTCGGCCTGGCCGGCGGTCCGTTGGTCGCCGGGCTCGTCCTCGGCCGTCTCCGGCGCAGCGGACCGTTCATCTGGGCGCTGCCGTTCCCCGCCGCCACGGCGCTGAACCAGCTCGGGATCCTGCTGTTCCTCGCCTACGCCGGCACCAACGCCGGCGACGACCTCGTCGCAGCCATGCAGAGCGACCAGGGCATCCGGATCCTCATCGCCGGCCTGCTGGTCACCGGGTTCGCGGCGTTCGCGCTGACCCTGCTCGGCCCGGCCGTGTCCGGGATAGCCGGGCCGCGCCTGGCCGGGGTGATCGCCGGGTTCCAGACCCAGCCGGCGGTGCTCACGTTCGCCAATGAGCGCAATGGCGCCGACCCCCGCGTGAACCTCGGCTACGCCCTGGCCTATCCGGTGGCGATGATCGTCAAGGTGATCGTCGCCCCCCTGATCGGTCGGATGTAGCGGCGCGGGTCAGCGCAGCCAGGCTGCGGTGTCGGGGGGGAGCCAGAAGCCCCCGTCACCGGGCTCGAGATCTGGCCCGCTGCAGGCGAGCACCGTGCTGGCGTGGACCAGGGCGGGGGAGTCCCCGAGGTTCATGGCGACCAGTACGTGCGGATCGTCGTCCCCAGCGGGGCGGCGCAGCACCAGGCAGGTGTCGCCCGGGGCGCTGACCCAGTCCAGGTCGCCGTCGCCCAGTGCGGGCTCGGCTCGCCGCAGCCGGAGGAGCCGCCGGGTGAGCTCAAGGGTGGACCCCGGGTCCCCGGTCTGGGCCTCGACGCTGACGTCGCCCCAGTGGGCGGGCATCGGCAGCCAGGAGGCGCCCGTGGGGCTGAACCCGAACGAGGGCGCCTTGCGCGTCCACGGGATCGGCACCCGGCACCCGTCACGGAAGCCCTCGGCTCCGCCAGTTCGGTGGAACGCGGGGTCCTGCCGGGACTCCGCGGGAAGGTCCAGCACCTCCTCCAGGCCCAGCTCCTGTCCCTGGTACAGGTAGGCCGAGCCGGGCAGCCCGAGCATGAACACCATCCCTGCCCGGGCTCGTGCCAGACCACGGGCGTCGTCGGCGGCGACGCCCGGGACGGGGGCGGTGTTCGACTGCGGCATCCGCTCGCCGGCCGCCTCGACCGCGTACTTGGTCCGGACCCGGGGGACGTCGTGGTTCTCCAGGACCCACGTCGTCGGGGCACCGACCATCCCCGCGGTGTGCAGGGAACGGTCGATGACCTCGCGCATCGCCCGGGCGTCCCAGCGGCACTTGAGGTAGTCGAAGTTGAACGCCGTGTGCAGCTCGTCGGGGCGGATGTAGGCAGCCAGGGCTTCGTCGGTGGCCACCCAGACCTCACCGACGAACACCCGCGGCGGGTGGTAGGTGTTCGAGATCCGCCGCCAATCCCGCCAGATCTCGTGCACGCCCGGCTGGTCCCACTGCGGGAACTCCAGGATCCCGCCGAAGGTGTGGTGCAGCCCTTCGCCCTCGCCGGAGGGGGGGTACCCGGGCGCCTTCACCAGGCCGGTGGCCACATCGATGCGGAAGCCGTCGATGCCGCGGTCGAACCAGAACCGCAGCGTCGCCTCGAAGTCCGCCCGGACGTCGGGGTGGTCCCAGTTGAAGTCCGGCTGTGCGGAGTCGAACAGGTGCAGGTACCACCACCCGCTCGGCTGTCCGGATGCATCGAGGATCGGGTCCCAGGCGCCACCGCCGAACGCCGAGCGCCAGTCGTTGGGCGGGCTGGCGCCGTCGTCCGCTCCCCGCACGCAGTGGTAGCGCTGCCACGCGGGTGACCCCGGCGCGGAGGCCAGAGCCTCCTGGAAGAAGACGTGCTGGTCCGAGCTGTGGTTCGGCACGATGTCGACGATGACCTTGATGCCCAGGTCGTGGGCCTCGGCGACGAGCGCCTCCACGTCGGAGACATCACCGAACATCGGGTCGATGCCCCGGAAGTCGGCCACGTCGTAGCCGCCGTCGGCCTGCGGCGAGGTGTACCAGGGCGAGAACCAGACCGCGTCGACGCCGAGCCGGGCGAGGTGCGCCAGCCGGCCGCGGATCCCGGCGATGTCGCCGAACCCGTCGCCGTCGGAGTCCGCCCAGGACTTCGGGTACACCTGGTAGATGACGGCGTTGCGCCACCAATCTGCGTCTGTGGTGATCGACATGGGCACATCCTGTCGTGTTGGACGGGTCGATTCCACGCCGACCCGGGTGCTCGTTCCTGGGTGATCCGTAGGGGCCCTGGTGGCACCGCGGTGGACTACATTCATCCCGTGCAGAGCCCACCGACCACCCCGTTCGAGCGGTTCGGCGGTCATGAGTTCTTCGACCTGCTGGTCGCGCGGTTCTACGCGGGCGTGGCCGCGGACCCGCAGCTGCGGGCGATGTACCCCGAGGACGACCTGGGGCCGGCGGCCGAGCGGCTGCAGCTGTTCCTCGAGCAGTACTGGGGCGGGCCGACCACCTACTCCCAGGAGCGCGGGCACCCGCGGCTGCGGATGCGGCACGCGCCCTACGCGGTCGATGCCGCCGCCCATGACGCGTGGCTGCGCCACATGCGCGCAGCCCTCGACGAGGCTGCTCAGGCCTGCGCGATGACCCCCGAGGACGAGCACGAGCTCTGGGAGTACCTGACCCGCGCGGCGGCGTCCATGGTCAACACCTACCCCGGGCCGGTCTGACGTCCGCGGGCTGAGAGCTCCCGGTCGCGCTCGACCGCTGCGGCACTGATCCGCGTGACCATCGTCGGGAACACGACGCCGTGGAACGGCAGGACCGAGTACCAGTACGCCTGACCGGCCAGTCCGTGCGGGAAGAACGTGGCGCGCTGGCGCAGCGTCGTCCCCCCGTGGGGTGCCGGTGCGACGTGGAACTCCAGCCACGCCAGGCCCGGCACCTTCATCTCGGCGCGCAGCCGCAACAAGCTGCCCGGCACGACCTCCTCGACCCGCCAGAAGTCACAGGCCTCCCCGACCAGCAGCTCCCGCGGGTCGCGTCGGCCCCGACGCAGGCCCGGCCCGCCGATGAGCCGGTCGAACGCGCCGCGCACCTCCCACGCCCAGGGCAACGAGTACCAGCCGTTGTCCCCGCCGATCGACTCCACCACGTCCCAGACCGCCTGGGGTGAGGCCGCGACGACAGCACTGCGGTCGTCGGTGAACAGCGAGCCACCGGCCCACTCCGGGTCGGTGGGCATCGGGTCGCTGGGGGCACCCGGCATGTAGGCATCCGACCATCGCGTGGCCACGTCGGCGTCCTTGACCCGCTTGAGCGCCAGCCGCACGGAGTCATCGAACCCGAGCAGGCCACCGGGTGGGTCGGGGACGTAGGTGCGGATGTCGTCCTCCTGGCAGACCACCTCGTTGCGCAGCGAGGCCACCAGGGGGCGCGCGATCAGGCTGGGCACCGGGGTGACCAGGCCAACCCATCGGGCGGACAGCTCGGGCTGCAGCAGGTTGATCGGCAGGATGCGCCGGCGCTTCAGCCCCGACACGGCGGCGAAGCGCTGCATCATCTGCTCGTAGGTCAGGACATCGGGCCCGCCGATGTCGAAGGTCCGGTTCACGTCCGCCGGCAGGGTCGCGCAGCCCACCAGGTAGCGAAGGACGTCGCGGATGGCGATCGGCTGGATCCGTGTGCGCACCCATCGGGGGGTCACCATCACCGGCAGCCGCTCGGTGAGGTAGCGCAGCATCTCGAAGGACAGGGACCCGGACCCGATCACCGTGGCGGCGCCGAGTGCCGCCGTCGGGACGCCGCTGGCCAGCAGGATCTCGCCGACCTCGGCGCGGGAGCGCAGGTGCTCGCTGAGGTTCTCGTCGTGGGCCAGGCCGCCGAGGTACACGATGCGCTGGATCCCGGCCTCCCGGGCGGCCGTGGCGAACGTCCGGGCGACCGCCTCCTCGGTGCGCTCGAAGTCCGGGCCGGTGCCGATGGCGTGGATCAGGTAGTACGCCACCTCGACGCCGGCCATCGCCCGTGCCAGTGCCTCGGGGTCGGCGGCGTCGCCGACGGCGACCTCGACCTCGTCATGCCAGGGAAGGTCGCGCAGCCGATCGGGGTGCCGGGCCAGGACGCGGACCCGATGTCCGGCCGCGAGCAGCTCGGGCACCAGCCGGCCCCCGATGTACCCGGTGGCGCCGGTGACGAGGCAGAGCCGGCCTGCGGTGGGGTCCATGGCGCCCAGTGTGCCGGTCCCCGTGGGCCGCGCAAGCGCACGGGTCGGACCCGGCGGCCCGACCTCCGTGATCTACCGGGGAGCGCCGCCGCCCACCGGCGGGACCGACCCCGGCGTCATCGGTGTGCCGTCGGGATTGAAGCCCATCGGCCGGGACAGGACCGGCACGACCACGCCGTGCGCGTCGAAGGCGCCCTTGAGTCGCTCGCGCAGCTCCCGGGTCAGCGGGATCTGTTGCGACGCCCGGGCCTTGACGATGATCCGCACGTAGACGGCCTCACCCGACACGGCCTCGACCCCGGCGAAGACGGGGCGGCCCAGCATCCGTTCGCGGGTCTCGGGGTCGTTGTACATGTCGTTGCCGACCTCGACCACGACCTGGCGGACCTCCTCGAGGTCGGCGTCGTAGGACACCGGGATCACCGCGGAGGCCATCGTCCAACCCTGGGACTGATTGGCCACGCGCAGGATCTCGCCGTTGCGCACGTACCAGACGACGCCGCTGGGATCGCGGATCCGGGTGACCCGAAGGGCCACCTCCTCCACGGTCCCGGTCACCGGCCCGACGTCGACGAGGTCACCGACGCCGTACTGGTCCTCGACGATCAGGAAGAAGCCCGACAGGAAGTCCTTGACCAGCGTCTGGGCGCCGAAGCCCAGGGCGACCCCGACCACGCCGGCGCTGGCGAGCAGCGGGGCCACGTTGACGCCCAGCTCGGTGAGGATCAGCAGGGTCGCCGTGCCCCAGACGACCAGGACCAGCCCGCTGCGCAGGAGCTGTCCGACGGCCTTCGGCGCGCTGCTCCCGGCGCTGCGACATGATCATCGACTGCAGCTCGACCGTCGCCTCGGGCGTGTCGGTCAGCGAGTCCTCACGGCTGCGGCCGCTGGCGATCCACCGCTGCACCGACCGGCCGATGATGCGCGACCCGATGAAGTGCACCGCCGCGGCGATGACGATGACGAAGGCGATGAACAGTGCCTCGGTCCAGAAGCCGGCGAACCAGTCCCAGAAGGGCTGCGACCCCTCGGCGGGCGGTGTGGTGTCCTCTGCCAGGCTGATCACAGGCCGAACCCTACGACGCCCCGGCAACCTCGTGGCGGACTTGACCCGTCGATGCCCCCCGGACGCGCGGCGGGTGGGGCAGACGGCCTAGCCTGACCATCAGCCCTCGAGGCTCGTCGGCATCGGTCGTGGGACGATCCACCGCCCCGTCGCCGCGGGTCCGGGGACGCCCTGACGTGCGACTGGAGGCCCCCCGTGGTGAGTGCAGACCGACCGGCCAACCCTGAGACCGCCCCGGGCGGCACGACGGCTGCGAAGTCGCCGAAGCCTCCCGTCGTGGAGCCCGAGTGGGTGGAGCCCAGCCCCGAGCTGGTCGAGCTGGCTCGGGCCTACGGCGTGGCTGTCGAGTACTGGGACCAGTCGGGCAACTACCACCGGATAGGGGCGGCGACCATCATCGCCGTGCTCACCGCCCTGGAGGTGGACGTCAGCTCACCGGACGCGATCTGGAACGCCCTCTACGACCGCCGCAACGCCGCCTGGCGCCGGATGCTGCCGCCGGTGTTCGTGATGCGCGCGGGCTCGGACAACCAGTGCTGGGTGCATGTGCCCAACGGGGATCCGGTGTCGATGTGGGTCGATCGTGAGGAGGGTGGCGAGGCCTGGTTCCTGGACCAGGTGGACCGCTGGGTCGAGCCCCGGCACATCGACGGGGTCCTGGTCGGCGAGGCCACGTTCCGGCTGCCGTGGGATCTGCCCACGGGGTGGCACACCTTGTGGGCGCGCTCCGAGGGAGCCGACGGGGTCGTGCGCGAGGCCTCCTGCCCACTGGTCGTCACCCCGGCGAGGCTGGATCCGCCGGCGCTGGCCGCTGGTCGACAGTGGGGATTCATGACGCAGGTCTACGCCATGCGCTCCGAGGGGTCCTGGGGGATCGGCGACCTCGTGGACCTTGCGGACCTGGCCGCGTGGAGCGGCCACTCGGAGGGCGCGGACTTCGTCCTCGTGAACCCGATGCACGCCGCCTCCCCGGCGGCGCCGATGGAGCCCTCGCCCTACCTGCCCGTCACGCGCAGGTTCGCCAACCCGCTCTACCTGCGCGTGGAGGCCATCGAGGAGTACTCGACCCTGTCGATGGACGATCGCTCCCGGATCGAGGCGCTGTCGATCCCTGTGCGCGCCCTGTCCACCTCCCCGGACCTGATCGACCGGGACCTCATCTGGGCAGCCAAGTCCCAGGCCCTGAAGTACGTCTTCGCCGCTCCCCTCTCGCCCGGACGCCAGGCCCTGTTCGACGCCTTCGTCGAGGGCGAGGGCCAGGGGTTGACCGACTTCGCCACCTGGTGCGCCCTCGTTGACGAGCACGGTGGTGAGCCGAGCCTGTGGCCCGCTGCCCTGCAGGATGCGGGCTCCCCCGAGGTGGCCGCCGAACGTGAGCGCCTGTCGGAGTCCGTGCGCTGGCACTCCTGGCTGCAGTGGCAGCTCGACGAGCAGCTGACGCGCGCCCAGCAGGCAGCCGTCGCAGCGGGCATGCGCTCCGGGATCGTCCACGACCTCGCGGTCGGCGTGCACCCCGAGGGATCGGACGCCTGGGCGCTGCGTGACGTCCTGGCACAGGGCGTGTCGGTCGGTGCTCCGCCGGACATGTACAACCAGATGGGGCAGAACTGGTCGCAGCCGCCGTGGCGCCCCGATGCGCTGGCCGAGGCGGGGTTCCTGCCCTACCGCGACATGCTGCGCACGATCCTGCGGCATGCCGGCGGCATCCGCGTGGACCACGTCCTGGGGCTGTTCCGGCTCTGGTGGATCCCCGAGGGGATGCCCGCGTACAGCGGCACGTTCGTGACCTCCGACCATGAGGCCCTGATCGGGATCCTCGCCCTGGAGTCCCAGCGGGCGGGTGCCTGGCTGGTCGGGGAGGACCTGGGCACGGTCGAGCAGTGGGTCCAGGACTACCTGCTCTCCCGGGGTGTCCTGGGCACGACCATCATGTGGTTCGAGCGCGACTACCACCAGCACCCGGATGTCCCGCTGCAGCCGGAGCAGTGGCGGGGCAACTGCCTGGCCTCGGTCACCGTCCACGACCTGCCCCCGACGGCGGGGTACCTCGCCGGCGAGCACGTGCGCATCCGGGGCGAGCCTCGGGCTGCTGACGCGGCCTGCCGAGGAGGAGCTGGCCGAGAGCAGCGCCCAGGTGGCCGAGTGGCGCGCCATGGTCGTCGACCGCGGCTGGATGCCTGCCGACGGGACCGAGGAGGACCTGGTCGTCGCCCTGCACGCCCTGGTTGCCGCCTCACCCTCGGTGCTGGTCGGGGTGGCACTGACCGACGCGGTCGGGGATCGGCGTGCGCAGAACCAGCCGGGCACCGACAAGGAGTACCCGAACTGGCGCGTGCCGTTGACCGACGCAGCAGGTCACGCCGTCCTGATCGAGGACTTCCCGAACCTCCCGCTCCTGCGCCGGCTGGTGGATGCGGTCAGCGGCAGGTAGGCGGCCGCCGACAGGTCAGCCGGGTCAGGCGTCGCGGGCTTGGCACCGCAGTGACCGCTCCACGCCGTCGAGACCCTCGGTGACGATCCGGCGAAGGCCTGCGGGAAGGTCCTCGACGGCGAGGAACTCGTGGGTGCGACGCACCGTCTCCGCCTCGACCAGCAGCCCCGGGTAGAGGGCGGTGGCGAGCATCCCGGCCATCTCCGCGCTGCGGGTGTCCCAGACGTCGCGGATCACCTGGAAGTAGCGATCGCGGAACGGGCGGTACAGGTCGCGCTGGTCCGGGATGCCGAAGCCGGACAGCGTCGCCTCCAGCATGGCGTTGGGCAGCGCCTCGTCGGTGATGGCCGCGGTCCACGTCTGCTCCTTGGTCTCGTCCCTCGGCGTGGCCGCACGGACCGCCGCCGCGCTGCGGCGCCCGGTGGCGGTGTCGTCCCGCGCGAGCTCGGCGTCGATCTCCGGATCGCCAGCCCGGCCCGTGGCCACCAGGCGTCCGAGGAGCGACCAGCGCAGGTCGGTGTCGATGACCAGCCCCTCGACGGACTGCGATCCGTCAAGAAGTCCTGCCACGAGAGCCACGTGCTCGGGCGTCCGGGCCACGCTGATCAGGGCACGGGCATAGGCCAGCTGGTGGTCGCTGCCGGGATCGGCCGAGAGCAGCGCCGCATGCACGCCCGCGGCCAGGCGGGAGGTGTAGTCCTCGCGGTGCTCCGGGGCTGCGTACAGCTCGATCGCGGTGCGGACCTGCAACAGCACCTTCTGGACCACTCCGATGTCGCTCTCTGCGGGCAGGCCGGACAGGGCCAGCTGCAGGTAGTCCCCGGCGGACCACTCGGCGTCGCGGGTCATGTCCCAGGCGGCGCCCCAGACGAGGGCTCGGGGCATGGGGCGGTCGAGGTCGCCGAGGTGGGCGATGGCGGTGGCCGACGAACGTCCGCCGAGACGGATCTTGGCGAAGGTGAGGTCGTCGTCGTTGATCAGCATCAGATCCGAGGCGCGCCGACCGGCGAGCTGCGGGAGCTCGGTGCGGGCGCCCACGATGTCGAGCTCGATCTGTTCGGTTCGCTTCAGTCGATCGTCGACCAGGTCATAGAGCCCGACCCGGATCCGGTGGCTGCGCAGGACGGGATCCAGCCCCGGTGGCATGCGGGGAGGCTCCTGGACGATCGTCACGGTCCCGTAGGTGTCGGCGTCGGCATAGACGACGTCGGGGCGCAGCAGGTTCACCCCCGCGGTCTGCAGCCACTCCCGGGTCCAGGCCGACAGGTCACGACCCGAGGTCGCCTCCAGCTCCACGAGGAGGTCGCGCAGCTCCGTGTTGCCCCACTTGTGCTTCTGGAAGTACGCCCGCAGACCCGCGAAGAACTCGTCCTCGCCGACCCACGCGACGAGCTGACGCAGTGCCGAGGCGCCCTTCGCGTAGGTGATCCCGTCGAAGTTGAGCTTGACGGTCTGCAGGTCGCCCGCGTCGGTGGCGATCGGATGGGTCGAGGGCAGCTGATCCTGTCGGTAGGCCCACGTCTTGCGCTGGTTGCCGAAGCTGGTCCATGCCCGCGTGTACCGGGTGGCTCGCACCATCGCGTGGTAGGAGGCCCACTCCGCGAACGACTCGTTGAGCCACAGGTCGTCCCACCAGCGCATGGTCACCAGGTCCCCGAACCACATGTGCGCCAGCTCGTGGAGGATCGTGTTCGCCCGCGACTCGTAGGCCACGTCGGTGACCCGCGAGCGGAAGATGTAGTCCTCCATGATGGTCACGCACCCGGCGTTCTCCATGGCGCCGGCGTTGTACTCGGGCACGAAGAGCTGGTCGTACTTGCCGAAGGGGTAGGGGTGGCCGAAGGCCTCCTCGAAGAACGCGAACCCCTGCATGGTCTCCTCGAGGACCCGATCGGCATCCAGGTAGGGCGCCATCGAGGACCGGCAGAACACGCCCAGGGGGTAGGTGCCGTGCGGCCCGATGTACTCGTCGCGGACCACGTGGTACGGGCCGGCCACCAGGGCGGTGATGTACGTGCTCATCGTCTCGGTGGGGGCGAAGTCCCATCGGGCGACTCCCGCCCGCACCGGGGACGAGATCGGGGTGGCGGTGTTGGACACGACCTGCCAGTGCTCCGGTGCGGTCACGTGCAGGGTGAAGATGGCCTTCAGGTCGGGCTGGTCGAAGCAGGCGTAGACCCGCTGGGCGTCGGCCATCTCGAACTGGCTGTAGAGGTACACCTCGTCGTCCACGGGGTCGACCAGCCGGTGCAGCCCCTCCCCAGTACGCGAGTAGGCGCACTCGGCGACCACGACGAGCGTGTTCTCCGCGGCCAGTCCCGGCAGGGGCAGGCGCTGGCCTGTGTAGCCGGACACGTCGAGGGGCTCCCCGTTGAGGGCGGCGGACAGCACACTCGGGGCGACCAGGTCGACCCACGTGCTCGCGCCGGGCTCCCTGCAGGTGAACGCGATCGTCGTCGTCGAGGCGAAGGTGGTGTCCGAGGTGGTCAGGTCCAGGTCGATGTCGTAGGTCGCGACTGCCAGGAGGGCAGCCCGCTCGACGGCCTCGTCACGGGACAGTGCCGGTTGCGCCACAGGAGGGACTCCAGTCGGTGAGTGGATCGGTCGATCGGTCAGGGCGCACTGAGTGTGACGCCCGGTGGTGTCGTGTCTGCGGCATTCTTCCACGGTGCCCGTGGGGTGCGCCCTCCCTGGACCTCAGCCGTCGCCGGCGAAGCGTCCCGAGGGAGCGACGTCGACCAGCGCGTCGCGGATCAACGCGAGGTGCTCGATGTCCGGCGCGGGCCATCCGTTGGTGGGCCACCCGGGTCCCGGTCCGGCGGTGACACCCACCATCCCCGGAGGGCTGGGGGAGGCCCCGGTGGTCCGGAAGCTCCGGGCGGACACATGGATCTCAGGCACGAGCGTGTCACACACGATGTCTCGAGCCGTTTCGGCGGTGATCCCACCGCCGGCCATCACCACCCGCCCGTCTCGGGCGTTGCGCACCAGTCGGGCGAGCATCGGCGCGCCCTCGACCGCGGTCGGGGCACCTCCACTGGTCAGGACGCGCTCGCAGCCCAGGTCGAACGCCACCTCGACGGAAACCTCGATGTCCCGGGCGATGTCGACGGCCCGATGGAACGTGACCGACCTGCCTGAGGCGGCCTCCACGAGGCGCCCCAGCACGGTCACGTCCACATCGCCGTCCGGGGTCAGCGCGCCGACGACGAGGCCGTGCGCCCCGAGACGGACCGCCATTGCGATGTCTCGGAGCATGACGACCTGCTCGTCGCGGTCGAACACGAAGCCGCCACCTCGCGGGCGGATCATCACGTGCACCGGCGTGCCGTACGGCTCGGCGAGTTCGAGGACCGTCTCGATGGTCCCGGCTGAGGGCGTGGTGCCACCCTGCGGGTCGTTCTCGCACAGCTCGATGCGGTCTGCTCCCCCGAGGAGGGCCAGCCGTGCAGCGCCCACGGAGGTGGCCAGGACCTCGATGGTCGCTCGGAGATGACTCATGGGGCAAGCATCGGGCAGGATCTGGGGTCATGCGGGTTCATCTGGGCTGTGACCATGCCGGCTACGAGTTGAAGAACATGCTGGCCGCCTACCTTCGTGAGGCGGGCCACGACGTCGTCGACCACGGCGCCCACGAGTACGACCCGAGGACGACTACCCGGCGTTCTGCTTCGCGGCGGCGCAGGCCGTGCTCGAGGTGCCCGGGAGCCTGGGCATCGTGATCGGCGGATCGGGCAACGGTGAGCAGATCGCGGCCAACAAGGTGCCCGGCGTGCGCGCCGCGCTGGCGTGGTCGGTCGAGACCGCAACGCTGGCGCGGGAGCACAACGACGCCAACGTCGTGGCCATCGGCGGGCGGATGCACTCGACCGAGGAGTCGTTCGCGATCGTCGAACGCCTTCCTGGCGACCCCGTTCTCGGGCGACGAGCGCCACCAGCGACGGATCGACCAGCTGGCCGCGTACGAGGCCGAGCGCTGACGGGACCCGCGCGAATCCCCGGCGCCTCAGGCCCAGGTCGAGTAGGGCGTTCGGGCGAGGTTGACGTTGAAGTACCGCTGGTCGTCGGAGACCTCCGCACCCGCCCATCCCGGGCGGACGAACTCCTGCTGGGAGTCGGCCAGCTCGACCTCGGCCATGACCAGGGGAGCGTTCTCCCCGGCGAAGACGTCGACCTCCCAGACGTGCGTTCCCACGGGGACCAGGTGCCGGACCTTGTCGATGACCGGGCCCTGGGCCAGCTCGTCGAGCATCGCCAGTGCGTCAGGGACCGGGATCTCGTACTCGAACTCGCTGCGGGCGATCCCGACCGAGACCCCCTTGACCGTCAGGAACCCCCGGTCGCCCTTGACCCGGACCCTCACGGTGGCGCGGTCGGTCTGGGCCACGTAGCCCTGCACGACGCGCGTGGCGGACGTGACGCCGTCGCGCCAGGACTCGTCGGAGACCAGGAACTTGCGCTCGACCTCGACTCCCATGGGTCCTTCCTACCAGCAGCCGGTGATGCTCGACGTCGCCCGGTCGACCGCGGTCCGGGTGCGTGACCCGGCTGTACCGGGTCGGTCGGGAGTTCACGATCGACACGAACACCTTCGTCTGGCCGTCGGCTCCCGCGGCGTACCCCGCCAGGGCGATCGCGTCGGCGACCGTCCCGGTCTTGGCCTGGATCAGGCCCGCGGCGCACTTGGCGGGCTTGGAGCTGAAGCGCTTGTAGCCGGCCTTCGAGGGTCCCGGTCCGACCGGCGACGGGCAGCCAGCCACGCATGCCGGCCAGCTCGGGGTGCTCGGGGGACAGCGCGCGGGCCAGGGCCGACGTGAGCGCCCCGCGGTGAGTCGGCCCTCGAGGGAGAGCCCGCTGCCGTCGATGATCCGGACGCCCTCGAGCGGGACGGCCAGCTCCCGCAGTGCGTCGGTCAGGCCCTGCCGTGCCCCGGCCCAGGTGCCGGGCAGCCCGCGTGCCACGGCGATGTGCCGGAACAGCATCTCCGCGGTGTCGTTGTCGGAGATCAGGAGCGTGCGTGACACGGCCTCGGACACCGAGTGGCCCGTGATGCTTGCCAGGGTGGCCGCCTCAGGAGCTGCGGTGGACTCCCCGGCGTAAGTCGCCTTCACCCCGAGCTTGCCCAGCGCAGCCGCGAAGTACTTCCCGGCGTCGGCTGTCGCGTCGCGGGACTTGTTGTCATCGCGGGCGAAGGCGCCCACCGGGCGCACCTGGCTGGGCAGGTAGGAGTTGGGCCACCCCCGTGATTGCCCCGAGCCGGAGAAGAGGGAGTCGTCGGCGCGGACCGTGATCGTGCGGGCGGGGGCCGGGGCGACCGGGGTGGGCGCCGCGGATGTGGTGTCTGCTGTCCCGGGTCGGGGCCGGGTCAGCGGGGACCGGCGGCACGGCAGGATCCGGTGGCGGGATCAGTCCCAGCGCGTCCTTCGTGAGCGCCGCCAGCGTGCGCAGGTCGGCGCTGGAGAGCAGCGGGTCGCCACCAGCCACCAGGACCACCTCGTCGGGTGTCGCCCCGGCGCGCACGGTGGTCGGGAACCGGTGGTCCGGCCCGAGGGTCGCCAGCACGCCCACGGTCGTCAGGATCTTGGTCGTCGACGCCCCGCGCAGCGACGACCCGGCGCGTCGCTGGTAGACGTAGGAGCCGGAGGCGGTGTCCCAGACGGTCATCGTGAAGCGCTTGCCGAGGATCTTCGACGTGCTCCGAGTGCGCAGGACCTGGCTGATCCTGGTGTTGGCCGAGCTGGTCGAGACCCGGGTCCGGGTGGTGCTCGCCGAGACGCGGGCGTCGTCGGAACTCGCGAGGCTGGCCACGCTCGCCCGGGGGGAGGCCACGGTCGGGGGAGCGGTCGCGGATGCGGGGGCGGCTCCGGTCAGCAGGACCACGGCACACCCGAGCGCGAAAGTGGTGCGGGCAGTTCGACGCATGGACGTCACCGTACCCACGTCGGGGTCCCACTCCAGGTCACGGGTGCGCTACGGGCGGGCTAAGGATTGCATCCGACCGCGCATCAGCGGGCGCCGAACTCCGCGAGGCAGTCGCGCAGCTGGGCGACCGCCCAGATGATCTCGTCGGCGGTGATCACCAGCGGTGGTGCCAGGCGGATCGTGGAGCCATGGGTGTCCTTGGCCAGCACGCCGCGGGCCAGCAGCGCCTCGCAGACCTGCCGGCCGGTCGCGAGGTCGGGGTCGATGTCCACACCGGCCCACGCCCCGCGGGAGCGGACCTCGACCACCCCGTGGCCGACCAGCTTGCCCAGCTCGGCGGCGAGGACGTCGCCGAGCTCCACGGCGCGCTCCTGGAACTCCCCGGTCTGCAGCAGCCGGACAACTGCGCGCCCGACCGCGCACGCCAGCGGGTTGCCGCCGAACGTGCTGCCGTGCTCGCCGGGCTGGAGCACATCGAGGACAGCGCGGTCCGCTGCGATGGCCGAGACCGGCAGGACGCCGCCCCCCAGGGCCTTGCCCAGGATGTAGATGTCGGGCACCACGCCCTCGTGGTCGCACGCGAACGTGCGCCCGGTGCGCGCGAGCCCGGACTGGATCTCGTCGGCCATCAGCAGGACGTTGTGCTCGGCGGTCAGGGCGCGGACGTCGCGCAGGTAGCCCTGCGGGGGGATGACGACACCACCCTCACCCTGGATCGGCTCGAGGAGGACTGCCGCGGTGTGGTCGGTGATCGCCGCGCGCAACGCGTCCAGGTTGCCGTACTCGACCTGGATGAATCCTGGGGTGTACGGGCCGAAGTGGTCACGCGCGGAGTCGTCGTCGGAGAAGGACACGATGGTCGTCGTGCGACCGTGGAAGTTGCCCTCGGCGACGATGATGGTCGCCTCGTGGGGCGGGATCCCCTTGACGGTGTACCCCCACTTGCGGGCCACCTTGATGGCGGTCTCGACGGCCTCGGCGCCGGAGTTCATCGGGACGACCATGTCCTTGCCGGCCAGGTCCGCGAGCTCGGCGCAGAAGGGTCCGAACTGGTCGTGGTGGAACGCTCGACTGACCAGTGTGACCCGGTCGAGCTGTTCGTGGGCCGCGGCGATGATCTCGGGGTGGCCGTGGCCGAAGTTCAGTGCCGAGTAGCCGGCGAGGCAGTCGAGGTACCGGTGCCCGGCCACGTCAGTGACCCAGGCGCCCGCGGCGCTGGCGATCACCACCGGAAGGGGATGGTAGTTGTGCGCCGAGTGCTCCTCGGCCAACTCGATCAGCGCGTCCGCGTTGTGCTCCACGTAGTCCTCTCTCGTTCCGTGCCTCCCGGGGTGTCTCAGGTGCAGTCTGCCTGACGGTCGTCGGTCAGGTTCCCATCGGGATCCAGACCAGCCCGATCGTCGCGACCTTGACGTCGGACTTGGCCAGGGTGATGGACATCGTGCTGATCGCGGCGGCCCTGGCTGACCAATCCGCGCGGATGCCCGCCATCTCGGCGTCGAGCTCGGCCTGCAGGTCGGCGTACACCGCCTGGAGCTCCGCGACCTTGTCCTCGGCGGCGCCGACCCTCTCCGACGCGGCGGATGCCCGCCTGGCGGCGGTGGTCACCGACGTCTTGCGCCCACCGAAGAGCCCGCCGAGCATGCCCACGGCGTCCGACGAGATCGCGCTGGTTCGCGCGTCACGCTGGCGCTGCAGCGTGTTGTGTGCGGCATCGATCTTGCGCTGCGCTGCGGCGAGCTTGGTCTGGTACTTCGACTGGAGTGCCGCGATCTGCTTGTCCGCCGCGTCGGCGGCGGCGGCCTTGCAGCGGGCGGAGAACTCCTCGGTGGCCTCCCCGATCCGGCCGTAGAGCTTGAGCTCGGGGTTGGTCGGCACGTCCACGGTCATGGACCGTTGGAGGTGGTCGGCAAGGTCACGTTGGAGTGCGGTCCACCAGGTCTTGGCACCCACCTCGGTCGGGGGAAGCCGGTAGACGGCCCCCGCCGGCGGGGTGGGCAGCAGGTCGCGGTCGTCATAGTCGACGGCGCGGAACTGGTCCGCGGTGGGGAACGGCGACAGGGGGGCCAGGACCGCCTCGTACTCCTGGTCGAGGACGATCCCTGCCTTGGCGTCGTCGAAGCGCAGCAGCACGCGGGCGATTGCGCCGGGGGTCAGCCGGTGGCCCGGGACCGCTCCGACGGAGGCCGCCCACGATGCGGCAGGGTCCAGGAAGTGCACGGGGATGCCGGCGGCCGCCTTCGGCTGGACCGGGGTCTCGTCAGCGGCCAGTGGGCCGGTCGGCGGCGCAGCAGGAGCGGCCGCTGGGGGTGCTGTCGGAGCAGGCGCTGGTGGCGCGAGCGCCGGATCCGGTGCCGCTGGGGCTGCGACGGGAGCGTCGAGCGGGACGGCTGCTGCGGGGGGAGCGGTTGCCGTCGGGGCAGCGGAGATCGGCACCTCCGCCACGGGTGGGGGGGCTGGGGCAGCCGGGGGAGCGTCCGCGGCCGTCGGGGGGAGGGCCGCGGACGGGACAGGCTGCGGGCCCGCAGCTTCCGCCGCCACTGGCGCCGTCGCCGCCGGCGGCGTGGACCCGGCCTTCAGCGAGGTGATCTGCTCGCGGGTCAGCGGACCGCGCAGGTAGCTCATCGCCCAGCGAGTGGTGAACACCGACACGGTGTCCTTGCTCGCGCGCTTCATCACGAACTCGCGCTTGCCCAACCCGGAGATCGTGGCCCCCACGGCGCGGGGATCCACCGAGCCCGCCGCGCTGGTCAGCCCGTCGACCAGGCGGGCCTTGTCCTGCTCGGTCTGCAGTCGACCGATCATCCAGGTGCCGGCATTCGACAGGGCCTTGTAGTCGATGTCCACGGGGTTCTGGGTGGAGAGCACGACCCCGACTCCGAATGCGCGCGCCTGCTTGAGCAGGAGCATGATCGGGGGCTTCGTGGGCGGGTTGCCGCTCGGGGGCAGGTACCCGGCGACCTCGTCCATGTAGAGCAGGGTCCGCAGGTCGGAGGTGCCCGACTGCCGGCGCATCCACGAGATCAGCTTGGCCAGCACCACCGAGACGACGGACTGCCGCTGCGTGTCGTCGAGGTGGGCGATGGTCACCACGGCGCAGCGTGGGCGTCCGTCCGGGGTGCGCAGCATCGAGTCGATGTCGATCCGCTCGCCGACCAGCCACGAGGCGAAGGCAGGCGAGGCCAGCAGGCCGTTGAGCTTGAGCGCCAGCTTCATCCGATCGGCGGCGGGGTAGTAGGAGTCCAGCTCCAGGACGCCGACCTTGCGCACGGGCGGCTGCTGGACTGAGGCGACCAGGGTGGCGAGGTCCAGGGCACGACCATGGCTCCAGGCGTCGTGGATGATCGTGGAGAGCAGGATGTGCTCGCGCGAGCTCAGCGGGTCGGCCTCGATGCCCACGAGGTTCAGCACGCTGGCCACATAGGCGTCGATCTCCTCCTGGACGGCCTGCGGATTGCTCATGTCCGCGGGGACGTCGAGGGTGCCGATGATGTTCAACCCGACGCCGTGCGGGGACCCGGGGGTGTAGATCGTGACGTCGACGCCCTCGTGCAGGGACCGGACCTGCTCCGCGCCGAGCCCCCAGCCGGCAAGGCCCTTGGTCCAGGTCTCTGACTGGGCGGCGGCGAACTCGGGGACCGACTGTCCGGCCTTGCGCGCGTCCCCCTCGTTGACCCACGGCTCGAACTCGGCGGGTGCCAGGGACGGGAACGTCAGGGCGAGGTTGGTCAGGTCGCCCTTCGGATCAATGAGCAGGGCCGGCACGCCCGCCGCCAGGCACTCCTCGATCAGGACCACGCCCAGGCCGGTCTTGCCCGAGCCGGTCATGCCGACGATCACGCCGTGCGTGGTCAGCTCATCGGTCGGAACCCCTGCCGGATCCGCGGTCCGCTCGTGGGTCGCCGCCTCGACGATCCCGCCCAGTCTCAGTTCAGCCATGTGCGCAAGACTAGGCAGGCCACTGCATGCGGGGCGCGGCGACCGGGCGGCTGCAACGGGGTGCACGGAAACGACCACCTGGATGGTCGGTTCCGTACGCAGGGATCGAACATCGACTACGGCGTCGGGCAGATGGGTGTGTCCGCGGTGGTCGTGTCGAAGGTCGAGGTTGGGCTGGGCGTCCCGCTCGGTGGCGCGCTGTCGGGTCCGTCGGTCGCGGGGGGCGTCGCAGACGTGCTACTGCCGCTGCCGGACGGGTCCGGTCCGCTGCCGCTCGGCGACGGCGTGGGGGACGGTGCGGGAGTCAGCGGCTCGTCGGCGCGCAGCGTCGCCCACAGCTCGTCGGCCTCCGGTTGCGCCCACTGGACGCGGTTGGGGTCCGGCGGGTAGTCCTCGAAGGGCACGGTCGTGAACTCGATCGATTCCAGGCCGATCTCACGCACCCGCACCGCGATCGAGGCCATGGAGCGGATGCTGCCGATCCCGGTGTCCGTCGTGACCGACCGGGTGACCGCGTCGAGGAAGTCGTAGAGCTCGATCGGGTTGAACAGCACCCCGCTGGAGGTCACCTTCTGGATCAGCGAGGTGAGGAACGCCTGCTGGCGCTCGATCCGGCCGGTGTCCGAGCCGTCGCCGCCGCCGACACCCTTGCGGACCCGCACGTAGCCCAGGGCCTGCTTGCCGTCGAGGGTCTGGCAGCCGGCGTCGAAGAAGATCTTGGAGTTCGGGTCGCTGATCGGCTCGGGGATGTAGACGGTCACCCCGCCGACGGCGTCGACCATGTCGACGAACCCGACGAAGTCGACGACGACGAAGTGGTCGATGCGCAGGCCGGTCAGGGCCTCGACGGTGCGTTGGACGCACACCGGTCCGCCGATCGGGTAGGCCGCGTTGAACTGGCGCAGGGCGCCCGGGACGATCGACCCGTCGGGCGCCACACAATCGGGCATCTGGACCATGGAGTCGCGCGGGATGCTCACCCCTGCCGCCCAGGTGTTGTCCGCGGACAGGTGCACGACCATCGTCGTGTCGGCCAGGCCGGGCGACTCGCCCCCGACCACGCTGTTGTCGCCCTCCCGCGTGTCCGAGCCGATCGCCAGGACGTTGAGCGCCTCGTTCTCCTTGGCCGGTCGCACATCACCGAGGCCGTCGGTCGGATCGATGGTCGCGATGTTGGCGTCCAGTCGCTGGTAGGCGCTCCACAGTGCGACGGCGGCGATGCCCAGCACGGCGAGCAGCACGCCGGCGACGACCCATGGCCAGCGCCGGCGGCGAGCACGCTCCTGCTGCATCACGTCCTCCTGTCGGCGCTGCGCCTGAGGGTAGCCCGCCCGGCGGCCCATCGCCGTCGCGCGAGGCCCGATCGGAGCTCAGCGAGCGGTCAGTGCGTCGAGGCCTGCGCGGTCGAACGGGGCCTCGCCGCCCAGGTCGCTGGCCACGATGCGGGCCAGCACCTGCCCGCGATGCAGGGCGTCGGCGATCGACAGCCCGCCGAAGAGGAGCCCGTCGAGGAAACCGGTGGCCAGGCTGTCCCCCGCCCCTGTCGTGTCGACGATCGGCAGGTCGAGCTCCGGCGCCGGCGCATGGGTGACCGTCGGTGGACCCCCGTCACCGCGCCGGACGAGCAGCGCTCCCCTCGGGCCCATGCCGAACACGACGAGGGCTGCCGGACCAGCGGCGAACCACGACGTCGCGGCTGCCACCGGGTCCCCGAGGTGCGCAGCGGAGGCGAAGAGGTAGTCGGCCGCTGCGATGAAGTCCGCGCGATAGGGATCGGCGGGGTCGCGGACGTCCTGCAGGTCGACCGCCACGGGCAGGCCCCGTCCGCGGGCCCGGCGCACGACGCCACGCGCCCAGTTGGGCAGTGAGGCGAACACCAGGTCGGTCCCGGACAGGGCGGCCGCGACCGCGGGTTCCGGGGGTCGCAGGGTCATGTGCGACCCGCCGTCGTAGAAGAAGGTCCGGCGCCCATCCGGCCGGATGAAGTTCACCGAGCGCGCGGTCCCGGCCGGATCGTCGAACACCAGGGAGGTGTCCACCCCATCGGCGGCGAGGACGCCGCGGACCATCTCACCGATCACGTCGCCCCCGGTGCTGCCCAGGATGCGCGTGTCGTGCCCGAGCCGGGCGCAGGCCCGGGCTGTGAACGCAGCGGCGTGCCCCACGGTGTCGACGTTGCGGACGAAGTGCCCGTCGGCCGCGAGGTCGGGGTCGTCCTCGGCCAGGACCACCAGGGTGTCCAGGCCCGGGTTTCCGACGACGGTGATGCGCCCCGGGTGCCAGCCGCTGGGAGCCCGGTCAGTCCAGGACATGGCTGACCAGGCCGTCGAGCAGCTTGGGCTCGAACCACGTGGACTTCGGCGGCATGATCCCGCCGGCGTCGGCGACCCCGATCAGGTCCGCCACGGTCGTCGGGTGCATCGAGATCGCGGCCGTCCAGGTGCCGCTGTCGACGGCGGCCTCGAGCTCCGTGAGCGGGCGCACCCCCCCGACGAATCCGATCCGGGGGTCACGACGGGGGTCGCCGATGCCCAACACCGGTGCGAGGAGGTGCTGCTGGAGGACGGCGACATCGAGCTGGTCGACCGGGTCCTCGGACCCGCGCAGGTCATCCGGGGCGACCAGCCGGTACCAGCGCCCGGCGAGGTACAGGCCGAACCGGCCCGGGGCTGCCGGCATGACCGGCCCGTCGGAGGCCTCGATGGTGAAGCGTTCGGCAGCGCCGGCCAGGATCTCGTCGGAGTCCATCCCCTGCGGAGCCCGGACCAGTCGGTTGTAGGCCAGGATCCGGACCTCGTCGGCGGGGAAGGCGACGGCCAGGAAGGCTGCGGTCGCGTCCGTGGGCCGCTGGGCGTGGACCATCGACGCAGCGGCACTGCGGTGATGGCCGTCGGCGATGTACAGGGCGGGCAGGTCCTCGAACGCCGCGACAAGGGCGGAGACCGCGCTCGGATCGGTGATCGGCCAGAGCTCGTGGCGCACGCCGCCGAGCCGGTCGACACGGGTGGGCGCGGGTCCCGCGGTGGCGCCGGCCACGATCTCCGCGATGGCCGCACTCGATCGGTGGATCAGGAACGCCGGTCCCGTCTGCGCGCCGACAGCCTCGATCTGCGCGGCCCGGTCGGCCTGCTTGTCCGGCCGCGTGGTCTCGTGCCGTCGGATCCGTCCGGTGTCGTAGGCCGCCACGCTGGCGCCCCCGACGATGCCGGTCTGGGTGTGATCAGCGCTGGTCATCCGGTAGGCGTGGAAGCGCTCGCTCGGGTCCCGCACGAGCATCCCGTCCGCCTGCAGCCGGGTGAACGCCGCCGCGGCGAGGGCGTACGCCTCGGTGCTGTCGGCGGGCGTTCCCGGGGGCAGGTCGATGTCCGGGCGCGACACGTGCAGGAACGAGTGCGGCCGTCCGACGGCCATCGCCGTCGCTTCGGCGCGGTCCATCACGTCGTAGGGCAGCTCTGCCACCTCGCTGGCCACAGTGGGGGGCGGGCACAGGCCACGGATCGGTGCGAAGAGGGTCACGGAAGCCCATCGTAGGCGGGCAGGAGACGAGCCCAGCCGCGCCCTTGCGCCGACTCAGTGGGCGAACGTGACTGTGATCCGGGCGCGGGCCAGCGTGTGGAAGGCCAGGTGGAACGCCACGCCCACGGGGGACCCGCCGGCGTCGACACCCAACTGCTCGACGTCCATCGCGTGCACCACGAACATGTAGCGGTGCAGGTGGTCGCCCTGCGGCGGCGCGGCGCCCCCGTACGCGGCGGAGCCGAAGTCGGTGCGGGCGTGGAACCCTCCCGGCAGGCTGGCGTCCTCGGTCCCGGCCCCGCGGACCAGCTCCGTCACCGACGCAGGCAGGTCCACGACCGACCAGTGCCAGAACCCGCAGCCCGTCGGGGCGTCGGGGTCCAGGCAGGTGACCGTGAACCCCTGGGTGCCCGCCGGTGCGCCGGACCACGACAGCTGCGGCGAGATGTTCTGCCCGCCGGCCGAGGTGTGGACGTGGGCCATGGGCATGACCGCGCCATCGACGAGGTCGGCGCTGGTCACCTCGAACCACGGGCGCGGTGGCAGGTACTCGTACGGGTCGGGGGCGATCGGGCGCTCCAAGGACATCGGATCCTCCTGTTGGGCACCGGCGGTCGGGTTCTGCCGCTCGGGCCTCGCCTCCAGCCAACCACGTCGACCCGGGGGTTCGCGGGCTGGCGGCCGGGTGATCCTCGGCCTGGGGACGCAGGAGGGCCCCGCTGCCGACGGGGGAGCAAGCAGCGGGGCCCTCAAGATCATTTTGAGGCTTGCGACGCTTTCGCGCAAGTCGCTCCGCGGCGCGTCGGACGGTCTGGTCGGCCGACGTCGGGCGGGCGGTGCAGGCGTCGGGCACGATGGGGTCATGACCTTCGTCGCCGTGAACGTCCTGACCGTCCCGGAGGGTGCCGGTGCCACGCTGGAGCAGCGCTTCGCGCGCCGTGCGGGCTCCGTGGAGAAGGCCCCCGGGTTCGAGCACTTCGAGCTGCTCCGGCCACTCGGCGGCACGGACTCCTACCTCGTCTACACCCGCTGGGCCACCCGCGAGGCGTTCGAGGAGTGGACCCGCTCGCAGTCCTTCTCGGCCGGCCACGGACAGGCCAGCGGCCGTGCTGAGGGGGAGCGGCCCGCGGCGACCGGCTCCACCATCTGGAGCTTCGAGGTCGTCCAGGAGGCCGATCCGGCCTGAGCCGGGTGCGCCGCTGGGCCGGGTGCCCGCCGCCGCTACCGTGGCGTCATGGGCACCGAATGGACCGACCCCTTCGCCACCCCTGAGCGCCGGGCGCTGCGGGAGCTGACGCGCGACTTCGTCACCCACGAGGTGCTCCCGGACCTCGACGAGTGGGAGCGGGTCGGTGAGATCCCTCGCTCCCTGCACGCCCGTGCGGCAGAGGCCGGGCTGCTGGGCCTCGGCTTCCCCGAGGAGGTCGGCGGCAGCGGGGGCGACCTGATCGACGGCCTGGTCATGACCGAGGAGCTGATCGCGGCCGGAGCCAGCGGAGGCCTGGTCGCAGGGCTCTTCACCCACGGCATCGCCCTGCCCCACATCGTGGCAGCCGGTGACCGGGACCAGGCGGAGCGGTTCGTCCGGCCGGTTCTCGAGGGCCGGGCGATCGCCGCCCTGGCGATCACCGAGCCCGACGGCGGGTCCGACGTCGCCGCGCTGCGCACCCGGGCGGGGCGCGACGGGGACGAGTACGTGATCAACGGCTCGAAGATCTACATCACGTCCGGCGCACGTGCCGACTGGGTGGTGGTCGCGGCGCGCACCGGCGGACCGGGGTTCGGTGGCATCTCCCTGATCGTGGTCCCGAGCGATACCCCGGGGTTCAGTGTCGTCCGTCGCCTGGAGAAGATCGGCTGGCACTGCTCGGACACCGCGGAGCTGGCCTTCACCGACTGCAGGGTCCCCGCGGCCAACCTGGTCGGCCTGCAGGACTCCGGGTTCGTCCAGATCGCGATGCAGTTCGTGGTGGAGCGGCTGTCCATCGCGGTGCAGGCCTACGCCACCGCCCAGCGCTGCCTGGACCTCGCCCTCGAATGGGCCCGGATGCGCCACACGTTCGGCAAGCCGCTGACCGCCCACCAGGTGGTCCGCCACCAGCTGGTCGAGATGGACCGCCTGACCGATGTCGCGCGCACCTACACGCGCCAGATCGCTCTGCGCCACGCCGCCGGCCACGAGGTGATCGCCGAGGCCGCCCTGGCGAAGAACACCGCCGTCGCCGCGGCTGAGGCGGTGACCTACCAGGCCATCCAGATCTTCGGCGGCCAGGGCTGCATGAGCGACTCCGAAGTGGAGCGGCACTACCGGGATGTGCGCATCCTGTCGATCGGCGGAGGGGCCACCGAGGTCATGACCGAGCTGGCAGCCCGGCGCCTGGGCCTGTAGCCGCCCGGGACCGGCGCCGGGTCCCGTCACCCATCCTCGCGTGCGTTTGCGTGGAACCGCCGGGATCACGGGGGGCACCACAGGGCAGTGGCCAACCCTGCGCCCCTTCGCGTCGATCCTGGTCGCTCCGGATGAGTCCTATCGACCCAATGGGGCGCGAGGTCGACGTGGTGCCCTGCTGTTGCCGGGCTTTTCGACGGGACCGGCCGCGAGGTCGGGGGCCGGGCCAGGGTCGCCGGTCGCCGGGGTGAGTCCCGCCAGGACTCCCTGCGCCGTTGAGGCTCGACGTAGGGTGGAGCAATGAGTGCCGAAGGACTTCGACTGGCCCAGGAGAAGATGCGGCAGGCCGGTGTGGCCGAGAGCGCCATCGACGTCTTCTCGCACTACTACGCCCAGCTCGAGTCGGGCGCGACCGGGCTCATCGGCGAGGACACCATCGAGCCGTTGCTCGACCCGCCGGCCCTGGCCGACGTGGTGGTCGACCCGGTGCGGGCCCGTGAGGCCCTGGCCCGGACCGTCATGATCAAGCTCAACGGGGGGCTGGGCACCTCGATGGGCATGGATCGGGCGAAGTCCCTTCTGCCGGTGCGCGACGACATGACGTTCCTCGATGTCCTGGTCGGGCAGGTGCGTGCGGCGCGGGAGGCCCACGACGTCCCGCTGCCCCTGATCCTGATGAACAGCTTCCGGACACGTGAGCAGAGCCTGGACGCGCTGGCCGCCCACCCGGACATCGAGGTCGACGGACTTCCGCTGGACTTCCTGCAGAACCAGGAGCCCAAGCTGCGCGCCGACGACCTGACTCCGGTCGAATGGTCGGCGGACCCCACCCTGGAGTGGTGCCCACCGGGTCACGGCGACCTGTACACCGCGATCCTGTCGTCCGGGGTGCTGGCGGCGCTGCTCGACGGGGGCTATCGCTACGCCAGCATCTCGAACGCGGACAACCTGGGGGCCGCCCCGAGCGCGATGCTGGCCGGATGGTTCGCTGACTCGGGCGCCCCGTATGCCGCCGAGCTCTGCCGCCGCACGCCCGCCGACCGCAAGGGCGGGCATCTGGCCATCCGCCGATCCGACGGTCGGCTCATCCTGCGCGACACCGCGCAGACCGCCCCCGAGGAGATGGACTACTTCACCGACGAGCACCGGCACCCGTTCTTCCACTGCAACAACCTGTGGTTCGACCTGCAGGCGCTGCACAGCGCGCTCGTCGACCGAGGCGCCGTGCTCGGGCTGCCACTGATCCGCAACACCAAGACGGTCGACCCCACGGACCCGGGCTCCCCGGCGGTGGTGCAGGTCGAGACCGCGATGGGCGCGGCGATCGAGGTCTTCGAGGGCGCCCAGGCGATCGTCGTGGGTCGCGATCGGTTCCTGCCGGTGAAGACGACCGACGACCTGCTGCTGCTGCGCTCGGACGCCTACACCCACGCCCCGGACGGGACCCTCCAGCGCGCTGCCGACCCGACGCCCCTGGTCGCGCTGGACCCCCGGTTCTACCGGACGATGGCTGACTTCGACGCGCGCTTCCCCTCAGGGCCGCCCTCGCTGCGGGGGGCCAGCCGGCTCGCGGTCCTCGGGGACTGGACCTTCGGTCGGGACGTGGTGGTGACCGGTGAGGTCGAGTTGGTCGATACCGGAACGCCCGAGAGGATCCCGGACGGCGCCGCGTTCGGCTCCTGACGGCACGGAGGTGGCGACCGGACATCGAACGTCCCGCGCGAACGGGTGACGCTGGCCTGACCGCTCAAGGCGCTGTCCGCACCAGCCGACGAGCGGTAGGTCAGCACGACGTGCATGCCGACGCCAGACGAGGGGACCACGATGAGTGTCACGCCGCCCACCACGGGACATCAGCGCGCCGAACGGGTCGACTGGACCTACGTGAACAGCCGCATCGCCGACGCCACGGTGATGTCCGGTCAAGCGCACCACCTCGCGGTCCAGCGAGATGCCGCCGACTCTGCGGCACGCCTGATGAGCCTCGTCGAGGTCGATCAGCGGGGCCGGGTCAGGCCGTAGCGCCGGAGGTCGGTCACCTGGCGGAGGCTGCGTTGGGGGGCTCGCGGTCCCCGGGGGCCCGGGGGGCCGGCTCAGGCTCGGCAGGCACCGTCGCCGCCCACAGGGCGTGCTCGTGCTGGGCCCACCTGCGCGAGACGTGCCCGGTGCGCAACCCGCGCCGCGCCTCGGGGTCCTGCCATGCCATCCACAGGTGGCCTGCTGACACGACCACCACGGCCGCGGCGAACATGTCGTGCACGAACGTGGCGCCGGTACGGATGTCGTCGGGGAACGCCGAGAAGTAGCGCAGCATCAGCCCGGTCATGAACAGGGTGATCACGGCTCCGAGCACGAACGAGGAGTTCAGCTTCTGGCCCGCGTTGAACTTGCCCGAGGGGAACGATCCGCTGCGCCGCGCTCCGGACCGCAGCCAGCGCCAGTCCCCGGGGAGGAACCGGTTGAGCCGGCGGACATCCGAACGGAATGCCCGCGAGGCGATCGCCCCGACGACCAGCGGCAGCGGCAGCAGCCACCCGGTGATGTAATGCACGTCCTCAACCACATCGCGCCTGCCGACCAGCGTGCTCAGGGGTCCCCAGTAGAGCATCGCGGCGGTAAGGATGCACACGCCCATGAGGGTCGCGAAGGACAGATGGATCCAGCGCTCGCCCCGGGTGAATCGTCGGATCCGGTCAGGCGATCGGGGCATCCGACCTCCCGTTGGACTGCCCCACCCAGGCGTCGATGTCGTAGCCGCGCACCTCCCAGTACCCGGGCACCACCTCGGGGCTGATCGTGATGCGGTCCAGCCACTTGATCGACTTGTAGAAGTACATGGGCGCCACGTACAGCCGCACCGGGCCACCGTGGTCATGGGAGATCGGCTCGCCGTCCATCGACGTGGCGATCAGCACGTCGGGGCGCAGGGCCTGCTCCCTCGTCAGCGACTCGGTGTACGCCCCGTCGAACGAGCCGAACAGGACGGCACCAGTCGTGGTGGCTGCCCCCACGTGGTCGAGCAGGTCCGAGAGCAGGACGCCGGACCATGTGACGTCCGGGACCCGCCACCCCGTGACGCACTGGACGTCCCTGGTGAACGTGGTCTGGGGAAGGGCGGAGAGGTCGCTGAACGTCAACTGGGCCGGGCTGGCGCCGACGCCCTCGATGGTGAGGGTGTACTCCGACGCCGGGACCTCGTCGACGGAGGACACCACCGAGTAGAACCGGAACCGGCCGTTGCCGGGGATGAGCCCGGTGAGACCGGTCGGGTCGCGCTCGGCCAGTGCGGTGAGCGCCGACCCCACGCGGCTCCCCAGGATCACGCCCACGCCGGCGAGGCCGAGCAGTCCCAGAACCACCCGTCGGCCCACTGGTGTGCCGGCCGCCTCGTCCCCGGGGTGTGCCGGCACACCACGGTCGCCGCTCATCGACCAAGCATGCGGGTCTGGGGTCGGGCTCGCAAGGGATGCATTCGTGGGCAGGCACAGATGCGCCGCCTCATCGCCTGCCCGGGCTGGGGCGTGGCACCACCCACGCGCTGGGGAGTGGCGCCAGCGCGCGGGTGGATCCGTTCGCCCTCTCCCAGGTTCCTGGTCCGGAAGGGCAGCCATGGGTGCGCGAGAGCGCTCTCTGAGCATGTCCCAGACCATGGCCCTTGTCAACGGTCAAACCGGGACATCCGCGTGGGACTACCTCACGCGGATTCGCGCACCACGAGGGAGACGGGCAGGATCATGTGGTCGACCCCGTTCACGTCCGGGACCCCGTCCTCGTGAGCGACCTCGATGTCGGGGCGGTTGAGCGCGAGGAACAACCGCACCATGGTGCGACCCTGGAGGAACGGATCCTGGCGGACCGTCGTCAGCGGGGGATCGGCCGTGGTGGCGAACTCGTTGTCGTCGAAGCTGACGATCGCGACATCATCGGGGACCCGACGCCCCGCTCGTCGCAGCACCGCCAGGGCCCCGAGCGCCATCAGGTCCGACGCCACGAACAGGCCGTCGAGGTCGGGCACGCGCGTCAGCAGGCGATCCATGGCGGCCTCGCCGCCGCGCTGGGTGAAGTCGCCCGTCTCCACCAGATCGTCCCGGAAGGCTGGCCCGAGCACGTTCCTGTAGCCGGTCAGGCGGTCCACGCCCGCGGACATGTCCAGGGGTCCGGTGACGGTCCCGATGGCCTTGCGCCCCAGCGAGGCCAGGTGACGCGTCGCGACCTCCGCCCCCAGGACGTTCTCGTTGTCCACGTAGTGGTCACCCGAGGACTGCAGCGGTGGCCGGCCACCGATCACGTACGGCGTGCCCAGGCGGTGCAGCTCCTCGGGGAGCCCGTCGCCGTCATGGCCGGAGATCAGCATGACTCCGTCCACGGGCGAGGCCTTGAGGAACCGCTTGACCCTTTCGAGGTCGTCGAAGTCCTGAGCCATGAGCAGCACGAGCTGCAGGCCGGCGCGGTTCGTCTCGATGCTGACGCCTCGGACCAGGCCGCTGAAGAACGGGTCGCCGAACACCCGTGTGGCCGGTTCGGAGGCCAGAAGGGCAACGGCGTCCGACCGCCGGGTCATCAGCGCGCGCGCCGCCTGGTTGGGCACGTACCCCAACTCGTCGACTGCCTTCTGGACGCGTACACGGAGATCATCGGCGACCGAGGCCTGGCCGTTGACCACTCGCGACACGGTGGCGCGGGAGACCCCGGCCTGGGCGGCAACGTCCTCGAGGTTCGGTCGGGCCGGTGCAGAACGAGGTGGCATCGCCCTTCCCCCCTTCCTCGAAGCTCCGGCTGCCAGATCGATCGTCATGGTATCTGGTTGCCCCGCGCCCATTGGGCGAACGACAGAGCGCTGTCCTTGGGGTGGCGTGCGAGCGTCGCGTACTCGACGTGGACGAGTCCGAACCGCCTCGAGTAGCCCTCGGCCCACTCGAAGTTGTCCAGCAAGGACCACGCGAAGTAGCCACGGATGTCCGCCCCCAGGCGGATCGCCTCGTGAACGGCGCCCAGATGGCCCTCGAGGTAGGCGACCCTGCGTGGGTCCTCGACGCGCCCCGTCGGGGTCAGGACATCAGGGAAGGCTGCCCCGTTCTCGGTCACCATCAGGGGGACGCCGTAGTCGCGCTGCAGTCGGACGAGCAGGTCGGTGAACGCCGTGGGCGAGATCTCCCACCCCATGTCGGTGAGCTCGCCCTGTGGCGGCAGCATCGCAACGCCCAGGTTGCCCGGGAACTGCTCCCATCCGCTGGCACGCGCACCGGATCCCGCGCGATGCGGCGCGTAGTAGTTGACCCCGAGCACATCGATCGGCGTGGTGATCACGGACATGTCGCCGGGGTGCACGAATCCCCAGTCCGTCAGGTCCCGAGTCGCGTCCACCACATCCTGCGGGTAGGCGCCGCGCAGGACCGGATCGAGGTAGAGCCGGTTGAGGAGGCCGTCCATCAGGTGCGCCGCAGCCAGGTCCTCAGGGCTGTTCGTGCCGGGCAGGATCGGCCAGAGGTTCAGTGTGATCGAGAGCCATTCCTCGGGACGTGCGGAGGCACGCATCGCCTGGATCGCCAGGCCGTGGCCGAGCAGGAGGTGGTGCATCGCCGCCATGGCCGCGGCCGGCTCGGTCCTGCCCGGGGCATGGATGCCCGACCAGTACCCCAGGTGGGCCGAGCACCACGGCTCGTTCAGGGTGGTCCAGAGGTCGACCCGGTCGGCGAGTGCGTCGTGGACCAGCGCGGCGTAGTCGGCGAACCGGTGTGCGGTGTCCCGGTTCGGCCAGCCGCCGGCGTCCTCGAGTGACTGCGGAAGGTCCCAGTGGTAGAGCGTCACCGCGGGGGTGATGCCCTTGGCGAGGAGGGCGTCGACGAGGCGGTCGTAGAAGGCGAGCCCTGCCGCGTTGACCGCGCCACGGCCCTCGGGCTGGATCCGGGGCCAGGCGATGGAGAACCGATACGCGCCCAGGTCCAGCGCCTTCATGAGGTCGACGTCCTCGGCGAACCGGTGGTAGTGGTCAGCCGCGACGTCGCCGGTGTCGCCACCGCTCACCCTGCCGGGGGTATGGCTGAAGGTGTCCCAGATCGAGGGGCCGCGACCGTCCTCGGTGGTCGCGCCCTCGATCTGGTAGGCCGCCGTCGCGGCTCCCCAGAGGAATCCCTCGGGGAACCGGCGTCCCGGGTTCACCCCTTCACGGCTCCGGCCATGATGCCCGAGACCAGCTGCTTGCCGGCGACGATGAACAGCAGGATCAGCGGGATGGTCGCCAGGACCACGCCGGCCATGATCAGGGCGAAGTCCTTGAAGTAGGAGGCCTGGAGCAGCTGCAGGCTGACCGGCAGTGTCGGGTTGGTGGATCCCAGCACGATGAACGGCCAGAAGAAGCTCGTCCACGAGGCGACGAACGTGAACAGTGCGAGCATCGCCGCGGCCGGCTTCGCTGCCGGAAGGGCGACGTGCCAGAAGGTGCGGATCATGGAGCACCCGTCCACGCGTGCCGCCTCGATCAGCTCGAACGGCAGTGTCTCCTCGAAGTACTGGGTCATCCAGAAGACCCCGAAGGCGGTGACCATGCCGGGGACGATGACGGCCACCAACTTGCCGGTCCAGCCGAGGTTGGACATCAGGATGAACAGCGGCACGACGCCGAGCTGGGTGGGCACGGCCATCGTGGCGATGACGAACACCAGCAGGGCTCGCCGGCCGCGGAAGCGCAGCTTGGCGAACGAGAACCCGGCCAGGGTCGCGAACAGCACGACGCTGATCGAGGTGATCACAGCCACCACGACGGAGTTCCACAGGGCCTGCCAGAACTTGATGTCGGAGTTGAGCACGCGGGTGACGTTGTCGATGAAGTTGCCCTCAGGGATCAGGGACGGGATCGGGTTCTGCGCGATCGTCTGGGCGTCGGAGGACGCCAGCAGGAACGTGTAGTAGATCGGGTAGAACGAGATCAGCAGGACGACGGTCAGGATGATGTAGGTGACCCAGCCGCCCCTGCGGTTGGACCCGACCCCGGCGGCGCGGTTCCTGCGCCGCTCGGCGTACCGGGCCGCTCCCTTGCCTGCGGTCTGCTCGACCGCCCCGATGGAGCTCATCACTTGCCGCCTTTCGAGTCGGTCCCCGAGATCCGCTGGGTGATCATGAAGTTGATGGCCCCGATGACCAGGATGATCAGGAAGAGGATCCACGCCACGGCTGAGGCCCGGCCGAAGCTCTTCTGCGCGCCCCAGCCGAGTTCGTAGAGGTACATCGTGACCGTCATCCACTGGCGGTCGGATCCGCCTTGGCCGGTCTGGTCGAACATGCGCGGCTCGTCGAAGATCTGCAGTCCGCCGATGGTCGAGGTGATCACCACGAAGATGATGGTGGGCTTCAGCGAGGGGACCGTGATCGAGCGGAACGACCGCCAGCGCCCGGCACCGTCGACCACCGCGGCCTCGTAGAGGTCATTGGGGATGGCCTGCATGCCCGCCAGCAGGATCAGGGTCGTGTAGCCGGTCCACCGGAAGTCGACCATCGTCGCGATGGCGATGTGGCTGGCCAGAACATCGGCGTGCCAGCGGATGGGCTCGATTCCGAGGTTGGCCAGGATGGCGTTGGCCATGCCGGACTGGTCGGCGAAGATCTTGTTGAAGATCATCCCGACGGCCACGGGCATCACGACGTAGGGCAGCAGGACGCCCATCCGCCAGAACGTCTTTGCCCGCAGGTTGGCGTCCAGCATCGCGGCCAGGAACAGGCCGATGAGGACCTGGGGCACCGACGACAGCAGGAAGATGCTGAACGTGTTGCGCAGGCCCTTCCAGAAGAGCGGCTGCTGGATGACCTGCTGGTAGTTCTCCAGCCCGACGAAGTCACCCTTCCCGCCGATGAGGTTCCAGTCGTGCACGGAGACGAAGGCCGTGTAACCCAAGGGGAACAGGCCCACCAGGGCGAACAGGAGGAAGAAGGGCGAGATGTACAGGTAGGGGGAGAGCTTCTGGTCCCACGCGTTGCGCCGCGTGCGGCGCGCCAACTCGCGCTCGGCGACCGCCTCGGACTTCTTGGGGATCGGGGGAGCTGCGTTCATCGACATGGAGCATCCTCGTCTGCGGATCGCCAGTCACCCACGGCCGAGGAGCCGGGCGGGGAGGATCGGCTGGAACCGCACTCTCTGGGAGTTGGCCTGTGGCCGGGAGTGCTTCTGGGGTGACTCACCGGAGTCGGGTCCGCGCTTCATGTCGAACCGCCCAGGTACGGGCGCAGCGCGGGTGGGGCCCCGGTCGGTCCGGTCCCGCACCCCGCGCCACTGGGGCGCGGGATGCGGGCCGGGTCGACCGGGTCAGGCGTCAGCCGAGGGTGTTGACGGCCTCTTCGAACTTCGCCCATGAGGATGCGGGGTCGTCCGTCTTGTCGACATCGACCCTGCTCAGGGCCTGCTGCATCGCGTCGTTGATCGCGAAGTAGTTCGGTCCCTTGAAGGGTGCGACGTCCACGGCGGCGGCCCGGTTGGCCAGGATCTCGCCGGTGGGAGCGTCGTTGAAGAACGCATTCGTCTGCGACAGCAGGTCAGGCGAGGTCAGGGCCTCCACCTGGCTGGGGAAGGTGCCCTTGGCCTTGAAGGCCTTGATCTGCTGCTCCGGGGCGGTCAGCCACGCGGCCAGCTTCTTGGCCTCGGCCTGGTTGGCGCCCATCGCCGGCACGGTCAGGAAGGACCCGCCCCAGTTGCCGCCGCCGCCGGGGAAGACGTCGGCGATGTCCCAGCCCTCGACGCCCGCCGCGTTGCCCTCGATGACGCCGAGCATCCAGCCCGGGCACTGCATCGTGGCGAATCCATCCTTCTGGAAGGAGGCCGTCCAGTCCTCGCTCCACTGGCCCAGGTGTGCCGACTGGGTCTCAGCGGCGGCCAGGAGCTGGTCGTAGATCGCCCGCACCTGCGGGTTCTCCAGCGCGATGATGGTGCCGTCCTCCTTCTCGTAGGCGTTCGGCACCTGGTTGATCATGCCCTGGTAGACCGCGCCAGCGCTGTCGAACCAGCCCGCCCCGGTGTCCGCCGCAGTGAACTGCTCGCCGACCTCGAAGTACTTCTCCCAAGTGGCGCCGTCGCCGCCGAGGAGCGCAGCGACCTCCGCGCGATCGGTCGGCAGTCCGGCCTTCTCGAACAGGTCGGCGCGGTAGCAGATGCCCTCCGGGCCGATGTCGGTGCCGTAGCCGAGGAGCTTGCCGTCCGCCGTGGTCGCCTGGGCGACCTTCCAGGGCAGCCAGCGACCCTCGACAGCCGGGTCGTTCAGGTCGACGAACTTGTCCGGGTACTGCGAGAGCTCAGGGAGCCAGTCGACCTCGATGGCCTCGATGTCCGAGGCGCCGGAGCCGGCTGCCAGGCGGGTGTTGAGGTTGTCGCGGGCCTCGTTCGAGGTTGCCGCCTTCTTGGCCTCGATCGTGACGTTCGGGTTGAGCTCCATGTACTCCTTGATCAGGTCCTCGTACCCGAACTCGTTGAACGTCGCCAGGGACAGGGTCACCGGCTCGGTGCCCGTGGCCTCCGACGCTGTGTCCGTGGCCTCATCCCCGCCGCTCGAGCAACCCGAGGCAACCAGTGCCAAACCCGCAAACGTCGCCGTGAGGGCTACCCACGACCTCCTGTTTGTTCGCACATCCACTCCCTGTGTCAATCGCACAGCGCTTCGCTGTGCGGCCAAACGCGGCCACGGGGTTCCGCGGCCTCGACCGTCATGGGTGCTCGGTACGTGGCCTCATCGAGGTCATGTGATCGGCACCCCTCTCCCTGAGAGGGCTCTCTGGGAGAGCGCTCTCGCAGCATCTACCCGATTCGGAGTGGTTGTCAAGAGGACCTTGCGGTAGTTATCGGATCGTGACATTCTCGGGGGGAGAGCGCTCTCCACTCACCGGACCGCCTCATGCCGCTCAGTGTGTCCCAGGAGGATCCATGATGCTCGGTCAGACCGTCGATCCGGCCGAAGTCGCCCAGGACGCCGAGGCCCGAGAGGGCTTCGTGGAGCTCCTGGGCCGCAGGTTCTACCGGATCGGTGACTACGACCGACTGGCCCCGTTCTTCATGACCGTCGTCGGCGCGGGCGACGCGTGGCTGTTCGTGTCGAGCACGGGGGGGTTGACGGCCGGGCGCGTGGCGCCGGACTCGGCACTGTTCCCCTACTACACCGATGACAAGGTGGCCGAGAGCGCCGGACGGACCGGTGGCCTGAGCCTGCTGCGGGTGACGCGGCCCGGAGGTGGCGAGGTCCTGTGGGAGCCCTTCACCGCGGCTCAGCAGGCGACCGATGGGGCCCGTCGCACCCTCTACAAGGACGTCGCGGGCACTGCCCTGGTCTTCGAGGAGGTCCGGGCTGACCTCGGCCTGCGGATGCGGGTCACCTGGCAGACAGCGAGCCGGTTCGGCATCGTGCGCAGCTGTGAGCTCAGCAACATCGGCGGCGACGTCTGCGCGGTCGAGCTCCTCGATGGGTTCGTCAACGTGCTCCCTGCGGGCATCGACGTCGACACCCAGAACAGGTTGAGCAACCTGCTCGACGCGTACAAGCGCTGCGAGGCTGACGAACGCACGGGGCTGGGCATGTTCTGGTTGAGCTCGCGGCTGACCGACCTGGCCGAGCCCAGTGAGTCCCTGTATGCCAATGTCGCGTGGCATGTCGGGCTCGAGGAGGTCGACCACCTGGTCTCGACCGGCCAGCTGCCGGCGTTCCGTCGCGGGGGCGAGATCGCCGGCGAGAACGACGTCCGGGGGCAGCGGGGGGCCTACCTCGTGCACACCCACCTGAGTCTCGCGGCGGCGGAGCAGCGCACGTGGAGCATCGTCGGCGACGTCGAGCAGGATGCCGCCGACGTTGTGGCGCTGCGGGACCTGCTCGCACGTCCTGACGAGCTCGCGTCGTTGCTCGATGAGGATGTCCGGGCAAACCGCGAGGGCCTCGAGCGGATCCTGGCTGCCGCAGACGGGTTCCAGTCGACGGGCGAGGAGCTCGCCACGGCGCACCACACGGCCAATGTGCTGTTCAACGTGATGCGCGGTGGGATCCCGGTCGAGGGCTACCGGATCGAGGCCGACGACGTGCGCGCCTTCATCGCCCAGCGCAGCCCGGCGACCGCCGAGCGGTGCGCTGCCCTCCTGGCGGACATGCCCTCCCCCCTGACCCTCGGCCTCCTCCTCGACGGGGCTCGGGCAAGTCGGGATCCGGACCTGCTCCGGCTGTCCCTGGAGTACCTGCCGCTGACATTCAGCCGTCGGCATGGCGATCCCTCGCGACCCTGGAACAAGTTCCAGATCGTGCTGCGTGACGAGCACGGCAGGCCCCAGTTGAACTACCAGGGCAACTGGCGCGACATCTTCCAGAACTGGGAGGCGCTGGCATGGTCGTTCCCGGAGTACCTGGAGTCGATGGTCGCGGTGTTCCTCGACGCCACCACTGCGGACGGCTACAACCCCTATCGGATCTCGCGCTCGGGAGTCGACTGGGAGGTTCCCGAGCCGGAGAACCCCTTCGCCAACATCGGCTACTGGAGTGATCACCAGGTCATCTACCTGCTCCGGCTCCTGGAGACCTCCTCCCGCTTCCACCCCGGTCGGCTGCAGGGCTTCCTCGATGCCGCGATCTTCACCCACGCCGACGTTCCCTACCGGATCGCGACCTACGACCAGATCCTGGCTGACCCCTTCGAGACCATCGCCTTCGACGAGGACCATCAGGCACTGATCGATGAGCGGGTCGCGCGACTCGGTGCGGACGGGCGGTTGGTGCACGGGCCTGACGGCGAGCTGGTGCGGGTCACGCTGACAGAGAAGCTGCTGCTCCTCCTGCTGGCGAAGCTGGTGAACCTGGTTCCCGACGGTGGGATCTGGATGAACACCCAACGACCGGAGTGGAACGACGCCAACAACGCACTCGTGGGCCGTGGGCTGTCCGTGGTGACCCTCGCGCAGCTGCGCCGTTTCGTGGAGTTCGCCCGCGAGCTGATCACGACGGACACGCACGTGACCGAGGAGGTGGCCGACCTGCTCACGGCGGTCTCCAGCGCACTCGAGGCCCATCGGGTGCACCTCGACGAGGGCTTCACCGAGGCCACGCGCCGGAGGTTCATGGACGACCTCGGTTCGCTCGGCAGCGCGTACCGCGAACGGGCCTACGCCGGTTTCAGTGGGCGGCAGACCGTGGTCACGGGCCCACGGGTGCAGGTGCTGCTGGACGCGGCGCTGTCCTACATCGACGCGAGCCTGCGGGCGAACCGGCGCGAGGACGCGCTCTACCACTCCTACAACATCCTCGATCTCTCCGACGGCGGGGCGTCGATACGTCGTCTGTCCGAGATGCTCGAGGGCCAGGTCGCGATGCTGTCCAGCGGCGAGCTCGGGGCGAAGGAGTCCCTGGCCCTGCTCGCCGGGCTGCGCTCCAGTGCCCTGCACCGCACGGACCAGCACAGCTACACGCTGTACCCGGACAAGGACCTTGCCGGATTCCTCGACCGGAACACGTTCCCGGCCAGTCGGGCGCAGGCCTGCCCGTTGGTCGCCGCCCTGGTTGCGGCGGGCGATCGCAGCCTCGTGGTGGCCGACGTGCACGGGGACCTGCACTTCGCCGCGGGCATCCGCAACGTCCGCGATGTGCATCAGGTCCTTGACCGGCTCGCGGCCGACCGGGAGCTGGGGGAGGTCGCCCGGTCCAGCCGCGCCGAGCTGCTGGACATCTTCGAGGAGGTGTTCACGCACGCGGAGTTCACCGGACGGTCAGGGTCGTTCTTCGCCTACGAGGGCCTGGGCAGCATCTACTGGCACATGGTGTCCAAGCTGCTGCTCGCCGTTCAGGAGACCGTCGAGCGGGCGGTGGCCGACGGTGAGTCGAGTGCCACCATCCAGGCGCTGGCCGCAGCCTACGAGGACGTCCGCGCGGGGATCGGCTACTGCAAGCCGGCCGAGGTGTATGGGGCCTTCCCGATCGACCCCTACTCGCACACCCCCGCTGGGCATGGTGCCCGCCAGCCCGGCATGACCGGGCAGGTGAAGGAGGAGGTCCTCACCCGCCTCGGTGAGCTGGGGCTGCGGGTCGAGGACGGCCGCATCGTGTTCCGGCCCGTCCTGTTGCGGGCCTCCGAGTGGCGCGAGGCTCCCGGGAGGTTCGAGTACGTCGACGTCCGCGGCGACAACGCCACGATCGACCTGCTGGCGGGCTCGCTCGCGTTCACCTTCTGCCAGGTGCCGGTCGTGTTCCGTGAGGCCGATGCGCTGAGCGTCCGGGTGGTGCGGGCCGACGGGACTGCCGTGGAGTGCCTGGACGGCGTGATCCCCGCAGAGCTGAGCGCCAGCATCTTCGGCCGAACCGGGGCGGTCGACATGATCGAGGTCCGCACCCCTGCGGCGCTCTGAGCGGTGGTCCGATCCCGGCCGGACAGGGGAGCGGCATTCGGAGGCGGCCTGCGTGAGCCGGCCCGTCACCACCGGGGCGAGCCGAGGGCGGTGGCCCTGGCTGCCAGCAGCCTGTCGATCTCGGCGAGCAGCTCCGGGGTGAGCCGATCGGTGCGCACCTCGGGACCCATCGTCTGGAAGTGCCATTCGACCGGGTAGGTCAGGCTCGCTCCCGGTGCCAGGGTCACGTAGGCGCCCTGGTTCTCGAGCTCGATGTAGTCCCGCTCAGGGTTGAAGTACAGCTCGACCTCCCCCTGGCGCGGGGCCGCCTGCTCCGGCGCCAGGTCGGGGAAGACTCTCAGGAAGAGGGTCGCGTGGTGCGCGTGGGCCAACCAGCCGCGGGCATCGGTGAAGAGCTTCGACGTTGCGCGGACTGCCGGCACGGCGATGCTCGAGTGGTCATCGCCGGCCTCGAGGCCCTCGAACGTCGCGGTCGAGTCCCGGTGCACGAACCAGCACCCGGGATCCTCGGCCTGCTTCTGCAGCCGGTCGGCGTCGTGGAACGGCTGACCGGTGGCCCAGACGAGCAACCCATCTCGGGGTGCCCGCGTCACCTGCCACGGGGCGACGTCCTGCGGGTGCGACCAGATGTTGGTGAGCCTGAACTCCATGGCCAGGCCATGCTCGGCGAGCTCGAATCGTTTCACGACCTGGAGCCCGACGTCGGGATCGGGCGCGCTGCGCAGGCTCAGGCGCAAGGGTGATTCGGCGACGACCTCGTAGGGTGCTGCGTCCAGGATGGGCGGGGGAGGCCAGTCGAAGCGTGCCTGCGGGCTGGGCCAGAACGTGTCGCCGTGGAAGCCCGGCACTCGGCCGGGCGGCAGGACGAGGTCGACCCCGCCATGGCGAAGTCGGATCAGTCGACCGCCCTCGGCGGGCAGGAACTCGGCCTCGGTCGTGCCACGGCTCATGGTCAGGACGCGAGAAGCAGGCACCACTGCATCCAATCAGCCCTGACGCGGTGAGGCGCGTGTGGCCCGAACTCCCGCAACTCCGCTCAACAAGACAGGAGAGCGCTCTCTCTGGTTTAGTGGTCTCACCACCCACCGTCGGGAGGTCCCCTGCGGTTTCGCGCCGCGCGCAGAATCCGCAGCGGATGCCTCCGTGAGGAGCATCAGATGAACACCACGCGCACTGTGGCCGTCCTTGCCGGCATCGGCCTCGTTCTGTCCCTGTCTGGTTGTTCCTCGACGGACACGGCCGACGCGAACGCCGCCTACTGCGAGGGCGCAGCCAAGGTGGAGTCCGAGATCGACATGTTGTCGGCACTGCTCGACGACGGCAGCTCGTCCGAGCTGGTGAGGGCGCAGTGGAATGCGGTCGAGGCCGCCATCGAGGCGAACTCGGTCCCGCTCTCCCAGCTGTCGGACGCAGCCCAGGAGGACATCTCGGCGGCCTACGACACCTTCACTGCAGCCGTCGACGCGATCCCCGAGGATCTCCCGCCGAGCGAGGCGGCTCCCCAGTACAAGGCCGCGATCGACGGCTTGACCTCCGACATCGAATCGGTCCAGGCGGAGGTCGGCTGCTCCTGATCGCGCAGCGATTGCGGCCGGACCGTCACCCCACCACCAGGAGGCGAGCATGACGCCGACCCCTCCCTTCCGCGATCCCTCGCTGGCCGTCGAGGAACGCATCGAGGATCTCCTGGGCAGGATGACCCTGCCCGAGAAGGTCGGCCAGATGATGCAGCTCAACGCCCAGGGGGACCTGGAGGACATCGTGGCGACCACGATGGCCGGCTCGATCCTGCACGCGTCACCGGAGGCCATGGTCCAGGCGATCGAGCTGGCGGCCGGGACCCGGTTGGGGATCCCACTGCTGACTGCCGACGACGCCATCCATGGGCACTCGTTCTGGCCCGGCGCGACCATCTTCCCGACCCAGCTGGCCATGGCGTGCTCGTGGGATCCCGATCTCGTCGAGCGGATGGCGCGCGCAACCGCCGTCGAGGTCGCCGCGACCGGGCTGCACTGGACCTTCTCCCCGGTGCTCTGCATCGCGCGTGACCTGCGCTGGGGACGGGTGGGTGAGACCTTCGGCGAGGATCCCTTCCTGATCGGCGAGCTCGGGGCGGCGATGGTGCGCGGCTACCAGGGGGCGGGACCGCAGGACCGCACGGCTGTCCTGGCCTGCGCGAAGCACTTCGCCGGCTACTCCGAGACCCAGGGCGGACGCGACGCCAGCGAGGCCGACATCAGCCCCCGCAAGCTGCGCTCCTGGTTCCTGCCCCCGTTCGAGCGGGTGGCCCGTGCGGGCTGCCGGACGTTCATGCTCGGCTACCAAGCCATGGACGGGGTCCCGATCACCGCGAACCGGTGGCTGCTCAACGACGTGCTCAAGGGGGAGTGGGGCTTCACCGGCATGCTGGTGACCGACTGGGACGATGTCGGGCGTATGGTCTGGGAACAGAAGGTGTGCGCCGACTACGTCGAGGCCTCCGCGGTCGCGGTGCAGGCCGGCAACGACCTGGTGATGACCACGCCGGAGTTCTTCTCCGGTGCCTTGGAGGCGGTGGCCGCGGGGCTGCTGGCCGAGTCCGAGATCGACGAGGCTGTCCGCAGGGTCCTGCGGGTCAAGTTCGAAGCTCGGCCTGTTCGAGGATCCCCGGCCGCCGGTGGACCCCGAGCGGAGGGCTGAGGTGATCGGGAGCGCTGCGCATGCTGCCCTCAACCTCGAGGTTGCCAGGCGCTCGCTGGTCCTGCTGCGCAACGACGGGACGCTGCCGCTGGAGGGTGGGTTGGTGGCCGGTGCCGACGGGCGCGGGATCGCGTCGACCCCAGCCCGCACGATCGCGGTCATCGGGCCCAACGCCGATGACCCCGAGGCGATGCTCGGCGACTGGGCCGGCGACTCCGGGCAGATCGACTGGATGCCCGACGGCCACCCGCGCGAGATGGTGCAGACCGTTCTCGATGGCTTGCGCGCCGTAGCCCCCGAGGGATGGGACATCACGTACGCGCGAGGGGCCGACATCCAGGTGCTCGTGCCGGATCCGGCCGGACCGACGTGGCACGACGGTGGGCCGCGTGGCCCCGTGTTCTCCCCGGCGCCGGTCGACGAGGCGCTGCTGGCGCAGGCTGTCGCGGCTGCAGGAGCTGCTGACTACGCGGTGGTCGTCGTCGGCGACACGGTCGCCCTGACGGGCGAGACCCGCTCGACGGCCACCCTGGAGCTGCAGGGCGGGCAGGTGGCCCTCCTCGATGCGCTCGCGACTACGGGCACGCCGCTGGTCGTGGTGCTGGCGCACTCCAAGCCTGCCGTGCTCCCGGCCTCGGCAATGGGCGCGGCCGCGATCATCGAGGCGTTCAACCCCGGGATGCGCGGTGGGCAGGCCATCGCCGAGCTGGTCCTCGGCCTGATCGAGCCCACTGGCCGCATGCCGCTGTCCGTTCCCAGGCACGTGGGTCAGCAGCCGGTGTACTACAACCAGATCCGCGGACAGCACGGCGAGCGCTACGCCGACCTCACCCAGGAGCCGCTGTTCGCCTTCGGCGAGGGCATGAGCTACTCGACGGTCGAGTACTCGGACCTGACGATGGCCGAGGATCAGGTGCCCGTCGACGGGGTCGTGCGCGCTGAGGTCACGCTCACCAACACCGGAGCCCGCCCTGCCCTGGAGACGGTCCAGGCCTACGTCAGCGACCTGGTGACCAGCGTGACCTGGGCGGACAAGGAGCTCAAGGCGTGGCGCCAGGTGCAGGTGCCACCCGGGGAATCGGTCCGGGTCACGATCGACGTGCCTGCGGCCTCGTGCTCACTGGTCACGGCCGACGGTCGTCGACTCGTCGAGCCCGGTGAGTTCGCGCTGCTCGTCGGGCCCAGTTCTCGCGCATCCGACCTGCTCAGGGCGGAGTTCCGGATCGAGGGCTGACCCTGGGTGGGGTCAGCCCTACCGGCGCCCGGGGCAACCGTCGACGGCTGCCCCGGGCTTCGGGGTCAGGCGACGTCGAAGCGGTCGAGCATCATCACCTTGTCCCAGGCGGCGACGAAGTCCTGCACGAACTTCTCCTTCGCGTCATCGCTGGCGTACACCTCGGCCAGCGCACGCAGCACGGAGTTCGAGCCGAAGACGAGGTCGGCGCGGCTGCCCGTCCACCTGGGCTCCCCAGTGCTCGCGTCACGACCCTCGAAGGTGTCCTCGGACTCGTCCGTCGACGCCCACCTGGTGCCCATGTCCAGCAGGTTGACGAAGAAGTCGTTCGTCAGGGTGCCGGGCGCCGAGGTGAGCACCCCGAGCTGCGACCCCTTCGTGTTCGCGCCGAGGACCCGCAGGCCGCCGACGAGCACGGTCATCTCCGGAGCGGTCAGCGTGAGCAGGGCGGCGCGGTCGACCAGCAGGTGCTCGGCCGGGCGATCCTGGCCCTTGCCCAGGTGGTTGCGGAACCCGTCGGTCGTCGGCTCGAGGACCGCGAACGACTCCACGTCGGTCTGCTCCTGCGAGGCGTCGGTGCGGCCGGGCGTGAACGGGACCTCGATGTCGACGCCGGCGTCGCGGGCGGCCTTCTCGACCGCGGCGCACCCGCCGAGGACGATGAGGTCAGCCATCGACACGCGCTTCCCGCTGGTCTGGGCGGCGTTGAAGTCGGCCTGGATCCCCTCGAGGGTCCGCAGGGCCGTCGCCAGCTCGGCCGGGTCGTTGACGTCCCACCCGTTCTGCGGGGCCAGCCGGATCCGGGCGCCGTTGGCGCCGCCGCGCTTGTCGGTGCCCCGGAAGGTGGAGGCCGAGGCCCAGGCGGTCGAGACCAGCCGCCCGATCGACAGCCCCGAGTCCAGGATCGTGGCCTTCAGGGTGGCGATGTCCTCTGCGCCGATCAGCTCGTGGTCGACCGCGGGGACCGGGTCCTGCCAGATGAGGGTCTCGGCAGGGACCTCCGGGCCGAGGTAGCGGCTCTTGGGCCCCATGTCGCGGTGGGTCAGCTTGAACCAGGCGCGCGCGAACGCGTCGGCGAACTCGGCCGGGTTCTCCATGAAGCGCCGGGAGATGGGCTCGTAGATCGGGTCCATGCGCAGCGCGAGGTCCGTGGTGAGCATGATCGGCGCATGCCGCGTCGACGGGTCGTGCGCATCGGGCACGGCGTCCGCGGCTGCCGGATCGGTCGGGACCCACTGCCATGCGCCGGCCGGGCTCTTGGTCAGGTCCCACTCGTAGCCGAAGAGGGTCTCGAAGTAGCTGTTGTCCCAGGTCTTCGGCGTCGGCGTCCACGCGCCCTCGAGTCCGCTGGTGATCGTCGAGACGCCGTTGCCGGTGCCCAGGGTGTTCCTCCAGCCGAGGCCCTGCTCGGCCAGTGACGCAGCCTCGGGCTCGCGCCCCACGTACTTGTTGGGATCGGCTGCACCGTGGTTCTTCCCGAAGGTGTGGCCACCAGCGATGAGCGCGACCGTCTCCTCGTCGTTCATCGCCATGCGGGCGAACGTCTCGCGGATGTCGCGCGCCGCCGCGATGGCGCTCGGCTGGCCGTTGGGCCCCTCCGGGTTCACGTAGATCAGGCCCATCTGGACCGCCCCGAGCGGGTTGGCGAGCTCACGGTCGCCGGTGTATCGGGCATCCCCGAGCCACTCGGCCTCCTGGCCCCAGTTGACCTCCTCGGGCTCCCAGACGTCCGCGCGGCCGCCGCCGAAGCCGAAGGTCTCGAAGCCCATCGACTCCAGGGCGCAGTTGCCGGCCAGGACCATGAGGTCGGCCCACGAGAGGTTCTTCCCGTACTTCTTCTTCACCGGCCAGAGCAGGCGGCGCGCCTTGTCCAGGTTGGCGTTGTCCGGCCAGCTGTTGAGCGGGGCGAAGCGCTGCTGGCCGCCGCCGGCGCCCCCGCGACCGTCGCTGATGCGGTAGGTGCCCGCGCTGTGCCAGGCCATGCGGATGAACAGCGGGCCATAGTGGCCGTAGTCGGCCGGCCACCAGTCCTGCGAGGTGGTCATGAGCTCCTCGATGTCGCGCTTCACCGCGGCGAGGTCCAGGGACGCGAAGGCCTCGGCATAGTCGAAGCCCGCGCCCAGGGGATCGCTCTTGGGGGAGTTCGCGCTGAGCACGGTCAGGTTCAGCTGCTCGGGCCACCAGTCCCGGTTGGTCGTGCCGCCGGCCGAGTGCGAGACGGGACACTTCGCCGCGGCTCCATCCTCGTTCATGTCTCCGACGACTGCATCGTGCTCAGGCATGGGCATTCCTTCCGGGTTCGGGTGGTGCGGTCAGGTGCTGGGTGGGGTGGAGCAGGCGGGGCACAGGCCCCAGTAGGTGACCTCGGCCTCGTCGATCACGAAGCCGTGGGCGTCCGAGGCGGTCAGGCAGGGGGCGGTGCCGACGGCGCAGTCGACGTCAGCGACTGTGCCACACGAGCGGCACACGACGTGGTGGTGGTTGTCGGCGACCCGCGACTCGTAGCGGGCCGCGGAGCCCGCCGGCTCGATGCGCCGCACGAGCCCCGCGGAGGTGAGCGCCCGCAGGACGTCGTAGACGGCCTGTGTGGACACCTCCCCGAGGTCCTCACGCACGACGCTGATGATCGTGTCGGTGTCGGCGTGCGGATGGGAGTGCACCGCCGTCAGCACCGCCACCCGGGGGCGGGTGACGCGCAGGGATGCCCCACGTACCAAGCCCTCGGGATCGAACGACTGCATGGGGCCACTCAATCGCCTTTTCTGGAATAGGTCAAGAGTGGGGTCGAGGTCGGGCTCAGTCACCGAGCCCGGTACCGACCTTTCGGGCGGCGACGACCCATTCGTGGTCCGGAGGGACGAGCTTGACCTTGCCGGCGACCTCCGTCAGTGGCACCGGCACTGCGCTGTCCCCTCGCGCCGCGACCATGTAACCGTACTCGCCCTGGGCGACGAGGTCGGCGGCCGCGGCCCCGAGTCGGGTGGCGAGGAGCCGATCGGCTGCGCACGGAGCTTCCCCGCGCTGCACATAGCCGAGGATCGTCACGCGCGTCTCGAGCCCGGTCGCGGCCTCCAGTTCGCGGGCCAGGCGGAACGTGTGCTCACGCTGGGAGTCCTCCACGTGGGCCAGGTGCGACTTGGCCGCACGGGAGGCCTCGGGGGTCTTCGCGGCCTTCACCAGGAGCCTGGCCGCCTCGTAGTCGGCGGTGTCATCGGCGTCACGGGCGCCCTCAGCCACGGCGACCACGCTGAAGGAGCTGCCCCGAGCGGTGCGCGCCCGGATGGTCTCGGCGACCTTGTCCACCGAGTAGGGGATCTCGGGGATCAGGATGACGTCCGCACCCCCGGCGACCCCCGCGGCCAGGGTGAGCCAGCCGGCCCGATGGCCCATGACCTCGGTGAGGATGATCCGGTGGTGGCTGTGCGCGGTGCTGTGCACCCGGTCGATCGCCTCCGTGGCGATCTCGGTCGCGGTCGCGAAGCCGAAGCTGGTGTCCGTGCCGAAGATGTCGTTGTCGATCGTCTTGGGCAGGGTCAGGACGTTGAGCCCCGCGGCCTGCAGGCGCAGGGCGTTCTTGGCGGTGCCTCCACCGCCGATCACGATCAGGCCGTCGAGTCCCTCCTGCTCGTAGTTCGCCACCACGGTCGGCACCATGTCGCGGGTCTCGCCGTCGACCTCCATGCGGTGGACCTTGTCGCGGCTCGTACCCAGGATGGTCCCTCCACGCGTGAGGATCCCGGACAGTGCAGCACTGTCCAGGGGCACGTGCCGGTTGTGGGCCAGCCCGGTGATGCCGTCGCGGAACCCGATGAGCTCCATGCCGTAGTGGCCGATGGCGGTCTTGCCGACACCCCGGATGGCGGCGTTCAGCCCGGGGCTGTCACCACCGGCAGTCAGGATCCCGATCCGCTTGGCCCTCGTGCGTGACATCAGCATCCTCATCTCGATCGGCAGTCAACGCCGGCCATTCTGTCGAGTCCCGGCCCTGCGGGACAATCGAGGGCTGGGCCCACGGGATCGCCGCCCGGGAGGCTTGCCTGCCCGGAGCGCGGGCCTCGGACCCGCGTGCCCAGTCAGCGATCTGGCAGAGTCGTGGGGTGAGCCGTCCGGCAAGCCGCTGGGAGCTGCCGTCGCGCATCGACAGCGACAGGCGGGTGGTCAGGCGGCTTGCAGGACCCGTCCCTCCAGCCGCGCGTAGCTGGTCTCCATGCCGTCGGTCATGCCGGTGGCCAGCACCATGTCGCGGACCTCGGCGCTGGGATAGGTGATGACGATGCTGAGCAGCGTGCCGCCGTCGACTGGCGTGAGCGTCATCTCGTTCGTCGCGGGGGGACCGTCGATCCCGATCATCTGCTCGGTCGTGACCGCGCGGTGCGGGGGCGCGCTCTCCAGCAGCGCTCCCGTGAATCCGAACCGCTGCGATCCGTCGTCGGACTCCCACTCGTAGCGGTAGCTCTCGCCGACCCGCACGGCCACCTCGCACACGGGCATCGTCCAGCCGTCCGGGCCGAGCAGCCAGCGCTGCATCAGTTCGGGCTGGTGATGGGCGGCCCACACCTGCTCGACCGTCCCGCGGATGACGCGGCTCACCCGCACCTGGGTGTCGCTGAGGATCTGGGCCGCGCAGGCCGCGCCCGGCGGCGAACGTGGCCAGGTCGGCCAGCACGGCGTCCATCTGGGACATTGCCTCGTGCATGCCCTCGCTCCATGCCCATCGCGATCAGCTGGTCGAGGTCCTCGACCGAGTTGAAGAACGTCGTGGTGGTGACCTGTGATCCGGTGTCGGTCTCGGTGAAGCGCGAACACCATCCGCATGGAGGGCATCTCGTGGTTGGCGGTACCGTCGGGGTCGGCGAAGCCGTCGTCGGACCTCGAAGGACTCCAGCGGCTCGCACGGCGAGGAACTCCCAGTAGCCGCCGGACCGTCGCCGTCCGGTCCGGTCATGACGTAGGCGCTGCGCCCGCCCGGGAACATGTCGTGGCGGGTGAACTGGGCCGGGTAGGTGGGGGGACCCCAGAACAGCTCGAGCTGGCGCGGATCGGCGTAGGCGTCCCAGAGTCGCTGGACGGGTACGGGGAAGTCGGCGACCACGGTCATGGTGAGGGTGGTCGGGGTCCTTGCTGACGGACGTGATGGGCATGGCGGGTCCTTGTCGTTGTGGTGGGACGGATCAGGGGGACTCAGGGAGGTTCTCGGCGAGAAGCGCGTCGAGTCGGGCGATCCGATCGCGCCACAGCTGTTCGAACTGGTCGAGCAGCGCCTGTGCTCGGCGGATCGCCTCGGGATTGCCCCGGACAAGTCGTTCACGGCCGTGCGGATGCTTGGTGATGAGGCCCGCTCCCTCCAGGACGGCAACGTGCTTCTGCACTGCTGCGAACGACATGTCGTAGCCGCTGGCCAGCTGCGACACGGTGACCTCGCCGACCAGCGTGCGCCGGACGATGTCGCGTCGGGTCCTGTCGGCCAGGGCCCGGAAGATCCGGTCCACCTCATCGTCAGCCATGACGCTCTGCACCTGCTGATATACAACCATTGGGTTGTACGTTAGCGGAGCGGGGCTGGGCTGGCAAGGGGCAGCGGCATGCGCCGTCAGCGTCACCCGCGACGACAAGCGCTTCTGCGGGGGCTGCGCCGGCAAGGCCGTCGCACGAGAGGAGGTGCCGTCCGCCCACCCGGCTCACGAGACCCACAGCTCCCGGTGGCCGTGGGCGGTCACGCACCGGGGGCGGCTTCGCTCTCGACTCCGGTCTTGACGGCCGCCAGCATGCTGTTCATGTTCTTCGACACGACCGTGGTGGCGGGTGGACAACCGGGTGTCGGTCTGGCGCCATTGAGCTGGACCTCTCGCAGCCCCCGGGAATCCCTCTGGCGAGCGTCGCCCTCGCGTGCTTTCATGGGCATACCGAGGAAAGGAGGTGGTCCGGATCAACGCTTGTTCGATTGGGACGTCGGAGGTGGCCGGTCACTGACCGTCTGCTGGACGGGTCGGCGAATCCCCGCCGGCCACCCGCTGGACCGACTGCCGGGAACTCGTCCCGCCCGGTGTGGAGGTCGGGCCAGTGATGTCACAGTGAACTCCGAGGGAGGTGCCCATCAGGGTGCCTCCCTCGGAACACGTGTGGGACCGTACCGTCCGAAGAGCCCGCGACCTGACAGTCCCCCTGCGGCGGTCGGGCTGGTGTCGTTGGTCGTCGTACCCTTCGTCACCGTCACCGTCACCGTCACCGTCACCGTCACCGTCACCGTCACCGTCACCGTCACCTTCCGCGACCGGCACCCGGTCACCGATACGTGGGTCATGCCGGTGATCGGGGCCGACATGATCAGGGCGGCGGCCGTGGTGAATGCGCAGTGCATCTGGCAGCGGGATCGGTGCACGCTCAACGTGGGCGCGATCGTCGTCACGGTCATTGTGGCCCTGTCCGCGGCCGTGATCCGTCCAGCCGCCGAGCATCGCTGAACAGGCCGCGCACGGCTGCCAGTTGGTCCTCGAGGTCCCATTCGAGTGTCGCGTCGCCGACGGTGCAGCTCGGTCATCGACCAGCCCGGCACCTCGGCCGGGCGCCACCAGGATGCCAGCGCGACCTGATCGGTCTCCATCGTGCGCAGCGTTGACTCGTCGAGGAACTCGACCGGGAGGTCCACGAAGACACGGAATGCGTTCGTGTGCGGAGGGTTGGGGTGCACCCTGACGCCGTCCAGCGAGTCCAGGCCCGCGGCCAGCTCCCGGGCACGCGCGCCGTACGACGCCATCCTGGGCAGCCGCCGACTCAGCCCGTCACGGGCACCGACTGCGTAGGGCAGCATCGAGAACAGGGTCCCGCCGTGCCTGGCCTGCCATCGCCGGGCCTGCGCGACAAGGTCGTGGGAACCGGCCAGAGCGGCGCCGGCGACCCCACCGAGGCCCTTGTAGAACGAGACGTAGATGGAGTCGAACAGGGCGGCGATCTCCGCGTGCGGCCGGTCGTAGAACGGCTGGCTCTCCCAGAGCCGGGCCCCGTCGAGGTGGACGGGCACGCCACGCTCGCGCGCCCGGCGGGTGAACGCGACCAGCTCCTCCCAGGTCGCCAGCAGGTATCCGGCGTCGCGCAGTGGCAGCTCGAGGCTCACCGCGGCCAGGGGCCCGGCGAGGTTGTCGAGGTCGGCCACGGTGGCGGGGCGGGGCTCGTCCGTCAGGTGCTGCACGCGCAGGTGATGCAGCTGGGACAGGGCGTCGCGCTCGTGCAGCACGAAGTGGGACAGCCCGTGCACGGCGACCGCGTCGGTGGACGATCGCTCGACCCAGGACCGCAGCGCCGCCTGCTGGGCCATGACCCCGCTGGGCATGAACACCGCTGACTCGGTGCCCAACAGCTGGGCGACCTCACGCTCGAGCGCCTCGACCTCGCCGCCGGAGCCGTACCGGTCGAGGTCGGGCTCGGTGGCGGCGTCGGCCAGCTCCGCCAGCCACGCCGTGGGGGTGATGTCGCCGTGCCCCACCAACCATCGGGTGCAGCTGCGACGCGCCTCGGCCCGGCGATCGGGCGGCGGCAACTCCTCAGTCACTCCGCGATGCTAACGCCCTCCTGGTCGAGACCGGGCTGGTGGACGCGGTGGGGTCTGGGCGTGAGGGCTGGTGCGGCGGACTGGCACGTGGGGATGGTGGCATGATCGGAAGGCCTCGTACGGGGTGGGGCTGCGCTGATCGAGGGGACCTCGCTGGTGCTCGATACCAAGGTGCATGTGCCACGCCGGCGGCCGAATGTGGTCGCGCGGCCCCGGCTGACGGCCCGGTTGGACGAGGGGTGCCGGGGTGGCCTGGTTGTGGTCTCGGCGCCGGCAGGCTTCGGCAAGACGACGGTGATCTGCGACTGGGTGGCGGCAGGCCCGCGCGGTGACCGTGACGTGGGCGTGGCGTGGCTGTCCCTGGATGAGGGTGACAGCGACCTCGCCAGGTTCCTGACCGATCTGGTGCTCGCGCTGCGCACGACGTCGTCGCAGGTCGGCGAGCAGATGCTGGTCAGGCTCCGCTCCGCCCAGCCGGTCCCGACGGACGAGGTGCTCACCACTGTGCTCAACGAGACGGCGGAGCTCCCGCACGAGGTGATCCTGGTGCTCGATGACTTTCATGTCATCGACTCCGAGGAGGTGGATCAGGCCGTGGTGTTCCTGGTCGAGCACCTGCCGCCGCAGTTGCACATGGTGATCGCCACCCGGGAGGACCCGCGAATGCCTCTTGCCCGGTGGCGTGCCCGGGGTGTGTTGAGCGAGCTTCGTGCCGCGGACCTGCGCTTCACGCTGGCCGAGACGACGGAGTTCCTGCGCGCGGTGATGGGCCTGGACCTGCGCCCGGAGGAGGTCGCGTCGCTCGAGGCACGCACGGAGGGGTGGATCGCGGGCTTGCAGCTGGCCGGCCTGCACCTGCAGGGGCGGCCAGATCCGGCTGAGGCGGTTCGCAGTTTCGCCGGCAGTCACAGGTTCGTGTTCGACTACCTGATGGAGGAGGTCCTGGCACACCTGTCTGAGCCGGAACGCGCCTTCCTGGTGCAGACCTCCATCCTGGACCGGATGAGGGCTGACCTGTGCGAGGTGGTCACCGGTCAGCAGGACAGCGGCCTGATGCTCGAGCGCTTGGAGCGGGCCAACCTGTTCCTCGTCGCCCTTGATGACCGGCGGCACTGGTATCGCTACCACCACCTCTTCTCCGAGGTGCTGCGGGTGCGCCTGCACGCTGAGCACCCCGATCAGGTGGGCGTGCTGCACCGGCGGGCCAGTGACTGGTTCGCGGCGAACGGGATGAACTCCGAGGCCGTCGGGCACGCCCTGGCCGCTGACGAGTACGAGCGGGCCGCCGATCTGCTCGAGCGGGCGGGGGAGGCGGTCGAGGACGGCTCCCACGTCGGGGCGTGGTTCACCTACGCGCAGGCGCTGCCGGACGGACTGGTCCGCGCGCGGCCCGCGCTGGCCGTGTGGTTCGCGTACGCCCTGCTGGGCCGGGGTGACCTCGACACCGCCGGAACCTATGTTGCCGACGCCGAACGGCTGCTGGCCACGGAGTCGCCCCGGGCGGGGCAGGCGCCGTCCGGCTCCGGGCCGGTGAAGTCAGAGGATCGTCGGTCGTTGCTGGCCAGGATCGCGGTTGCCCGTGGGTACATGGCGCAGGCGCGGGGTGACACGGCCGCCACGGTGAGCCATGCGCGCCGCGCCCTCGAGCTGGTGCCGGACGCGGAGCCTGCGCGCCGCGACCAGGCGACGGCGCTGCTGGGCATGGCGTCCCTGGCGCGCGGGGACCTCGAGGAGGTGGACCGCGTCTTCTCGGCGGTCACCACCCGGCTCCTCGCGGCCGGGGACATCGCGAATGCCATCGACACCGTGGGCCTGCTGGCCGATGTCAGAACCACTTTGGGTCATCTGCGGCGGGCGGTGGACACCGTGGAGCAGCTGCGGGCCCTCGTGACGGAGCGGGAGGTCCCCCCGCCGCCGGAGATGGCCGAGCTGTATCGGGCCTGGGCTGAGTTGGACCTGGCCCGTGGTGACCTGGCGGCGGCGGCCGAGCATCTGACGCAGAGCGGGCAGTTCGGGCAGCTCCGGGAGATGCCGGTGTGGCGGTACCGCTGGCAGGTTGCCCAGGCTCAGCTGCGGTGGGCGCAGGGTGATCCGCGGGGAGCGCTGGGATTCCTGGCCGAGGCCGAGCGGCTGTACATCAGGACGCCCATGCCGGACCTGCGGCCGGTCGCGGCGATGCGGGCCCGCATCTGGGCCGGTCAGGGCCGGGTGGGTGACGCACTGTCCTGGGCGCGGGAGCGTGGGCTGTCCATCGACGATGACCTGGACTTCCTGCATGAGTACGAGCACCTCACGTGGGCCCGGATCCTGATCGCTGACGCACGGCGTGGGGATGGCCCCGCAGCGACTGACGATGCGCTGGCACTGCTCGACCGGCTCCTGCCGGCGGCGTTGGATGGCGCACGGGTGGGCAGTGCGATCGAGATCTTGGTGGTCCAGGCGGTCGCCCACGACGCGCGCGGCTGTGGGCCGCAGGCCTTGGCGGCGCTGGAGCGGGCGCTGGCTCTCGGCGAGGCGGAGGGCTACGTCCAGGTCTTCGTCGACCAGGGCCAGCCATTGGCTGGCCTGCTCCGCGAGGTGGTCGCCCGGGGCGCGACGCCGGAGAGTGCGACCCGCGTGCTGGCTGCCTTCCCGGAATCCGGGGATGGTGCGGGCCCTTCTCACGCAGGAGCCGTGGGGGCATCCCCGCCCTTGAGCGCACGCGAGGTCGAGGTGCTGCGATACATCGCGGCGGGGTTGTCCAACCAGGAGATCGCCACCCGCCTGTACCTCTCGAAGTACACCGTCAAGGCCCATGCCCGCACCATCTACGACAAGCTCGAGGTGCACAGCCGTACCGGGGCGGTGGCCAGGGCCCAGCAGCTGGGGATCCTGCCCCCGCGGTGACCCGCCCGACCAGGCCCTCAGGGTTGGGGAGGAGCCTGTCGAGCAGTCCCTGGATTGGTCCCCGGATTAGTCCCCGGGAACGATGACCGGGCACGGCGCCCGCTGACACGCTGGTCGTGGAGCCGCCCTCCGAGACCGGGCGGCCAGGGCGAGAGCGTGACGACGTGACGCAGCGTGCAGGACCCGCCGCGGACCTGATCGGATCCACGGTCTACCAGATCAGGCTCCGCGGACAACTGGGCCACCTGTGGTCGGACTGGTTCGACGGGCTGGCGATCACCTGGGACGACAACGGCGACACCCTCCTGACCGGGAGCGTCGCCGACCAGTCCGCGTTGCACGGGCTGCTGCGGCGGATCCGCGATCTGGGCGTGACCCTCGTCTCGATCAATCGCCTGGAAGCCAACGCAGAGCTCGACCAAGGGATGAACGAGAGAGGAGAGGATTGACATGGCGACATCGACGTTGAGCACCACCGGGCTGACGCTGGTCGAAGGGGTGAGGCACCGGACGACCGCCAGGGTTGTCGGGGTCCTGTTCATCGTGGCCACCGTGACCGCGATCATCGGTGGTGGGCTGGTCATGCAGTCGCTCGACGCCTCGGACTACTACGTCCACGCGGCGTCCCACCAGGGCCAGGTCGTGGTGGGCGTGGCGCTGGAGTTCATCCTCGCGCTGTCAGTCATCGGAATCGCCGCGCTGCTGCTGCCGGTTCTCAGGCCGCACGGGGAGGGGTTGGCCGTCGGGTACGTCGCCGTGCGCACGCTGGAGGCCGCCTTCATCCTGATGGCCTCAACCACCGTGCTGCTGGTGCTTGCACTGGGTCAGGACTCGGGCAGTGCCACTGCGGTCGGGGTCGAACCGGTGGGCAGCGTGCTGCTGTCGGCACGGGAGTGGACCTACTTCGTGGGGACCATGCCCCTGTTCGGCGTGAGCGCGGTGATCCTCAACACTGTGCTGCACCGGTCGCGGCTGGTCCCGGCCTGGTTGTCGCTGTGGGGCCTGGTCGGAGGCGTGCTCCTTCTGGCCTATGCCGGCGCCGAACTCCTCGGCGTCGAGTCGGCGGTCCCGCTGCAGCTGCTTGCGGCCCCGATCGCGCTTCAGGAGATGGTCCTGGCGGTGTGGTTGATCGCCAAGGGCTTCACCCGCTCGGCGCCACCACCAGCACCGGCAGTGGGCGGCGTCGCCCGTCTGGGGGCGTGACATGAACACGCGCAGAGATCCCGCAGCGGGGTTGCAACGGGCAGGCGGCGTTGCGGCGATGTACGTCGCCGTGGCCTACCTCGCAGCGATTCCCTACTTCGTCCTGCTCGTGGACTACCCCAGCGCGACCGACCCGGTCAGCAAGGTCGCCCTGCTCGAGGACAACCTCACCAGCATGTACCTGATGCACGTCGTCTGCTTCCAATTCGTCGCGCTCGCGATGATCGTCGTGACAGTGGCGACCTACCAACGCCTGAAGGACCGCTGCCCGGGGACGGCGCAGTCGGCCGCAGCCGTGGGGGTCATCCACGCCGGCCTCCTGCTGGCCAGCGTCCAGGTGTTCAACTATGGGATGGACGTCGTGGTCCGGCTCTTCGCGACGGCGCCCGAGCAGGCCGTGTCGGCATGGCAGGTGATCGAGTCCGTGGCCCTGGCCCTCGGCGGATCCGGTGGGCAGCTCGTCGGCGGAGTGTGGGTCCTGCTGGTGAGCGCGGCGGCACTTCGCGCCACGGAGTTCCCCACCGCCCTGAACTGGCTGGGCGCAGGCATCGGAACTGCCGGAATCCTCTCCACCCTGCCGGCGCTCAGCATGCTCGAGGTCGTGTACGAACTGCTCATGATCGTGTGGTTCGGGTGGCTCGGGATCGCCATGCTGCGGTCGGCCGCGCATTCCCAGCAGCGTGCCGTCGTGCCGGAGCCCGTCGGGTCGACCGCCGCCGCGTGAGCTAGCTGTGATGTCCAAGGACGTTGTTCTCGACACGGGCTGAATTGACTGGATGACGAAGGCCTCCGGTTGTGAAGTGGAGGTGGTTTAAGGAACCGCTTCACCAACAGGAGGCCTTCATGTCCCACGCTAACGCTGCTCTGACCCCAGTCGCACGTCTGCGCCTTGCCCGGTTGATCGTCGAAGACCGCTGGACCGTGTCGACGGCGGCGAAGATGTTCATGGTCTCCCCGCGCACTGCCCGCAAGTCGGCCGACCGGTACCGGGCTGAGGGCCGAGTTGGCATGCTCGACCGGTCCAGCCGGCCGCACTCGAGCCCGAACAAGACCCCCGAACACCTCAAGCGCCAGATCGTCCGGCTGCGGTGGCGTCGCCGCCTCGGGCCGGTCCAGATCGCCGGTGAACTGGGGATCGCGGCCAGCACCGCGCATGCGGTGTTGGTGCGCTGCCGGATCAACCGCCTGAGTACATCGACCGGGTCACCTGTGAACCGATCCGGCGCTACGAACACTCCTACCCGGGGTCGCTGATCCACGTCGATGTGACCAAGTTCGGCAACATCCCCGACGGCGGCGGGCACCGGTTCGTCGGCCGCCAACAAGGCAAGAAGAACCGGGCGGGCACCGCACACCGGACCGGGGTGCGTTCCAAGACCAGCGAACCGCGACTGGGCATCGGCTACGTCCACACCGTGATCGATGACCACTCCCGCGTGGCCTATGCCGAGATCTGCGCCAACGAGACCGCCGACACCGCCATCGGGGTCCTGCGCCGAGCCGTGGCCTGGTACGCCGAACAAGGCGTCACTGTCGAACGAGTCCTGTCCGACAACGGCTCGGCCTACAAGTCCCGCGACTGGTCCAAGGCCTGCGCCGACCTAGGCATCGCCGTCAAGAAGACCCGCCCCTACCGACCCCAGACCAACGGCAAGATCGAGCGGTTCCACCGCACCCTGGCCGACGGCTGGGCCTACGCCCGCTACTACGACACCGAGGCCGCCCGCCGAGAAGCCCTACCCGGGTGGCTCCACACCTACAATCACCACCGGCACCACAGCGCCATCGGAGGCAAACCACCGATCAGCCGACTGAACAACCTGCCTGGACATCACAGCCAGCCCAACTGCTCCAGGGCTCGCGCGCTGCCCGCGTCCGACAGGTTGGGCATCACGAAGCAGCCGGAGGAGTGCAGGCGATGGAACTCAGAGACCCGATCAACCACGGTCATGGCACACCTCGTCTGCTCGTCCTCGGAGGCCGTTGCTCGGAAACGCCTCGGATCAGTAGGTGCGTGTGTCCACTTCCGTGAGGATGTCGACCTCGGGGACGCTGATGACACCAGCCTGCTTCATGGCCTCAGCGAGTGCCGGATCGGATCGGAACGCCGCGATGCTTGCCCCATCGGGGAAGTCGACCGAGACCACGACCGTGTGGCCGTCCTGGAACACGCGGTGGGAGGTCGCCCCGTGGCTCGTCCGCAGGTCCTCGTGGGAGCTGAAGCCGGCGAACCAGGCGTCGAAGTCGGCGACTTGGTGCTTCATCAGGAGTGTACTCATGGCACATCTCGTCTCTAGGAGAAGGAAAGGCTTACCTTACTCACCCGGAGGGCCTGTGTCGACCGACCGGTCCCAGCCTGGCCAGGAGCGCCGACGATGCCCTGGTGGGCGAGGACATGGGGCGGATCGGCTCAGAATCCGGCGCGTGCAGCTTTCGCGGCGAGGTCGGAGCGGCTCGTGGCTCCCAGCAGCACGGAGATTCGAGCGAGTTCGGACTTGACGGTGGGCACCGAGAATCCGATCTCGGTGGCGATCTGTGGGTTGGTCCGGCCTTGCCGCACGAGCGCGATGATCCGCTGTTGGCGTTCGGTCACGGTCAGGGGCCGGTCAGGGCGTCGCGACCAGTACGTGTCGGGACTGTCGTCGAGGTGCATTCGCAGCGCGGCCCACATGGCCAGCGGGCCGGAGATGGTCGACACCGCCGAGCGCAGGAACCACGGCTCGGCCTGGGGGTGGTCGAACTCCAGCCCCAGGACGGCGATGACGGCACCGCGGTAGCGGATCGGGAACGCCGTGGCCTCACCGTGCTGTGGGTCCTGGCCGGAGTTCACGTACGGTGCGACCAGGGGGTAGTCCACGGCCAGTCGAGCCGACGGTGTGGTCACGATCGCGTTCGTGCGGTAGCACACGGTGGCCGGTATGTCGGTGTCCAGGGGCACCGCCGCATAGAGGTGCCGGATCTCGGGGTCGCGCCCGAAGGCGCCGACGACCGCCAGGACCTGGCGATCCAGGTGGATGAACCCGAGCGCGGTGACAATCGGCCGGAACGCTGACAGCACTCCCTGTGCGATGGACGCGGCAACCGTGTCGGGGTCGGGGTTGTCGGCCAACATCCGCAGGAACGCTGCCAGCGAAGAATCGGCCAGGACCATCCAGTCTGACAGCGCGGGTCCATGGCCAGCCCCCGGTCCTGGATCCTCCACGCATCGGAGGGTACAGCCCGGATATGCCCTGCGCAGGTGTTGCCGGGCGGGACTCACGAGCGCCGCCTCGCGACGATCGGGCACGCGGGAGGTTCGTGGCCATGTGAACGCGACCGGTGGGACGGACAGCCACGGGGGTGCTGTCCGTCCCACCGAGCCCGGGATCCACGGGTCTCTCAAGGGCGGGGGGCTGAGTTGGGTACGCCCCCTGGCCGCGACGGGGGAGCAACGGCCAGGGGGCGCCGGAGAAGGCTATAGCCAGGACATACCCGTCGCCCGCGCGGGGGGGTGCGGTACGAGGTCCACAGGGGGAGCGGGGGCGGGAATGGCGGCGGGGTGGGCGATCGCACTGATCACCATGGCCAACCGCTCGTCGTCGGTCATCTCCCGCTCGATGGCTGCCGCCTCGTCCAGAGCGGACCTCGTCACCTCACCCGGCTCCATGGCCACAGCACCCTGACGACTGCGCCGCGCACCGACAGCCGCGCAGTGACGGTCTCTATCCGGGGGGCTTGACCCGGTAGAGGCGGTCGGCGTCGTCGAACAGCGCCCTGCGGGTGAGGCGCGCGGCCACGATCGCACTCACGGCGGCGGCGGCGAGCAGCATGTACATGACGACGATCTGGTAGCGGATCGCGACGAGGGGGTCGACTCCGGCCAGGATCAGTCCGGTCATGGCACCGGGCAGGGCGATCAGGCCGACCACCTTCGTGGAGTCGATCGCTGGGAGCAGCGCGGTCTTGACCGCTCCCTGCAGGTGCGGGGCCATCGCCTCGTCCGCGGTCAGGCCCAGGGCCAGGCGTGACTCGATGTCGGGGCGCTGCTGGTGGGCGATGTCGGCCAGGCGTCGCATCGTGAGGTTGGTGGCCGTCATCGCGCCGCTGACGACCATGCCCCCGACCGGGACCACGACCGAGGGCACCGGCTCGATGACGCCCAGCACCAGCAGGACCCCCAGTGTCGTGGCCGCCCCGACGCCGACGGCGATCCACGCGGTGGGGCGTCCCCTCGGAAGCTCCTTGGACCGTCCCGCGGCGACGAATCCGGCGATCACGACCATCCCGGCAACCCAGGCCAGGGCACCGAGCAGACCGGCGCGGGTGAACAGGATCGTGAGCAGGGCTCCGACGGCCAGCAGTTGCACGAAGGCCCGGAACGCGGCCCACAGCAGTTCCCGCGTCAGGCCCAGCCGGGCCCACCGCGATGCGACCACCGCGATGGCCACGAGCAGCACTGACGCGGCAACGCCGAGCCAGTCGGGGACCTGTGCGGCGGTGGTCATTGGAGGTACCGGACGTCGCGAGGATCGCCGCGTTCGACCAGCCGACCATGCTCGAGGACCAGGACCGTGTCGGCCAGGTCGACCACGCGCTCGCAGGTCGTGGCTGACCAGGACAACAGTCAGGCCGTCGGCCACCAGGGTGCGCACGACCTCGTCCACGGCTTGCGCCGAACGATCATCCAGGGCGCTGGTGGGCTCGTCGAGGAGCAGGACGTCGGGCTCGACGGCCAGGGAGCGCGCCAACGCCACACGCTGCTGCTCGCCGCCCGACAGCGTCGACGTCGCGCGATCCAGTGGCATGCCGGGCAGCGCCACCCGCTCCAGGAGCTGGTGGACCTCGGGATCGGTGAGTACCGGACGCGCCACTCGGACCTCCTGGCCAATGGTGGGGGTGAGCATCGTCGCGCGCTGGGCCACCAACCCGACCCGGCGGCGCAGGGCGTGGACGTCGTAGGACCCGAGTGGGCGCCCATCGAGTCGGATGCTGCCGTGGGTGGGCTCCTCGAAGCGGTTGAGCAGTCGCAGGAAGGTGGACTTGCCCGAGCCGCTGGCACCGATGACCGCGGTCGTGGAGGCCTTGTGGATGTGATCACTGACCCCGTCGAGGATCCGACGACCGTCGCGTTCCAGCACCACACCCTCGAAGGAGAACGCCTCAGCCAGCACCACACGGCCAGTGTGACAGCCCATCAACGGCACATCACTGTGCGAGCACCCCTGCTGGCAGTCCGAGGCCGGCACGGCGGGGCTCGGCACCAGTACCCGTCAGGCTCCGGGCCCCGACTCGAGTCTGGGCGCAGAGCCTGTTCGGAGACGTCCCAGTGGCTCAGGGCAGTGGGATCCGGACGACCTCGCCCCCAGACCAGGTGCGTCCCCAGCTGTCATGCGGGGGCGACTGCCCGCAGAGCCAGACCGTGGTCGCCGGGTTCGGCGATCATGGCGAAGCTGAACCGGTCGATGTCGACGCAGGCCGACAGGTCCTGCGGGTGGGCGTTGCCCGGCCCGAGTTGGGAGGTCGCGTTCGCATCCGCGGAGTCCAGCACCGCGCGGACGGTCTGCTCCGGGGTGGGGCTGTCGGGTGGAACACCCCGGCGAACAGCCTCCAGGTATCGGGCGGTCGCCTCGTCCTCGGCTCCGGTGTTCGACGGGTCATCGGCGAACCGGCCGGTGATGACGTACGTCGGGGCCCGGCCGGTGCGCAGCATCGCAGCCGAGGCGGAGGCCACGACCAGGCTGGCGCAGAGCAGCGGCTGCGCGCCGGCCCGCGCGGCCGCGACCGCCCCACGAGTCCCCGCCGACGTCCGGTGGACCAGGGTGCGCCCGGCCAGGTCGGCCTGCCCGGCAAGGATCGGGGAGTTCGACAGTGTGAACCCGTCCGGGCGGATGCCGCGGTCCTCGCCCATGGCCAGCCACGTGGGGTTCGCGGCAACCAGGGACAGGGCTTGGGCGATGGAGTCGACCAGCCAGATCCGTTCGGCGCCGGACGCGAAGGCGAACGCCGCGGTGGTGAACGCACGCACCACGTCGATGGCCACGGCAGGCCCGCGGATCTGGCTGATCTCCCACGTCGCCAGGTACCTCGCCTCAGGGCCCGATCCGGTCACCCCCGCAGTGTCGTGCATCGAGCCCAGTTCGTCTGTGAGGGTTGGCGATGTCTGCGGTGCCGGCTTCACCGGCCTGTCCGGCGGATCCGGGGTCAGGTGTGCCAGCCGACCTTCAGCGCGGTGGCGGCGGTGGTCCGGCCGAGTTCGATGCTGGCGGTGAAGTACTCCTCGTCGAAGAACAAGTAGCTCAGCAGTTCCCGGCGTCCGACGGCGTCACCGCCGCCGCGGATGAGGCGCCCGAGGAGCCAGTTGTCGTTCTCGGTGAGCCAGCCCAGGCCGTCGGTGCGCTGGGCGAACACCTTCGCGGCGAGGATGCCCATCGCCCCGGGTGGTGGGCTGACGTCGAGCACCTGGATGGGCCGGTACGGGGTGCCGCTGCGGGTGCGCAGCAGGTCCGGTCGACCGGCGCGCTCGGTTTGGGCCAGCAGCCGGTTCATCCGCCGCAACGTGGCCAGATCCTCGACCATCCGGTCAGCGAGTACGGCGTGCAGCACCTGGGCGGCGGCGTCGGCGATGTCCTGGGTGCGCCCGGTCGGCGTGGGTGCCGGTGGCGGGCTGTAGGTGGTGGAGGTTGCGGAGATCAGCAGGATCCGGGCGGCCCCGAGCCCGACCGCGGGCTGCAGGGGGGCGTTGAGCCGCACCCCACCGTCGACGTACCACCCGGTGGCCTGCTCGGGTGCGGCGATGCGGATCGGGGGGAAGGCCACCGGGATCGCTGAGGAGGCCAGCACGTGCTCGGCGGTGATCGGCCCGCGGACCACGTCCAGGGCCCGGGCGGGGTCGCCCGCGTAGTCACCGGGAGCTGTCTCGTCGAGGAACAGCACACTGCGCCCGCTGGCGGCCCCAACAGTCTCGTCCTGGGAGTCTGTGGGCATCCGGGTGGTCGCCACCCCGACGCTGGCCAGCAGCCCGTCGGCCACGTTGGTCGCCAACTGCTCGGTGGACAGCACGTCCCGGGCGGTGCGCTGCAGCGGGGTGGTGTCCAGCAGGCTGGTGGTCCCCGGCCCCCGGTCGAACACTGCCCCCAGGGCGTACTGCAGCCCGGTGCGGGCCAGGGCGAACGGCAACAGCGACCGGAACACGTCGTCATCGCTCATCGACCGCCACACCTCGACAACGTCGCGCCCCGCGGTCTGCGCCCCCCGGTGCAGGCTCGCGCCCCACAGGGTGGCGTTGATGCTGCCCGCGCTGGTACCCACCCAGATGGTGGGCCGAAGACCCTGGCGCTCCAGGGCCGGGATCAGGTACGCCAGGGCACCAGCCTGGAACGCCCCCCGCGCGGCCGCCCCAGTCAACACCACCGCCACCGTCGGCGGGGCGTCGGAAGCCGGACCCGGGTGTGACTCACTGGCCATGGTGCTCATCTCCCTACCTGCCGCCCCCCAAGGGTGCGAAGACAGCGTCCCCCCGGCCCACCGTCCGGTCCCGTGCTCGCACCGCCCGGTGGGGGTCGGCTAGTCGCCGCCGAGGTCGCGTTGGTAGGCGTCGAGGAGCACGTCGGTGGTGCGTTCCTGGTACCGGCGGACCTGGGTCAGCAAGTCGCGGATCGCAGCACTCACCGGCCCGGCGGCGTCCGGGTCCCCAGCGCCGCGCCCGGCTTGCAGGCGTACCGCGGTGATGGTCGCGGTCAGGTGGTCGCGGTCTGCTGCCATCCGCTGCCAGCGACCCATGAGGTGTGGGGCGTCGGCCCGCAGTTGTTCGGTGAACCCCACGGGGTCCAGAAGGTCCCCGGGGTTGGTGTGCACGGCGTCGGCCAGGTCGTCGAGGGCCCGGGTGATCGCCACCCACCACCCGGCACCCGGGCGCTGGTCGCCCAGGAGATCGACCAGCCGGGACTGGGCGCCGGCCACGCTGAGCACCCGCAGCGAAGTTCCGTCCACCATCATCGTCGCTGCGCTCATCGGTGCCTCCTGGGTGACCCTCTCCGGGACCCCAGAGTGACCCTCGTGGGCAGCCCTGTCCATCGCAGGAACCTCCTACCGGTGTCGCAGTTTCGTCCCAGGACCTGTGGTGGGCGACGACGACGCGCCGACCCCGAGCGAGGTCGGGCGGCCAACCGGGTGACACCGGACACACGACCCCGCTCGAACGGCGCAATCGCCCATGCCATTGGGGTTTCCGGGGTTCCAGGTGGGGCACACTGACGGTATGGCCACAGTCGTCCTGGGGTGGGACCTGGACCGCGGCACCCGTTGGGTGCCGCCCTATGAGCAGGCGTTGACCCGGGTGGCGCTGACCGGCCCGATCACCGCACCGTGGCACCTGGGTGGTGGGCCGGTGCCCGCACCGGGCACCCGGGTGCACCTGATGCTCCAGGGCCACACCCGCGGCCTTGTCGGCCGGGGGATCGTGCGCAGCGCCCCGTTCCGGGCCGGGCCCACCGACCGCCGCGGCACCCTGGGCACCCACGTGCTCATCGAGTGGGACCGGCTGCGCCCGATCACCGACCCCATCCCATGTGAACGCCTGGCTCACCAGGTCCCCGAAGTACCCTGGGCCGCCACGTACTGCGATGTCCTCAGGGTCCCAGACCAGGTCGGTGACGAGCTGGACCTGCTGTGGGACGCACCCCAGCCCGGCGCCCTGCACCTACCCGGGTGGGTGGTGGGCTGGCCCGTGGACGGGGGGCGCGCCCTGGCCGGTCACCTCAGCCGGGTGCTGACCGCCCACCGGTGACCCGCCACCCGATCGAAGCGCCGTGGCATCACGTGCACGACCAGCCACATATCGGGATCCAGCGGGTCGCACGGGCGCCAGCAGGGGCGTCCGCCGACACCAGGGTCGCACCGGGGTGCGGACCGCGACACAACCCGGGGTCCCGGAGCTGGGTCCCAGGCCGCACGCCCGCCCTGCGCTCACTGCGGGCCCAGGGGTGCAGCGACAGGGCTGCGGTCGCCCGAGGTCAGGGTGCGATCGGCGCACCTCGAAGGCCCTGGAGCAGCGCGTGGATCAGGGCGATTGGGGTGACCAGCAAGGAGCCCAGCGGTGTGCCGATCTCCAAGGCCAGGCTGCTGCCCGGGTCAGGGGAGCCCTGCAGCCGTGCGCGCAGCGAGCTCAGCGGGATTCCCAGGGCGTTGCCCCACATCATCGTGCGGGCGGCGCGCAGGACGCAGAGGGCCTGGGTCGTGCCGTACTGGCCGACCAGGGCGGTCCACGCGGTGGGGTCTGGGTGGCCCCGGGTGTCGGCGTAGTGCTGGGCGAAGGCGATCCCGGCGGAGCTGGTGGTCCGGGACGTCAGTGGTGGCCCCGCCGAGCAGGGCGCGGACCTGCGCGTCGCTGACCCCCGCGTCGAGCGCGAGACGGGTATGGGCGTACGAGCACAGCTCGCATCCATTGACCGCCGTGACGGCCAACATGATCCGCTCGGCGGACTCCCGGTCGCACCCCGTTGGCGTCCCCACAGTGGTCCGGACCGCCAGGTGGGTGATCCGGTAGATCTCCGCCACCGAGTAGTGCTTACTGGCGACCATCGCCATGCGCTGCGCTCCTTTGCCATCCTGCGTCTGCTGTCTGCTCATGAGCTCCACCGCGCTCGCGGTGACCGGGGCCAGGCAGGTGACTGCGGTGCGGTGGTGCTGGTCAGGCCTGCTGGGTCTGCGGGCGGGTGGAGATCCCGAGCGCGGAGTACAGCGGGCAGTAGCCCGTGATGGCGGTCGCCCCGGCCATGCCGGCCACGCCGAACAGGGCGATGCCGACCGGGTTGAAGACCCCGCCGATGGCAAGGCCGGTGCCCAGGGCGGTGACGGAGATGCCGGCGCGGATGGCGCGGTCGAGGTCGGATTCGTTCTTGGTCATGACGGCTCCTTGGTTCAGGGGGATGGGCTGTTGCGGTCTCACTCCCCAGAACCGTAATACCCCCCCGGGTATTTCGGTTCTGGGCGTGACATGTGTCACCTGCGGCCAGAGTGGCGTCCACACCGGAGGGGCTGTCCTCGGCGACCACGCAGGGCAACGGGTCCCAGCCCATCGCCGTGGCGGTGTGCAGGAACAGGTCGGGTGCGGGCTTCCACGGTGCGCCCTCGGTCAGCGGACGGCCGGCGAGGCGCAGCACACCCTACGCTTCCAGTGGATCCAGGGGCGGCATGAGTGGCATCCTGCCGCACCGCCCTGCGGGGCGCTTCGCCCACCGCTGCACTGCATGTTGCGCCGCCAGGCCCGCTCGACCTTGAGTCAGTCGACTGCGGGATACCAAGCCGAAGGGCAGCAGCCTGGACAATGCGAGCGGCCGTGGACTCTATCGGCGGCGGATGTCAGTCCGGGATGGTGACGTTCTCGGTCTTGGTCGTGGACGGCATCATGAACATGAACGTGCGCATGAGGAACAGAGTCATCTTCTGCCGGCCGGTGACGTCTCCGGTCTCCACGACGGACTTGAGGCTGGCCAGGATGCCCTTCCATGTCGTGTCGACCTTGTCCAGCTTGGCCCCGGCGGGCCATCCGCTGTTGACCAGGGTGACCCGGGTGCCCAGCGGAACGGCCTCCAGGTGCCGGGCGACCACGGTCAGTGGGTCGTCGCGCATGGTGAGGACTTGGGTGTGGCTGAACGTGGTCGGTGGATCGCACTCCAGGACCCGTCCGACCATGAAGATGCGCGACCCGTCCGCGGACTTGTTTGCACGGTAGGCCCGGGCGCGCAGATGGACAAGGACGAGCACAACCGGAGCGGTACTCGAACCCTCAGGTGGAGGTTGAGGGTCACCTGTGGACAGGTGCACAGGGTGTGGATAACTAGGAGTAGCGGTTCCCGGTCGCACCTGGTCACCGCCGCGCCAGCCGCACGAGGCTGCCCCCCCGCGATCGGGCTCCCCTCTCGGCCCATTGCCCCCCGCGGGGGTCCCCTCACGTCAGCCAGCGCGACACCCGGACGTGATACCGGTGCGAAGGTCGGCGAGGGCGTCGTGCGCGTCCAGATCCGCCCCGGCCAACTGGGGACGCACGCCCGCGGCCGGTCCGTCGGCCACGCCGCACCCAGGAGCCGTTTGCCGATCCCCGCCACCTCATCCTCAACGCACTGGAGCAGGCCGCGACCCCGGCGGTTGGCTGACCTGGGAGCTTCGCGGGCCTGACCTCGCCCGGGGCCCGCAAAGACCGCCCTCCCGCCGGGTCGGGCCCGGTCACGGTCTGGATGCCACCGGCGGCGGCGATCTGCCAGAGGGTCGCCAGGTCCCAGGACTTCGCGGCGGGTCGGTGCGGGTGACGCTTCACCAGGTCCATCCGTTCCGCCTTGTTGAGGCTGTGGTCGCTCAGAAGGGCGAACGTGATCGTGCCGCTGTCGCTGGGCGGGTCGTCAGCCCTGGAACACGGTGAGGCGTGGCATGACCTGGTGGCAGGCTGCGACGATGTCGCGGGCCTTGGCGAAGTCGGCGTGGACGAGGTCGGGTTCGATCTGGGTGTCGGGGTCGGGGTATTCGGTGTCGTTACGGGTGCTGCGCATCCGCGGCACGGGGCGCAGGAGGGCGCCCATCGCTCCGCTGAACTGTGCGACGGCGGCGTGCTCCACGGCGATGTGGCCGCCGGCTCGTGTTGGTCGCAGGCCCTGCGCCTGGAGCAGGGCGCTGAGTGCTTTGCGGACGGCGTCCCACAGGTTCGCATAGGCGGAGTACCAGCGGCCCGCATCGGCGGCGTCACTTGCGGTGGCGATTGCCTCGCCGCCCAGGTGCCCAACTCACGATGCCTCACCTGGAGGTCGGACCGCCAGCGGGACCTCCACGAGTGGGTGGGCCTTGACCGACTCGAGGAAGGCTCCCTTCGGGGCCGCCCACGCGGCAGCGGTCACGACGTGGACGTTGACCTCCATGCCCAAGCGGGCAGCGGCCCGCCCGGTCGCCTCGAACAGGTCATCGCGGTCTGGGTGGCCGACGATCAGGACGTCGATGTCACCCGGGGGAGGTCCCGGCTGGCGGGCGTACCGCGCGGCCCAGGACCCGTAGATGTGGGTTGCGTCGATCCCCTCGACCCTGGCCAGTTCCTCTCCGAGCACATGGATAGGTCCGTAGGTGTGCAGGACGAGGTCGAGCAGGATCGAGCGCACCGGCTCAGTGGCGCTGATGCTGACCAGCCTGGAGCGCCCGACCAGCCGACTGGACACCAGCCCGGCGGCCTCCAGGCGGTCAACCTCGTGCTTCACCGCGTTCTTGTAGGCGCCGACCGCCGTGGCCAGATCGGTGATCGACTCCTCACCCGGGCCCAGGAACAGGCGGGCCAGCACCAGAGCCTGGGTCTGCGAGCGGAACAGGGGCAACAAGGTGACAGGGGCACCCCGACCCCGTTTCGATCCCGTAGCCACCAGGACCCGCCTTCCCGTTGACGAACAATGGTGTTGCTCAAATGTATCGATCCATTGCCTATGAGCAAGGGCTGGCTGCCCCGGGCCACGGCCCCTTGCCTTTGGGGGCAGCAGCCGGCTGCGAGGTGCGCCGGCCCGGCGGTGCATCGTGGCATGCGTAACGGTGGCCACTGGTGACGTCCCCGGCGCTCGCGGTGACGGGATTGGCCGGTCGCGGTTAGCCCAGCAGACCGGCCAGGAACCCGACCTGGTCGGCGGTGGCCTGCACCGACTGGGCCAGGTCGGCCCATGCCTGCTGCTCGGCGACGGAGATGCCGGTCAGCGATTCGGCCTGCTCCTGGACGGAGGCCTGCAACCCGGCGAGCTGCTCCTGCAGCGGTTCCAGCGCGGCCGCGCTGAGGTCCTGCGGCGCGGCCAGCACGTCCAGTGCCTGGGCGTTGACCTGCTCGAGGTCGCTGCGCAGCTCGGCGAACGAGGCGCGGTTCTCTTCCGAGACCGCCAGCTGCGCTCCGGGCAGGGTGCTCAGCGCCTCGTCGAGCAGGTTCTCGGCCTGCGCCGCCGCGGACTCCCCGACGGCGTCGACGGCCTGCTCGACCTGCTGCTGGGCGATCTCGGCCGCCCCGCATCCGCCGAGCAGCAGGACGAACCCGACCGCCGCGCCGGTCACCCGCAGCCGCAGGGTGCGCGAGGAGCGTGTGGGGTGTGGGGGCTTCGGCTTCGCGGCCGGGTTGACGTTCATACCCCCAATTGTCCGGTGTGGCGCTGGAATCCGCACGGGACCAGACCGACGCAGCAGCCCGACCGCGGACCCTGACCGGGCAGTCCGCGAACTGTGACCGCGACGCCTTCAGAGGCTGACCGTCGAGGATGGGGCCGCCAGGTCACGGGTGTCGTGGTCTGCGCGCGTGCCCAGCGGGCCGATCCGCCCGGCCATGCCTGATGGGTTCGACCTGGGTGCCGAGGAGCTGCGCACCGTCGAGGGGGCGCCCGATACGCTCAACTGGCCGTGTCGCGGCGTGGGCCAGCCCGGGAGCGGGCCGGGTGGGTCAGTCGGTTGTGGGTGGAGCGCAATGGTCGACCAGCATGGGTTCAGCGACGCCGAGTGGGAGCTTCTCCTGGCGGTGCCGTTCGCGGTGTTCTTCCTCGTCGCATACGCCGATGGCACGTTGTCCCCGGCGGAGCGCCGTGCCTTCACCTCGATCGCTGCCGACGTCAGCGCGCAGGCCGCCCGCAGGATGCCCTGGTGCGCGAGCGCCCGCCCCGGAAAAGGGGCGCGATATGGAGGCCCGCGACCAGGATTGCCGTCAGCGGGCGCGGCGAACTCACGACCCGGATGCGCTGGCCGGCCTCGATTACCAGGGCGGCGACCAGCCCGGCGACCAGCGCTGTGGGCACGGCGGCGAGGAGGTCCCCCATCTCCAGGATGGGGTATGCGGGAGTCCGGGGACCGCCAGCGTGTTGGATCCGACTCCTGGCACGTTGGTGAAGCCGATCTGAACCGCGTACCCGAACCCGAGGGCAAACAGGACTGGCATGATCGCCATCAGTGCCGCCTTGCCGCCTTGGGCGCCTTTCACGACCGCGGCTTCGAGGAGCAGGATCACGGTGATCAGGGGGTTGCCGAAGATCATCCCCATCGCGGCTGCCGCACCGCACACCATGGCCAGCCGGCGGACCTCAGGGGTCGCCCGCGCGGCGAGAGCGGCGCCGACCGCCGTTCCCGCGGCCATGAGCGGCGCCTCCGGCCCGAGGACGGCACCGGCGACCAGTGAGGCCATCGCTGCAAGCAGTGCGCTGGCGATGTGCGCCGGGCCGATGTCCAACTTGAACCCATCCAGTGGGCTGTGCCCGCCGTGACCGGGGAGCTTGCTGGCGGCGTGGACGCCCACGGCGCCAGCGAGCAGGACCAGCACCACCCACCACGCGGCCGGCTCGCTCCAGCCGAACTGCTCGGGGACCGACGTCCACACGGTGTGGTCCAGGCCGTGCTGGACGTCGAGGAAGGCGACCGCCGCCAGACCGGCGCCCACGCCGACCAGTGAGGCCAGCCCCAGCAGCCTGATCACGTCCCGGCACTGGCCCTGTTCCGGCATCGTCGCAGCCCTCGGGTCGCAGTGCCTTCTCGATTCGATGCGGGACCACTGCCCCGGCGATCCGACTGAGTAGGCCCGCAGGACTGCACGGGCAGCATCTCGAGCCGGGGGCACCTACACCGCTGCGACTGTCGGTGCCGGGACCGGGGCGGTGGGGGCGGCCCCCCATTTGGCCAGTTGTGCGTCGACGGCGGTTTGGGCGTCGGCGTACTGCTGGTCGATGACCCGCATCTCAGCCCACTTCAGCTCACGGGCGGCGAGGACCGTGTTGAGCTCGGTGATGGTGTCGTCGTCGGCGGGCAGGTCGTAGGCCAGGGATGTGAACCTCGCGAGGCTGGCGCGGTAGTCATGCCCGTTGGCCACGAACTGCCCGGGGATCACGTTCATGGCGTTCTTCACGTCGATGAACGTGATCAGGAATGTGATGTAGGGCCGCCACGCGGTCTCCTTGGGCACCCCCGGCTCCCGGGTCTCGGCCGGGCCCATCCAGTCCGGGGCCTGGACCGCCAGCGGGAACCAGAACTTCGGCATCGAGTCGTTGTGGTGGGTCAGGAAGAAGTACCGGGCCCGGGCGCGCACCTCAGCGGGCAGGGCCAGGAACTCGGCGTGGTTGTCGACCTCGACGATCTCCCCCTCGGGATCCATCGCCTGCGGGTCCGAGAGCCACTTCTGCCGGAACTTCGTGGCCGCCGGGGTGCCCAGGAACAACCCCCGGTCGATGCCGACCCGGTGCAATCCCTCGGTGCCCTCCTCAGCGAACACATCCTCCGAGGTCTGCGCCCCGAGGCTCTCACCGAAGATGTGCAACCGGGGGCGCTTCTCCTCCGGGATCGCCGCCAACCGCCACTTCAACGCGTGCAGGAAGGCGTTGTTCTGGTCGATGCCGATCCCGACCCGGAACAACGACAACGGTGACGGGCGCAACGAGTACTGCATCGCCACCAACGCCACATCCCCGCGGGTCAGGAACTCCAGCGACTCCGCGGTCACATAGTTCAGGTACCCGGTGCCGGTCGGGGACATGAACACGATGTGCGCCCGCTCGAACGCCCCCAGGGTCTCCAGCTCCCGCATCGCCAGATCCGCGCGCTCGCTGGTCGTGGCCTTCGTCTCCAGGCCGACGAACACCCGGATCGGGGGCTTGGCCGGCCCGCCCATCACCGCCTCGATCTCCTCCACCGTCAGGGCCATGTTCACGAACCGGCGGCCCTCGCGGCCAATGGTCTCCAGCGGCACCGCGCTGCGCGGACCCGCAGAGACGAACTCCGACGTCGGTGCGTTGGAATAGGCAGCCTCGACCGCGTCCCCGGTGGTCTCCGCCGAGGCGAACACACGCTGCAACCCCTTGAACCCGGCGAACCCCAGCAACCCCAAGGCCGTGGCATGCCCGACCGGGCGACCGATCAGCTCCAGGCGCGGGTTCATCGAGGTCAGCGCCGAACCGACCCCGCCGGCGAACAGCTTCTCGCCCTTGGCCGCCACGAACAGGGCCACCGAGACCCCAGCCCCGATGCCCACAGCCTTGCCGACCGCCACACCCTGCGAGTCGTCCAACGCCTCACCCTCGGCGTCGTGAGTCACACCCTCCTCGACCATCCTCGAGCGCAACCGGTGGTACTGCCACGCCGCCAGACCCGCACCCAACGGCAACGCGATCGGCGCGTTCCGCGTCCACGACCGCTGGTCCCCACCCACCCCCTCGAACAACATGTCACCGGCCACGATGACCGCCCCGGCCATCCCACCCACAGCAAGGCGCCAACTGAACGTGCGCCCCCACGCCCGGGCGATCGGCTCATCCTTGCGCTGCGCCAGGAACCGCTGCGCCGCGACCCCGATCCCCATCGCCGCCACATCACCGGCCAGGATCACCCCACGCTGGGTCATCCGCCGCTCCGCGGAATCCGGACCCGTCCCGGCAACCCGCAACGCCACCGCCTCGATCAACGACTGCGACGTCGCCGTCAACCCGTAGTTCAACGCCGACGAGACCCCCGTGATGATCGCCTGATCCGACGTCGTACGCGGCATCAACCCACGACTGAACGACCGACCCACCACCGTCGACCCCGCCAGGATCCCCGCCCGCTCCGGCACACCCAACCCCGCCCGCGCCTCGAAGAACTTCCCCACCACACCAGCCATGACAGTCTCCCTACTTCCTGAATGATCCGGCCCCGGCTGACGAGCGCAAAGCTCCCCAACGCCACCGGCACGACAGCGACGGGGGCTCCCCAGGGGAACGCCCCCGTCAATGCGGGGTTTCCTAGGCCAGTGCCTTGGCTTTGATCTGGTCGAACTCTGCCTGGGTGATCGCTCCGCTGTCGAGCAGTCCCTTGGCTGAGCTGATCTGGTCGGCCGGTGACCCGCTGGATCCGGCGACGGACTTGATGTACTCGGCCTGGGCGGCCTGCATGTCCTGGGCCTGCTCGAGCTGGCGCTCCTGCATGCCCTTGCCCCGGGCGATGACGTACACGAGGACGCCGAGCCACGGGATGATGATGACGAAGAAGATCCAGAGGGTCTTGGCGCCGCCGCCGAGGTCCTTGCTGCGGAAGATGTCACCAAGGATCCAGAACAGGCACATGAACCAGGCGAAGAAGAGGAAGAACTCGAACAGGGCGAGCAAGAATGAACCGTTGTCGTTGAACACGGTGGCACCTTTCGGGATGCGAGTGGATCAGGGGATCAGCGAATGCCAGGGCTGCCGCCGGGGAGATGAGGTGCGCGGTCGTGCCACCCGCTGTGCGCGGCGAACTGGCACCAGCATGTGCGTCAGTGTGCCTACGTGCCGCGCTGCTCGCGTCATCCGAATCGGATGAGCCGGAGGGTCAGTCGCGTACGGGCTCTTCCAGTTGGCCCAGCTGCCGGGCCCGGGTGACGGCTTCGTGTCGTGTTGATGCACCGAGCTTGCGGTAGATGGCCAGGGCATGGGTCTTGACCGTGTTGCCCGACAGGAACAGGTGCTCCCCGATCTGGGCGAAGGTCAGGTGGCTGGGAAGGAACTGCAGCACCCGGATCTCCGCCGCGGTCAGGACATTGGCCGGCACGCCGTCGCCGGTCGCTGCTCGCAGGGCCGACTCGGCCTCGGCCAGCAGGTCGGCGGTCAGCGACGCCGCCAGGTCTGGGGTCATCGCGGCCCGCGCCTCGAGGATCAGTTGCCGCGCCATGGGGCCCTCGCCCAGCAGAGCTGCCGTCCGAGCCTGGATCGAGCGGCCGGAGACGGCGAACCAGGGGGCGATGCCGGTGAGCTGGGCCGTCAATCGCCGCGCGGATTGGAGGGTGCTGGTCGCCTTCTCCGGTTCGCCCACCAGCGTCTGCGCCAGCGCCAGCCCGGTCAGGGTGTGAGCGGACGTGGCCAGGCGATCCAGGTCGTGCCCGTCGATGACCTCGGCTGACTGAGTGATCAGTCGGGCCCCGGCCTGCACGTCACCGGACATGAGGGTGAGCATTCCGAGGACGGACATCGCATCTGCTTCGATCAGCGGCACATCGAGGGCTCGGGCGTAGCGCTGGGCGTCGCCCAGCACGGTCGCGGCGCCGTCGAAGTCACGCTTGAGCATCAGACAGATCCCGGTCAGGAATGTGGACGCGGACCGGAAGATCGAGTCCGCAGGCAGCCCCTGCAGTGCGCCCGTGGTCAAGTCCTGCATCTCGTCGACTGTGCACCGCCCGATGAGCGCGAGCAGCACCGCGAAGGACGCGGCATACGGGTCCTCTGAGAGCTGGGCGCGCCAGGACCGACCCGCGTGCCCCTCCGCGCACACCGACCAGCGCTCCCGTCTGTCGACGTCCCCGATCTGAAGGGCCAGCCACGCAGCGGACAGCGTGAGCCATCGGTCACTGGCGATGTCCCGGTCGGACAGGCCTGCGAGCCAGTGCTGGAGGCGATCGGGCCGCCCGGCGCCGATGCATCCCCCGATTCCTGACCAGACAAGCTCCCCGACCCGGCCCAGGTCGCCGGCAGCCGTGGCGTGACGGATGGCAGCGTCCAGGTCGCCGGTGTCGGCGAACCACTGGGATGCGCGCAGGTGCAGGATGGCGACGATCTCGGGCTCCTCGATGGTCAGCTGCGCGTGCAGCGCCTCAGCCAGCAGGTGGTGATACCGGTACCGGTGCTCCCGGGAGTCAATCTCGACGACCAGGCGGTTGGTCTGGCTCACCCGCGCGAGCACGCGCGCCGAATCGGCCCGCTCCAGGATGCGGTCGCAGAGCGCCGGGAGGAGTTCCTCGAGGACCGACGTGCGCATCAGGAACTGGCGGGTCTCGTCGTCGAGGGGGTCCAGGACCTGCCAGCGCAGGTAGTCGAGGATGGCCCGGTCGGAGCCGAATGGGATCGGCACCGGCGTCATGCGGGTGGAGGCACCCTTGTCGCGCACCGCGAGGGCGTCCAGGTACAGCGCGACGGCCCACCCCTCGGCGTGCTCCGTGGCCCTGGCAACTTCGTGGTCGGCGACGTGCAGTCCCATCCCCGAGAACAGGTCGATGGCCTCCACCACGGTGAAGGCCAGGTCCTTGGGGCCGAACTCGCGCAGCCGTCCCTGCACCCGAGTGGGGGCAAGCCAGGTGGGGGCGGGCTCGCGCGACATGAACGCGACCTGTGACCTCTGCGGGACCCCGTCGACCAGAGCCGCTAGGAGGGCGTGGCACGCGGGGTCGGTGAGCAGGTGCAGGTCATCGACGACGAGTACGTAGGGCGTGTCCCGGTTCCCGGCCAGAGTCGCCAAGGCTGGGGGCAGGAGCGTGGAGAAGGCCGGCTCGGTTGCTGAGGCGAGGGCCCGGGTCTTGCGCGCGGGCCGACCCAGGGACTCCAACGCTTTGACCAGCGCGCGCGCGAACGTCGACGGGTCGGCCAGTGCGGGAGTCAGGGTGAGCACCCGGCGCGGGCGCGGGTCCACGGCCGCCCACTGCGCGACAAGCGTCGACTTGCCGGCGCCGGCCGGTCCACTGACGAAGGCAACCGTCTCCCCCCGGTCAGCCAGGAGCGCATCCAGCAGTCGCGCGCGGATGACGACACCGGGTTGCGCGCCGCTGACCGGGCGCCCGGCGTCGGCGGTCACCTCGAACGGTGCGCCCTGGGTCATAACCTCTCCCTTGTTCATCCGATTCGGAGGATGTCTGACGTGATGGTGTTCGGTCATGGTGGCAGCACATCGCCTGAAGGGAAACCGCAATGACCGAAGCAGCAGTGGACATCGACGCGTTGGGGCCGGTCGACTACCTGATCGTCGAGTTCCCCGCGGGTCGGCAGAACTTCACCGGGGAGATGGTCGAGGAGCTGGTGCGGCTGACCGAGGCCAGCACAATCCGGGTCCTCGATCTGTTGATCATCACCAAGGACGACGACGGTTCGGTTGAGGCCATGGAGATCGACGACCTCGAGGGCGCGGACGAAATCCGCCGGCTCGAGGGGCAGATCGCTGAGATCCTGGCCGCCGACGACGTGGAGATGCTGGCCGCAGCCATCGAGCCCGGCACGGTCGCCGCCGTCCTGGTCTGGGAGAACACCTGGGCCGCGCCCTTCGGGTCCGCGGCCCGACGTGCCGGTGGGCAGCTCGTGGCCACGGGGAGGATCCCGATCCAGGCGATCGCCGCATCCATGGAAGCCGAACTGGCGGCCGAGGCCGCTGAAGGAGGGAACTGACATGCCACTGGGACCAGGACGAGTCGGCCGCGTGGGAGTGGTGGGATCCCCGGTCGTGCGCACCGCGGCCGTCGTCGGAACCGCGAAGGTCGTCAGCAACGGGGTCGACCGGCGTCAGGACCGCCGCGGGGACCGGCGCGACGACCGCGGAGACCGGCGCGACCGCCGCTGACGGCTGCGCCGCTCGGGTTCATCCGATCCCGATGAGGATCGGGCATCGGCCAGTGCGGCCGCGTCGGCGGTGAACTCCGCGCGGGCGGCCGTCACCGGCGACGTGTGTCCCATGGCGATGGATGCCTCCGAGGCTGGTCACTACCCGATCCAGCCTCCGCCAGCTGCTCGATGATGGCCCAGACGCTGAACGACACCACCGGGGACTGGGCCTACGTGATGTCCGGTGACTTCCCGGACTCCAATTGGATGGCCCTGGCGGCCACCCACCTGCCGTCGATGACAGTGCTCCCCGGCATGCACTTCCTCCAGAAGGACAACGCCCCCGACATCGCGGCCAGCATCGCGCGCAACGCCACCAGCCCCGCGCCATCGGGGGCCGGCAGGCGCGACGGCTAGCCGGCACCTCGACCCGGCGGGGATTCATCCGATTCGGGGGAGGCGGCAGCAGCCGAAGGTGCGCAAGGTGTGTACCCGCGGCTCTGCCAGGGCTGCCACGAAATGGAGGAACAGGCTGATGCGAGGAAATGAACGGCGCGAGGAGCGGCGTGAGGAGCGGGCCAACTTCGGGGCTCGCGGGAACGCTGACCGGTACCAGATGCGCGAGAAGATGCTCTCGATCGGGGATGACTTCTGGATCGAGGACGAGTCCGGGCGCCGGGCGTTCAAGGTCAACGGCAAGGCACTTCGGGTGCGCCAGACCCTGGTCATCGAGGACACCAACGGCGCCGAGCTGATGAAGATCCAGGACCGCCCGGTCCACGTGCGCGAGGTGATGGAGGTGCAGGACGCCTCCGGTGCGACGGTGGCCACGGTGAAGAAGGCGATGGTCTCCCCGCTGCGCGAGCGGTTCACCGTCGACCTGGCCGGAGGTGGGGAGATGACCGCCCAGGGCAACATCACCGACCACGAGTTCGAGATCGAGTCCGGCGGCACCAAGGTCGCCGAGGTGTCGAAGAAGTGGTTCCGGGTCCGCGACTCCTACGGCGTCGAGGTCGCTCCCGGACAGAACGCCGCGCTGCTGCTCGCGGTCGCGGTCTGCATCGACCAGATGGCCGCCGGCTGACCCACACCCAAGAACCTCCGCGTGGCGGGCTTCGCCCCGCGGCACTTGTGTGACGCAACTTTCGAGTGCGTCACCATCGAAAGGACGACACCATGTCAGACAACCCCCTGTTGGACACTGTTCTGGAGATGACCTCTGCATCAGTGGATCGGGTCGAATTCAGTGATGAGGTCCTGCTGCTGGTACGCCTCGCCGCCCTGGTCGCCGTCGACGCCCCACCCGCGTCGTACCTGGTCAACCTGGGGGCCGGCGCCGACACCGCGCTGACCCTCAACGACGCACGCAGCGTCCTGATCGCCGTGGCCCCCATCGTCGGCGCGCCCCGGGTCGTGTCCGCGTCCGCCAAGATCGCCGAGGCACTCGGATTCGCGCTCGCTCTCGATGACCTGGAAGCCGAGGGATGAGCAGGACAACGAGGTTCTTCACAGTGGTGGCAGGCACCGTCGTGCTGCCGCTCGCGTTGGTGGGATGCAGCCCGGCTCGTGACTCCGGGAGCTCGACCGCCTCGTCGCCCCCGGCGGTGTCGCCCAGTGCAGCAGCAGGCAATGCGGTCGCCCCGCTGCCGACCGGTGGGGCAGAGCTTGCCGACACCCAGTGGGCGCTCTCGGGGGCGTCCTACACCAACACGAGCCTGGCGGGCACGGGCGTCACTCTGGACTTCGCGGCGGCCGAGGCCAGCGGCAACGGGGGCGTGAACACCTACAACGCGGCCTACACCTCCGCCGCCGACGGATCGGTGGACTTCTCCGAGATCGCCTCGACGCAGATGGCCGGCGACGAGGCCGCCATGAAGGCCGAGGCCGACTACCTGGCAGCGCTGGCCACCGTAACCGGCTACTCGATCTCCGGTGACCTCCTGGACCTGTTCGCCGGACCGGACCAGATCCTCACCTTCACGAAGCGTTAGGCGCAACCCGCTTCACGTCGCAGCAGTTTCGCCCCTCCACGCCGTGATGGGGCGAAACTGCTGCTATAAATCGAGTCTCGATCGGAGGACGGCCATGGCGAAGCACAAGCACGCAGGCCCGGAACAGCAGCCCAGGGGTGGGCCCAAAGCCACAACGGCGGCGCCAACGAGGCGTGCCCCGGAGTTGGCTGCCTTGGGTAAGTCAGCCCGCAAGGAGGTTCCCCGTTCGCAGTTGGGTGTCTGGGTGGCGCAGGATGATCGGCGTGACCCGGTGGATGTCCTGTCCGAGCAGTCGGTGGGGCGCCTGGAGGACCTGATCCCGCTGCGCAATGCCCGGATGTCGGCCTCCGCGTTCACGTTCTACCGGGGTGCTGCGGCGCTGATGGCCAACGACCTGGGCACCCAGGTGCACACCGGGCTCACCGTGCAACTCGCAGGGGATGCGCACCTGGCCAACTTCGGTGGGTTCGCCACCGCGGAGCGGTCGTTGGTGTTCGATTTGAATGACTTCGACGAGACCTTGCCGGGGCCGTTCGAGTGGGACGTCAAGCGGTTGGTGGCCAGCTTCGAGGTTGCAGCCCGGCACCTGCGGTTCACCCGCGAGCAGTCCGACGTGATCCTCGCGGCGGCCGCCGGGGAGTACCGCAACGCAATGGCTGAGTTCGCGACCATGCCCCGGTTGGATGTGTGGTACGCCCGGATCCAGGCCGAGGACATCCTCAGCAGGTGGGCTGGGTCGGTCGATCCGGCGCGGGTCGCCTCGTTCCAGCGCACGTTGGCCAAGGGACGCAAGAAGACCAGTGCCCGCGCGGTGTCGCGCTACACGACCACCGGACCCGACGGTGAGCTTCAGGTCATCAGCGACCCGCCGTTCATCGAGCCGATCAGCGAGCTGTCGGGCATGGACGAGGCCCAGGTCCGCGCGTGGGTGGAGGGGATCCTCGCCGAGTACCGCACCACGCTTCCCGATGACCTGAAGGTCCTGCTCGACGGTTACCGGGTCGTCGACGCCGCCCGGAAGGTGGTGGGCGTCGGCTCGGTCGGCACCCGCTGCTGGATCGCCCTGCTCGTGGGCAAGAATGACTCCTCCGATGACCTGGTGCTGCAGTTCAAGGAGGCCAACGCCTCGGTGCTGGAGACGGTGACCGAGCAGAGCGGGTATGACAACCACGGCCGGCGGGTCGTCGAGGGGCAGCGGCTGATGCAGTCCGCCAGCGACATGCTGCTGGGCTGGACCCAGGTGCAGGGCCTCGACGGCGTGCGGCGGGACTTCTACGTGCGCCAGATGTGGGACTGGAAGACCTCGGCGGACCTCGAGACCATGGACCACCTAGCGATGGAGGTCTATGCCCGGGTGTGTGGGTGGACCCTGGCCCGCGCCCATGCCCGCAGCGGGGACCGGTTCGCCATCGCGGCCTACCTCGGGTCGGGGCGCACGTTCACCCGGGCCATGCAGGAGTTCGCGGTCCTGTATGCCGACCAGAACCAACGCGACTACGAGGCGTTCCTGCGGTCCATCGTCGACGGACGAATCCCCAGGTCGGACATCGCCGACCCCAAGACCGACAGCGGATCGTAGGAGACCAGATGAGCGTCCTCAAGGGCTACCAGAAGACCTGGCTGCGCGGTGACGTGATCGCTGGGGTCACGGTGGCGGCCATCGCGATCCCCGAGAGCCTCGGCTACGCGAAGATCGCCGGCCTGCCCATCCAGACAGGCCTGTACTGCGCGCTGCTCCCGGCGCTGATGTTCGCCCTGATCGGCTCGTCCCGGCAGCTGGTCGTCGGTGCGGACTCGGCGACCGCGGCCCTGGTCGCCGCCGGGGCCGGGCTGGTCGCCGCCCAGGGAACCGCGGAGTACGTCTCCGCCGTTGGGGTGCTGGCGATCCTCACCGCGGTGTTCCTGCTGCTGTTCGCGGTCGCGAAGCTGGAGTTCCTCGCGGACCTGATCTCCCAACCGGTGCTGGCCGGGTTCCTGTCCGGTGTCGGGGTCTCGCTGATCATCGGCAACCTGTCCGGGATGCTCGGAGTACCGGCCACCGGCAGCACCTGGGACAAGCTCACCCAGACCCTCAGCGAGCTCGACCAAGCCAACTGGACCACCGCCGCGCTGGCATTCGGAACCGTCATCGTCATGCTGGGACTCGAGGAGAAGATGCCCAAGCTGCCGGCCGCCCTGGTGTCACTGACCCTGTTCAGCGTCATCGCAGTGGTGATCGATGCTGCGGCCAGCGGTGTGGAGAGCGTCGGTGCGATCCCCGCCGGGCTGCCCGGTTTCACCGTCCCGGACTTCGCGTCCGGGGAGTTCGCCACCCTGGCGGCCAGTGCGTTCTCGATCGCGGTCGTCATCCTGGCCCAGAGCGCCGCGGTGGCACGCAGCTTCGCCCAGAAGAACGGTTACCCCGACAGCGTCAAGGGCGACCTCGTCGGGCTGTCGGCAGCGAACCTGGCAAGCGCGTTCACCTCCGGGTTCGCGATCAACGGCTCCCCGCCACGCACCGCCGCAGGGGACTCCTCGGGCAGCAAGGGGCAGGTGGTCAACATCGCGATGGCCGTCACGGTCGCCCTCGTGCTGTTGTTCCTGACCGGGCTGTTCGAGTACATCCCCTCCGGGGTCCTCGACGCCGTGGTGTTCACCATCGGGATCAAACTCGTCAAGGTGGGCACCCTGCGCGCCGTCGGCCGCACGAGCCGGCCCGAACTCCTGGTCGCGATGGTCACCCTGCTGGTGGTGGCGTTCGTGGGGGTGGAGCAGGGGATCTTCCTGGCGATCGTCCTGTCGCTGATCGACCGGCTGCGCCGCCAGTACCACCCCCACGAAAAAATTTGCCATACTATCCGGGGTCACAGTCGCGGCGATCGCAATCCCCGAGAGCCTCGGCTACGCGAAGATCGCCGGCCTGCCGATCCAGACCGGCTGTACTGCGCATGCTGCCGGCGTTGTCTCAATGTTCGCCCTGATCGGCTCTCGCGCCAGCTCGTCGTCGGGGCGGACTCAGCGACCGCGGCGCTGGTCGCTGCCGGGGCCGGCCTGGTCGCCGCCCAGGGCACTGCGCGAGTACGCCTCCGCCGTTGGGGTGCTGGCGATCCTTACCGCGGTGTTCCTGCTGCTGTTCGCGGTCGCCAAGCTGGAGTTCCTCGCCGACCTGATCTCCCAGCCGGTGCTGGCCGGGTTCCTGTCCGGTGTCGGGGTCTCGCTGATCATCGGCAACCTGTCCGGGATGCTCGGGGTTCCGGCCAGCGGCAGCACCTGGAACAAGCTCACCCAGACCCTCAGCGAGCTCGACCACGCCAACTGGACCACCGCCGCGCTGGCGTTCGGCACCGTCATCGTCATGCTCGCACTCGAGGAGAAGATGCCCAAGCTGCCCGCCGCCCTGGTGTCACTGACCCTGTTCAGCGTCATCGCGGTCGTGATCGATGCTGCGGCCAGCGGTGTGGAGAGCGTCGGTGCGATCCCCGCCGGGCTGCCCGGCTTCACCGTCCCGGACTTCGCAGTCCGGCGAGTTCGCCACCCTGGCGGCCAGTGCGTTCTCGATCGCGGTGGTCATCCTGGCCCAGAGCGCGGCGGTGGCGCGCAGCTTCGCCCAGAAGAACGGCTACGTCGACAGCGTCAAGGGCGACCTCGTCGGGCTGTCGGCAGCGAACCTGGCCAGCGCGTTCACCTCCGGGTTCGCGATCAACGGCTCCCCGCCACGCACCGCCGCCGGGGACTCCTCGGGCAGCAAGGGGCAGGTGGTCAACATCGCGATGGCCGTCACGGTCGCCCTCGTGCTGTTGTTCCTGACCGGGCTGTTCGAGTACATCCCCTCCGGGGTGCTCGACGCCGTCGTGTTCACCATCGGGATCAAGCTCGTCAAGGTGGGCACCCTGCGCGCCGTCGGCCGCACCAGCCGGCCCGAACTCCTCGTCGCGATGGTCACCCTGCTGGTGGTGGCGTTCGTGGGCGTGGAGCAGGGCATCTTCCTGGCGATCATCCTGTCGCTGATCGACCGGCTGCGCCGCCAGTACCACCCCCACGACGCGGTCCTGCTCTCCGATGGGAACGTGATCCCCCGGCTGGAGTCCCGGGTCACGATCCCGGCAGAACTGGCCGACGTTCTCGTGTACCGGTTCAGCGCGCCACTGTTCTTCGAGAACGCGACCTTCTTCGGCGAGCGGGTGCGCGCCGAGCTGGCCAAGACCGAGACGCCGGTGAAGGTGCTGGTCATCGACGCGGCCGCGATGCCCGAGATCGACTACACCGGCGCCCAAACACTTGCCGAGCTCGGCCGCGAGCTGCGCGGCACTGGCGCCGAGCTGGTCCTGACCGAGGTGTCCGAGGCCGTCGTGCATCGGGTCGCCACCACCGGGATCGACACCGATCTCACCGTCGTCCCACGCCTGGAAGACGCGGTCTTCACCCGACCAGCCCAACGGCACCCGACAACGGAGGGCTCAGGCGCCTGACGGTCGATGGGACCCTGAAACGGCCCACCGGGCCGAGATCGAACAGGTGCGCTTGCGCGCCGTGAACTGACGAGGTGGCTCATGTGCCGTTGGATGGCCTATCGCGGAGCGCCATTGCTCGCGAGCGAACTGAGCCTGCACCCGACACATTCAATCGTCGCGCAGTCCTGGACTCCCCGCTCGGGGCCGAGAAGGTGAACGGGGACGGCTTGCAGCGCCCCTTGGCCACGAGAACGTGCGTCTCGAACGGGTGCTGAGCACGAATCCTCCCCAGAGCGCAGATCGTCGGTCGTGTGAGATTCAGTCGGCTGCCCGGCTGCTCGGCTGTCCGGCTGTCAGCGCAGTGACCTTCCCCGAGAGGCTCCGGTGCCCTGACTGAGCCGGCGCCGCGCGATGCCAGTCAGGACCGGCGCCACTGGGGTTCAGAGTCGGGTCAGCCGGCAGCCCCGTGGGCCATTCCGGCTTGGGCGGTGATCTCGTGCAGGCCCGCCTGTTCGTCGATCGGGGCGGGCTTGAGGTCGAAGATCACCTTGCGGACGGTCCCGGTCAATGCGTACGGGGCCCTGTCGGCGTAGTCGAGGTCGACAACCAGGCCGTTGTCCCGGCCGATGTCCATCCCTCCGTAGCTGGAGAACGCCACGGGGACGGTGCGCGGGATCTGGCCCTCCCCGATGACCTTGTCGTTGGCCAGGAGGGTCACCTTCCCGCCGGTGCCGGGCTTGGTGTCGTCGGCCTCGAACAGCATCCGCACGAGCACGTCGCCGGTCGGCAGCGGCTCCGTCGCAGCCTGGCGGTAGGTCTCCACGCCCAGGAATGAGTAGGTGTGGTGCAGGACGCCGGTCTGGTCGACCCAGAGGGCGAACCCGCCGATGTGGTCGGCGTTGGCCACGATCACCCCCTCGGCCCCGGTGTCGGGAATGTTCAGGTCGGCTTCGATGGCGTACGAGCGGCCCATGATCCGGGGCACCATCCCGCGCTGGACGTTCTGCACGTCCCCGTGGAAGGCGAACCGGGTGTTCGTCGGCAGCGGTGGCAGGATCCCGAAGAACACGCTGAACGCGCCGAGCAACGGCAGGACGCGGTTGCGTTCGGCCTCTTCCCACCACAGGTCCTGCAGCTCCTTGAGCTTCTCCGGGTGATCCGCGGCGATGTTCTTCGCCTGGGAGAAGTCCTCGGGCAGGTAGTACAGCTCCCACGGGTCGGAGTCCGGGTTCCATCCGGACCCGGGGCCGAAGCGGGCCATAGTCTGTGGGGACATGTCCCAGGGGGCCTTGTCCAGCCGGGAGCACGCCCACCAGCCGTCCTTGTAGATCGCCCGGCTCCCCAGCATCTCGAAGTACTGGACCGTGTGCCGCTCGGGGGCCTCCGGGGCGTCGAAGGTGTAGGCGAAGCTGGTGCCGTCCATCGGCTCCTGGGCGATGCCGTCGACGGACTTCGCCTCGGGGATGCCCACAACCTCCAGGATCGTCGGTCCAACGTCGACGCAGTGGGTGAACTGGGTGCGCACCCGGGCATCGGGGCTGATCCGCTTGGGCCAGGCGATGGCCATCGGGTCGCGGGTGCCGCCGAGGTGGCTGGCCATCTGCTTGCCCCACTGGAACGGGGTGTTCATGGCATGCGCCCACGCGGCGGCGACGTGCGGCGCGGTCTCGATGCCCCCGATCGCCTCGATCCCGCCGTACTCCTCGATCAGCTTCAGCTGCTGCTCCGCGTCGAGCACCACCCCGTTGAGGAAGGTCATCTCGTTGAACGACCCGGTGAGGGTGCCCTCCATGCTGGCCCCGTTGTCCCCCCAGATGTAGATCACCAGGGTGTTGTCCAGGTCGCCCATCTCCTCGATCGCATCCAGCAGCCGGCCCACGTTCCAGTCGGCGTTCTCCTGGAAGCCGGCGTAGACCTCCATCTGGCGGATGTAGAGCTCCTTCTCGGCCGCGGACAGCGAGTCCCACGCCGGGAACAGGTCCGGCCGGGCCGTGAGCTCGGTGTCCTCAGGAACCAGTCCCAGTGCTTTCTGCCGGGCCAGGGTCTGCTCGCGCAGGGCGTCCCAGCCCTCGTCGAAGGTGCCCTTGTACTTGTCGGCCCACTCCTTGGCGACGTGGTGCGGGGCGTGCGCGCAGCCGGTCGAGTAGTACATCATCCACGGCTTCTCGGCGTCCTGGGCGCTCACCGCGTGCAACCACTCGACCGCCTTGTCGGTCAGGTCGTCGGGGAAGTAGTACTGCTGGCCGTCCTTGCCCTCGGGCACGCCGATGATCGCGTTGTCCTGGGTGATGATCGGGTCGTACTGCCCCGCCGCACCGGACAGGAACCCCCACCAGTGGTCGAACCCCCACGCCTGCGGCCACCGGTCGAACGGTCCGGCCGCGCCCTGCACATGGTCCGGGGTCAGGTGCCACTTGCCGAACCCGCCGGTCACGTACCCGTTCTCCTTGAGCACCCGCGGGAACGGCGCACAGCTGCGCGGCACCGCCCCGGTGTACCCGGGGAACGGCCCCGGGTACTCCACGATCGACCCCATCCCCGCCCGGTGGTGATTGCGACCGGTCAGCAGCGCGGCCCGCGTCGGCGAGCACACCGCGGTGACGTGGAACGCGTTGTAGGTCAGGCCCATCTGCTGCACCCGGGTGAAGTTCGGGGTGCTCACCGGCCCGCCGTAGGAGTCGATCGACCCGAAGCCCGCATCATCGATGAGGACCACCAGCACGTTGGGGGCGCCCTCCGGTGCCTTGACCGGGGCGATGATCGACCAGTCGGCCACCGACTCCTCGATGCTACGGCCCAGCGCCCCACCGAACGCGCGATCAGGAATCGGCAGGACGGTGCGGTCCGGGGAGAACTTGCCCATCGCCTCCCCAAGGGCACGCGTGAGCTCCTCGATCCCGGTCTCGTCGGACTCCACCACCGACTTCAACGGTGACCCGGGCAGGGCCTGCTCCACAACCAGTCGCTGCGACGCGGGGAACACCCCGATGATCACCGCCGTACCCGGCTTCAGGTTCTCGCTGACCTTCTCCTGGATCGCGGCTGTCACCTTGTTGCCGGCGAACTTCCCGACGATCCCACCGGCGGCCGCCCCCACGGCGACCGAGGCCAGCAGCGGTGGCGCGAACAGCCCCACGAGCACGCCCACGCCACCGCCCCAGCCGGCGCCCTTGCGGCCCAGGTGGTTGCCCGTGTCGGCGACCACGACCTTCCCGGCGGAGTCCTTGGCGACCAGGATCATCCCCTGGCTCGCGATCGCCTTGGCCCGCACCTTGCCGGCAAGCGCGTCGAACTCCTCCTGCGCCACTGCCGGGTCCGGGTATGCGGCGACCAGGAGCATCTGGGTGGTGTCGCTCACGTGCTTCTCCAATCGTGGCGCGTGCCCAGATGGGCCCGGCGGTGCAGTCCAAGGTGCTCATCGGGACTCACGCACCCAGTGTGCTCGGCCGGCGCTTGGTCGGGATCATCCGAATCGGATGAGGATTCCGCACCTCAGGAGGTGGTTGGCTCCGCGGGCAGGCACACCGACCTTCAAGGACTACGAAAGGTTCGAGCATGGACACCATTGGTTGGATCATCTTCTTCGCCATCTGGATTGCCCTGGCATTCTGGCCGGCTCGCGTCGCGGGACGCAAGGGTCACAGCTTCATCGGGTACTTCATCTTCAGTCTCTTCTTCTTCCCTGCAGCGATCATCGTCGCCTACATGGTCAAGGACCGAACCAAGTCCGTCGCGGCCGCGTAGCAGCCAGGACTGCCCTCAGGCCGGGTCAAGGCCCGACCACCACCCACAACCACTGAGCCGGCCCGATTCAGCATGATGACGATGGGCCGGACTCAACAACACAAG
>CAVVEV010000004.1:0-178584 GCA_963747335.1 uncultured Actinomycetes bacterium | reverse complement strand
AGGTAACGGTCACCGGGTTCGCGGCCGTACCAGCCACCCGCAACAGGCCGCCCTCCGAGACTGAGAAGCCTCCCCGACGATTGGCGATTGCCGTGTTGGACTTGACCACGGACCCCGCCTTCACAGTCACGCCTCCCAGGATGTCAACCGTCCCGGGGGTGAGCACCCCACCATTGGCGGGATCGAAGTCAAACTCGCGGCCAGCCTTCACCGTTCCGTCGACTGAGATCCTCAACTGAGGACCAGCGCCGATGAACTGGTTCGTTTGGGTTCCTGCGAGGAATACTTCGGCCAGGTCGGGGTGGTTGGTCAGGGTGAGCGGGTCGTCAGTGTGATCGAAGACATTCGCGCTGATCTGCACGGCGCAATCACTGATCGACAGCGACGTCCCCGCAAACCGGTTCCCCGAGATAACAGACTGATCGTCACAGCCACCACGGAACATCACACGCGCGAGTTGGGGGATGCCTCCTGGGATCTGGATCGGAGCTGGCGTGGAGAAGTCCGAGTCACGGATCGTGATGCGCGCTGGGGCTTCATACTCTGCCCAGAACGGTGCGACCAACCAGCGGATATTGGCATGGTCCACCTCCAGGGAGCCGCCATTGAGCGTTGCCAGGCCCGACCACGGGGTGCCATCGCTGGGGTCAGAGGGGCCGTCGCCATTCGTGTCGCCCCCGGCACTGTCATCGGTGAAGGAGGTAACGGTCACCGGGTTCGCGGCCGTACCAGCCACCCGCAACAGGCCGCCCTCCGAGACTGAGAAGCCTCCCCGACGATTGGCGATTGCCGTGTTGGACTTGACCACGGACCCCGCCTTCACAGTCACGCCTCCCAGGATGTCAACCGTCCCGGGGGTGAGCACCCCACCATTGGCGGGATCGAAGTCAAACTCGCGGCCAGCCTTCACCGTTCCGTCGACTGAGATCCTCAACTGAGGACCAGCGCCGATGAACTGGTTCGTTTGGGTTCCTGCGAGGAATACTTCGGCCAGGTCGGGGTGGTTGGTCAGGGTGAGCGGGTCGTCAGTGTGATCGAAGACATTCGCGCTGATCTGCACGGCGCAATCACTGATCGACAGCGACGTCCCCGCAAACCGGTTCCCCGAGATAACAGACTGATCGTCACAGCCACCACGGAACATCACACGCGCGAGTTGGGGGATGCCTCCTGGGATCTGGATCGGAGCTGGCGTGGAGAAGTCCGAGTCACGGATCGTGATGCGCGCTGGGGCTTCATACTCTGCCCAGAACGGTGCGACCAACCAGCGGATATTGGCATGGTCCACCTCCAGGGAGCCGCCATTGAGCGTTGCCAGGCCCGACCACGGGGTGCCATCGCTGGGGTCAGAGGGGCCGTCGCCATTCGTGTCGCCCCCGGCACTGTCATCGGTGAAGGAGGTAACGGTCACCGGGTTCGCGGCCGTACCAGCCACCCGCAACAGGCCGCCCTCCGAGACTGAGAAGCCTCCCCGACGATTGGCGATTGCCGTGTTGGACTTGACCACGGACCCCGCCTTCACAGTCACGCCTCCCAGGATGTCAACCGTCCCGGGGGTGAGCACCCCACCATTGGCGGGATCGAAGTCAAACTCGCGGCCAGCCTTCACCGTTCCGTCGACTGAGATCCTCAACTGAGGACCAGCGCCGATGAACTGGTTCGTTTGGGTTCCTGCGAGGAATACTTCGGCCAGGTCGGGGTGGTTGGTCAGGGTGAGCGGGTCGTCAGTGTGATCGAAGACATTCGCGCTGATCTGCACGGCGCAATCACTGATCGACAGCGACGTCCCCGCAAACCGGTTCCCCGAGATAACAGACTGATCGTCACAGCCACCAAGCTCGGCGGGCGTACGAGAGCCGCCAGCTTCGAACACTGAGTCTTCGATCACAAGCATCGCATGCGCATTCTGGGCGACAAAGGGTCGAAGGTAGCTCGTGGCAACGTGGCGCAGCGTCAATTCTGGCGCGACCGATCCCCCGGCTTCGGCGTCTAAACGGAACGCGACCAAACCAGACGAGGCAGGGAGCGACTCGGCCCCATCTCCGTTGGTGTCTCCTCCGACGCTGTCGTTCCTCCAATCGGTGATCAACACCGGGTTGTCGTTGGTCCCGGAGGCTACAACTCGACCGCCAGCGGCTATGTGTAGACCGCCTGATTGCCCGAACTTGATGATCGCACCCGCCTCGATCGTCAGGGTGATGCCGCGAGGTACCGAAAGGGCGCAATTGACTAGGTAGTGATCGCGAAACGCTGTGCTCCAGGCTGTGTCCTTGGTTAGTGGGGAGGAGCAGACATCGGCGCCGGAGTCGCGCGTGGCAGTAGCGATGGTTGCGGAAGGACCGGCATTGCCGGAACGGTCGAGGGTGAAGATGGCGTAGGCGTAGGAGGTGGCTGAGTCCAGCCCGGTGTCGGTCACGAGGCTGGCCGTTGGGGACCCCAGGGCCACAGGAATGCCTGCTGTGGGAGTGGCCGGGGGGGTGTTACCGAGGGCGCGGCGCACGATGACTTCGGCCAGGTCGGCATCAGCGGGGTTGGTCCAGGAAAGCCCTATCGAGGTATCGGTAACGGCCCCGGTGGAGTGCCGGTGACTGGCCCCGGGGACGTAGTGTCCGGGTTCGGAATCGGTGCTGGTCGTCACCGTCGCCCGGGTTCCCACGTTGCCGGTGGTGTCCCGGGTGAACACCGCGTACGAGTATTGGGTGTTGGCGGTGAGCCCGGTGTCGGTCACCGAGGTCGCTGTCGCTGAGCCCAGGGTGACCGCGGTGCCGGTGGTGGCGCTGGTCGGGGCGGTCGCCCCGATCGCGCGGCGGACCACGATCGCCGCCGAGGTCGGGTGCGGTCGGGTTGGTCCACGACAACGCGATCGACGTCGGGGTGCGGGTTCCCACGGTCAGTCCGGTCACCGGACCCGGTGGGATGCTGTCCGTGGCTGGGGGTGGGGTGACCACCGGGGGGGTCACGACCGGTGGGGTGTGACTACAGGTGGTGTCACGACTGGGGGAGTGACCACCGGAGGGACGTAGGGCCGCACGGGGGTCTTGATCCCGGTTCGCAGTTTCGAGGTGGCTTTGGCTTGGGCCACGATGCTCTTCGATCCCTTGGCCAGGGTCTTGGTGCCTTTGCCTTTGCGGATCGTGATCGTGGTGCTGCGCTTCTTGTTCTTGGCGGTGCGGTAGGTCAGCTTCACCTTCTTCGCGTTCGAGGTGACCGTGACCCGCACCTTGCCCGACCCCAGGACCACGTAGGAGGCGGACACCACCGCCCGGGGCTTGGTCGCGGTCGCCATCGCGTTGACCGGGGTCGCCTCGGCAGGGGCTGGAGCCGAGGTCGCCGCGGTGACTCTCGACAGCGAGTTGGCCGGGGTGGGGGCACCGGTCGCGGGTGGGCCGACCAGCCCGGAGACCAGCAGAGCCAGGACAACCACACCGCGCACGATCATGGGAACACCCCGTCTGGTCCCGCCCCCGTGGCAGCACCACCAGCACGCACCCTACCCACCCCACCCCCGGAGGCCGGTGCCGGGAGCCGGGCCGAAGGTCCCCACACCAGGGGACGCCTTGGGGGACTCAACCCCTACTCGCCCGATTCCGGATGATCCGGTACCGGGGCCGCAACTGCCCACGACGGGACCATGGCAGGTGCGGACTCACTGCTGCGGAACATCCTGCGCGGAGTCCTCGCGGGTCCCATCAGCAGTGAGGGCGAAGGCCGCGACCTCGGGGGACGCCTCCGGGAACAAGCGGGTCTGGACTCCCGCCTGTCCCCGGCTCGGCGCCGTGCCGCAGCGGTCACTCACTTCTTGAGGTTGACCTCGGTGGAGACGCTGCCCGCGAGTCCGTACTTGGGCTCGACCAGGACGCGGTAGGTGCCCTTCTTCAGGTTCAGGGTCTTGGTCTCCTTGTTGCCGGTGGTCTTGTATTTGGTCTTGAGGGTGGTCCAGGTGCCGTTGGGCTTCTTCTTCTGGACCTTGAACTTCCAGTACCCGGCGCCCTTGTCGGGGTTCACGTCGACGAGGAGTTTCCCTGCGCCGCTGACTGCTCTGACTGTCACGGTTGAGGCGGGCGGCGGCGCCGGGGTGGGTGGGGCGGGGGGCAGGGGTGGTGCGGGCACGGTCGGGGTCACCGGCAGGGACATGTCGGACCATGCGGAGCAGCCGATGGTGTTGCAGGCCGATACGCGGAACGTGTGGCCGACGCCGATCGCCAGCCCGTACCAGGTGTGCGTGGTTCCAGTGACGATGACTTGTTGCCCTGCGGGGTAGCTGGCGAGGATGTAGTGGGTGATCGGTGTTCCACCGTCCGCGCCGGGGGGTGTCCAGGTGATGGTGGCTGAGGCGCTGCCATCGGCGTACCCGGTGGTCACCCCACTCACGGTGACGCCGGTCGGGGGTGCGGGTACGGCCTTGGGGGTGGTCGGGGGTGTCGAGGGCGAGTTGGGTCCGTCACCGGCGGCGTTGGTGGCGTGGGCGGTGAACGTGTAGGCCGTGCCGTTGGTCAGCCCGGTCACGGTGCACTCGGTGCCCGCGGTGGTGCAGCGGGCACCGGACGGTGAGGTGATCACGGTGTAGCTGGTGATCGGGGATCCGCCGTCGCCGGTGGGGGGTGACCAGCTGATGGTTGCGGCGCCGGTCGCCATGCCCACCCGAACGGTCAGGCCGGTGGGTGCGCCGGGAACGGTCCGAGGTGTCGCTGCGGACGGGGCCGACGCCGGCCCGGTTCCCGCGGTATTGGTGGCCACCGCGGTGAACGCGTAGGTCACCCCGTTACTCAGGCCGGTCACCACGCAGGAGGTTGCCCCCGTCGTGGTGCAGGTGCTGCCCCCGGGGGTGGCGGTGACGGTGTATCCGGTGACGGCCGAGCCGCCGTTCGGGGTGGGGGCAGTCCAGGACAGCAGAACCTCAGTGTTCCCCGGGGTGCCGGTCACAGAGGTGGGGGCGTTCGGCACCGCGTCCGGGGTCACCGCCGCGGAGGCGGGGGAGTAGTCGCCGGTCCCGGCGGCATTGATGGCCGCGACCTGGAACTCGTAGGGGGTGCCGTTGGTCAGGCCGGTGATGGTGCGACTGGGGGCCGCGGAGGCGGTGTCCGCGACGGCGACTGACCAGGCCCCACCCACCGGGCGGGCCTCGATCCGGTACCCGAGGATCGGTGCGCCGCCGTTGGCCAGCGGCGTGGTCCACACCAGGGCCACGGATTCGTTGCCCCGCGTGCCTGACACCCCGGTGGGGGCGCCGGGCACCGTGCGTGGGGTCACGGGGGGCGACGCTGTGGAGGCTGCGGAGGTACCGATCGGGTTCGTGGCCTTCACTGTGAACGTGTACGTGGTGCCGTTGTTAAGCCCGGACACCACACACGAGGTGGTGGGTGAGGTGGCGGTGCATGTCTTGCCACCCGGTGTGGTGGTGACGGTGTACCCGGTGACGGCCGAGCCACCGTTCGGGGCGGGGGCGGTCCAGGACACGACCACTTCGGTGTTGCCCGGGATACCTGTGACCCCGGTTGGGGGGTTGGGCGCTGCGTCCGGGGTGACCGACGTGGAGGCGGGGGAGTAGGTGCCGGTCCCGGCGGCGTTGATGGCCGCGACCTGGAACTCGTAGGGCGTGCCGTTGATCAAGCCCGTAACCGTGCGGCTCCTGGCCGCGGAGGTGGTGTCCGCGACGGCGACTGACCAGGCCCCACCCACCGGGCGGGCCTCGATCCGGTACCCGAGGATCGGGGCACCACCGTTGGAGACCGGTGCGGTCCACGAAAGGGCCACCGATTCGCTTCCTCGAGTGCCCGTGACCCCGGTGGGGGCACCGGGCACCGTGCGTGGGGTCACCACGGCCGACGCCGTTGAAGCCACGGAGACGCCGATCGGGTTCGTGGCCTTCACCGTGAACGTGTACCCGGTGCCGTTGGTCAACCCGGACACGGTGCACGAAATCGTGGGTGCAGCGGCAGTGCAGGTCTTGCCACCCGGGGTGCTGGTGACGGTGTATCCGGTGACCGCCGAGCCACCGTTCGGGGCGGATGCGGACCAGGACACCAGCACCTCAGTGTGGCCCGGGGCTCCGGTCACCGAGGTGGGGGCGTTCGGTACCGCGTCCGGAATCACCGCGGTCGGGGGGTCGGAGAACTCACCCGTCCCGGCCAGGTTGATGGCGGCCACACGGAACTCAAACGGTGTGCCCGCGGCCAGGCCGGTCACGGTGCGGGTCGTGGCCGTGGATGCGGTGTCGGCCACGGCAACCACCCACGGCCCGACGTCGGTGCGGTGCTCGATCCGGTACCCGGTGACCGGTGCCCCACCGTTCCAGGCCGGTGCCGACCAGGACAACGCAACCGCGCTGTCACCCGGGGCGCCCACCACACCGGTGGGAGGGTGGGGCGCCGTCCGCGGAATCACCGCCGCGGAGGCCACCGACGGGGGAGAGGACCCGGCGGAGTTCTCGGCGATGACCGTGAACGTGTACGGGGAGCCGTTCGTCAGACCGGTCAGCGTGCAGCTGCTCACCCCTGACGAACAGGTCGCCCCACCTGGGCTTGCGGTCACGGTGTAGCTGGTCGCCGGGGCGCCCGTGGACGGCGCTGACCAGGACACCTGCGCCGAGCCGTCGCCGGGCAGGGCCACTGGGCTGGGGGGAACCTTCGGCGGGATCACCAGCCCCCAGCGGGCCGTGCGCAGGACCCGCAACGCGGCCGACCCGGACCGCACCCACGTCGCCGCGGTACCGTCCGCCGAGAGCTGCAGCGCACCCCGGAAATCTGCCGACACCGCGACCGGGGTCGTCCACACCGCGTTGACATACCGGCTGGACATCACCGTCCCGAGCGAATCAACCCACAGCACAGACCGACCATCAGCCGACAACCGCGGTCCCGTCGCGGTCCCCGCGCCGGCGGAGATCACCACCGGCGCGGTCCACGAACCGCTCACCAGCCTGGCGGTCTCGATCGTGGTCGACGAGGCGCCGACGTGCAGCCAGACCGCGGTTGCACCATCAGCCGACACCTGCGGGGAGTAGCTCCGGTAGTCACCCAGGGTCTGGGCGGCGGTCCACGAACCCGCGACCAGACGGCTGACCTGGACATAGCTGTCACTGGACCCGGTTGCCGCGTACCAGCGCCAGATCACGGTGCTCCCGTCAGCCGAGACCTGGGCGCTGTCGGCCCAGTTGCCGGTCGTGGACAGCTTGACTGGGTTCACCCACGATCCGTTCTCATTCCGGCTGACATACAACACGTCATATGCGGTCCAGGAGGGCTGTTCCACCCTCAAGAAGGCCACCGTGTTGCCATCCCCCGACAGCACCTGGCCCGCGGCTTCGGACCACGGTGTGGGGGCGGTCCAGGTGCCGCTCACCTTCCTGCTGACCCACCCGGCAGAATTCGCCCAGAACACCGCCAGCCCGTCGCCGGCAATGTGCAACGCGGTCACCGCGCCGTTGGCCGCTGACAGATCCACCGGCGCAGCCCAGGTGCCGTTGACCAGGTGGCTGAGCTGGACGATCCCACCGCGCGCCCACACCACCATCTGACCATCGCTGGAAACCCGCGCCATGGTCGCGTTCGCCCCGGGCGCAGACAGGTCCACCGGGGTGGTCCAGGCAGTCCAGGAGCCACCCACGCGGGTACTGACCTGAGCGATTGTGTTCGTCCCGTTGCTGCGCGACCACACCGTCGCCGAACCGTCGGCCGACACTCTGGGGTCGATGGCTTCAGCGCCCTCCGCGGACACCGTGGTGACGTCGGTCCAGTACCCCGGACCATCGGGGCCAGTCGGAGCATCCGCGGCCACACCTCCCGCAGCCGAAGACAGGCCCGCCGGGACGGCGACTCCCGCCACCATCAGGACCGCCGCCGTCATCACCGCAACCGCAGACCGCCACGGTGATCGACGCGAGTCCGGCCATCGACCAGCCCGCACTGGTAGGCGGCCACCGGACCGGCTAGCCCCCTCGGAACGCCGCGCCCGGAGAGGCAGCACGAGCAGCCTGCCGGTCACTCCTGTTGATCGCCGCGCCGGAGCGCCATCAACGGTCATTTCCACTGCCTCCCCCTGCGTGCACCGGTGGATCCACCGAGACAGCCATCGTCATCCTTGTTGATCGCCTTGACTCGTCGCCCTCGAGGATCGCCCACGGCGGGCCCCCCTGAGGGTCTGGTGTCGCTGGCGGGGGTCAGGGAATTGGTGCTCCCTTCACCACCACCGCCACGAGGTCCGTGGCCGGGCTCTCGCCGACGTCGTTGACCGCGGTGATCCGGAAGTACGCGGAGGTCCCCCCGGTGAGCCCGGTCCAGGTGTAGGTGGTGGTCGGTCCGACAGTGATCGGGCTCGCCGGGTAGGGCAGTGGTGGCCTCCGGGTCGGTGTAGCCGTAGATCCGGTACCCGGTGATCGGTCGCCCACCGGTGCTGCTCGGTGCCGCCCAGGTCAGGGTCACTGTCCCGGGGGTGGTGCTGACCGCGGTCGGCTGGGTGGGGGCGGTCGGTGGGCCGATCGGCATGAACGACGGGGCATAACCGCCGGAGCTCTCCCCGACGCTGTTCACCGCGGCCACGGTCACCGAGTAGTAGGTGCCGTTGGTCAACCCGGTGAGCACCGTCTCGTGGCGGTCGCCGGGCACGTCGACGGTCTGGATCAGGGAACCGAGGGCGGTGGACAGCCGGACCCGGTACCCGGTGATCGGTGCCCGCGGATCGGCGTACCCGGGGGACCAGCGCACGGTGGCCTGCCCGTCGCCGGGGACGATCGTGCCGACGTACGGGCGCCGAGGGCACGGTGGGCGGGGGTTCGTGGCCGTTGAACCAGACCGTCCCGTGGTCGGGCACGCTGACCGAGGCGCTGCCCAATCCCGGCCCGACGAGGTTGGCGCGCAGCGCGGTCACGTTGTCGGCGGTGACCGCGTTGGCGCGGGTGGTGCCGTTCTCCCCGCTGCACGAGCGGAACACGACCGCGGTCCCGGACTCGGCGAACGTGTTGGCCGTGATCGTGGGGTTGCTGGTGCCGCAGGCGCGGATCCCGGCCGATCCGCCGCGGCTGGTGATCGTGTTGCCGGTGAACACCGGGTTGGTCCAGTTCATGATGTGGATCGCGTCGTTGGCGTTGCTGGTGATCGTGTTGTCCCGCACGACGATGTCGGTGTGGTACCGCCCGGTGGAGAAGTTGTGGGTGCCCAGGGCGCGCTGCATGCCCGTCGAACCGGTTCCCGGCGATCGTGACCCGCTCGTTGGGCGTGGCGTCCTGCTTGGACCACACCGAGCTGAACCCACCGGTCTTCGGGTCGGGGGTGTCGAGGTTGATCGCCTCGGCGGTCTCCCGGGTCCCTCCGGCGGCGTCGAGGAACTCGTTGCCGGTGATCGTGCAGTCCGCGCAGCCGTCCATCTCGATGAAGTGGTTGTTGTTCATCCGCCGGAACGTGATCCCCGAGATGGTCACGCCCCGGTTGTGCCCGGAGATGATCGCCAACGTGTCGAACCAGGTTGGCCATGTCGATCACCGAGGACCCGCCCCCGGCACCGGCGATCGTGATGTTGGCGTCCCCGTCGTGACCGCCGACCGCCCCCGACACCTTGCCCAGGGAGGGGCGGATCAGCATGAACATCGAAGTCGAGGCACTGAAGCTGCTGGTCCCGGTCGTGTTCGACTTCACCAGGGTGGTGCCCGCGGACAGTCGGATCGTGGTGTTGCTGGGCACGTAGATCGTCGAGGAGATCTCATACCGGCCCGGGCCGAGGATCAGGGTGCCGCCACCGGCGGACTCGAACCGGTGCATGTAGGAGCGGATCAGGTAGTAGTGCCGGGTGTACTGGTTCACCGTCGAGTACCCGGACATCGGCGGCAGGATCGCCGAATCCGGGCCCACCGTGTAGGTGCCCCCCGCCACGGCTGGTGCCGCGCTGACCCCACCGACGGTGATCCACGCGCTGGCCTTCAGCTTCTTGGTGGCCTTGGCCTGGGCGCGGATCGACCTGGACCCCCGGGCCAACGTGCGCGACCCCTTGCCCTTGCGGATCGTGATCGTCGCGGTGCGCTTCTTGTTCTTCGACGTGCGGTAGGCGACCTTCACCTTCTTCGCGTTCGACGGTCACCGACACCCGCACCTTGCCCGACCCCAGGGGCTGCGCCGTGCCAGCCACCAGTGGCCCGAGGCTTGGCGGCCGTGACCGCCGACGTGCCCACAGCGCCCGACGTGGCGGTGTGACGTGACCGGGCCCGCCGACAGCGCTGGTGCGGCGTGCGCGGGTGGGGCCACCAGGCCCGAGACCAGCACAGCGAGAACGACCAGCCCACGCACGAACATCGGAACACCCCGTCCTGGCGCCACCCCCGTGGAAGCACCACCACGCAGGACCCTACCCACAGCAGCCGGCGAGCGCGGGCTGGGCGACCTCCCTGCCGTCCCCAATCGAGGGACACCCCAGCCCGAGCGACCCGGAGGCTCAGCCCGCCCCGCGGGATCCGTCCCACCTCGATCGGTGCAGCCACCCAGCCGCCCCAGGTCTGGACCTCACCATCAGCGGGTGAGTGTGGCGGCGCGCTGTCGGGCGTTGTCCGCGTCGGCGGTGCGTCCTCATCTGGTCGTAGACGAGGGCCAGGTTCACCCAGGGGGCGGCCGCGTCGGGAGCTAGTCGGGAGGCGTGCAGCAGCAGCTCCTCGGCGCCCTGGAGGTCACCGGACCGTGCGGCGATCACCCCGCTGAGCAGGAGGAGGTTGACGTTGGTCGGGTCGTTGGCGCGGGCGATGGCCAGGACCTGGGTGGCGCCGGCCAGGTCGCCGTTGGCCTCGAGGCATTCGGCCCGGTCCTGGGCCGCCTCCGACGAACGCGGCAGACCGGGTGGTCGCCTTCCGGGTGGGGGACAGGCAGGTGGCGGGTGCCACGAGCCCCTGGGTGGTGGCGTAGGTGGTGGCGTGACCCTGACGCAGCCACAGGTCCTGATCCCAGGGCCGCAACCGGTGCGCGGTCGCCCACCCGGCCTGGGCCGCGGGGTCGTCCCCGCGTGTGGTCGCAGCCAGCGCGCCGGCGATCGGGGCCTCGGCTGCGGTCGCCATGGTGAGGACCAGCGCGCAGCAGCCCACGGCGATCGTCGGGATCCACCGGAACACCGCATCGGTGGCCGCTCTGGCGTGACGGTGGGGGAGCGGTCAGTGGGATGGCGGCCACCCATCCGGCCAACAGGGCCAGGAGCGGCACGGTTGCCGCGGAGGTGAAGTGGACGCCCATGGTCACGACCCCGGCGACGATCGCCGGCCCCGCCGCCGCCGTCAGGTGCGGGGTGGTGCGCTGCGTGACCCGGGCCTGACGCACCCACAGCACGATCCCGGCGATGACCACGAGCAGCAGGGCCAGACCCACCGGCGGTGAGCAGTTGCAGGATCAGGTTGTGCGGGGAGTCCGGCGGGTTGACCGGGCCGACGTCCCTAGCCCACCCGAGGCTGTGGAACTCCCCGATGGCATCAACGAAACCGGAAGGGCCCACGCCGAGGAACGGGTGCGCGGCGATCAGATCCATCGTGTCTCGCCACAGCCAGCCCCGCCCCGACACGGTGGCCCACGCCACCGGGTCCCCGCCGAGGATCCGCTGCCGCATCCCGGGAATCAACGCCGCCAACACCAGAACCCCGGCGACGAAGCCGAGGGCCAGTCGGGCCGCGCGGCGGGCGCCCGGTTCGCGCCACACCAGGACAACGAACACCAGCAGACCGGCCAGCAGACCGGCCAGGCCACCGCGGGACCCCGACAACACAACCGCCAGAAGCGGAGGCCGCCGCTCCCACGATCGCAGCCCGGTCCCCCCCCCCTCAGGGCGGAGGGGGTGAGGAACACGGCCACGACGGCAGCCCAGGTCCCCAACTCGCTGGCGTTGCCCAGCACCGACCCGATCCGCTCGACGGACCCCACCCCCGCCAGCTGCGCCAACGCCCCGAGACAGGCGACCACTGCCGCCGCGGTCAGGGCCTGGTCGAGGGCGCGGTGAGCGGTGGGCCAGGCCCGCATCCGGGCACCGGCCACCAACGCACCGGCGTACACCGGAAGTACCCAGATCCCCTCGTAGCGCGGGTACCGGCCCACCACCGCGCTGACCGGGGTAGTCCGCGAGCAGCGCCGCGGCGAGCAGGACCACGAAACCAGCCGCGACCATTGCCGACAGGACGCGCGGCAGCCCCATCGCGCGCCGCACCGACAACACCAGGGCCACCCCCACCGCCGCAGCGGTGGCCTTGGGCAGCAGGAACGGCTCGGCCAACCCCGGGACGAGCCGCCACCGCGGACACCGCGACCACGGCAACCGCCGACCTGCCCGCGGACCGGCCACGCCGAACCGCCCCACGTCGAGGGGGTCGACGTGGGGCGGTTCGCCCGGCGGCGGGCGGTGGGGCGGGCCTTGGGCCTGCTCACCGACACCTCGGGGGCTACTTGCGCAGGTACACCTCAGCTGACGTGCTCGACGCCAGCTTGTACTTGGGCAGGACCACAACACGGTAGGTCCCCTTCTTCAGGTTCAGGGTCCTGGTCTCCTTGGACCCACTGGTCTTGTACGTCTTGCCCTTGGCCCAGGTCACCCCATCGGACTTCAACTTGTACACCGTGAACTTCCAGTACCCCTTGCCCTTGATCCGGGTTCACATTGACGGACAGCTTGTTCCCACCACCCACGGCCTTGACCGTCACCACCGACGCCGGCGGGGCCGGGGGCGCGGGAGGCTGAACCACCGGCGGTTGCGGTGCCGGCGGTTGCGGGGCCGGGGGTTGCGGGGCCGGGGGTTGCGGGGCCGGGGGTTGCGGTGCTGGGGGTTGCGGTGCGGCCGGAGTCACCGGACCCGCGGCGGAGGTGAATGCACCGGCGCCGAGCGAGTTGCGGGCGGCGACCCGGAACACGTACCCGGTGCCGTTGCCCAGGCCGGTGACCACGGCCGACGGCGATGTGCTGGTCGCACGTCCGTACGGTTGCCACGTGCCGCCGCCGTCGCTGGAGACCTGGACGTCGTAGTCGCTGATCGGCTCCCCGCCGTCGCTGGCCGGGGCCGCCCACGTGAGCGACACCTGACCGTCACCAGCCGAGCCGGCCAGCCCAGTGGGCACGCCGGGGACTGAACTGGTCGATTGCAGCGCCGGGTTGATCCCACTGGTGGTCTGCCCGAGGACCACGTTCACCGGGTCAGCGGCCGCGGCAGACAGATCGAGGTTCCACCACTGGGTGCGGTACCAGTAGCTGTCGCTGACCACCCGCAACTTGTAGGTCCCGGTGGTCAGGCCCGTGATCCGGTACGAGCCCGAACCATCGGCGGGGTCGGCGTTGAAATAGCCGACACCCACCTCGTTGCCCAGGCTGTCGTAGGCCCGGACCAACCCGGAGGTGCCCGGCTTCAAGACCGCTCCCGCGGGACCGGTCACGGTCCCGGTGATCGAACCGGCGGGGTTCAGCTCCGGGTTGATCACAGAGGTTCCCCCGGATGTCACCGGGACCGGGGTGCCCGTGGCCAGGGAAGTGGTGTCCTTCCACCATTCCGGCAGGTAGCCACCGGACCAGGACTCAATCTGAACGGTGTAGCTTCCTGCGGCCAGTCCGGAAAGCGTGAATGCCCCGTCGTCGGCGAAGGAGGCACTGGCGACGTAATCTCCAGCGGGGTCGTGGGCACTGACGTTCCACCCTCCCGGCGGTGAGCGGGGCACCATCCGGCCCGGTGACCGTGCCGGTGATCGAACCGGTGAGGTCGAGTTGCGGGTTGACAGTCACGGTGGTATTGGAGGTGACAGTCACCGGCGTGGCAGTAGCGCGCGTGGCGGCGTTCTGCCACCACTCGGTCGCGTAGCGGCTGCCGTATCCGGGGTCGATCTCCAGGGTGTAGGCCCCGGGGTCGAGGCCCTTGATGGTGAACGTGCCGGCGGAGTTGAACACGCCGCCTCTGACGTAGTCCCCGGCCGCGTTGTAGACGCTGACTCCACCCCAGGTGTTCGCGTCCAGCGGGCTGCCCCCTGGCCCGGTGACCGTGCCCGTGATCTCCCCGCCCTGGATCGGCGCGAGGGCAAGTTCAGCGTTGATCGCGGATGTGGTCTGGGCGTCCGTGACCCCGACCGCTGCGGCCAGGTCGCGGGCTTCGACGTCCTGCCACCACTCGGTCGAGTACTGGCCGTTGACGGTGCCGAACTGCAGCAGGTAGCGGCCGGTGGTCAGCCGGTCAATCTGGAAGGAGCCATCCTCGCTGACCCCTGAGAACCCGACGGGGTACTCGCCATCGGGGTGGTAGGCGTACACCCAACCGTCGTCGGCCAGGACGGCGCCACCGAGCGCGGTCACCTTGCCTGCGATGGACCCGCCCATATTGAGTTGGGGGTTGATCGTGGAAACCGCACCGTTGGTCACCGTGATCGGGGTGGCGGTTGCCCAGGTGGGTGCGTCCTGCCACCACTCAGGGGCGTACACCGATCCGCCGGTGTCGATCCGAACGCGGTACGTGCCAGCAGCAACGCCCGGGATCTGGAATTGGCCGTCGTCACTGAAATGGCCGTCGGCCACCCACGCGTTGAGTCGAGTCGAACACATCGATATCGCCACCAGAGCCCGTCAGTAGAGCCGAACCCCTGGGACCCGTGACCGTGCCCTCGATGCTCCCCGCGGCCACACCAGAACCGATGGCCAGCGGCACAACGACCCCGCTGGTGAGCGACCCGAGGGTGACGCTGGCCTCGACCGGCCCACCGGTGAGCGGCTTGCCGTTGGCGCTGCCACCCGTGGCCGTCAGCCGGTAGGTACCCGCGTCCAGACCGGTCACACCGAAGGTGCCATCACCGCCGGCGTACGCATCGTCGACCCGGTCGCCGTTGGAGTCCGAGATCCGGACGTTGGCCCAGTCCAAGGCCACGCCAGCGGGGAGGGTGACCCGCCCGGTGATCGTGCCGTACCCCTGCGCTGGATCGACAGCGTCGTAGCCCGTCGCCCGCGGCACGAGCGCCGATGCGGTCCCCAACGACCGGACGAACCCATCACGCGCAGCCACCCGAGACAACGCCGAAGAACCAGCGCCGGTCCCGGGCGATGCGCCCATCAGCGACGTGGCAGACACCGGGATCGCCGCACTGAAGACAAGCGCGCAGGTCGCCAAGGCCGCAGTGGACAGTGTTCGGAGGTGGTTCATGCAGACTCCCCGTCTGATCGTGGGGCACTGAAGGCCGCACCACGCAAGCCCCCCACTCGCACCGCACCGTACACCCACCCCCAGAGCCACCACCGGCCGGGCAGGGCAGGGCAGCAAGCCACAGGTGGGCGGGAGCTAGGACCATGGATCACCCGCTGACCGGTTGCGACCTGCTGGAAGGCCGCCAGCAAGATGCCCGCGCCCTCGGCCGCCAGCTGCCGGCCCTTGGGGTTGTGGCCAAGTCAGCTGCGCCCGCATCCGCGGTGGGACCGTCAGATGCTGGTGCGACATGACCGCCGGCTCCGACGCACTGCGAACGGTGCCCGGCACCGAGTGACGCATCCTCGTCGCCTCTGGGGGCCGACATGTGCCGAAGGCCACTCCGGGCAACGCGCAGGGCGAGGAGGGGCATCGTTGGCCGGGTTGCGACTCCCATCGGTGCCGAGCCGCACGGGCTGGCTACAGCGCGGGCAGGTGCGCGGTGAACCAGGTGATGTTGTCCTCCGAGAAGCTCATCCCACAGTGGGCGACACCGGGGTACATGTTCTCCTCGGTGAGGAACCCCAACGCCTTGTAGCCCTGGATGGAGTAGCGGATCGGGTCGACGAGGAAGTCCTGGTCACCGTAGTTGAACTGGATGGGGATCGCAGCCCGCATTCCGGTGTCCTGCCCGTGGTCCCACGTCCACCACCACTCGTAGTTGCCCCTGGCCAGCGGGGTATACAAAGGGTCGAAAGCCCCCCCACTGGCCGCACCACAGTTGAGGGCCACCGGCCCGGGGGCGAGGTTGATCCCCGACGGGATGTAGGTCGTGGACAGGTACCAGGAGCCGCCGGAGTGCCCCCAGTAGAAGTGCCTGGCGGTGTTCAGGTACCTGCTAAGGGCTCGGATGTCCCGAGCGATGTCGCGGGCTCCGGAGGCCGCGAACGTGCTTCCTGCGACGCTGCCCCATGCCCCGGTGACCGGGTTGACCACCAGCGCACCGCGCTGCAGGGCCCAGCTCAGGCTGGCGTACCCACCTGTTGAGGTCAGCTGCCCCTGGGCGTCGACCGGCCAGCGGGGGTCTGCCCCGTCGCCATGGAAGTACACCCCGATCTCTAGTGGCTGCTGGGCTGCCAGAGAGGGGTCCCCGGTGTACTGCAGCACGTAGCGCTGCCATGTTTCCTGCGGGCGAACCAGGATCTCGCACTGGGTGTGGGTGACACCCGCGACGTTGAGGCTGCTGGTGCGCTCACAGGTGGGGGCGGCCATCGTGACGGTCCGCGGCTCGGTCTGGGCTGAGGGGTGGGTGCTGTCGGCGAGGGTCCGGACCCGGACCTGCCAGGTACCCGGAGCCGGCACCACCATGCGCATGTGGACGTAGCTCCCGCCGGTGGCCTCGTCGGTGGTCTCCCAGGCCCCCCAGGAGTCTCCTTGGGCCGCTCGAGCTTCGGTGATCACTCCCAGCGGGGGCCAGAAGCTGGCGATGGGCACGCCGTTGCCCAGCAGCTGGATCATCTGAGAGGGGTAGTTGCCGAACCCATACGACAGGGGATCGGTCGACCAGCCGGTGATCGTAGGTGTGCCGACGAACGGGGCCGGGGTTCCGGGGGCCGGGTTGTTCGGCGGAGGCGCTGCCTTGGGGGTGACGGCGATCCGCACCTTGGTGCTGGCACGCAGCTTCGTGGTCTTCAACCCTTGGGCATAGATCTTCTTCGAGCCCTTCGCCAGTGTCCTGGCACCAGCCCCAGCCCGCATCGTAAGCGTGGCGGTTCGCTTCTTGTTCTTGGCCGTGCGGTAGGTCAGCTTGACCTTCTTGGCGGTGCTCGTCACCGCCACCCGGACCTTGCCCGAGGCCAGCGTCTCCCCAGCCCCGACGACGCTGGCACGGGGCCTGCGCTTGGCTGCTGGCACAGCCCCTGGTTGCGAGACACCCGAGACGGCCGCCGAGCCGGCTGAGCGTGGCGCGGTGGCGGCCGTGGCGCCCGGGGGAGCGAGCAGCCCGCTGAGCACAACGGCAAGGACAACGATCCCACGGACGATCAACGAACCACCCCGTCCTGGTGCAGCCCCCGCGGCAGCGCCACCGACAGCCACCATAGCCATGTTGCGGGCCCGGAGTCCATGATGCGCGTTGACTCAACGGAGAGTGCCCGCGTGTGAGGTGTCGGGGATGCGGCTCTCGATGGCGGCACGTAGGAAGGTCAGCCAGGCGCAGTTGGCGAAGTGGTCGAACGCGACGAAGGCGGAGAAGTCAGCGATCCTGGATGCGGTCTGCCAGGAGACTGGTTGGCATCGGGATGATGCCCGCAAGGCTATCCGGGGGGCCTTGGCCGAACAGGTCCGCAGCGGGCGGCCGGTGCGGGTGGCGCGGGAGGTGGTGCGCACCTATGACGACGACGCGGTCGCACACCTCAGGCAGTCCCGCGTGCAGCCGATTGCCGGTCGGGCCGTCCAGGACCGCCCAGCAGCGGGGTCAGCAGACACCCGCCCGGGTGCGATGCTCAAGCCACGCAACTTTGGTCGGCCGCTCACCAGTCTCGTCTAACCCAGCGTGACCAAGGCGGGAGCGGTCCGCACTCGAAGGCGATTTGGCCTCCGAAGTCGGTCTGGGGTGTTTGGTCGCCGCCGGGCTCAGCGTCCTCGCGGTCAGGTTTTCGACCGGTCGGATTCAGTCGATCTCGTAACGATCCAGGGCCGCTGCTAGTAGATCGACGAGGTCTTTCGGTACGTACCGGATTTCGACCTCGCGGGGCAACGCATACCGGCCCCGTGTAGTGATCCTGATCTCAGTGAATTCCCTGTACGACGCCAAACGAAGCGAACAGTGAAGAGGGTCCAGGGGGAGGGCCGGTCCCTCAGCGACGATGGCCGCTGAAGTAGCCTGCATCCCCTACACGGCCCCGCTGGTACGGCATGAAGAGATCACGGCTTTGATGGAAGAAGAAGGAGTCAGAAGATGAAGCGCATCGCAGCGGCTGCCACAGCAGTCGCATTGCTCGCGTCAGCATTTGTAACCGTCCAGGCTCAGGCTGTCACTTGGAGGGATGAGTGGGGCGTCACGCATGACGACCACGTCGGCGCGGGTATCCCACCGGCCGAGTGCAACGGAGACGGGACTTACAGCGTCACAATGGGCGCGAGCATGGGCGGTTTACCCGGCCAGTACCCTGACCAAACCATCGTCTTCGTCTACGGAGATACCCGTGTGGAGCAGGTACTTCAGCCCGGTGGTTCTACGCCCATCATGCCATTCACCGGAGTTTCCAATGGTGTTCAAGTCAGGCTTGCGATTGAGAACGGTGATGGTCGTGTCTACGACGAGGATTTCGTCCTCTGCGAGTTCCCGACCCTCAAGGTCAAGCCCGTCAGCAAGAAGCGGGAGATCAAGGTTGACATCGACCCCGATAACCCCGAAAGGGGCTACTGGAAGTTCACTGTCCAGAGGCTCAGCGCTGACGGGGTGACGTGGACGAACTGGCGCTCGTTCAAGACCGCCAACAAGAAGAAGGTGCGCTACGTGAATCCGAAGAAGGGGACGTACCGCGTCTTCATGCCCGTGCAGAACGGTTACCAGAGCACCACTTCTGGGCCCGTCACCCTCAAGAAGTAGGGGGCTTCAGCTGGCGTTGGGGTGTCTGCGAAGCCGCGGCCGATCCGGCTGGACCGGAGTCGGTATCGCATGGGATGGGTCAGTGTCCTGTCCCGTGGGAACTCCCCGTGGTACTGGACACGCTTTCTGGGCGGCTTCCGCCCTCAGCCTGATTCGGACGCCCGATAACGGTCCTTTCTGCGACGCGTGCTGGAATCGCTCCGACCGAACCCCGACGGGAGCTATTGGGACGGCTAGGCGCTCGGCTCTCCTGGGGCCACGAGTTCCGCCGGTGACCGCGGGTGCCTGATTGCGGTGCACATTCGTTGATCGGAGCCGCCGGCTGGGCGGCGGTGGTCTTCGAAGGGTGTGGTTGGCATGTTCGGAGTTCCTGCGGCTGACGTTTTCGTCGGCGTCGTGGACAAGTTCGTCCTGGCTTCTTCCGGTATTGCTACGGGTAATCCGGGGGTGACGCCGAACTCGACGGGTCTTCCCGGGTTGGGGGTACTGCGCTCGCTCGTCGGTGCTCTGCTGACGTGGGGGCTGTTGGCGTGTGTGGCGGGTTTGGTGATCTCGGTGATCGTCTGGGCGTTGGGGCATCAGTCGGGCAACTACTCGCACACCTCGAGCGGCAAGACCGGGGTGTTGGTGGCTTCGGGTGGGGCGATCCTGATCGGTGGGGCGAACGCGATCGTGACGTTCTTCTCCAACCTCGGCTCCAGTATCTGAGATGGCCCTGGCAGTCGAGGTGTGTGACGGGGTCACGGGGGCGTTGTGCGACGCGGCCGGTTCGGTCGTCGGCGGGGTGGGTTCGTCGGTGTTCGACGCGGTGTTTCTGGCCCTCGGGGCGGCGTTCGTGGCCTCGGCGCAGGACCTGGTGGCGGCCACCATGGGAGCGTTGGACGCCTCCACGCGGGTGGATCTGTCGGCGGGCTGGTTCTCCCGCAACGTGGGGGTGCTGGCCGCGGTGTCACTTCCGGTGGTGGTTGGCCTGTTCGTGGTCCAGGTGATCGGTTCGGTGCTGCGTCGGGAGCCGGGGGGACTGGTGCGCGCGGTGGTGGGGGTGGGCAGAGCCACGTTGGGGGCGGCAGTCGCGATCGCTGCCACGAAGGTGGCGCTCACGGCCACGGATGGGATCTGCGCGGCGATTGCGCAGTCGGCGGGGACCAGCGTGACGGGGGCGGCCCGCCGGTTCCTGGACCTGACCTGGTTGGCCGGACCGGGCACGGGCCCGGTGCTGCAGATGCTGCTTGCCTCGGCGGTGATGGTCGGGGTGGTGTTGCTGTGGGGGGTGCTGCTGTTCCGCAAGGCGGCGATCCTGCTGGTGGCGGTGTTCGCCCCGATCGCGTTCGCCGGGTCGGCGTGGGACCAGACCCGGGTGTGGACGAGTCGTTGGATCGAGACGGTGATCGCCCTGGTGTTCTGCAAGGTCGTGATCGTCGTGGTGTTCGTCCTGGGCGTTGCCGCGTTCGGCAGCACCGGTTCCACCCGCACCGGTTCGACTCAGCCGTTGGGCACCCAGCTTTCGGATGTGATGGTGGGCCTGCTGTTGTTGGGGTTGGCGGTGTTCGCCCCGTGGATGACGTTCCGGTTCGTGCACTGGTCCGGGATGGAGGCCGGTACCGCGATGCATCACCAGATGGTGGCCACCCCGATCCCGGCCGCGGCAACGGGTGCGGCCCGCTCGGGGAGGTTCGCCGCCCAGAGCGCGGCCACGACGATGCTCGTCGGTGCGGTCACCGGCGGCACCGGTGCCCCCGCAGCTGCGGCTGCCACCGCTGCCCGACCTGCGGCTCGGGCGGGCTCCCCGGCCGGGGCGGGTGGTGCGCGGTGAGCGACCCGAGTGTGCGGTTCAGCCGGCTCGAGCAGCGCGGCCTGCTCCTTGGACTGTCGGGCGAGCAGGTGTTCCTATGCGGGCTCGCGCTGGCGGTGGTGGTGCTCGCCGAGTACTCGGCCGGTATCCCCGGGGTGATCGCCGCCGCCCCGTTCTGGGCGCTCACCTTGGCGTGGGCCCTGGTCCCGGTGCGGGGCCGCCCGGTAGTGGAGTGGCTGCCGATCTGGGCCCACTACCTGACCCGCCGTGTCCGCGGGGGAGCGCACCAACGCGTTGTCCCGACCACCCGGATCAACCCCACCGATCTCGGCCCGCGGGCTCTGCGGATCCCCGGAGGACCGACCGACCTCACCCTATGGACCGTGCCGGACACCGGCCGGGCCCTGGTCCACGACCCGGGTGACGGCACCGTGACGGGGGTGCTGCGGGTCGACCCGGCGGGGTTCCTGTTGGCCGATCCCAGCCTCCGTGAAGGTCTGGTTGCCGGGTGGGGGCAGCTACTGGCCGGGCTGGCCCACCAACCCACGATGGTGCGGGTCCAGGTGCTGGCCCGCACGGTGCCCGGCGGGGTCGGACCCTTGCAGGTGTGGTGGGCCTCAGACACCTACGACCTCCGGCTGGGCCACCCAGGTGGTCGAGGACCTGATCGCCCAACACTCGGCGGCCCCGGTGCGCACCGAGACCCTGCTCGCAGTCGCAGTCCGCCCCAAGCGCCTGGGACGCACACCTTCGTCGGCGGCGCTGGTCGCGGCGCAGCAGGTTCTTGAGGGGGTCGCCGACACTGTGGCCGCCGCCGGGTTGACTCCCCGCGGTTGGCTTGCACCAGCGGGGCTGCGACACGCGGCACGGGTCGTGTTCGACCCGGCCAGCCAGGCGTCGCGCCGCGTGGACCGGATCGGGTCACCCGAGGTGGGCGTGGCCCTCGACGAGCAGTGGGGGCATGTGCGCACCGATTCCGGGGTTCACGCCGTGTACTGGATCGCGGAGTGGCCCCGGTTCGAGGTCGACCCCGGGTTCCTGCAACCCGTCCTCCTCGGCGGCGCCGCCCGGCGAACCCTGTCGCTGACGATGACCCCGGTGCCGACCCGGCGGGCGATGCGCGATATTCGCCGGGCCCGGGTGGAGCACGCCGCGGACGCGGCGACCCGTGCCCGCACGGGTCGCATTGAGGACGAGGCGCACCGGGCGGAGGCCGCGGACGTGGTCCGCCGGGAATCCGACCTGGTCGCCGGGCACGGTGACCTGCGGTTCGTGGGCCTGCTCACTGTCACCGCCGACACCGAAGCTGACCTCGACGCGGCGTGTGTGGCCACCGAGGCCGCCGCCGCGCAGGGCATGTGCGAGGTCCGCCGCTTGGCCGGTCAACAGGCCGCAGCGTTCCTCGCCGGTGCCCTGCCGCTGGCCCGGGCAGCTTCATGATCGCCGGCACTGATCACCGCCGATCGGGGTTCCGCCCGGTGGGCAGGCTGCGGCTGCCCGCGCACCGGGAGTCCTCGGCCACGTTGGCCGGTGCGTACCCGTTCCTGGTCGCACCGGCACCGAACACGGGGGTGCCGATCGGGACCGACACGTTGACCGGGTCGGTGTTCGCATTCGACCCGTGGACCCTCTACACCGCCGGGGTGCTGACCAACCCGAACATGCTGCTCGCCGGGGTGATCGGGCAGGGCAAGTCCGCCCTGGCCAAGTCGTTGGCGATCCGCTCGATCGCCGCCGGACGCAAGGTCTACGTCCCCGGAGACCCGAAAGGTGAATGGGCCGCGGTCGCTCACGCCGTCGGCGGGCGGGTGCTGACCCTCGGCCCCGGGCAGCGCGACCGGCTCAACCCCCTGGACACCCCGACCGGGACCGATCCCACGGTGGCACGCGCCGGGCAGTTGGCGCTGTTGGGCACGTTGGCCGAGATCGCCCTGGACCGGGCCCTGGCCCCCGTCGAGCACACCCTGATCGGCGCCGCCCTGACCGCCACCACCTCCGCGGGTGGGGTGCCCACGATGCGCGGGTTGGTCGACCATCTTGCCGATCCGGACCCGCGGACGCCGCGGGAGTTGCGGTGGAGCGCTGGCGAGTATGAGCAGCAGTCCCGGGACCTGACCCACGGGCTGCGCCGCCTGGTGGCCGGGGACCTGGCCGGCATGTTCGACGGCCCCACCACCGTCACCCTGGACCCGGATGCCCCGATGGTGGTCCTGGACCTGTCCCGCCTGGGTTCCCAGGACCAGGGCCTGACCCTGGCGATGACCTGCGGATCCGCATGGCTGGACACCGCCATACGGGCGGGGGAGGCCAAGCGGTGGATCATCTACGACGAGGCGTGGCGGATCCTGTCCAGCCTCCCGCTCCTGCGCCGCATGCAATCCCAGTGGAAGCTGTCCCGCGCGCACGGCATCGCGAACCTGATCGTGTTGCACCGGCTCTCGGACCTCGACGCCACCGGTGCGGCCGGTAGCCAGACCCGCGCGGTGGCCGAGGGCCTGTTGGCCGACTGCTCCACCCGGGTGATCTACCGCCAGGAGTCCGACCAGATCGGAGTGACCACCGCCACCCTGGGGCTGACCGCCCCGGAACGCGCGATCATCACCGCCCTGCCCCGGGGCACCGGCCTGTGGAAACTGCCCCGCACCTCCCACGTGGTGGCCCACCACCTGCACCCCGCCGAGGTCGACGTCGTCGACACCGACCGCGCCATGCGCGACACCCCCACCCTCCCTGCTGCGGGTGCGGGGGAACGGGCGTGAGCCCGACACCGCGAGGAAGCCACCCTCGGCAGTCTCCTGTGGAACCCGGGCGCGGTCACCGGCGTACGGGGCTGGTTGGTCGGCAGCGACTTCGACGACCCCTGGCACGCCGAGGTGTACCGGGCCCTGCTCAACCACACCCACACCTCCGGCTCACCGGCGGAGTTGGGGTTGGCGCTTCGGGACCGGCTCGGTCCCCGGCGTGCCGACCTGCCCCGGCTGGCTGCCCTGGCCGGGGACACCCCACCCCGACCCGACCCGGTTGCCTACGCCCGTCTGGTCCTCGAGGCCTCCCTGCGTCGGCAGATCGCCACCTACGGGCTGGTGCTACGCGCCGGGGCCCTCGCGGCCGCCGGACAACGCCACCCCCAACCCCTGCACGACGCCGCGCACCACGTGCAGACGTGGACCCAGCAGGCACGGCAACGCTGGCAAGCCGCCCACCGGGGCGGGCAGGTGCCGTTCGATCCGGACACCGCGGCAACCGTCGCGCAACCACACCTTGTTGGGGGCCGACCGGTTTCTGGCCACCCACCCCACACCCACCGCGACCGACGCGGCCGAGGTGGAGGCCCTACTCGTCGGGGCCCTGCTCACCCACCCCAGCCGACTCCCGACCGCCGCCGCGATCGGTGCTGGCGACCTCACCGACCTCGTGGCGGCGGCCGCGTTGGCCGGTATCCGGTCCCTAGCCCGCGTCGGGGAGCACATCGACGCCGTCACAGTCGCTGCCCACCTCACCGGCATCGACGCTGACCGCGGTGAGCAGGTGGGTGCCCGGTTGGGGCAGTGGGCGCATGCTGGGGCGGTCCGCGACGTCGACCACCTCACCACCACTGTGCTGCTCAACGCGGCAATCGCAGCGGCGATCGACGCCGACCGGTCCTTCCGGGAGCCCGCACCTGCTCCACTGTCGGATCGGCTCGCTGCTGTGGGGATCCGACTGGACCGGCTCGGCTCCCTGGTCGACGGACTGCCTCCCAGCCCCGCCCCGGCACGATCCCGGCTCACCCTGGCGCCCCCCGCCCCACGCTCGGCGGCCGATGACGCGTTCATCCTCGAGGTCGGCTGATGAGCACCCCGGCACCCAACCCGGTCCTGGGCAACTGGACCCCCACCGACCTGGGCCTGCTGGCACTAGCCGGCGGGCTGGGGGTGGGGGCCGTGCTGTGGGCCGGGGCCGCCCTGGCCGCCCTCGGATCCGGATACCCCACCCCCGGGTTCGCCCCACTCACCGCCCTGCTCGCCCTGGGTGCCCCCACCGACCCGGCCAGCGTGTGGCCAACACCGAACCGGATGCCCGGCCCAGTCCCGTACTGGGCCGGCACGGCCTTCACAATCGGCGTGGCCGCGACCGTCCTCGTTGTCGGTCGTCGGCTGCGTGGCACCGCCAGCCGGGGCAACGAAGTGCGGCGGCTTCGCCGGCTACCTGGCCTGGCCCGCCCCGAGCAGGCCGTCGCCGCCGCCGGCACCCGGGCCCTGGTGCGCCGCGCCCCGATCATCCGCCCCGACCTGGCCAACCCAACAGCGGCACAGGTGGGCTACCGGGTGGGGCGCGTGAGCGGGAAGCCGCTGTGGTGCAGCGTCGAGGACTCGATCCTGCTGGTCGGACCACCCCGCACCGGCAAGGGCCTGCACCTGGTCATCCCCTGGATCCTCGACGCCCCCGGCCCGGTGGTGGCCACCTCCACCCGCCCCGACACCCTGACCGTCACCATGGCCGCCCGCGCCAACCGGGGCCCGGTGGCGGTGTTCGACCCGATGCGGTTGACCGGGCTGCCCACCCGGCTGGCCTGGTCCCCGGTCCGCGGCTGCGAAACCCCGCGCACCGCGTTCGTCCGCGCCCGCGGCCTGGCCGCCGGGGCAGGGTTCGGCAACGGCCTGACCGATGGCAACTTCTGGTCCGGGCAGACCGAGACCGTGCTGCGCTGCCTGCTGCACGCCGCTGCCCTGGGCCACTACAGCACCCCCGACCTGTACCGCTGGTCCCTGGCCCCAGGCAACGCCGAACCCGCCGAACACCAACTGGGCACCCACCCCAACGCGGCCGACGGGTGGGTCGGATGCGTTGGCGGCGATCAGGGGGGCGGATGCCCGCACCCGCGACAGTGTCTGGCTCGGGGTCCGCCAAGCCCTGGCCGCCCTCGGAGACCCCGACGTGCTGGCCGCCGTGGACCCCGAACCCCGCACCGGGTTCGACCCCCACACCTTCCTCACCCAAGGCGGAACCCTGTATGTGCTGGCCAGCTCGGTCGGGGCCGCCGCCGCCGGGCCGCTGATCGCCGCCCTGCTCGAGGACATCACCGAAACAGCGCGCACCATGGCCGCCCGTTCGGCTGGGGCCCGACTCGACCCACCGCTGCTGCTGGCCCTGGATGAGATCGCGAACCTCACCCCGCTGCCGTCCCTGCCCTCGCTGATGGCCGAGGGCGGCGGGTCCGGGATCACCACCCTGGCGGTGTTCCAGTCCCTGGCCCAGGCACGCAACAGCTGGGGCGAACACGCAGCCGACACCCTGTGGGACGCCGCCACCGTCAAGGTCGTCCTCGGCGGTCTGGCCAAGATGCGCGACCTCGACGACATCTCCCGCCTCCTCGGCGACATCGACCAACCCACCCACACCATCTCCCGCGGACGTACCGGGGACCGGCAAACCAGCACCAGCCAACGGCAACTCCCCGTCCTGCCACCGGCCGTGCTGCGCACGTTGCCGTTCGGCACCGCGGTGCTCCTGCTGCGCCAATCCCGCCCAGCGGTCATCGACCTGGACCCCTGGACCCGCCGACCGGACGCCCCCACCCTGCGGGCCGACCAGGCGCAGGCGGAGGCAGCGATCCGCTCCGCCCACCGCACCACCTGACCCGGCCAGCACCGGCCACAGCCACCGGCGACCCATCACACTCGAGGAGACCCTTGCCCACGCCAACCCCGCACCCGCGCCGCCGAGGCCTGATCGTCTTCGGGATCACCGCCGCCGTGCTCACCGCAGCGTCCGGCATCTCGGCCTGGAAGCACAACGCTCCCGTCGATCCGGACTCGCCCACCAGTGCCGCGACGAGCCTGCCAGCTCCCCGCGTCCCACTACCCCCGATCAACCGGGCCGTGCCCCAGCCGCTCCCGTCCCTGACCGACCCGGCCGGCTTCGCCGAGCAGGTCGGGACCGCCCTGTGGGGCACGCAGCCGCCCGACGTCGTCGGGTACCAGATCATGGCCGCCACCAGTCCAGGCCTCAGCGACCTCGAGCTCGACCAACTCACCCAGGTTCTCGATACCGAACGGGCCGCCGGGCCAGCCCAGATCGGGCGGATCGACCTGGTTGCGTCCACCGGGATCGACGCGGCCACTACGGTCACCGTCACCGCGCTCGACCCCAGCCGATCACTGGCAATGCGGATCACCTGCACCCCCGACTGCCGGCTGTCGGGCGTCACCCGATGAAGCTCGCGCTCGCAGCAGTCCTCGTGCTGGCCGGCCTGGCCGGAGCACCGGCGATGGGCATCCTGGCCCTGACCGCGGCGGCCAGCACCTCCATGTCGGCCGAGTCCTGCGCCCCGGACGATCCCGACTGCACCCCTACCCTCGGTGGCGCCGTCCTGCCACCGGGTGGGCCCGTGTCGCCCCGGGTGCAGATCGCGCTGCGGACCGCCGCGGACCTGGTGGGTGCCCGGTCCGGGTGGTACCGCAAGTGCGACAAGCTGGCCTGCCGCATGTACGGGTACTACAACTCCGGGTACCCGACCGCCACCGTGCACTGGTACCGCCTGCTCGCCACCGGCCACGCCCACCCCGGCGACCGCTGCCCACCTGTCGGGTCGTTCGTGTTCTGGGCCACCGCCAGCAGCGCCGGGCATGTCGCGTTCGTCGTCGGCAACGACAACACCTGCCGCCCGCAGGGCATCACCGTGGTCACCAACGACTGGGGCGACACCCGACACCGGTGCCACCGGTGGGGTGTACGCCACCACCCTGGCCGGGATCGAGAACGGGTGGATGACCCGCACCGGGTACCGCGGCTGGACCGACCCCATCTGCGCCGGCACGCCCCTCACCCAACTCTGAGAGGAACCCACCATGACCGACCCGGACACAACCATCAGCGACCACTACCTGAGCTGGTCCTTCGTTGGTCGCGCGAGCTGCCGCCGGTATGCCGCGGGGACACTGCTGATCCTGCTCGCGTGGGCTGTCGGGACCCTCGCACCGGGTGTCGTTCGCGCGGGCACCGGGATCGACTCGCAGACCAGTGTCGCCGCGGGGCTGGCGTACCTGCTGAGCACCTTCGCACTCGCGTTCATGGCCGTGCCGCTCATCGTCCGGCTGGTGCACCGGCGTCCGGGTTGGAGTGTGGCACTGGCCCGACCGTTCGGCCCGGTTCACGATCTGGGCCGGGGGATCGGCATCGCCCTTGTCAGCCTCCTGGCCGTCGACCTGGTGTCCGCGCTGTGGGAACCGGTCACCTACGTCGGAATCGACCTACGGCACTGGCTGCCTCTGGCCGCTGTGGCCGTCGTGGGGTTCGGGGTCCAGGCCGGGTTCGAGGAACTGTTCTTCCGCGGCTACCTGATGCAGTTCACCCGCCGACTCACCAGCGCACCGGTCGTTGTCGTGGGGGTACCGGCACTCGGGTTCGCCGGGATGCATTGGGGCAACCTTGCCCAGTTCGGTGACAACCCGCTCCAACTCACCCCCTACCTCATGCTCGGGACAACCCTGGGCTGGGCAGCCTGGCGCACCGGATCCCTCTGGCTCCCCATCGGGATGCACTGGGCCAACAACACCTACGGCGTCCTCCTCCTGGGCAACCAGGGCGACGTGCTGCCCAGCGGGGCACCCTTCGAACGTGACCTGACCGCCATCACCGGATCTGGGTTGCTCATCCTCGCAACCCTGTTGTGCCTGCTCCAGGTCACCCTGATCGGATGGGCCACCCGTGGCCGGCCCCGTGGGTGGGGTCACCGGACCGACGTTCAGCGGCGGCCGCGCGTGGGAAGTCGTCGCTGACCGCCAACGTCGTCGCCCGCCGCAGGGAAGAGATCAGTCTTGTCGGTCGTTCGCCCTGCGCGAGTGTCCCTGGTGCCCGGTTGACCGCTCCCGAATGCGTTGCAGCCGGGCCGGTCAGGTCGTCGAGCCACGCGGCTGGGCGGCTGGCATCCGAGGTGGGATGGTAGGCGGCCCGCCACGCATCGTGCAGAGCGCCCAGTTCGGTGATCAGGTCGGGATGATCGGCCCAGCTGGGCGGGATCGTGCGCCGATCGATGGTGAAGGTGGTCACCAGCCACCCCACCCAGTCCGCGAGTGGCGCGGCTGGTCGCCTCATAGGCGTGGTCGTCCAAGGTGGCCCACACCGTGGGGGCCGGTCGGGTGGTGCCCTCGGTGAGCGTGCCGTCATCAGCCAGGACCCACCGCGCCATCAGCCGATCGACCACCCAACGGGATCGCGGGTGCGCCCACGCGCCGACCGGGCGTTACGGTCCCCGGACCCCTCGTAGCCCTCGTCGTTCGGCCCTACTCGACTCGATGGACCGTCCAGGGCCGCGTGATCTGGGCCGGCGATCATGCGGTCCAGATCCGCGTCGAGTCCGACCGGGTGAGCCGCGGCGGCCTGCCGTGCGGTGCTCGCCTGTGCGAGGGTCTCGGTCGCGGACAACTCCGCGTGGCTGTTGGCCAGGATCCCTCCGAGGAGGGCGGTCGTGTCCGGGGTCCTCGGTTCCCGGTGCGTGGCTGGGGCGGTGGCAGTCCTCGGTTGCGCCCGGGCCGGTGAGGTAGGCGTGGTTGGCGTCGCGGCCGCGGGTCATCGCCACGTAGAAGGCTTCCCGGCTGGTTGCTGGGTCGGCCAGGGCGTGACTCGAGTCGACGGTGATGCCTTGCGCGCGGTGGGTGGTGGTCGCATACCCGAGGTCCACATGCTCGGCCACGTAGACCGCCGGCAACCGCACCCCCGGCCCCTGCCCGGTGGCGGGCTGCACGGTGAGCGCACCGTCGGCGTGGGTGGCGGTGACAGCCCAGAGGGCCCCGTTGCGGACGTGGCCACCGTCGGGCAGGTGCAGGGTGCGGTCATTGCGGCGGGTGACGATGATGTCCCCGGCGCCGACCTGGCCACGGTCGGGTCCGCAGTGCCCGCCGAGGGTGATCAGCGGCCCGGTGACCTCGCCCCGGGCGAGCGCGTCGTCGTGAGCGCGGGTGTTGAGCTCGCTCACCGTCACGTTGTCGGCGGCGACCAGGATCGAGGTCCGCCCGGCGGCACGATCAACGGCCCAGTTCTGGTAGGCCTCATCGAGCATGGCCTCCGGGGTTCCGGTGTGCAGCCGACCGTTGGCCCGGTAGTCCTCGATGACGCCGGGGTTGCCGGTGCGCAGGCCGCGGGTGGCCTGGGCTTCCCACTGGTGGGTGAACCGCCACAGGGAGTGCAGCTGGGTGGGGGTGCCGGTGCGGGCCAGCATCCCGAACCCGCCCCCGGCGGACACCGACCCGAGTTGGGCGTGGTCCCCGACCAGCAGCACCTTCGCCCCCGCCTGCTCGGCTTGGGTGACCAGGTGGGACAGGTCCACGGTGCCGGCCAGGGTGGCCTCGTCCACGATCAGCAGTTGCCGGGCTCGCAGTTGCCACGTCTCCTGCTGCGAGGTCAGGGCGGTGATGGTCCCGCCGATCCGGCGCACCTCCGCGACGTTGCCGGCGGCACCTGCGTGGGTGCGTCGTTCGTGCAGTTCGGTGAGGGTTGCCGCCCGGTGTGCCGCACCAGGCCCCTGGCTCTCATGCAGCCACTTGGCGGTGTTCTCCGTCGGGATCCCCAGTGCCGTGGCCGAGTTGGTGGGCAGCGCTCGCCGACGGGGCCAGACCGATCACCGACCCCTCACCATGCACGCGTTGCCAGAGCGTGGCCAACACCGACAACGTGGTGGTCTTGCCCGACCCCGCCGGGCCGACCAAGACATCGACACGCCGCCCTGAGGTGGCGATCTCGCGGACCGCGGTGACCTGGTCAGGGGCCAACCCGTCGGCCAGCGACGGCGTGGGGCGTACCGGTGCCCGGAAGTGCAGCCCCGCCTCGACCGCGGCAGCACGCAGGGCGGGGCCGGTCGGGTCGGCGTGCGCGGTCAGCTAGCAGCTGCTCAGCGGCCAGCAGGGCGGGATGCGCGTACTTCGCCTCCCCAGCTCGGGTGAACACGCTGGCCCCGTCCGGGCGCCGGTACTTCTCGGGAACACGTGTCACTGGTGGGTCGAGTGGGACGCACTGGGACTTGACCTGGCCGACCACCCGCTCCACCAGGTGGACGCGTTCCGCGAGGCCGGTCATGCGCAGCCCGCGGGTGGCCCGCGCGGTCTCGGCCCACATGTTCCACTCCGTGAACGTGGCCCGCCGGTCCACCAACCCCTGGCTGACCATGGTGGCGATTCCGGTGACCACGTCATCGCCGACCTGCGCCGATCGGATCGGCCGCCCGGGGTCGCGGAAGAGCACCTCGGCGGTGATCTGCCGGGGTGTGCGGCCAGTGACCTGCCGGGCGGTGTCCGCCCACCGGACCAGCAGGTCACCCAGCGGGTGCGGGGTCTTCGCAGGTCGGGTCGCCAACGTGGCCTGCTGTCGCAACTTCACGACCTCTGTGCGGGTCGGTGCCCGGCCGTGGTCGGCGTGGAACCGGGCACTCAACTTGGCCAGCTCGCTGGCGATGGACGCCGATCGGGTGGAGAACGCGGCCAACAGGTCGTCGCCCACCCCGGTGATCTCATGCGCGGGGGTCCGCTGCGCCCCGCGGGACCGGAACCCCCACCGCACCGGCAGACGGGCGGCGAGATGGTCGGCGAACACGTCGTCGAACATCTCCGACATCGCCACCGCGGCCAGGAACAAGGTCCGCCCATCCAGGGTTCGCCATCGCCCGTCCGGGACCCTGGACCCGGTTCGCGATGATCACATGGGTATGCAGGTTCGGATCACCGTGGCGGGTATCCCAATGGTCGAACCCGGCCGCGAGCATCCCCCGCGTACCGACCTGCATCGCTCCCTGTGCCCCCATCCGGGTGAACAACACCCGGTCCTCGATCAGCCCGAGCACGTCGACTACAGCCGCGTGATGCGCGTCGGCGACCGCGGCACGGGTCGCCTCGTCACCCAAACCCCACAGCACGCTGCTCGACTTCGGGACCGTGAACGTCAGGTCGAACCCGGACACGGCCCGGGTCGGGTCCGCCTGCGGCCGGGGGCCCAAAGGGAGCCCGGTCACCGGGTGCCGCGCGGCACCGAACAGGTTCGCCAGCTGCTCCTCGGACACCACATCCCCGACCCGGATCGCGGCGGGGGAGTCAGCCGACAAGCCGGCCAAGCCAGCCCCCATCCATTGCCCCTGCGGGTACCCCGAGCGGGCGTAGTAGTCGACCAGGCCATCACCCGCCGCTCTCGCCACATCACCGCACGCCGTGTGACGCACCAAGTACTGGTAGCCAGCGCCGCCGGACAACCGGTGCAACGACATCACCGGCGAACCGCCGACCGGCCAACAATGTGGGGGAGCCTCACACCCTACGAATGCGCAGGACACTCACGAACGCGAGGCGAGGCACCGACAGGTGCAAGAGGAGTAATCGTCCACGAAGTCCTGGATGCCGATACAGCATCCGGGCGGCTCAGCCGGTTCGCGTGCGGATTCGAGTGAAGGCGTCAAGGGCTTTCTGGTCGGCGTCGGGCAGGGTGTGTATGTACTGCTGGGTCGTCATGATCTGGCGGTGGCCGAGACGCTCCATGACTGCGGCCAGGTCGGCGCCGCCGGCGAGGAGCCATGAGGCGTGGGCGTGCCGGAGGTCGTGCATGCGGAGCGGGAATCCGATTCCGGCGTTCTCGACTGCGGGGAGCCAGACTTTGGATCGGAAGGAGTTACGGGACACCGGAATGAGGCTGGGTTCCTCAGTTGAGGGGAACAGCAGGTCGTCCGGACCCAATCCGTATTCGGCGACTCGGCTCACCAGGACGTCGATCAGCGGTTGGGTGACGGTGAGGATGCGGGGTTCGTTGTCCTTGGGGTAGGGCTTGAACACGATCCTTTGGCCGGTGGGGGAGTTCTTCTTCGATAGCTCGAGCACGGTCTCCTCGACGCGGATGCGGCGGCGCAGCCAATCGATGTGCCGTGGGCGCAAAGCGACCAGCTCGCCCCAGCGTAAGCCCGTCTCGATGTCGGTCAGCAGCATCGGGATCCACCTCGCTGGGATGTGCGTCAGGAGGGTGTCGAACTCCTTGGGAGTGAGGATGCGGCGCTTGGCTCGCACCACCTTCGGGAGTCGGGTGTCCTGGGCGGGGTTGGTGGCGATAACCCTGTCCCGGACGGCTTGCTTGAACAGTCCATGCAGCACGACGTGGTACTTGACGACGCTCCGAGCTTTGAGGCCGCTGTCCACAGCCTTGTTGACCCAGGCCTGGACGTGCGAGGGCAGGATGCTATTCATTGCCATGTCGCCGAAGTGCGGAAGGAAGTGGGCTTCAAGGTTCGAGCGGTACGCGGCCCTAGTGGTCAGCTCGACGTGCAGGCTCGGCCACCACACTTCGTTGGCATAGGTCCGGAAGCTTACGTTTCCGGGGGAGGTGTCGAACCACGATCCTTGAGAGACGTCGGCTTCGGCGTCCCTTGCCGCGCGACGGGCTTCGCTGGGGGTGGTGAAGGTGCCGGCTGAGCGCTGCTGGCCGGTCGGGTCGCGGAACAGCGCGGTGTACCGGATGCCGTCCCTTCTCTGGCGTTTCCGGATGGATGCCACGAGCTCCCCCGATCAATGGCTGGTCAACGAGTGGTCAACAAGAATAGGCGGATTCCAGCGAACGGCCGCGAACCGTGGTGGAATCCGAATACGCTTCTGACCTGCAACGATGTAGCCTATCGGAGCAAGGAGAATGCGTCCAGAGTGCGGTGGAATATCGCTCATAACCCAGAGGTCGCAGGTTCAAATCCTGCCCCCGCTACTCGATCGAAGGGTCCGGCCTTGTGCCGGGCCCTTCGTCTTTCTGCCTGCCCCCCGCTGTGATGTCGTAGCAGGTCACGGGACCCGTCCCGGGGACCGGACCCTGCCCTCTGATGCGCAACCCTCGGTCTCTCGCGTCTCTCCGGGTCACGGACCGGCTGTGGCCTTCACGACGACCGGCACCAGGGCTGTGGGCGGGCTCTCACCCACCTCGTTGAGGGCGGTGATCCGGAAGTGGACCGTTGCCCCGTCCGTGAGCCCGGTCCAGGTGTGGGTGGTCGTGGGTCCGACGGTCACCGGGCTCCCGGGCAGGGCTGTGGTGGCCGCCGGATCGGTGAATCCGTAGATCCGGTAACTGGTGATCGGCCGTCCGCCGGTGCTGGTCGGCACCGCCCAGGTCAGGGTCACTGCCCCGGAGGTGGTGCTGACCGCGGTCGGGTTGGTGGGGGCGGTCGGTGGGCCGATCGGGGTGAACGACATGCCGTACCCGGGGTAGCTCTCCCCGACGCTGTTCATCGCGGCCACGGTCACCGAGTAGGTGGTGCCGTTGGTCAACCCAGTGAGGACCGTCCCCGTCGCGTCAGCGGGTGAGTCCAGGGTCTGGACCGGTGTGCCACTCAGCGTGGTGTACACCCGGACCCGGTACCCGGTGATCGGTGCCCGCGGGTCGGTGTACCCCGGGGACCAGCGCACGGATGCCTGCCCGTCGCCGGGCACGACCATGCCCACGTAGGGCTGGGAGGGCACGGTGGGCGGGGGCTCGTGCCCGTTGAACCAGACCGTGCCGTGCTCAGGCACGGTGACCGAGGCGCTGCCCAATCCAGCACCGACCAGGTTCGCCCGCAGGGCGGTCACGTTGTCGGCGGTGACCGCGTTGGCGCGGGTGGTGCCGTTCTCCCCGCTGCAGGAGCGGAACACGACCGCGGTCCCGGACTCGGCGAACGTGTTGGCCGTGATCGTGGGGTTGCTGGTGCCGCAGGCGCGGATCCCCGCCGACCCGCCGCGGCTGGTGATCGTGTTGCCGGCGAACACCGGGTTGGTCCAGTTCATGATGTGGATCGCGTCGTTGGCGTTGCTGGTGATCGTGTTGTCCCGCACGACGATGTCGGTGTGGTAGCGCCCGGCGGAGAAGTTGTGGGTGCCCAGCGCGCGCTGCATGCCGTCGAACCGGTTCCCGGCGATGGTGACCCGCTCGTTGGGCGTGGCGTCCTGCTTGGACCACACGGAGCTGAACCCACCGGTCTTGGGGTCAGGGGTGTCGAGGTTGATCGCCTCAGCGGTCTCCCGGGTCCCTCCGGCGGCGTCGAGGAACTCGTTGCCCGCGATCGTGCAGTCGGCGCAGCCGTCCATCTCGATGAAGTGGTTGTTGTTCATCCGCCGGAACGTGATGCCTGAGATCGTCACACCCCGGTTGTGCCCGGAGATGATCGCCAGCGTGTCGCGCAGTCCGGCGAGGTCGATCACCGAGGACCCGCCGCCGGCACCGGCGATCGTGATGGTGGCGTCGCCGTCGTGCCCGCCGACCGCTCCCGAGACCTTGCCCAGAGAGGGACGGATCAGCATGAACATGGAGGCCGAGGCGCTGAAGCTGCTGGTCCCGGTCGTGTTCGACTTGACCAGCGTGGTGCCCGCGGACAGCTGGATCGTGGTGTTGCTGGGCACGTAGATCGTCGAGGAGATCTCGTAGCGGCCCGGGCCGAGGATCAGGGTGCCGCCCCCGGCGGACTCGAACCGGTGCATGTACGAGCGGATCAGGTAGTAGTGCCGCGTGTACTGGTTCACCGTCGAATAGCCGGACATCGGCGGCAGGATCGCCGAATCCGGACCCACCGTGTAGGTGCCCCCGGCCACGGCTGGTGCCGCGCTGACCCCACCGACGGTGATCCACGCACTGGCCTTCAACTTCTTGGTGGCCTTGGCCTGAGCCCGGATCGCCTTGGACCCCCGGGCCAACGTGCGCGCACCCTTGCCCTTGCGGATCGTGATCGTCGCGGTGCGCTTCTTGTTCTTCGCAGTGCGGTAGGCGACCTTCACCTTCTTCGCGTTCGAGGTCACGGACACTCGCACCTTGCCCGACCCCAGAACCCGCACAGTGCCGGCCACCAGCGCCCGCGGCTTGGCCGCTGCCGACGCCGACGCGCCCGCCGACGCGCCCGCCGATCGCGCTGGTGCCGCATGCGCGGGCGGGGCCACCAGACCCGAGACCAGCACCGCGAGAACGACCACTGCACGCACGATCATCTGACCATCCCCGTCCCGGCGCCCCCGTGGCAGCACCACCACGGGGCACCCTACCGACGGCGGGTGCCCGATCGCGGGCTGGGCGCCGGTCGGGACCGTCCCCAATCCAACTGACGCCCCAGGGTCCCCAGGGACCCGACGTGAGCGCGATTCAGCCCGCGGCTCGGTATGGCTCGCCCTGTGACGGGTAGCAACTCCCAGGAGGGTCCTGACCTCAACGCGGTGGCGCCTCGGCCCTCACCGGCGGTCGGCGGCATCGTCGTCGCGAGCGGCGGGAATCGGGCCCCTCCATCAGACCGGCGCACCTCACACCGAACAGAAACCACCCTAGGACCGTTGCGACGGCTGGTCGACCCGGCGGTCCCGCGGCCGTTGCTGAGGAGATCCCGTGAACGTAGCGTTCCAGGTCCAGCACCCGGCCCCGCGCGCTGCATGGGGTCAGGTGCTGGCCGACGACGAGATGTCACTGGCCGACCACTCCCCGGCCTGGATGGACGCGATGTGCGCCACCGGGCGCTACCACGATGTCAGCCGGCACTACCGGTGGGCCGATGGCCGGCAGTTCGTGCTGCCCATGGTCGCCCGTGCACGCCTGCCCTCCACCCGCAGCATCCTGATGTCCCCGCCGCCGGCGTGGGGCATCGGCGGGCTGATCGGCACCGACCAGGACCGCGAGGTTGTCCAGGCGGTCGTCGATGACGTGGCCGGCCTGGGCGCCATCCGGGTCCAGATCCGCCCCGATCCGCTGCGGGCGGAGCTCTGGGCAACCGCGTACCACCAGAACCTCATCCGGATCCCGCGCTACGCCCACGTCGCCGACCTCAACGGGACCGAGCAGGAGCTGCTGGCCGGGTTCACGAAGCACGCCCGAAGGGACGTGCGACGGGCCAAACAAGTCGGGGTCGAGGTCCGAACTGTCCACGGCGGCGGGCTGCTCCACGAGCACTACCGGCTCTACCTGCTGTCGGTGGAGCGGTGGGCCGCCCATCAGAACGAGCCGCTCCCGATGGCCCGGTGGCGGGCGAGGCGGCGGGACCCACTCAGGAAGCTGCAGTCCATGGCGGCTCACCTGGGCCAGGGCTTCTGCCACCATGTGGCCTACCTGGATGGACAGGCGATTGCGTCCAACATCGTGCTGTCCGGTCCTGTGGCGCACGGCACGCGCTCTGCCATGGACCACGACCTTGCCGGCCCGGCCCGAGCGGGTGACGCCCTGCTGGAGACGGAGGTCCTCCACGCCCGCTCGCACGGCAGCCACCACTTCCAGCTCGGGGAGTCCGGGAGATCACCGTCCCTGGCGCACTTCAAGGAGAAGTGCGGTGCGGTGGGCCGGGACTACGACGAGATCCGGATCGAGCGGGTCCCCCTGACCGCCATCGACGCAACCGCTCGAAGCGTCGTGAAACGCGCGATCAGGTTCCGGGACGTGTGAGATGCCACGTTCCACCCCCCGGTTCCGAGTGATGCTGCTCTGCGCGCTCCTGGCCCTCGTGGGTGGCTGCACCGCCGATGGGGCCGTGGGAACGGCAGCACAAGCGTCCAACACGGCAGCACAAGCGCCCAACACGGCAGCACAGGCGCCCACGGGGCTGAAGCTGGTCGTCGATGACCAGTTCACCGGGACGAGCCTCAACACGCGGCTCTGGAGTACCTGCCACTGGTGGGCACCGGATGGCTGCACGATCGCGTCGAACGACGAGCTCCAGTGGTACCTGGCTGAGCAGGTCGCGGTGAAGAAGGGCCGGCTGCACTTGACCGCGTCCGCGGCCGGTGACCCGCAGGGCCCTGATTCGGTCCCGTACCTCTCCGGCATGGTCACCACCGGCCCCCAGGAATCTGATGGCCCGGCGAAGTTCTCGTTCACCTACGGCCGTGTCGAGGTCGCCTTCAATGCCCCGTCGGGCAGGGGACTCTGGCCGGCCATCTGGATGCTGCCCGCGAGCACCCAGTCCCGGCCCGAGATCGATCTCTTCGAGGCCACGGGCCAGCGCCCCGGGAGGTGGGTCTTCCACCTGCATCCGAAGGATCGCAATCGGGACTCGAGGAAGGGTGTCCTGAACAAGAAGCGGCTCGGCTCGGGAACGCACACCATCGGTCTTGATTGGCGTCCTGGCGCGCTCACGTGGTCCGTGGACGGACAGCCGGCATGGACTGTCACCGGTCGGGACGTCCCTTCGGAGGCCATGTACCTGGTGATCAACCTGGCCGTCGGTGGGATCTTCCCGGGCCCGCCGGACAGGTCCACCCAGTTCCCCGCCACCTTCGAGATCGACCGCGTCCGGATCTGGAAGCTGCGGGCTGGATCGTGACCCCGTCGGCCGCCCGGCTGCGCGTGCACCTCGCCGATCCGATGCACCGCGACGGCTACTCCCTGGTCGCCGGTACGGCGATCACGACCGGGCTGGGCATGCTGTTCTGGATCGTCGCTGCGCGTCGGTTCGACCCGCACGCTGTCGGCGTCGCGGCAGCCCTGATCTCGGCGATGAGCTTCCTGGCCAATCTGGCCACGCTCGGCCTGCGAAACGGCCTCATCCGCTTCCTGCCCCGTTCCTCGGATCCCGCCGGCCTGATCCGGCACGCCTATCTGTGGAGCGGGCTGGCCGCGATGGCGGCTGCCGGTGTCTTCCTCCTTGGACTGTCCATCTGGACGCCGGACCTGGCGATGCTGCGCTCGTCTCCATGGGCGTCGGTCGGCTTCATCGTCGCGACGGTGATCTGGCTGCTGTTCGTGCTCCAGGATGCCGTGCTCACCGGCATCCGGGAGGCACGCTGGGTCCCCGTCGAGAACGGCATCTACGCGGTCGCGAAGCTCGTCGGGCTGCTCATGGTGACGGCCACCTCCGCGTGGGCGATCTTCGTGACGTGGGTGACGCCCGCCGCCCTGCTGGTCCTGCCCGTCAACGTGGCCGTCTTCCGGGTCCTGTCGGTCCGCAGCCGTGCGGGAACCGAACCCACCAGGCTGCGTCCGCTCGTGCGGTTCGCGGCGACCGATCACGCCGCAGCGCTCCTCTGGCTGACCACCACGGAGTTGGTCCCCCTCGTGCTGCTCACCACAGCCGGTGCCACTGCAGCGGCCACCTACTACATGGTGTTCACCATCTCCTACTCCCTGTACCTGATCACGTCGAACGTGAGCAGCGCGCTGGTCGTGGAGGCGTCACTGAATCCCGAGACCGCGCCCTCGGCCCTGCGCCGGGCCGCCCGGCAGGCCGGCGTGCTTGTCGTGCCGGCCGCACTGATGGCAGCGGTCCTCGCCCCATGGATCCTGAAGCTGCTGGGGCCCCACTACGAGGAGTCCGGCACGAGCCTGCTGCGCCTCATGCTGCTCTCGGCAGTGCCCTATGTGGTGGTCGGGATCGCGATCGGCCGCGCCAGGGTCCGCAAGCGCCTCCGGCTGCTGGTCCTGGTCTACGCAGTGATTGCCGTGACCGTGTTCTCAGCCGCGCTCCTGGCCGTGCCCCAGTTCGGCCTGGTAGCCATGGGATGGGCGTGGCTGGGGAGCCAGACCCTCCTGGCCGCCCTCCTCGCCCCCACTGTCTTCGGGGCCGAGCGGAGCTACGGCGGCACCCTGCTGGCATGGGCCGGCGCCGTCCGGGCGGCGCCACAGCGCAACCGGCGGGCAAGGGCTTGGACGGACCTCGTGCGGTCGGTGGTTCGCGAGGCGGGGCTCGATGCCAGTGCCGAGGCCCGGCTACTGCCGTCTGAGAACGACGTGGTCGTCAGTGCCACGCGCGCCAGCGGCAACGACATCGTGGTGCGTGTGGCCGTGACGCCCTCGGGGGATGCGGCGATCGAGCGCTCGGCGGGCATCCTCGAGGGCTTGGCCAGTGACCCCAGGACCCGGGGCTGGGACCACGCACCCCGCCTGGTGGCCCTCGTGAGCGTCAACGATCGTCGCGGCTCCATCGAGACCCTGTGCCCGGGACTGCCGGTCAATCGACTGAGCGGGGCGGCGCGTGCTGAAGCGATGGCCGCGACCCTCTCGCTGGTGGCCGAGTTCCATCACGCCACCTCGACGCGCATCTCCGTGGACCAGGGGTGGTGCCGGCGTCACGTGGACGATCCGATTGGGGTCCTTGAGCGGGTGCTCGGGTCCGGGGCTCCCGCCGCCGGACTCCAGGCGCTCAGGGTTGCCCTGCGAGGCGAGCTGGAGGGTCGCATGGTCAGCACCTGCGTGATCCACGGCGATCTCTGGGCGGGGAACGTGGTCATCGCAGCGAGCTCGGGAGCCGCCCCGAGGATCTCGCTGATCGACTGGGAGGACAGCGTCGTGGATGGCCTGCCGGAGGTGGACATGGCCCACGCGTGGCTTGCTGAGCAGCCCGAGGAGATGGGCCCGCTGATCTGCCGTGTCCTGCGGGACCCCGCGGGCTGGCCGGGCTCCCGCGATCTCGATGGTGTGTTCGTGGCCGGGGATTCGGACCTACCGGTTCGGGTCATCATGCTGATGGCGTGGCTGCGACATGCGTCGGGCAACCTGTTGCGGACCACGGAGCTCAAGCCCACCCAACGCTGGCTGCGCGCCAACGTCCTTGCCGTCCTCGAGGAAGTCGAACGGCTCGGGGCCAGGCAGGACCAGATCGGGGTGCACGCAGATGGTCGCTGAGCAGTTGGTCGCCGAGCAGCGAGTCGATGAGGGGTCCTCAACCGGAATCCGTCGTGCCGATCGGGCCAGCGTGCTGGTCCTCGTCGTCGCAGGGCTGCTCTGGTTCGTGGGGCTGCGGGGAGCCACCCAGGCCGATCTGGCACCGCTTGGCTTCGTCTCGCTGCTCGATCCCGGCATGGTCGCAGCACTGGCACTGCTCACCGTGGGGTTCGTGCATGCCCTGTGGCGGGGGGCCGCGTCGTGGCTCCTGGCGACCCACCTGGTCGTCCTGGTGCTGCTGATCCACGGCACTCCCGCGGTGTTCTACGAGACGCTGCGCTACTCGTGGGCGTGGAAGCACGTGGGTATCGTCGACTTCATCCAGCGAACGGGGAGCGTGGACCCATCGATCGACCTGCAGCCGATCTATCACGGGTGGCCGGGCTTCTTCGCTGCTGCGGCTGCGCTGACCGAGTTGGCCGGTGCGGGCGATGCCATCACGATCGCCACGTGGGCCCCCTTGGCCTTCACCCTGGCGAACCTGGTCGCGCTTCGGTTCCTGCTGCGGTGCATGACCGGGGACCGCAGGATGCTGTGGCTGGCGCTGTGGCTGTTCACCACGGCCAACTGGGTCGGGCAGGACTACTTCTCCCCGCAGGCCATGGGCCTTGTGCTCTACCTGATCACCCTGGGCATCGTCCTGCGCGCCTTCCGCCGCGCCCCAGCGCGTGCAGGACCGCTGACCGACGTGATCCCGACCAGGGTGGCGCTCCCGGCCTTCGTGCTGCTGTCACTGGCCATCGTCTCGAGCCACCAGGTGACTCCCTTCATGCTGGTATCCGCGCTCGCGATACTGGTCGTCCTCCGAGTCGTCCGCGGCTGGTGGCTGCCAGTCAGCGCAGCCGGGCTGCTCGTGGGATGGACGGTGACCGTGGGCGGTCCCATAGTCCATGTGGAGCTGTCCTCGCTGCTGGAGGACGTGTTCAAGCCCATCGCCAATGCTGAGGAGACCTTCGAGAAGGCTTCGACCGTCCGGCCCGAGCAGGTTCTGATCATCTGGGCCGGCCGGGGGATGATCCTGCTGATGGCAGTCCTGGCGCTGGTCGGCGCGGTTCGGCTGTGGCGCCGGGGCCGGCTGGACCTCAGCCCGGTCATCCTGGCCGCCGTTCCCGTGCTGTTGCCGGTCGCGACCCCCTTCGGCGGGGAGGCCGTCTTCCGCGTCTACCTGTTCATGCTCCCGGGGCTCTCGCTGTTGGCGGCAGGCGCGCTTGCGCCGACGCCACGTGCATCCGAGGTGGTCCGGAGCGACGCTGACCTCCGGGTGGCCGCGAGCCCTGGGGTCACGGCAGAACCCGACGGACAGCGCAGGTCGCAGCTGGTGAACATGGTCGCCACGGCCGGCATCGCCCTGGTGCTGCTCTCCAGCTTCATGCTGGCCCACTTCGGCAAGGACCGCGTGTACACGTTCACTGACGACGAGGCCGCGGCCTCGCTCTGGGTCGCCGAGAACAGCCCCCCGGGCTCCCTGCTCGTCGAGGGCAGCCGCAACTACCCCGGGTGGTTCCGCAACTACGACTCCTTCACCTACGTGGCCCTGAGCCGGGAGCCTGATGAGACACAGGACGAGATCCTGGCCGACCCGTCGGGCAAGCTCGGCGGTTGGCTCGCTGACGATCGGTTCGGGCGCGCCCTGGTGCTGCTGACCCGGTCCCAGTCGCTGGATGTGGACACCTTCGGTGGCATGCCGCCAGGCTCGCTGCAGGCCATCGAGGCGGACCTGCGCGCCTCGCCGGACTTCCGAGTGGTCTTCCAGAACGTCGACGCGGTGGTGTTCGAACGAGCCGACGCACCGAGGGGGACCCCATGACCGCCGATGTCGCACGCCGCGTTGCGCGACTTCTCACGCCGCATCGGCTCATCGTCGCGATCACCCTGCTGGCCGGGTTGGCCGCCTGGGTCGGGGTCCCCGCGACGGGACGGACCCTCCTGGCCACGGCCTTCCTGGGCGTCTGCCCCGGAGCCGCGTGGGTGTGGTCGTTCCAGCTCGTGTCAGTGTGGGATCGGGTCGCCGTGGCACTCGGGCTGAGCATCGCGGCCACTGCCGTGGTCACCCAGACCCTGGCCCTGGCGGGAGCATGGAACGTGGGCCCGGCCTACGCGATCCTGGCGGGCATCACGTTCGCCGGGGTGGCCACCTCGCCGGAGAAGCTCCACAGCCTGACCGCCGGCCCTGATCGGACTGAGCAGCCGTAGCCGCGGCCGCATGGTGCTGGTCAGGTCGTGCGCCTCAGCCCCACGAGCCCGAGATCGGCTGACGGAGCGGACCACCGGCAGGTGCATCGGTCCGAGATCGGTCCGCTCGGAGGCGATGGGCCACGGCGCGTCGCACCCCGATGGCCATGCCCTGGGTCTCGGCGCGCCGCAGTCGTCGGGCGAACGCGTGGTCGGTCAGGACATTCGGCCGATCCCTGGGTCCGCGGCGCAGCGCCCGCAGGTGGGCGGCGGCGGCTGGGCTGCGTCGCGCGATGTCGGCCAGGCGTCGGGGATCGGAGTTGATCAGCGTCATCAAGTAGGACGCGAGTCCGGTGCCGTAGTCCCGGGCCTGACCGAGCAACGCGGCGAACTCCCGGTGATGGGCGTGGCTGACTATCGCGGCCGGCTCGAAGACGACCGCTGAGCCCGAGTTGAGGAACCGGAAGATCAGGTCGAGGTCCTCACCCCCGGCGGCCGGGGTCCCCGCACCGAGAGCGACGTCGAAGCCCCCGAGATCATCCAGGGAGCGCCGTCGAGCGGCCATGTTCGCCCCGCTGCCGATCCTGCCCGTCGCGTAGGGGAACAGGGGCGCATCCGGGGGTCTCGGATCCGTGCGATACACGCGTCGATCGAAGCCACTGGCGTAGCCGCGGTGCGTCTGCCGCCAGATCTGGGCCTCCGTCGCCAGCTCGAGGGGACGGATCAGGCCGGTGACCAGATCGATGTCGGGAGCAAGGGCGAAGGCGTCCACCAGGGCCCTCGCCCAGTGCGGATCAACGACCACGTCGTCGTCGGTCCACGCAACGAACTCGGTCTGGGCGGCGGCAATGCCCGCGTTGCGGGCCCATGACAGGCCCTGTCGGTGCTCGGCGATCACCCTGACGGGGGCCCCCTCGGGATAGTGGGCCCGGATCGCCCTCTGGGCCCCGGAGCTGCCCGGCCGGTTGTCCACGACGATGACGTCCACGGTGGCGCCCTGGCTTGCCAGGACTGAGTCGATGGCCCGGATGAGCTCATCGGAGGCTGAACAGGTCGTCACCACGACCGAGATCTCGACGCCGGGGCTCGAAGCCCGATCCGTCACGGTCCCTGATGGGACCGGGATCCCGGTGGCGGCCAGCTCCCGCTCGATGGCCTCGCGGCACTGCGCCGCACTCAGCCCATCAGCGCCCACGGGCACGACGACCTCGGCGAAGGGGCGCAGGCCCCGCCGCACGAGGATCACGGCGTAGCGGTGCGCGGAGCCCGGCAGGGCAGGGACCTCCTCGAGGTCCACCGTCAGGGCTGTTGCGGGACCACCGAGGCGGGTGACGGCGCCCTCAGAGGACATCGGGGTCGTACCCGTTCCTGGTTCGCAGCCGGCGAACCTGGCGGAAGACCGTGGTGCGCATCCGCTCCTCGGTCGCGGCCAGAGGAAGCCCGCCGTCGAGGATGTGCCCCAGGCCCTCAGCGGTCACGGTGCGTCCCATCGTGATCCGCGCGATCGCCCAGGGATCGTCGGCCGCGTGCGAGCTGGCGTTCTTCACCCCGGCGGCCCATGTGTAGCCCGCTTGGCGGGCTCCCGCCGCGACCTGGCGGGTGTAGGAGCCGTGCGGGTAGGCCAGGCCGGGGACCGGCGCACCCAGCACCTGCTCGAGTCGTTCCCGGCTGTCGCGCAACTCGGAGTGGAGCTGCTGGGGACTCACCAGGTCCAGGTGCGGATGGGTGACCGTGTGCGAGCCGATCTCGACGCCCAGGGCTGCGAGTTCACGCAGGTCGGACTCGGTCACCATGATCGAGCCGGCGAAGGGTCGCCCGATGCATCCTGTCGTCTGGAACAGGGTGGCCCTCATCCGGCGTTCAGCCAGGACGGGGTGTGCGTGGAGCAGGAAGCACGCGTAGCCGTCATCGAATGTCACGGACACCGCGTTGGACGGCAGCTCGGCGCCGGCCAGGAGCGCCTCTGCCACCATCCCGAGGGGGACGACGTGCAGGCCGCGGTCTGCCAGGACGTCCATGTGGCGGGCGAACAGGTGCGGTGGCACTGTGATGTCCTCCTGGCCCCGGGGCCAGTGCGTGTCAACAGCGTGGTAGAGCAGGACGGGGAACGGCGTGCCGTGTGAAGCCCGCGGACGACGATGCTCGCCGCGTGGTCGGTTCTCTGACCCCCCATTGGGTGCAGTCGCGTCATCAACCAGCTCGGAGTTCACCGGAGACCAGTCCTGGATGAGGGGAACGTCAGGGAGGCGACTGCGTAGCCGGTGGCGGTGGCCACCAAACCTCCGATGATGGCAGCCGCGGGCGTGATCCGCGCGAGATCATGATGCTGATAGGCGCTGGCGACTGCCGCGACCACCGCGGCCGGCAACGTGGACCGGACGTAGTCGCGCTCGGAGGCCAGGCCATCCCCGCGCCCGACGAGCTGGGACACCAGGGCTTTGGACTGGCCCTCCGCATAGCACCGTCGCCTGAAGTAGGCCCACGTCGTTCGCTGCGTCGGCACGAAGTGCCGGACCTTGGCGGCGGGCTCAAGCAGCACCTGGGTGCCGGGGTGCTGGCGACTCACGCGGATCGAGGCCTCGGTCTCCTCGCAGCCCCGTCCGTCGGAGCCGGTTCGTCCCACCCGGGCGGAGAAGCCCCCCGCGGCGATCAACGACGACCGGCGGAAGGACATGTTCGCGCCGATCGCGTTGCGCACCGGTGCCAACATGGTGGGCTGCCCGCGGTAGGAGCATCCCACCACCCATCCGAACTCCTCGGGGAACCACGCGGGTCGATCCGCCTCCCACGCGGGTGCGACCGAACCGCCGACGGACACCACCGCGGGATCGGTGTACGGCGCGACGAGGTGGGCCAGCCAGCCGGGTTCCGCCTGCGCGTCGTCGTCGAGGAAGGCCACGACGTCGCCCGTCGCCAGCGTGACTCCCGTGTTGCGGGCGCCCGAGAGGCCCTGCGGGCCGGTGCTGGGAACGACGGCGATGCAGGGATCGCCCGAGTACCGGGTCACGTGCGCCTCCAGCCAGTCGAGCAGACCCTCGTTGTGATCGACGATCACGAGGATCTCCGAGGGCGCTGGCACCTGGTGCACCACGGATTCGAGGGCTGCACCGATCTGCTCAGCCCGATCAAGGGTGTAGGCGCACAGGATGACGCTGACAGTGATGGCTCTCACCTCACCCGGACGTGATGGAACGTGGGGACGGTGATCACCCGGGTGCTCGTCGCGTCCGTCGGGTGTGCTCGTCACGCTGGGGCCCCGTCCGGCATGCTCGAGGAGGCCTGGCCCGAGGTCGCGAAGGCTGGGTGTGCACTCATGGCAGTGGCGCCCAGGGTCGGGGAGGGTGCGTGTTCGGCACGCCCACCCACCCGGGGCCGCGGGATCGCAGCGATCGCCACCTCGTCCGCGTCGTCGAGGATCCCGTGGGGGGTGCCGAGCGCAGGCTCGGCAGGCCCATGGCCCAGGGAGTCACCGGGTCCCGCGGTCACCACGGTCCGGTCGTCGACGACAGTCCGGGCAGCTGCGACACGATGCCTCTTCCATTCAGACAGCAGGGTGCGCAGGACCCGGGTTCCGTCAGCACGAGCATTCAGGTTGCTGACCCCATGGATGCGGGCGAGCTCAACGCTGGGAACTTCGACGATCCTCAGGTTCGCCGTGGCGGCCCGGCAGTTGAGGAGGGTCTCGACCTCGAATCCATCGCCCCAGAGCATCCGGCGTCGGTCCTGCGCCCCGGTCCCTTGGGTTTCAGGCAGCGCGAACGCCTTGAGGATGTCGCGCCAGAATGCGTTGTATCCGTAGCAGAGGTCCGTGTATCGGGTTCCGAAGAGCAGGTTCGCCGTCCGAACGAGCGCGAGGTTGCCCGCATGGCGGATCCCGGTGATGTCCTCGCTGCCACCGGCGTCCAGGTTCCGGCTTCCCTTGGCGAAGTCGGCGCCCCTGACCAGCGCACTCACGAATGCGGGGATCTCTCGGGGGTCGGCCGATCCGTCCGCATCGAACATGATGATGACGTCCCCTCTGGCAGCCTCGAATCCCACGGCGAGCGCATTGCCCTTCCCCCGGCGGGTCTGTTGCAGGACGCGCACCTCTGGCAGCACCTCGCGAGCCGTCTCAACGGTTCCATCTGTGGAATGGCCATCGACCAGGATGACCTCGTGCACCGGGGGCAGTTGGGGGAGGACCTCTGCGAGGTTTCGGGCCTCGTTCCTTGCCGGGATGACGACAGACACGAGGGGATCGGTGCTGCGCACGGGCGTCCGCTCTCGGTGTTCCTCGCGGATGCGGTCCATGATCGTGTCCTCTCGTAGGGGGTGTGTCGGAGGCGCCCACCGGAGCGAAGTGAGGGGCGGGGCTCGTGTCGCAATTGGCCCTGACCTGCTGATGTGTCGAGTCCTGGTGTGCCGGAGGGATTGTTGGGGGGTGAGTGGCCAGCACACGTCGCCTACCCGACGGTCGAACTCCCATACACCGCCTCGGCAGCCGTCGGCGCACTGGGCCGAGGGAGTATGGATCGCAGGGTCCCGGGTACCAGTGGACATGGCGAGTGACATCAGGCTGGTCCTGAGCTCGGAGCACCGGGACCTCCTGATCCTGGCTGACCAATGCGCGCGGATCAGCAGGGGATTGCATGACCCGGTGGCCGACCTGCGCCACCGGCTGCAGGCGCACGTCGCCGCAGCTGAAGCGGAGGTGTACCCCGTCCTGCGGTCATTGTCCGGCGCGAGTCTGACGAACCTGCTGCATGCGGTGGAGCGGGTTGCCGCAGCCCTCGGCGACGAGACGGTCGCCCGGGAGGAGCTGGCGCTGGTGGCGCGGGACCTGGTCGAGGCGGAACAGGCAGGCGTCCTTCTCTCCCTCGCCGCGCAGCTGCCGATCGCCGAGCGCAGGCGCATGGGCAAGGTGTTCCGGATACGCCGCGACGCAGTCCTGCGCGCCGTCCACGCGCGACAGAACAGGCACCGATCGCAGACCGAGCTCTATGAGCTTGCCCGGCGGGCTGGCCTCGAGCATCGTTCGACGATGACCCAGGCCCAGCTGCAGGAAGCCGTGGCGGAGTGGGAGCGGCGGCACCGCCATGGCATCCAGACCCTTGGATAGCCCCTGACCCGTGAGCCGGAGGGCACCCGCCAGGTGGACCCGATTCCTGCGGGTTGTGCCGATTCGTCGCACTGCGTGCCCGGTTTGTGGCACTGGTGTCGGCAACCTCCCGGCTGCTAGTCTCCACCCCGCGTCCAGCAGCGTGGCGCCCCGATTCCCCCGCGCGACAGAGCTCCTCCCCTCCAGGTATGGACCCCCCACCTTGGGGTACTACCTAGCACGTACTACGTGTGCTTCAGCCAGCAGGCCACGTATCCGCCATCGCTCCACGGCAGTTTGCGAGGGTGCTCGATGCTGGTCCACCTCATTTCCCGTCCGCTCACCCACATCTCCCACATCCCGCGCTGCGGCGTGGCCCTCATCGCTGATGGCCTGCGCACCGCCGGCGCCGCCGTGATCGAGGACGTATGGGCGGTGCCCAGCAGCGACATGGAGTCAGCGCTCGCCGCCGGTGCCCTCGAACTGCGCGAGTGCTGGGCCGAGCGACCCCCCGACGTCGTCCACACCTTGGGCATCGCCGCAACCATGGCGGCGATCAAGGCAGGGGGGGACGCCCCCATCGTGGCCACGTTCGACGAGAGTCCGGCGACGTCATCGCTGGAGCTGGAGCTGTCCCATCTTGTCGACGCTGTGATCCCGCTCTCTCGGGCAGAGCGTGCACGCTGGCGCGGCCACGGGGTCACGACCATGTCGACCGGGGCCTTCCCCTGGCCAATCCTGGTCCCCGACAACGACTCCTGCGCCAAGCCCGCTGGCGACGTCATCAGCCTGTCAGGCGACGGCAGCCTGGATGCGCTTGTCGTCTCCATGCCACTGTGGGCGCCGACCCGGCTGGTGATCGGAGCGCGGCTGTCGCCGGCACGGCTGACGGGTCTGCGCCGTGTGGCTGAGGGGTTGGGGGTCTGGGACCGAATCGACTACCGACCCGGCCTGCGCGGAGCCGACCGCGCGGCAATGTGGGACCGGGCCTCGGTGGTGGTCGCCGGAGTCGAGGGCTCCCGGCACGGGGGGCACGTCCTGGAGGCAGCAGCACACGGCATTCCAAGCATCGCTGTCGCGCAGGACGCCCACGTGGACCACGTGGTACCGGGGACCACGGGGATTCTCGTCGAGGCCACGATCGACGCACGTGGCCTGGGCCAGGCAGTCGCCTCGGTGATCGGGGACTCCTTCGGGGTCCGGGCCATGGGCATCTCCGCACTGGTGCGAGTCCGCTCGCTGTACGCCCCGGACCTCGCTGGGCGGCGCCTGATGGCGATGCTCCAGGAGGTGTCGTTGCTGCAGCGCCCGGTCGCCCGCGTGGGCCGGGCGTCGGCGTGCGCCGGGTGCCTTGACTCGTGCGCCCACTGCCGGGCGCCATCGGGCGTGGACACCGAGAACCGCAACGCGCTCGCGCTGGAGCATCTTCCCCTGGCTCGGCAGCTGGCCCGGTGGTACTCCGGTCGTGGACAGAGCACCGACGATCTCGTTCAGGTGGCCTCGCTGGGGTTGGTGCGCGCAGCCGAGCGGTTCGACCCGTCGCACGGCAAGGAGTTCCACGCGTTCGCGATCCCCACCATCCTTGGCGAGTTGCGACGGCACTTCCGTGATCACGCGTGGGCTGTCCGCGTCCCGCGCACCCTGCAGGAGAGCACCCTCCAGGTGCAGCGCGCGACCGAGGAGCTGCGCCAGACACTGGGTCACGATGCGACGCTGGCCGACCTGGCCGACGAGCTCGGCCTGGTCGAGGAGGAGGTCCTTCTCGCCCAACGCACCGACGGTGAGGCCCGGTCGTCGTACTCGTTGGACCACCCCCTCGGCGATGACGCGACCGTGGCCGACGTCGTGGGCGAGCTGGACCCCAGGTTGGATCTCGTGGAGCGGGTCTGTGACGTGCGGGTCGTGCTGAGGAGACTGCCTGAGCGTGAGCAGCAGATCCTGCTCCTGAGGTTCTACGGTGAGCGCACCCAGTCCGAGATTGCCGAGCGGCTGGGCATCTCCCAGGTCCACGTCTCCCGGGTGCTCACGCGGACCCTGTCTGCGGTGCGCGACCACGTGCTCTACGACGTCCCACTGCCGACGTCCTGGGAACGGCTGGAGCCGGCGCCCATCCCGAGTCCACGGCGTGCCTCTTGAGAACCCGGGTGGGGGAGTTGCTCGGCCCCTTCGACACCTGGCAGCACTGCGGTCATGCCTCGCTGGATCGATGCCCATGCCGCGCGCCCGCCCCCCGACTCGTCCTGCAGGCCGCAGAGGACATGGGCGTGCCGAGCCACGCTGTGGCAGTCATCAGCGGTAGCGGGCCCGACATGAGGGCTGCGCAAGCCGCAGGGGCTGTGGGCATCCTCGTGCCCACAGCGCGCACGCTGCGCGCGGAGATGGCCCAGGTCCCGCTGCTCGCGCCGGACCTGATCAGTGCGGTCCGGGGCGTTCTGGGCACGGACCGGTCCTGGGTCCCCGCGCACTGAGTCGCTGGCGGAGCACGCCAGCTCATCGCCCAGCGCGCCGCCGCGGTGAGGATCGCACTGGTCGCCATGACTGCACGTCCGCTGTCCGCGCTCGACACGGACTGGCGCGGCTGAGGCTCCTGGCGGTCGTCCGACCGTGGCACGCTCTCGGCGAGGACTCTGTCCCCCGGATGTCCCCAGTTCGGGGACTTCTCACGAACGGAAGGGAAGGCTAGCCTCGAGGACACGTTGACGTTGCTCGGGGGAGGTGGTCCGCCTTGACCAGGCCCCGCACCTCGTGGACCCCGGATGAGACCGTCCGGGAGGTGTCCCTGGTCGACACCGTGGTCGCACTGGGCGACGAGATCCAGGGCCTGCGCGCCTCAGCCCAGCTGCGGTCGATCATCGAGCAGGCCAAGGGCGTGCTGGTGGAACGTCACCACACCTCCCTGGATGGGGCCTTCGACATGTTGCGTGCGATATCCCAGGAGCACAATGTCCGCCTGGTCGAAGTGGCGGCCACTGTGGTGGGGGTGGCACTGCCCGACACGGCGGCCGACTTGCCGGACCTTCCGGAGCAGGTGCTGCGCGACCGGTTGCCCAGCTCGCCGGCGGCGTCACCGACCTGGAAGGCCCTGGCGCAGGAGACCGATGTCCGCGCCGGCGTGCTCATCGCCCTGATCGACTCGATGGCCGGTGCGTCGAGCCCCGGGAATGTGGCGGCCCAACTGCTGTCCGACCTCCTGGCGTCGCAGGGCGTCTCCGCCGTGACCCTCTACCGGTTGCTCGCCGATGGATCGCTTCGGCTGGTGGGCTCAGCGGGCGTCCCGTGGGACGTCAGCAGCTCGTGGTACAGCATTCCGCCCTCGCGGGACATCCCGTACGTCCGCTCAGTCGCCGACGACCAGGAGTTCTTCTGGGACGACCGTGCGGCGCGAGCGAAGGATTTCGCGGCGTCCGTGTCGAACTCCACGCACTTCGAGGCGGTGGCTACCGTCCCAATCCACGACGAGGGCTCGGTCGTGGGGGTCGTGGGCGTGATGTGGACCACCAGGCAGTCCCTGGACCAGCACAGGAGGGCGGAGATCAGGGCGACGGTGCGGCGGGTGGCTCACCTCCTCCTGCGCAACGCGATGGCGGCGGACCCCGAGCTGGAATGGCTCACCGCCCTGCTGGGACTGCACCTGGACCCGTGGCTCCTGCTCGAGTCGGTCCCGGGCGCCGATGGGCTGGTCCGGGATTTCGTCGTGCAGGACGCGTCGCCCCAGCTGCATGAGGCCCCCGCCTGGATCGGGCGCCGCCTCCTCGAGGTCTGGCCCGGGAGCGCTGCGGGTGGGATCGCCCAGGACCTGGTCGGGTTGGCCCGCACGGGTGGTTCCTGGACGATGACCGTGTCTGTCCCCTCCGAAGGGCCGTGGGGCACGCCCGGAAGCCGCGTTCGTGCGGTGCGCTTGGGGCGCCGCGTCGTGCTCGTGTGGCGACTCGGTTCGACCTGACTCCATCCAGCAGCCAGCGGGCTCGGGCCGCGCCTGTCGCGGCTTGAGGACGGGTATGGATCGGCGGCTCCCGGGCAGATGACGACCAGCCTCAGCCGAGGCCTCGACCTCGTTCTGGAGGGATGGATGACTGCACCTGCTGGTCGGCCCCTCGACGTCCTGGACGTGCTCATCGAGGAGCACCGGGAGGTGGAGGACCTGCTGAACCACCTGCGGCTGGCCGACGCGCCACTCCGACGTGACGTCGCCGACCGGGTGATAGCCCACCTGGTGCGCCATACGGTGGTCGAGGAGATGCTCGTGTACCCCACTGCCGTGAAGTACCTCGTCGAGGGCCACCAACTGGTGGTTCACGACCTCGCCGAGCATGAGCAGGTCGAGGGGATGCTCCGGGAGCTCGAGGGCCTGGACGCCGGCGACGAGCGGTTCATGGACGTCGTCCGCGACCTGCAGATGGGTGTGGCGCAGCACTTCGCGGACGAGGAGGCGCAGCACTTCGCGCAACTGCGCTTCGCGGTCCCTGCTGACGAGCTCGTTGCCCTGCGTGAGCGGCTCGAGCGATCCGAGAGCCTGTACACATCGAGAGCCAGCACCGATTCGCCGGCTGGCGAGGTGCTCCGGAGATCGGTGGGGACGGGGGCGGGAATGGTCGACAGGGTGCGGGACGCCTTGGGAGCCCGCCGGACTTCCTGAGCGCGGCGCATCGGGCCCTGCGGAACGTTGGGTCGGGCTGTGCCCAGAGCTAGACTTCGCCGTGCGGCAGGAGATGTCGCCGGGCTTCGCGGGGCGGAGGGCCATGGACAAGGACGTCGACGCGCAGGACAGCCTCCAGTCGGTCATCGACGGGCTGAACGCCACTGTGGCAGTGCTTGACCCGGACGGAATGATCGAACTGGTGAACACCGGATGGGTCCGGTTCGCGGCCGAGAACGGCGGCTCGGGCGATCGGAGCACGGGACCTGGCACCAACTACTTCGACTCCTGCTCGCTCGACGCGATCGCCGATGGGGATTTCGCCCGTCGCGCGGTTGAGGGGATCGGCCGCGTCCTGCGCCGGGAGATCCCCGCCTTCTCCCTGGAGTACCCGTGTCACTCCCCCGAGCAGGAGCGCTGGTTCGTGATGCTCGCAGCCCCCTACGGGACCGGCGGCGCCGTGGTCACCCACATCGACGTCTCGGGAGCCCCCCGGTCCGTGGCGTGACATCGTCTGATCGACGAGGAGCCAGCAGGCGGTCACCCCTGCGATGCGACCGCGCGACTCGCGCCGAGCCTTCCCCTTCCTTCGTGGGGTCACCGGTGCATCGACCGGCTCACGACGGGTACGGGAACTGCAGCCGGATCCGGGACTGGGTCCGCAGCGGGGGTCCAGCGCAGGGATGGTGACGATGGACTTCAGTGAGACAGCCCGAGGCGCGCGCCACGACCAGGTGCATGCGGCCCAGGCGGAGGTGGTCGGCATCCTGGGCGTGATCACTCGTGAGCGTCAGCGGTGGGGCAGGATCGATGAGAGCACGCATGTGAGGATCGAGGCACTGCTCGAGGGGATCTTCGCCGCCGCCGATCCCGAACGTGTGTGCTCGCACGCACGCCAGCCGGCCTTCGACCGTGCGCCACGCCCGCTCGTCCTGGACTCTGTGAGCGGGCTCTTGGCGTGCTGGGATGGCTGCTACTGGAGCAAGGTGAGCTCCGGGGTGACCGGCGGACCCATCGACGAGACCTGCTTCAACTGCGGGCGGCGGTTGGACCAACTCGCCGGCCAGGACCTGTTCATCGCCTACGGTCCCCTCCTGGTGGTGGGAGCGCTGTGCGCGCAGTGCCGGGATGGGGCGCACCCGGATACTGCTGCCGTGCAGGACCCGGGCGCCTGACGCTCGGGGGACCCAGCGCCCGGTCCGTCGGCCGGCTCGCCCGCGCATGGACCGGCCAGAGAGGGGTAGTGGCCACAGGTGGGTATTCAGCCTGTGGAGCTCGGAGCCGGCGTCACCCGTGGCCCAGGGGCGGCCGTGACCCTCACGGACGCCGGTCCCCCCGTGCCCCTGGTTCGGGCCTCGCGGGCGTGGACGGCGCTGAAGGTCTCCACGGTCCTGGAGAGCCTGGCCTTCCTCGCCCGAGGAGTGGAGTGGGGCCGGCCACCGCGTGGCGCTGCCTGTCCGGAGCACGTCCTCGGCCCTCTCGCGGGCACGATCGTCGGGCCAGTCGGTGGTCCCCTGCCGCGGGACTCCGTGGAGGAGCTCTTCCAGCGGGCGGCCGTCGAACGGGGTGTGACGACGGGGGAGTGGCTCCAGTGGCGAAGGGCCCGGTTCACGCCCCAGCTGCTCGAGGACGTCACGATGCTCGCCCACCGAGGCTCATGCCTGGCGCGAAGCGACGTGGTTCGGTGCACATGCGGTGAGGCCAGGGGCGCGCCGGACTCGGTCGCGCCGGAGCGGGCGCTGCGCCTGCCCGCTCCGGGCCTCGGGCCGGTGCCGGCGCTGATTGCCGATCCCACAGGTCATTCGGACCCCTGGCAGGACACGCTCGTCCTCCTCGCCTCGACGTTCCGCGGCCGTGGCTCACCCCTGTCCTCCAAGTACTCGGGCGCCGGGCCCCCGACCATCAAGGACATCCGGACCCTGTCCGCGCACCTCGAGCGTCTTTCTGGCGCCTTCGCCGGGCCACGGCGCGCCGACCGGATGGCTGGGCTCGTGCGCGTGCACTGGGACCCCCCCCTTCGCATGACGCAGGCCTGGCGGATGCGTGAGCGGGTCGGGGGCACCGAGCGGGAACGCGCGGAGCTCCTCGAGAGGCTGTTCCTCGCCGTCGGTCTGTGACCAGGTCCCTGCGTCAGCCTGGGCGTCCTGAGACGGACCTTGGCGTCGTCCGGTATGGGCACGAGCGGGAGGGGCAGGGGGGTGCAGACCATCGGAGGCCACGTGGACAGTGACGATGCATCCCCGCCCAGGGCCCTCTCGCTGGACTATGACCCGCTGACGGGGCTGGCCAATCGGCCCGAGATCCAGCGTCATCTGGACGGTCTCTGGCGACCGCGCAGCACTCACAGCGCAACGCCACTGGCCGTCCTCGTGTTCACGATCGCCAGCTTCCGCAGCGTCAATGAGCAGTTCGGCGACGAGGCCGGCGATGAGGTCCTGGCCACCCTCGCTCATCGCATGCGCATCAGGTCGCGTCGGGGCGACCTGGTCGCCCGCTACGGTGGCGATACCTTCGTCATCGTGCTGGGCCGGGTCACCGGCGCGCGGGAGGCCCAGACGGCATCCGACCGAATCCAGCGGGTACAACGGGAGCCCATCGCCGTGGGGGGCCAGTGGGTGAGCGTCTCCTTGACTGCGGGCGTCGCCGTGGCGGCGCACGGCGAGCACCCACTCGTGACCCTGCAGCGCGCTGAGCGCAACCGGAGGAGCGCCCCCGAGGACCGCCGTCCCGATGAGCGCCCGTGAGGTGAGTCGGCTCCCGGGTGCCGCACCCCACGGCGCCCCGGCCGCGTGGCCTCCCTGTGGACGGTCATCTCAGGGGAGCCACCGCGCCCACCACGGACGCCTGCTCCTGAGCAGCGCATGGTCCGCTGCCGCCGCACCGCTCACCACGGCCACCAGCACGGTCCCGGCGGCACCGAGGATGACACCCGTCGCCCTGTCCTTCATGGCCCCTCCACGTCGACGGCGGAGGAGCACAGGCGATCGTGTTCGGCCCGTGCGGACCCCCCGAAGGTTGGCGGAAGTGGCCCCGCCTCCCCGTGTGCGTGTTGGCGGCGAATCACTCCCACCGTGTACTACCCGGCACACGCCGATCCATACGGGCGGGACCCGCCGGTTGAGCCGGTCAGTCCGCCACCGCGCGCACCGCGGCGAGGATCGCGTCGACGACCCCGTCGAGGGGTATCCGGCTGGTGTTGACCACGAGGTCGTAGCGGTCCGAGGTCCGCGGGTCCCACCCGAACAGGGCGATGGACATGTCGGCACGCACATGGTCCTCGCGCTCCAGGCGACTGGCCGCATGCTCCCGAGTGAGCCCCGACTCCGCCGCGGCACGCGCGATCCGATCCTCGACCGAGCCGGTCAGCAGCACGTGGACCGTGTTCGGTCGCTCGGCGAGCAGCAGCGCACCATGGCGGCCGACCATCACCCCACCGAGGTGGGCGCACCCCTGGACCTGGCGGATATTCTCCTCGATGAGCTCCTCCCGGAGTCGCTCGACGGAGCCGTCGCGGGTAGAGGTGGCGGCTCCGAAGGTGGCGGCCATCACGGCCATCATCTTCCTCAGGAAGGCGGCCTCCTGCTCCCCGCCGTCCTCCCGGCCATCCGAGGGGCTGCCCTCGATCGCCTCCGAGCTGAACGCCGGCCCGAAGTAGGGCAGGCCGAGGCGATGGGCGACCCCGCGGCCCACCTGCTTGGCACCCGCCCCGAACGTCCCATAGATGGTCACGACCGGCTTGGGCGGGTGCGGGGGCGTGGGCTGGGGTGGGGTCGCGGTCATCGGTGCTCCTTGCGATCCTCGCGGTCTGGGGCGGGACTGGGCGGTGGTGGTTCAGTCGTCGGGGGTCCGTAGTGGTGCCTCAGCAGGAGCGAGACCTCCGGATCAGCGGACGCCCAGGTCAGGACCTCGTCGGGGAAGATGACCTGCTCCCAGTCGAGGGGCTCGCCGGTCCGGGTGTGCCACTCGTGCAGGGCGACGTAGGTGTCGCGGCGCTTGTCATCCGCATGGTCCACATCCCGATCATCCCCCTGCGCCGCCGGACCCGTGGGTCGGGGTCCACCAGGCTGGCCTACTGGGCGACCTGTGCCGCCCGCTGGCGGGTGCACGCGATGACCGCGGGCAGGTCGAGCCCGTACGTCGGGCCGCCCTGGGCGCGGTACCCCTCGAGGTGACCCGCGCCCCGCTCGAGAAGGGTCACCGCACCCGCGGCGTTCCCCCGAGCCTCATGCGTCAGGCCGACGCAGACCTGGGCCAGGCCCTGCCAGAGGTCACGCTCCATCTCCGGGCCGGCCTTCCAGCGCGCCTCGAGGACCTCATGCGCAGAGAAGGTTCGGCCCTCGCGGACCAGCTCCCGAGCCCGGTCCACGGTCTGCCTCGGGGGCAGCGGCTCCTCGGGGACAGGCTCCACGCCGGCCGATCCGTAGGGCAGCGGTCGGCCGAGCGCGTCGCGCGGGCGCTCCTGCCGGGGCCGACCCGCAGCATCGCGCTCGCGGTCGGTCACCGCAACGTCTCCAGGGCCTCGAGCACGCGATCTGGACGGGTCTGCGGGTTGACGAACGCCAGCCTCAGGACGCTCTGCCCGCGCCATGTCGTGGGCACGCAGAAGATCGTCCCCTCCAGCGCTGCGCGCCGTGACCACTGCTGGTAGTCCTCGGGCTCCCAGCCGGGCCGCTGGAACAGCAGCACGGAGAGCTCCGGGGCCTGGACGAGTCGGAGGTGGTCGCTGGCCTCGATCCCGGCCGCCACCTCGCGGGCGATCGTCAGGGTCCGCTCGACCGCCTGGCTGTACCGGTCGGTGCCGTGCGCGGCCAGGGAGAACCAGAACGGCAGCCCGCGAGCGCGCCGGCTCAGCTGGGTCGCCAGGTCTGCGGGGTTCCACTCCTCGCGGTCGATGTGCTCCAGGTAGTTGGCCTTCTGGGAATGCGCCGCGCGCGCGGTCTCCGGCTCCCGGTAGAGCAGGGCGCAGCAGTCGTACGGCGCGAACAGCCACTTGTGCGGGTCGACGATGAAGCTGTTCGCCCGCTCGACCCCGTCGAAGCGGTGCCGGACGCTGGGCGCAGCCAGCCCAGCACCGCCGTAGGCACCGTCCACGTGCAGCCACACGTCGAACTCGTCGCACGCGTCGGCGACATCGGCCAGGTCGTCGATGACCCCGGCGTTCGTGGTGCCCGCCGAGGCCACGACCGCGAAGACGTTCGGATGGGCGGCCAGGACCTCGCGCAGGGCGGCACCGGACATGTGACCGTCGGGCGTCTGCGGCACCTCGACCACGGCTACGTCCAGCGCTCGGGCCGCCCCGCGGATCGAGGAGTGCGCATCACTGGTGCAGGCCAGCGCCCACCCTGCCTCCGGTCGCGCGCCGCGGCGGGCCAGCATGGTCTCGCGGGCGGTCACCAGGGCCGAGAGGTTGCCCATCGTGCCGCCGGAGACGAACGTGCCCCCGGCCGTCTCGGGCCATCCCAGCAGTCCGACGAGCCAGGCCAGCGCCTCGTTCTCGGCGTGGATCGCCCCGGCGCCCGCCTCCCACATGCCCGCGAACACGTTCGCGGCACTTGTGGCCAGGTCGAAGGCGACCGCCGTCCGGGTCGGGGCCGCGGGGATGTAGGCCAGGTTCAGCGGGTCGTCCTGGGCGCGGGTCGCGGGGATCAGGACGCGATCGAAGATGTCCAGCGCCGACTCCCAGCCGATCCCGTCGGGGGTCACAGCCCGCCCGGCCGCGGCCGCCAGCTCGGAGGCGGGGCGCGCGGTGGTCTTCGCGTCGCTGGACCGCGTGACCCGCTCTGCCACCCAGCGCAGCACGCCGTTGACAGCGGGGACCTCGTCGCCCCAGAACGGGGCGTCGCCATCGGTGTCGGTGCCGCGGTCGCTGTCGGTCATCGCCATGGGCTCATCCTCGCCGGTCGTCAGCACGCGCCGACGATCCAGTGGGGCGCTGCGGGCGGATGATCCCGCGCACGTCCGAGTTGAGGCTGGCGATGATCCGATCGAGGATCGCGAAGCTCATCCCCGGGGACATGGTCACCATCGCGCGCAGGGGCAGGCCGGCCAGCACCGCCTCGACCATGTCGTCCATGCTGCCGGTGTCGTTGCTGGCGAACTGGCGGCGCATCCCCCACCGCATCGCCGCGACGAGGCCCCTTCCGCGGCGGCTGGTCCCCAGGTCGACGGCGGTCGAGTTCCGCGTGAACGGGCGCTGGCCCACGGGCACCGGGATGGGCCGTCCCAGCAGGGCCGCGAACTCGGCATCGGTGGCCACCGGACCTGCCGGCACAGGCGCGGCCGCGATCACGTCGGGGGACTCGACCCGGACCGTCACGCGGTCACGCACGTCGGTCGAGGAGGCCCCGACGAGGATCTCGTACTCGCCGGCCTCGACCAGCCAGTCATGTGCCGCGGCGTCCCACACGGTGAACGCGCGCCGATCGAGGGTCACCTCGGCGCGTGTGGTCTGCCCGGGCTCCAGGTGCAGCTTCGCGAACCCGGCGAGCTCCTTGGTGGGGCGTGGCAGCGTGGACTCGACGTCGCGCACGTAGACCTGCACGACCTCAGCGCCGGCACGGTTCCCCGAGTTGGTGACGTCCACGGCAACCCGCAGGTCGGTGCCGCTCCCGGTGACCTCCAACGCGCTCCAGGAGAAGGTCGTGTACCCCAGGCCGTGGCCGAAGGGGAACCGTGCGGGGACGTCGTGGGTGTCGTGGTATCGGTAGCCCATGTTGAACGCCTCGCGGTACTCCACCTGCCGCGGGTGGCCGGGGAAGTTCCGGTCCGAGGGCAGCTGCGTCACGTCGAACGGGATGCTCTCGGCCAGCCGCCCGCCGGGCTCGACCGCCCCGAGCAGCACGTCGGCCAGCGCCGAGCCGCCCGCCTGCCCGCCGAGGTACGCCTCGACCAGCGCGCCGGCCCTGTCGGCCCATGGGACGTCGACCGTTCCTCCGTTGACGAGGACGGCCGAGGTCCGGGGGTTCGCCGCCAGGACGACCTCAGCCAGCTGGTCCATCCCGGCGGGCATCGCCCACTCGGCGCGGTCCCTGGCCTCTGTCTCCAGCCGCGCTGGCAGGCCGAGGATCAGCACGACCCGGTCTGCGGAGCGGGCGACCGCCGCGGCCTCGGCCATCAGCGCCGGGGTGGTGTCGCCGGTGACCGGGTCGTAGCCGGCGGCGTAGCGGACGTCGGCACGCCCCGCCGTCTGCTCGGTGAGCGAGTCGAGCAGGGCATCGATGCGGGTCGGGGTGACCTTCGAGCTGCCCGCCCCCTGGTAGCGCGACTCGACTGCGAAGGCCCCGATGACGGCGATCGTGCCCTCGGCGGGTAGGGGAAGCAGTCCGTCGTTGGCCAGCAGGACCGTGCCCGCGGCGGCGGCTCGACGAGCCAGGGCGTGGTGGGCGTCGAAGTCCGGCACAGGAGCGGGTCCGGCGTCGCGGACGTCCTGCCAGCGCAGCGCCATCTCCACCACCCGTGCTGCGGAGCGGTTCACATCGGCCTCGTCGAGCCGCCCCTCGGCGATCGCCGCGACGATCTCGGGGTCGAACGCACTGGAACCACCGGGCATCTCCAGGTCCATGCCCACGCGCAGGCCCGCAACCTGGTCGTTGGTGCCGCCCCAGTCGGACATGACCAGGCCGTCGAAGCCCCACTCCGCACGCAGGACCTCGCCCAGGAGCTGCTCGTGGTCGGAGGCGAACTGGCTGTTCACCTGGTTGTACGCGGTCATCAGCGTCGCCGGGTCGGAGGTCGCGACCACGATCTCGAAGCCCCGCAGGTACAGCTCACGCAGGGTGCGCTCGTCGACGACCGTGTCGATCACCATCCGCGCGGTCTCCTGGTTGTTCGCGGCGTAGTGCTTGGGGCAGGCGGCCACGCCCTCGGACTGGATGCCCCGCACGAGGGCTGCGGCCATCACGCCGGACAGGTACGGGTCCTCGGAGAAGTACTCGAAGTTGCGTCCCCCGCGCGGGTGCCGCTTGAGGTTCAGCCCCGGGCCGAGCAGGACGGCAACGTCCTGGGCCCGCGACTCGCGCCCGAGCGCCGCGCCGACCTCCTCGAGCAGGGCCGCATCCCAGCTGCATGCCAGGGTCGCGGCCACCGGGAAGCATGTGGCGGGCACGGAGTCGTGGAGCCCGACGTGGTCGGAGTCGCCGGCCTGCTTGCGCAGTCCGTGGGGACCATCGGTGAGCATCACGGACGGGACGAGGCCCTCGACCTCCTCCGTGGTCCAGAAGTCGCGCCCGGAGAGCAGTCGGATCCGGTCGGCCAGCGGCAGGCCGGCGACGATCACCTCGGCCCGCGCGCTAAGGGAGTCGGTCGGGGAGCCGGAGGGGGCGTCGCCTGGGGTCGGGGTCATGCCATGCATCATGCCCGTGGGCGCCCCTCGCGGGCCATGCGAGGGGCGGCGAGGGTCAGCCGGGTGGGGTGCGCCCCGGCCCCCCGGGTGCCGGATCCGAGGCGGAGCAGTGGGGCGATCAGGCGCGTTGGCCGGGCGCTGAGCCGCCCTGCGACGCGGGAAGCGGGGCGGCCGCCGAGCTCAGGACCAGGCTCAGGACCAGCGGGCCGGCGATCGTCAGCAGCGCCATCCGATAGCCGACGTGATCGGCGAGCATGCCCAGCAGAGGCGGTCCGGCGAGGAAGGAGATGTACCCGATGGACGACACCACCGAGACGCGGGCGGCCGACCGCGCCGGGTCGTCGGATGCTGCGCTCATCCCCACGGGGAAGCCCAGGGCCGCGCCGGCGCCCCAGAGGACGATCGCCAGGAAGGCCAGAGGCAGTGAGGGGGCGAGGGTGAACACGAGCAGACCCACGAGGGCAACCCCGGCGCACACCCGCAGCACTGGCACCCGCCCGAAGCGGTCGAGGAGCCGGGTCCCGGCGAAGCGCATGGCGGTCATCGACGCCACGAAGATCCCGAAGGCCAGCGCCCCCAACGCGTCGGAGGTCGAGAACCCGTCAACGACGGACAGGGCCAGCCAGTCGTTCGCGCTGCCCTCGGTGAGCCCCGCAGCCAGCACCATCAGGCCGATCAGCAGGGTGCGCGGTTCGGTCCACGCGGCCAGGGCGCGCCCGCGCCCACCGGCCTCGCCCGGGCCGTGCTCGTCCGCCGATGACATCGCACCGTCGGGCAGGTAGTGCCCGGTGAGGGCCAGGACGACCACGAGGGCCACCAGGACTGACGTCACGATGTGCCACGGGACGGGCAGGCCTGCCGCGGCAGCCAGGGCGCCCAGTGCAGCCCCGGCGACAGCGCCGAGGGAGAAGCCGGCGTGGAACCGCGGCATGATCGCCCTGCCCAACTCGTGCTCCACCACGGTGCCCTGCAGGTTCATCGAGACGTCCCAGGCACCGATGCCCATGAGGGCGAAGAACAGGCACGCGGCCACGAGGGTCGCACTGCCCGCATTGAGACCCACGGAAGCGGCGACGAAGCCGGCCGTGCTGAGCAGCGCCGCCATCCGGGTGGTGCGCCTGCTGCCGTACCGGTGGACCACGGAGCCGGTGAGGGGAAGGGCCAGGAGCGATCCGGTTGAGCCCACGAGCAGGACCAGCCCCATCTGGCCGGGGGTGACGTCAAGGGCGTCGCGGATCGCCGGCAGGCGGCTCATCCACGAGGCGAAGACCACCCCGACCATGGCGAACACCCCGAAGACGGCCAGGGAGGCGGTGTGCGCAGGCCCGCCAGCCTTCTCGTTCCTCCCCACCCCTCGACGCTACAGCCCCCAGCTCGCGCGTTGGGGGCAGGAGGCGCTCATGACCTCGCAGTGGAGCCGTGCAGCTCGACCTCGACGAAGGGATCCGGTCGCAGCACCCGATCCGCGACGCCGCGAAGGATCCAGGACACGCTGAACTGCTCGGTCGCCAGTGACGGGGATGGCAGCCGATTCGGGGCTGTGAGCCGGAAGGGCAGGGCGACCGGGGCGCTGGGGTCGATCTCGATGCGGTGGGCGATCACCTCACGTGCCACCAAGGTGTCCTTCTCCCGGCTCTCGTCCGCGGGGTTGCGCGTCGGGTCCGTGCCGACCCAGGGGCCGCGATGCACCTGCTCACGCAGCACGAGATCGACGCGCAGTCCCCGAGCTCCGGCGGCTCGTCGCGGGTCCAGGGCGAGCATGCCCGTGATCGAGGCGCTGGGGAGGAGCCGTCGCGTCGACAGCGACTCGAAGCGCATGGCCACGAGCCCCCGGTCCTGCGAGGTCGGGGGCAGCTCGGCCACGTCGGCCCGGTCGGCTGCGCGCGACAGGACGACGATCGGCCGGGTGAACTCCTTCGGCTGCGATCCCTGGACCTGCATCCGGACGCGGACCGCCCACTGGATCTGGATCATGGAGGCCGCTGCCGTCCCGGGGGAGTCGGTGGGCACCGTCAGCGTGAACGGCAGGGTCAGCACGCCCCCGGCCTGCAGCGGACCGGCGCAACGCAGGCCCCGTGCGGCCGCGACCTCGCTGGTGCGGGCGGTTGTGCTCGCGGACAGGCCTCCCTGTCGGTAGAGGTAGCTGGTGCTCCTGATCAGCGCCACCTCGCACCCGCGGACGTCCAGGTCGGTGAGGGCCTCGGCCAGCACGGTTCCCGTCAGGACCGATCCCTCGGTGACCTCACGCACGGGCATGTCGAGGTCGAGGCCGATGGCCGCCTCTACGGTGGGGATGAGCACGTCGACTCCCTCGCTCGTCGGTCCACATACTCTCGCGCCCCCAGCGGCACGCAACTGCGCCCCCATTGCCGACGCGCAGTGAGCGGACCCTCTCGCAGGGGCTGACCGGGCCCCGGCTAGTGTCGCTGGGCAGACGTGCGCAAACGCCCACCGCAGCGAAGGAAGCAGCCATGACCGACCTGATCAGCTACGACCTCGAGGACGGCATCGCCACCCTCACCCTGGACAACGGCAAGGTGAACGCCATCTCGCCGGATGTCGTCGCCGCCTTCCACGCAGCGCTCGACCGGGCCGAGGCTGACAGTGCGATCGTCATCATCACCGGGACCCCGGGGATGTTCTCCGGTGGGTACGACCTGAAGGTGATGACCTCGGGCCCCCAGAACGCGATCGCGCTCGTCGCGGCCGGGTCGGGATTGGCCCGCCGGATGCTCGCCCATCCCTTCCCGATCATCGTCGCCTGCACGGGGCATGCGGTGGCCAAGGGTGCGTTCCTCCTGCTCTCGGCCGACTACCGAGTGGGCGTCGAGGGCCCGTTCCGCATCGGGCTGAACGAGGTGCAGATCGGCATGACGATGCACCACGTGGGCATCGAGCTCGCCCGCGATCGGCTGCGGAGGTCCTACTTCAACCGCTCGGTGATCAACGCCGAGATGTTCGAGCCACAGGAGGCACTGAAGGCCGGATTCCTCGACGCGGTCGTCGAACCCGAGGCGTTGATGCCGACCGCGCACGCGATGGCCGAGCAGATGAAGAAGCTGAACATGACCGCGCACGCGAACACGAAGGTGAAGGCCCGCAAGGCGCTCCTGGAGACACTCGACGCGGCCATCGAGGAGGACAAGCTCCACGCGCTGTAGGCGATCCAGCGCACACACATCGGATCAGGCCCTCCCGGCCGGACGAGAGGGTCTGACCATGCCCGGAGGGTGTGGTCAGGCTGCGCGCCGGGAAGCCCGCCATGCCGCCCATGCACCCGTGGACCACAGGGCCCACGCCACCAGGACGGGCTGGAAGAACAGCCGGATCAGTCGAGCCTGATCGGTGTCGAGGCCGAAGGCGTCGGTCCCCGTGACGTACTGCGAGATGTTGCCCGGGAAGATCGCGACGAAGAACGCGGCGACGATCCATCCGACGGCGACCCGGTACCGGGGCAGGGTGATGAGCGCGAGCCCGAGGGCGATCTCGATGACGCCCGAGGCCAGCACGACGAAGTCCGGGTCGAGGGGAACCCACGTGGGGACCTGGGCCTGGAATGCCTCGCGCTGGTTGGTGAGGTGACCGACGCCGGTGAACAGCAGGAACGCTCCGAGGACGACCCGCGCGATCGTCCGCGGCAGCGATGACGGGGCTGGGGACGACGGGGCGGGAGTCGACGGGGCTGGGGACGGTGCGGGTACCGGGGCTTGCGAAGACGATGGCACGGGAGCTCCTGGGGGTCGGCTTCGCTCGAGGACGGTCCCCAGTCAATCAGCAGCGACCGGGTCCAGCATCCCCGTCACTCGGGGGCGACTGCATCCAGCATCCCGGTGAGTCGCCCGCGGATGATCTCCTCTGCCTCGGCCATGATCCGGTCGATCAGCTCCTGGCAGGTCGGGATGTCGTGGATGAGGCCGGCGACCATGCCGCACGACCAGGCGCCGGCGTCCATGTCGCCCTCGATCATGATCCGCGGGTAGACCCCGGCGACCTGCTCGATGATGTCCTCGAACCGCAGGTCCGAGCCCAGTTCCTTCTCCTTGACCAGCAGCTGCTCCACGGCGGCGTTGACCATGACCCGCTCCGTGTTGCGCAGGGGGCGCATGACCAGCCGGGTGTCGAGCTCGGAGGCCGCCACGATTGCGTCCTTGACCCGCTGGTGCACGGGCGCCTCCTGGGTGGCGATGAACCGCGTGCCCATGTTGATGCCATCGGCGCCCATGGCCAGCGATGCGACGAGGCTGCGCCCGTCGGCCTGCCCGCCGGAGGCCACGAACGGGATCTCCAGCTCGTCGGCGGCCCGGGGGAGCAGGATCATGTTCGGCACGTCGTCCTCGCCGGGGTGCCCGCCGCACTCGAACCCGTCGACCGACACGGCGTCGCACCCGATCGACTGGGCCTTGAGCGCGTGGCGCACCGACGTGCACTTGTGGATGACCTTCACGCCCGCGCCCTTGAGCACGGGCAGGACCGCCTCTGGGTTGCGCCCGGCGGTCTCGACGACGGTCACCCCGCCCTCGAGGATCGCTCGGACGTAGCCCGGGTAGTCCGGGGACGCGACGGTCGGCAGGAACGTGAGGTTCACGCCGAACGGCTTGTCCGTCAGCTCCCGGCAGCGCGCGATCTCGGCGGCCAGCGCCTCCGGGGTGCGCTGGGTGAGCCCGGTGATGATGCCCAGCCCGCCGGCGTTGGACACCGCAGCGGCCAGCTCGGCGAACCCGACGTAGTGCATGCCGCCCTGGATGATCGGGTGCTCGATGCCCAACAGCTCCGTGATGCGCGTCCTCATGCGCTCACCCTGCCACAGCGGAATCGGACGTCGACACGGGGTGCCGGCGAGCAGCGGGTTCCGCGTGCCGCGGCAGGAGTCACGGCATCCAGTGCAGCGTGGTCAGGGCGCCGACCCCGACGGTGAGCCCGACCAGTCCAGTTGCGCAGGCCAGGAGCCCCGGCCGGTGGACGGCCCTACGCGGGGTGTGCGCGTCGTTGCCTGATTCGGCGCCAGCCACGCAGGCCTCCCTCAACGGCTCTGGGGAACCCGAGGATCGCTGACGCCCGTCACAGGTAGCGGCGCCCGCCGGCGAACTCGCGGGCCCAGATCCCCTTCGTGATCGACGAGACCTGCACCGGCTGGCCGGTGCGCGGCGAGTGGATCATCCGGCCGCTGCCCGCGTAGATGCCCACGTGGTGGATCGAGCCGGACTTGTCGCGGAAGAAGACCAGATCGCCCTTGCGCAGGTTGCGGACGCGGGAAACGGCCTTCCCGGAGGCGAACTGGGGCGTCGCGTCGCGAGGGATCGTGACCCCGAGCTGGGCGTACACCAGGTGCGTGAGCCCGGAGCAGTCGAATCCGAAGCCCGAGGTCCCACCCCAGAGATAGGGCAGGCCCAGGAACTTGCGGGCCTCGGAGACGACCGCCGAGCCGGTGGTCCTGCGAGTCGCAGCCCCGGGAGCGACCAGCACGACGCGCTTCGCCGAGATCCACAGCGGCCGGCCGTCAGCAGCGACGACCTCAACAACGCCCTCAGCTGCGCGCGCGACGGGCAGCCGTGTCCCGTAGGAGAGCTTGATGACCCGGGACGTGAGGGTCGGGTTGGTGTGGGCCCACGCCGAGCGCCCAGTCACCACGGCCTCCTGCGGGGTGGTTGGGCTCGCGGCAGGCGTCAGCTCGACCAGCTGGGCGGTCGGGATCCAGCCCGGGTACCCCGCCTCGGACTTCGGGCTCGGCTGGCTCGGCAGCACCACCCGCGACCATGCCCCGCGTTCCTCGGTCACCTGCACCGCCTGGGCGTACAGCGCCTGGCTCTCGACCCGGCCGTTGAGCCCTCGCCGGCCTGCGGTGGTCAGCCCGCGGAGCCAGCCGGTGGGGTCGGCTGGGGCGCTGACGGCGCGGGCGTCGATCAGGCGCGGGGATTCCGGTTCGGTCCAGAGCGTGGCCACGGAGACCGCGATCCGGGCCTCGGTGGGTGGAGCGACAACGGTCGCCGCTCCGGCCACGGGCGTGACGGCGGTGGCGGCTGCCAGCGCAGTCACGATCGACCCGACGATCAATGCGCGCAGTCCAGTGGTCATGGGGCGAACTGTAGGGGCCCGACGCCTGCGCCCGGGAGAGCCTGCGGCATGGCGCACTGTCGCGGGGAAGGCTTGGGGTCTCCTTGTGGGCCGCTTCACACGATCAGGGCGTTTCGGGCACATCGTCGCGGGCATGGAGGGGGGTGTTCGCCCCACACGCGTGGGGCCATCCAGATCCCTCGGAGTTGATCGTGTCCAAACCAACCGCCAGCAGCCCGCAGACCGCCCTCGCCGACGTCGAGCAGCGGATCCTGGCCGCAGCCAGGGAGCGCGAGACCTCAGCCGCCGAGGCCGGCTCGCAGGCGCGCACAGCCCGCGGGTAGGGAACCCGAGCGAGCTGCGACGCTGACCCCGCGAACCATCGTGCGCTACGGCCCCCGGATCCGGCGTCGGTCGAGCTCACGGATGGGCCAGGGGCAGCGCGAGGAGAAGCACCATCCTCGCTGGGTCGACTACGCGTCCCCGGGTGCCCGGTCGAGCTCTGCCAGGGCCGGGATGGGGGTGAGCATGCTGCCCGGTCGCCACCCGCGCTCCAGCTTCTGCTCGGCGACGCCGCCGACCGCCCAGACGTGGCAGGTGTCAGCGATCAGTGGCAGCATCGCGCGGGCCTCGCGGTACTCCGGGTCGTCGCGACCGCCCTGGCGCAGCCGCGCTGAGAAGGCAGCCTGCAGCAGTGTGGGGGCCAGGGCCCGGGCCAACTCGCGCAGATGGGTGCAGCCGGCCGGGCCGCCGAGGCGCTCGCGGACGGCGGCGTTCCAGCCCCGTCCGAGGGTGACACCGACCAGGGCCTGGTGGGCCTCGGTGATGTCGACGCACTCCGCGTGGGGGTAGGTGTCGAAGTCGACCCGGACTGAACGGACGACGAAGTCCGCCAGGGACACGGTGACCGCCAACCCGAGGTCGTGCACGACGGGAAGGTCGAGGGGGTCCGTCGCCCACGGCCGCTCGTCGCGCATCCGTCCGGCGACCTCGATCAGGCCCTCGGCGGCGTCGGCCACCTCCACGATCACCGTCCGGCGGTGATGGGGGGTCTCACGGGTGGCCTGGGACGCCTGCGGTCCACCTGACGTCATCAGAACCTCCTTGCCTCGGCGCGCACCCCGCGCCCACAGGGCGACCGCTCCACGGTACTCGCTGACGCCTTGGGCGAGCGGACCCCTCCGGCAGGTGCGCGACGGTCAGCCGCGCACGGTCGGCGGTGGCGGTACCGCGCCGTTGTGACCCGTCGCACACGTGGGCCAGGAATGCTGCCGACCCGCAGTCGGTTGAGCCGCCATGAGCACCCCGAGCCCTGCCGCCCCGATGACCCCCGACGTCGTGGCACCGCACCGATGGCGGGCGCTTGCCGCCCTGGTGGTCAGCCTGCTGGTCGTCGTGCTGGACAACACTGTGCTGAACGTCGCGCTGAAGACGATCCAGCAGGACCTCGGCGCCACCCAGAGCGAACTGATCTGGGCGATCAACTCCTACTCACTGGTGTTCGCCGCCCTGCTGTTCACGTGGGGCGTCCTCGGCGACCGATACGGGCGCCGGAAGATCCTCATCATCGGCCTCGTGCTCTTCGCCCTCGCATCCCTGCTCAGCGCCTTCGCCCAGACCCCGATGCAGCTGATCGTGGCCCGCGGGCTGATGGGCATCGGCGGAGCATCAGTCCTGCCGGTGACTCTGTCGATCATCACCGTGATCTTCCCTCCGGCCGAGCGCGGGAAGGCCATCGGCATCTGGGCGGCAGCCGTCGGTGGCGCGGTCGCGCTCGGGCCGCTGCTCGGCGGGTTCCTGCTCGAGCACTTCTGGTGGGGCTCGGTGTTCCTGATCAACATCCCGATCATCGCCGTCGGCATCGCCGGGATCCTGGCCAACGTCCCCGAGTCGCGCAACCCGCATCCCGGGCGGCTGGACCCGCTCGGCCTCGTCCTGTCGGTCGTGGGCCTGCTGGCGCTGGTGTACGGGATCCAGGAGGCCGGCTGGAGTGAGCCGGTCACCTACGCGTGGATCGCCTTCGGCGTTGCTGTCCTGGCCGGATTCCTGTTCTGGGAGTCGCGGACCGACCATCCGTCGATGGACCTGAGCCTGTTCTCGATCCGCTCGTTCTCCGTCCCGCTGGGAGCCACCTCCCTGACCTTCGCGGCGCTGAGCGGCTCCCTGATCTTCCTGGCGTTCTACTACCAGGTGGTGCGTGGGTGGTCACCGCTGCAGTCCGGGGCGCTGACCGTCCCGTTCGCGATCGGGCAACTGCTGTCCGCGCCCCGCAGCGGCAAGATGGTGGCCCGCTTCGGTGCCCGGCGGGTCATCCCCTTCGGCCTCGTCCTGGCCTCGACCGCGATGTTCGGGTTCACGCGGCTGGACCTCACCACGCCCGTGTGGTTGCTGGTGGTCATCCCGTTCGTGTTCGGCTTCGGGATGGGCAACGTCGTCGCGCCCTCGACGACCCGGATGACCCTGGCCACCCCGCCGCAGCGCTCGGGCGCGGGGTCAGCGGTGCAGAACACCGTCCGCCAGGTCGGGGCGACCCTCGGGGTCGCGATCATCTCGTCGGTGGTCGCCAGCAAGTACTCGGGTGCGATGTCCAGCGCCCTGGAGGGCAGCCCGCTGCCGGTCGACCTGCAGGCGACCGCCTCGGACAGCGTGGGGGCCACCTACGAGGTGGCGTCGCAGCTCCAGGCCTCGGGGCAGGCGACTGCTGCCCAGGCCGACGCCCTGCGCTCTGCCGCGGATGCCGCGTTCCTCCCGGCGTTCCACATCGCCGCCTACATGGGCCTGGCGCTGCTGCTCATCGCCCTGGCGATCATCCTGATCTGGCTGCCGGCTCAGGCCGAGGCTGTCGCGTGGAAGGTCGGCGGCACGTCCGCCCCGGTTCCGGGCGAGCCCGGGGCGATGGCCGGCCACGGACATGACGGTGGGGAGCCGGCTGATCCCTACGCCGTGGGTTCCGACCTCGACGCCGCGCACCAGGTCCACGTGGTGGCCGAGGATCCCGAGCACCTCAGCCATGTCGAGGACGCGCCGCTGGAGCACCCGCTGGGGGAGTCCGCGCCCGACCGGGGATGAACGCCAGGGTCCAACGGCTTTCGTCTGCTGCGCGAACGTCGGGACGCATGCCCCTGCGGCAGGGACCTTTGCCCGGCGCATCGGGATGGATCGATCGCTAGCGTGTCGGGCGTTGGTGCCTGTCCGATCGGCACCCCGAAGTGAGGGGTAACACCCGATGGCGAAGACCCTGGGCCCTGCCGCCCGATCAACGACAGCGCTGCTGGCCGTCACCGCCCTGGCCGGGTGCGCCTCGACAGGAGCGGAGGGGGACGCGGGCACGGGCGGCGGCGAGGCCAGCCTGGTCCTGCCCGACCTCTCGACCGTCACCATCGTCGGTGGCGGCTCGGGTCGGACGCTGCTGGTGCTCGGGCTCGTGGTGTGCCTGTTCGGCCTCGGATTCGGCATGCTGGTCTACCGGCAGCTGCAGGCCATGGCCGTGCATGTCTCGATGCGCGAGGTCTCCGAGCTGATCTACGCCACCTCCAAGGCGTACCTGCTCAAGCAGGGTCGGTTCCTGCTGCTCCTGTGGGCGTTCATCGCCGCAGTGATCGTCGTCTACTACGGGGTGCTCGTCGGCTTCACGTGGCAGCGGGTCGCGATCATCCTGGCGTTCAGCCTCCTGGGCATGGGCGGCTCCTACTCGGTGGCGTGGTTCGGCATCCGCGTCAACACCTTCGCGAACTCACGGACCTCGTTCGCCGCCCTGCGCGGCCGGCCGCTGCCGATGCACCGGATCCCGCTGAAGGCCGGCATGTCGATCGGCATGCTGCTGATCAGCCTCGAGCTGCTGATGATGCTGGTCATCCTGCTCTTCCTGCCCCCGGAGATCGCCGGGGCCTGCTTCATCGGCTTCGCGATCGGTGAGTCCCTGGGCGCAGCCGCGTTGCGGATCGCGGGCGGGATCTTCACGAAGATCGCCGACATCGGCTCGGACCTCATGAAGATCGCGTTCAAGATCAAGGAGGACGACGCCCGCAACCCCGGCGTCATCGCGGACTGCGTCGGTGACAACGCCGGCGACTCGGTCGGGCCGAGTGCGGACGGCTTCGAGACCTACGGCGTCACCGGCGTCGCCCTCATCACGTTCATCCTGCTGGCTGTCGAGGACCCGGCAGTCCAGGCGAGCCTGCTCGTCTGGCTGTTCGTGGTGCGCGCCGTCATGGTGATCGCCTCGGGTGCCTCGTACCTGCTCAACGACGCCTGGGCGCGTCGGCACTACGGCAACGCCGACCGGATGAACTTCGAGGCGCCCCTGAGCTCCCTGGTGTGGGTCACCTCGGTGGTCAGCATCATGGCCACCTTCGCCACGACCTACCTGGTCCTGGGCACCGGCGAGACCGCCGACCTGTGGTGGAAGCTGGCGATGATCATCTCCCTGGGCACGCTGGCCGGGGCGCTGATCCCGGAGCTGGTGAAGGTCTTCACCTCCACCAACAGCAAGCACGTCAAGGAGGTCGTCAAGAGCTCGCGGGAGGGCGGCGCCTCGCTGAACATCCTCTCCGGCCTGGTCGCCGGCAACTTCTCCGCGTACTGGCTCGGGATGGCCATCGTCGGGCTGATGGGCGGGGCGTACCTGATCAGCGACCTGGGCCTCGACGTGCTGATGCTCGCCCCGGCCGTGTTCGCGTTCGGCCTGCTCGCGTTCGGCTTCCTCGGCATGGGCCCGGTGACGATCGCCGTGGACTCCTACGGCCCCGTCACGGACAACGCCCAGAGCGTGTACGAGCTCTCGATGATCGAGGACATCCGCGGAATCGACGACGAGCTCTCCCGTGACTTCGGGTTCACCCCGCAGTGGGACACCGCCAAGCAGATGCTCGAGGAGAACGACGGGGCGGGCAACACGTTCAAGGCCACCGCCAAGCCGGTGCTGATCGGCACGGCGGTCGTGGGCTCCACGACCATGATCTTCTCGATCATCATGGGCCTGACCGAGGGCCTCACGACCGGCATGGAGAACCTCTCGCTGCTCTACCCGCCGTTCCTGCTCGGCCTGATCAGCGGCGGCGCGATCATCTACTGGTTCACCGGCGCCTCCATCCAGGCCGTCACGACCGGTGCCTACCGGGCCGTGGAGTTCATCAAGGGCACGATCAAGCTCGACGGCGTCACGAAGGCCTCCGAGGCGGACTCCCGGCGCGTGGTGGAGATCTGCACCCAGTACGCCCAGCAGGGCATGATCAACATGTTCCTCGGCGTGTTCTTCGCCACCCTGGCCTTCGCGTTCGTCGAGCCGTACCTGTTCATCGGGTACCTGATCTCGATCGCGGCCTTCGGCCTCTACCAGGCCATCTTCATGGCCAATGCGGGCGGCGCATGGGACAACGCGAAGAAGATCGTGGAGATCGACCTCCACGCCAAGGGCACCGCGCTGCACGACGCCACGATCGTCGGCGACACCGTGGGCGACCCGTACAAGGACACCTCCTCGGTGGCGCTGAACCCGGTCATCAAGTTCACGACGCTCTTCGGCCTGCTGGCTGTCGAGCTGGCAGTCAGCCTGGAGGATCAGGGCCGCCACGTGCTGGTCCTGATCCTGGCGGCGGCGTTCTTCGCGGTGTCTGTCTACTTCGTCCACCGGTCGTTCTACGGGATGCGCATCGAGGTGCCGCTGGTCGACGAGGAGGACTACCCGGAGGAGCCGGGCGGCTCGGGCGGCTTCGGTGGCAGCGGGTCCCTGCCTGAGAGCAGTTCAGCAATCGCGTACGAGGGAGCAGGTGAGGTCAAGTGAACATCGCGATCCGGTATGGCGCGGCGGTCGTCGACTCGGACGGGCATGTCGGCGGGCACGATGCGGGTGCGACGCTGGTGCGGCGGCTCCTGCGGGTGTTCCCCGGGGCTCGGCTGATCGGCCCGGGACCACGACACGGGGCGGAGTTCGAGGTGATCCCGCTGGAGTTCGTCGACGGCTCGGACACCGTCGTGATCAACATGGACGTCATCGACTCCCTCGGGGTCTGGCAGACGCTCAAGGAGAACTGCGACGAGCCGAAGCTCATGAACTTCGTGTGGTTCAACACCGCGAAGTACGACCATCGCGTCCAGCGATCGGCGCTGGGCCTCTCGTGCGGGCTGTTCCCGACGTTCGCCAACTCCGAGCGCACCGCCAACGAGATCCGCGAGATCGTCTCGGGGTGGACCATCAAGCCGATCTGGGAGCAAGCGCGGATCGCCTGGGTGAACCTGGGCATCCGGCTCGAGCACGTCCAGCCGCGCAAGGAGCCGTCGATCCCGGTGGTCCTCTACCCGGCGATCTACCTGTCGGAGCGCAAGCAGCCACAGCTCTTCATCGACACGGTCGAGCGCATCCAGAAGCGCACGCCGATCAAGGTGGAGGCCCGCCTGCACGAGTCGCACCTCATCAGCGAGCGGGCGATGCGCCTGTCGCGCAAGGACTGGGCGTGGGTCGGCCCGCTGACCGCGACCCGTGAGGACTACTGGCAGGCCCTGGCCCGGACGACAGCGTTCCTGGCCACGGCGCGCGACGAGTCCTACGGCCTGGAGTACGTGGAGGCGCTGGTCGCCGGTGCTGTCGGGGTCTTCCCGGACCGGCCGTGGGCGCGGGCCATCCTGCCCGAGCGCTACCCGTACTTCTACAAGACCCCGGCCGAGGCAGAGTCGATGCTCTACCGGGCGGTCACCGAGACGAGGACCTGCCGCCGCGAGCTCGACCAAGCGGCCGGCGGGGACTTCGTGGCGTGGCTCGGTGCGCGGCACGACGACGACCAGTTCGACCGCGCGATCGTCGCCCGCGTCCGCGAGTGGTTCGGCGCCTGAGGCAAGATCGCGATTCGATCCGGGTCTGGGGCGCTGATTGCGGTTTGCGTCAAGTCCCGGGCGCCGTCTCGGCCCCGAACTTGGATGAAACCTGTGGTGGTCGCCGTCCGCGGCCGCGCAGTCAGCGGCGGGAGACCCGCATCATCCAGGCGTGCTTGGCGAGCCCGCCGGAGATCTCCAGGAGGATGCCCTGGGTGATCAGGTCGTCCTCGATCACGGCTGCCCTGGCACTGATCCGTCCGGCGACCTCCTCGAGGCGGCCCTGCATGGCGGAGACGGCGTCGGAGTCGCGCTGCCATCCCGCGGTCGGCGACGGGAGGGGGGTCGATCCCGCGATCGTGGAGAGGCGACCATCGGGTGCCACGTCCAGGGTGGCCAGGCGCTCGGCGACGTCGTCGTACCAGAGGCGCACCTGGTCGGTGATCTCATCGAGGTGCAGGTGAACGCCCCGGAACTCCTGGCCCGTGACGTTCCAGTGGTAGTGCTTGGACTGCAGGGACAGGTCGATGAGCTCGACGAGGGTGTCCTGCAGGGCGGCGCTCAGGTCAGGGGTCGTGGTGGTTGGTGCGGTCATGATGGCTCCTCCTCGGTTGCTCCTCGACGTTACCCCAGGCGCGACGGACGCGCCGGGTCAACGTCGCCGATGTGGGCCCGGGGACCCAGCCTGCGAGGAGAGCGGTGCCCTACCTCACAGTGCTGGAGTGGGATCAGCTGTGGCCCTTGCGGATCATCTTGACCATACGGATGTTGATGGCCGTGAACCGCCAGAGCTGGACGGCCAGGTTGGTCCGGCTCTTCACCGTCTTCTCGGTCGGCAGCGGGGCTTGGGCGATGCTGGCTTCTGCGTTGTCCATGGGAGTCCTTCGGGGGAGTCGTGGCGGCGTGGTCGGTCGTCACTCGGGGATGAGGAACCAGCCCGGCTTGGCCTTGGCCTTGTAGATGAACATGAAGTGCAGCGCGGTCTTGATCCAGTGCGCGCCGAGGCCGATCTCGCCGTAGGTGTCCTTCGCGCTGCGACCGCCCGAATCGGGGTACTTCTGGTAGTCGGGCACGATCGGGTACATGGTCATCGCCGCGGCCGTTCCCTTGCGCAGCCCAGCACCGGCGGAGGCGATGCAGGCCGCACCCATGCGGGCCATCGAGGCCGTGTGCTTCGGGGTCGTGGAGCCGTCGCCGATCATCTCGACGATGTTCTCGGCGACGACCTTGCCCATGACCCCCGACGGCATCCCCGTGCGCGGGGGCGCGGGCGCGATCAGAGTGCCGTTGGGGCTGGTGCGCGGCTGGGAGATCTGGTGCGGCGGGGCGAACGCGATGCCGACGGCGAACACGTTGGCGTACGCCGGCGTCTGGTAGTTCTGGGGCCAGTCCTCGGCGCGCCAGTCCTCGAAGGGCTTGGCGGTGTAGTCGGCGTCGACCTTCATCAGGCCGCTGGGCGCGAAGAGGTCGGCGGTGATGTCCTCACCCTGCGCGTCGTAGGCCTTCAGGTCGGCACCGCGGAAGGGCGGGAGCAGCATCGCGAAGTCGAAGTCCAGCGTGTGCTTGCTGCCATCGAGCTGCTCGTAGGAGATGACGCCGGGCTCGACCTTCTCGACGTGGGCCCCGAGGATCGCGCGCATCCCGCGCTCGCGGAACAGCGACTCGGTCCAGGTCTTGCTCGTGGTCTGGAACCCCTTCTGGGTGAAGACCATGCCCCCGACCCCGAAGTCGCCGAGCTCGAACTCGTTGGTCAGGTACACGAGGTCGGCCATGTCGCGGACCCCGGCCTGGCGCAGCTCGTGCTCCACGTTGAACGCGTACTCGAAGGCCGCGCCCTCGCACGTGCACATGCCGTGCCCGGTGCCCACGACGATCGTCTGCCGCTGTCCGGAACGCATCTTCTCGATGGCCTGGGCGAGCCGGTCGGCTGCCTCGATCGCGTGGCCCGCGGTGCACACCGAGAGGCTGTTGCCATCGGGGCCGAGGCCCGGTGTGGCCGCGAAGTTGAGCTTCGGCCCGGTGGCGTTGACCAGGTAGTCGTACTCCAGGGTCGCGGTCTGACCGGCACGTGCGGGATCGGTGTAGGTGATGTCCACGTAGGGCTTGGCGTGATCCGCGTCGCCCTCGGGGTGCAGGGCCACGCCCAGGGCCTGGTGGAACTCGATGCCCTTCCGCTGGTAGATCGGCGCCAGTGGGAACGTGACCTGCTCGGCTGTCATGCGGCCCACGCCGACCCAGATGTTCGACGGGATCCAGTTCCACTTCGCGTTGGGGGCGACGACCACCACCTCGTGCTGCTTGCCCAGCTTGCGGCGCAGGTGCAGGGCTGCGGTGTGACCGGAGATCCCGGCTCCGAGGATGACGACGCGTGCCATGGCGATCTCCTTCACTGAGGACCGTGAGCCCAGAACGTGGTTTCAGATCTGGTTTCGGAACCGTGAGCGAGCCTAGTCCGGTGCCCCCGGGGGTTTCGCCCCGGGGCGGCTGCGCGCGTTGTTCAGGAGCGCCTAGGCTGGGGACCAACTCGAGGGCAGGAGTGCGTCGTGATCATCGCAGCCGCAGTGGACCCGGACGGAAGTGTCGGCCACTCCTGGGGCAAGGCGAAGTCGGTGGTGGTGGCCACGGTCGACGACGACCAGGTCGGCGACTGGCGCCCGTACGAGGTCTCGTGGGACCTGCTCCACGACGAGGGGACGCCAGGTGCCCACCACGCCAGGGTGGTCACGTTCCTGAAGACCCACGAGGTCGAGGTGGTCCTCGTCGATCACGTCGGGGACGGCATGCGCCGGATGCTGTCGAGCATGGGCGTCGATCTGCGCGAGGGCATCAGTGGTGACGCCCGCGAGGCGATGCGGGCGGTGGCAGGTCCAGGCGGCAGCCCCGTCGGCTGAGTCCTTGCTCGGCTGAGTCCTGCCGCGGCAACCCCGGCTCACCGGCCGGTGTGCTCCCCGCGGAACACCAGCACGGGGCACGGGGCGTGGTGCACGCAGTACCCGGCGACCGATCCGAGGTGCATGCCGGGCAGCTCCCCACGCCCGTGGCTGCCGACCACCAGGAGGGTGGCCCCGGCGCACGCATCGGTCAGCGCCTGCGCCGGCCGGTTCTGGGCGAGATGCTTCTCCACCGGGACATCAGGCTCATCGCCCAGGGCCTCGGCGACGGTCCGGTCCAGGATCTCGCGCGCCGCGTGCGTGTAGTCGGCCTCGGTGGCGGTGGGCGCGAAGAAGATCGTCCACGGGACCTCGAACCCGGTGACGGCCAGCAGTCGACCTCCGATCCGCCGGGCATGGTCAGCAGCCCAACGCAGCGCCTCGACGCTCAACCCTGACCCATCGACTCCGACAACGATCAGCGGGACCTGCGTATTGTTCATGATTCCCACCTCCAATAATGACTCTACGCTCCGTTGCGCACATGGTCAGTGCCGGAGGGCCTGATCTGCCATCCCGATCGGAGAGCCCGACCGGAGCGACTATCAGAGGGCCGGGCCCCTCAGCGCCGGGTCGGGCGAGATGCGGACAAGGCCTGGAGGAATACCCCAGGGGGTATCATTCGTTCCCATCAGCATGAGCCAGAACCTGAGGAGTCCCATGCCCACCCACGACCCTGCTGCCCCCGCGCACACCAGCGCCCCGGGCTCGTTCGACCTGAAGTCCTTCGCCCCCAGCTGGGGGGCCTCGGTGATGGGGACCTCCGCGCTGTCGGTGGCACTGCTCGCCGTCGGGGAGGGATCCTCGCTGGCGGGACCGACCCAGGCGGCGGCCCGCGTGATCCTGGTGATCGCCCTGGTCATGGGCGTGCTGGTGCTTGGGGCCACGGCCGCCCGCTGGGTGCGGTTCACGGCCGAGGCCCGGGCTGACCTGCGGCACCCGGTCAAGGGCGGGATGACCGCCACCGCCGCCGGCGGCCTGCTCACCCTTGCCGTCGCGATCGGGAAGGTGGGCCCGGGGTTCCTCCCGGAGTCGATCATCCTGCCGGCCGTCACGGTGCTCGCCGTCGTGGGCGCCCTGCTCGCGCTGCTGATCGGGTGGGAGTTCCTCGCCGAGGTGTTCACGTCGCAGGACGCGGCGCTGGCCCAGATGTCCGGGGCGTGGTTCGTCCCGCCGGTGGTCACGATCATCGTTCCGCTCGCTCTCCTGCCGATCATCGCCGGGAACCCCGGAATCGCGGCCGACCTGGTGGCCCTGTCGTGGGCCTTCCTGGGCATGGGCGCCGTGCTCTACCTGGTCGTGACCGCCACTCTGTTCGTGCGCAGCATCAGCCACCCGCTTCCACCGGCCGGGCTGGCCCCGACCCTGTTCATCGGCATGGGTCCGGCGGGCCTGATGGGCCTGGACATGGTGCGGCTGTCACAGGTGTCGGTGCAGGCAGGGGTCGCTGAGCCGAGCCTGGTCACCAGCATCCTGCCGTTCGCGACGATGATGTGGGGCTTCGGGCTGTGGTGGATGGTCGCAGCGCTGGTGGTGCTGCGCCGGGGCTACGCAACGCTGCCGTTCTCGCTGTCGTGGTGGGGCTTCACGTTCCCGCTGGCCGCATGGACGATCGCGACCATCGTGCTGGGGAACGCCTGGGACTCGGGCCTCGTCACCGCGGTCGGCTGGGTTGCCACCTCCGCCCTCCTGGGGCTCTGGGGCTACGTCGCCACCCGCACGGTGCTCGGCATCCGCTCCGGCTCGATCTGGGCGCACTGACCCCTCGGCAGGCGGCTCGGTGACCGACTACGAGCACACGGTCTTCGCCACCAGGTCGGGGTCGATCGTGGGCACGGGGTTCGGCTGCCCGCGCTGCTTCCGCGTGCTCGACAACTCGGGGGCGGACATGGCGCCGGAGCCGCGGGTGGATCTGCGGACGGCCTTCGCCCTGCTCGCGCAGAACTCGGGAGCACGGTCCGGCCAGGCCGCCGGCGGGTCGCCCCAGGCTCAGCCGCCGATCAGATGAAGAACCTGCCATTCGACTCGTTGGCCTGGCCGAGGTACATGGCCACGCCACCGAACTCGACGCCATCGATCAGCTCGTCCTCGTGCAGGCCGAGGAGGTCCATCGTCATCGTGCACGCGACCAACCGGACGCCCGCATCCTGAGCAGACTGGATCAGCTCGGGCAGGCTCGGGACCTTCTTGTCCTTCATGATCTTCTTGATCATCGCCGTGCCTCCGCCGAGCATGTGCATCTGCGACAGCTTCATCTCGTCCGGCGCCGCGCCGGCATCATCCTCGCGAACACCTTGTCCATCAGGGACTTGTCCACGTCGGGGGCGTCCGGGCGGCGCAGCGCGTTCAGTCCCCAGAACGTGAAGAACATCGAGACCTCGTCGCCCATGGCCACCGCGCCGTTGGCGATGATGAAGGCCGCCAGGACCTTGTCGAAGTCCCCGGAGAACACGACGAAGGACTTCTTGTCCTTGAGCCGGGCAGCGACCGGGTTCATGGTCGCCGCCACCGGCGCCGACCACCGCCCCGCCCTTGCGGATCCGGGCGACGATGCCCGGGCCCTCCGGCTTGAGGTCGAGGACCTCGTGGCCGTTCTTGGCTGCCCACGCCGGGGCGTCGAGACGGAACCCGATGTCCGAGACGTGCGCGACGACCTCATCGCCCGGCGTTCAGCTCGCCCATCTTCTTCTGCAGGCGCCATGATCGGGCCCGGGCAGGCCAGCCCGGTGCAGTCCAGATCGACCTCGACGCCCGTGCCCACCACTGCTGCCGCCGGCAGGACCCCGCCCGCGCGCAGCGACTCCTCCTCGGCGTAGGAGGTCATGGGGACCAGCGGGTCGGGGACATCCTCGGGAGCCACCGTGTGCCACGCGCGGAAGGTCTGGATGCCGCCGACGAGCATCTTGACGTCGGTGAAGCCACGCTGGGCCAGGATCCGGTAGGCCAGGAAGCTGCGGAACCCGACCGCGCAGTACAGCCGGATCGGCGTCTCCCGGTCCCAGTCGACCTGGGCCTCGCGCAGGGTGTTGAGCGGCACGTTCTCCGCACCCGGGACGTGCCAGATGTCGAACTCGCTGGGCCCGCGCACGTCGATGATCCGCGCGCCCTGGCAGTTCTCCGGGTAATCCGTCGGAGTACCACGGGACCAGGTCGCCGCGAAGGATGTTCGAGGCGACGAAGCCGATCATGTTGACCGGGTCCTTGGCCGAGCCGAACGGCGGCGCGTAGGCCAGCTCGAGCTTCTCCAGGTCGTACACGGTGGCACCGAGCCGGATCGCCGTGGCGAACACGTCGAGGCGCTTGTCGACGCCGTCGAAGCCGGTGATCTGGGCGCCGAGGAGCTTGCCGTCGTCGGGGGAGAACAGGCACTTGATGTCCATCTGCGCGGTGCCCGGGTAGTAGCCGGCATGGCCGGAGGGGTGTGCGTGCGCCCGCAGGAAGGGGATCCCGGCGGCCTTGAGCTGCTTCTCGGTCGCGCCGGTGCCGCCGGCGACCATGTCGAACACCTTCACGATCGAGGTGCCCTGGGTGGACTCGTACTCGGTGTCGCGGCCGCAGATGCTCTCGGCGGCGACCCGGGCCTGTCGGTTCGCGGGGCCGGCCAGCGGGATGATCCACGAGCCGGGCAGGACGGTGTGCTCGACCTCGACGGCGTCACCGGCGGCCCAGATGTCGGGGTGCGAGGTCCGCATGTGGCGGTCGACCTTGATCCCGCCGCGGGGTCCGAGCTCGATGCCTGCATCGACGGCCAGCTGCGTGTTCGGGCGGACGCCCGCGGACATGATCACCAGGGATGTCTTGAGGAACCGACCACTGGTCAGCTCGACGGTGAGCAGCCCGGCCTTGTCCGTCGTGAACGCCGCCGCCGCCGTGGACAGGTGCAGCGCGATCCCGTGGGCTCGCAGGTAGTTCTCCATGGGGGTGGAGAGCTCCTTGTCCAGGGGCGGCATGATCTGGTCGGCCATCTCGACGATCTCCACGGCCAGCCCCCGCTCGTGCAGGTTCTCGGCCATCTCCAGGCCGATGTACCCGGCGCCGATGACGACCACGTGCTTGAGGCTGTCGGGGCTCGAGGCGATCGCGTCGACCTTGGCCTTGATGTCGTCCATGTCCTCGATGTTGCGCAGGACGTGGATGTCGGGGTGGTCCAGGCCGGGCAGCGGTGGGCGGAACGGTGAGGAGCCGGGGCACAGCGCGAGGTTGTCCCACGTCTCCGTGTACTCCTCGCCGGTGATCAGGTCGCGCGCGGTGACGGTGTGGGCGACCGGGTCGATCGCGGTGACCTCGGTGGTGACCCGCACGTCGATGTCGAGGGTCTCGCGAAGGCTCTGCGGGGTCTGCAGCAGCAGCCGTGAGCGGTCCTTGATCGTCTCGCCGATGTGGTACGGCAGCCCGCAGTTCGCGAACGAGACGTTGCCGGACTTCTCGAAGACGATGATCTCGGCGAACTCATCCAGGCGCCGGGCCCGTGCTGCCACCGATGCGCCCGCTGCGACGCCCCCGACCACGACCAGCTTCATGACCACTCCTGTCCTCGCTCGGTGGTTCGACGGTAGTCGTCAACGAGGAGTGTTGCCTGCCCCGCAGGGAGGGCTGCTCAGCGCTTTCGGGCGGCGAGTTCGTGGAGGTCGTAGGGCGTCTCCTGATAGACGCAGTAGTTCAGCCAGTTGGTGAACAGGAGGTCCCCGTGCGCGCGCCATCCGACGACGGGCAGCTGCTCAGGGTCATCGTCGCGGTAGTAGTTGCGGGGCATCTCGATCGGCAGGCCAGCGGCGAGGTCGCGGCGGTACTCGACGTCGAGCGTCTCCGCGTCGTACTCGGCGTGCCCGGTGACGAAGACTCGGCGGCCGTCACGGGAGGCGGCGAGATAGGCGCCTGCCTCGGGGGAGACCGCCAGCAGCTCGAGGTCGGGCTCGGCCAGGATGTCCTCCACGCTGACCGTCGTGTGCCGGGAGTGCGGCGCCAGGAAGACGTCGTCGAACCCTCGCGTGATCTTGTTCTTCGGGTCGGTCACCTGATGGGAGAACACCCCGAAGACCTTCTGGTCAACGGTGTGCTTGCCGATCCCGTAGTGGTGGTAGAGCTCGGCCTGTGCGCCCCAGCAGATCGCCAGGGTCGAGTAGACGTGCTCGTCGGCCCACTCCATGATCCCGACAAGCTCGTCCCAGTAGTCCACGTCCTCGAACTCCATGAGCTCGACCGGAGCGCCGGTGATGATCAGCCCGTCGAAGCGGTGCTCGCGGACCCGGTCGAAGGTCTCGTAGAAGACTTCGAGGTGGGTGTGGTCGGTGTGCTTGGGGGAGTAGGAAGCCGTGTGCAGGAAGGTGACCTCCACCTGCAGCGGCGAGTTGCCCAGCAGCCGCAGGATCTGCGCCTCGGTGGTCTGCTTGGCCGGCATCAGGTTCAGGACCAGGATGCTCAGCGGGCGGATGTCCTGGCTGGCGGCACGACGATCCGTCATCACGAAGACGTTCTCGGCGGCGAGGACGTCAGCGGCTGGAAGGCCTTCCCTGATCTTGACGGGCATGGTCGCAACTCCCTGGGGCGGTGGGGGAGATTCTACGGTGCGTGCCCGCAATCAGCGGATTCGTCGATTCCGCCCCGTCCCTCTGGCGCGCATGCCGCACGGCTGGCACGCTCGAGCGTATGGACGCTCACCTGCGCGAGATCATCGATCGTGGCGGCCGGGCGCAGTCCGCCGAGGCTGCACGGCTGCTCATCCGGTTGGAGTCCGACCCGGAGGACGACCAGGCCCGTGACCTGGCCCGAGCCCTGGTGGACGCCTACCTGAACGACCCCGACCTCACCCGATGAGGGTGCCCAGGTCCACCCGGTAGCGCAGGGCTGGCCCGCCCCCTGCGGACGGCAACTTGGTGAACCGCTCGACGAGCACGCCCCCGTTGGCCTCGATGACCCGTTGCGAGGCGACGTTGTCGAGGTCGGTCGTGATGTCGACGGCGGGAAGCCCCTCGGCGGCGGCAATCGGAAGCATGGCCGCCAGGGCCGCTGTCGCGTAGCCCCGGCGTCGCTTCCACGGGACCACCGAGTAGCCGATGTGCCCGAGGCACGTGGGTGGCAGGTCTGTGGTGCCCGGCTGCCAGCGCAGGTTGATCGCGCCCGCGAACTCCCCGTCCCACATCCACCGACTCAGGCCCGGCAAGCGCAGGACGATCGTGCCATCGGGAAGCTCGATGGGGTCGCCGGCCGCCTCGCGGTCGTCGCGCAGCTCGAGGAAACGATCCGGGTCCCGGGTCACGCGATCGATCTCGCCCTGGTCGAGCCCGACGTGCTCCGTGTTCGGTGACCATCCGCGACGCAGCGCGTCGAGGTAGCCGGGCAGGTGCTCGGCCCGCGGCCGGATCAGCTCCATGACTGGGATTCCCATGTGCTGATCATCTCGCGGGACCGAGGTGATCAACCACTACGCCGATCGGGCTGCACCGGCAGAACGCCCGGCCGTCATCGGATCCGCAGGATCCGCCATGCCCCCGAGGCAACGAGGGCGGCGATCGCCACGCCGATCACCAGGTCGGGGAGGGCCGAGCCGGTCACCCCGACCAGCACGCCAGCCACGATGACGCCCACATTCGCCAGGGCGTCGTTGGTCGTGAAGATCCAGCTCGCCCGCATGTGCGCGCCTCCGCGCCGATGCCGGGCGAGGATCGCCACGCAGGCGAGGTTGGCTGCCAGGGCGAGAAGGCCGACCACCACCATCGCTGCCTCGACCGGCTCACTGCCAGTCGTGGCGCGGCGCAGGGCCTCGACAAGCACAAGAGCGGCCAAGGACAGCTGCAGCCATCCGCTGAGACGGGCCGATCGTCGCTGACCGGCCACGTCTCCTGCTGCCATGAGCGCGATCGCGTAGATGCTCGCGTCCGCCAGCATGTCGACCGAGTCAGCGAGCAGGCCGGTGGACTGTGCCAGGAATCCCGCCACGAGCTCGACGACGAACATGGCGGCGTTGATTCCCAGGACCCACCAGAGCGCCTGACGCTGCGACCCGGGCGACACCGAGGACGGCTGCTCTGGATCGGCCTCACCGCTGACCGGGTTGGTCGCCATCAGTCGAGCCCCCATCCCCATCGGCTCCAGCGCGGCGATGAGCGGGTCGGGCGGACCCGAGTGGACGACCTCGAGCTCGCGCGCCCCGAGGTCGAAGGCGAGAGATCGGACAGCCCCGAACTCGGCCAGAGCCATCCGGATCAACTGCTCCTCCGTCGGGCAGTCCATGCCCGGGATGCGGAACACCGATCTCGACGGCAGCGGGTCGAGGGGGGATGCAGGTTCTGGGTCGGGCCGGGAGCCCGGCGGCGGGGTGGGCGGGGAGTCCGACGGCACGCCCGGAGTGTGCCACGCCGTGACGAATGGTGTTTGTCCGGTCACCGATTCGGGTAGTCTTCGCACGCACCGTCATTTCGGTGCACATCTGCCCGCAGCATCCGCTGCTGGCGAGGTCGTCTGCTCTGACGCCTGACCGCGTCCCCCTCGTGAGATGGGCCAGCACCCGCGGCCATTCCTCTCGACGTTCAGGACCCCTGTGACTTCTCCCGCCCGTGCGGCCTCTGCTGCGCGCACCTCCAAGCCGACCCGCTCCTCGGCACGCCCGCTTGCTCAGACCCGCCCCGCCGTCCCGGCTCGCGCGACCACCCCAGCCGATGTCGCGAGCTTCGCCGGCCTCGGCGTCGCCCCGGCGCTCATCGCGTCGCTGGCGTCCGGTGGCATCGACGCCCCGTTCCCCATCCAGTCCGCGACCCTGCCCGACTCGCTGGCCGGGCGCGACGTGCTCGGCCGTGGCCGCACCGGCAGTGGCAAGACGGTGGCGTTCGCGCTGCCGCTCGTGTCCGCGCTGGCAGGCAGCCGATCCGCGGCGCGCCGCCCCCGTGGACTCGTCCTCGTCCCCACCCGTGAGCTGGCGGTGCAGGTCGACAACACGATCGCGCCGCTCGCCCAGGCGATGGGGCTCACGACCCGCACCATCTTCGGCGGCGTCGGCCAGAACCCGCAGGTCACAGCCCTGGCCAAGGGCGTGGACATCATCGTCGCCACCCCCGGGCGCCTGGCGGACCTGATCAAGCAGCGTCTCGCCAGCCTCGAGGACATCGTCGTCACCGTCATCGACGAGGCCGACCACATGGCCGATCTCGGCTTCCTGCCCGAGGTTCGGCGGCTGCTCGACCAGACCCCGGCCGACGGTCAGCGGCTGCTCTTCTCCGCGACGCTGGACTCCGGCGTCGACGTCCTGGCGCGCCGGTACCTGCACAACCCGGTCACCCACGAGGTCGACTCGGCGGCGTCGCCGGTGCCCGCGATGGACCACCACGTCTTCAACGTCGACGCTGCCGACCGCGGTGAGGTCGTCGCCCAGCTCGTCGGCGGTCATGGCCGCACCTTGGCCTTCGCCCGCACCAAGCACCAGGCCAAGCGCTGGGCGCGCACGCTGACGGCCTCGGGCATCCACGCCGTCGACCTGCACGGCAACCTGAGTCAGGCCGCGCGCCAGCGCAACCTCGCGGCGTTCTCCGACGGCGACGTCCGGGTCCTGGTGGCCACCGACATCGCGGCACGCGGGATCCACGTCGACGACGTCACCCTTGTTGTGCACATCGATCCGCCGGCTGAGCACAAGGCGTACCTGCACCGCTCCGGACGCACGGCACGGGCCGGCGCTGCCGGCGTCGTGGTGACGGTGGCGACCCACGAGCAGCGTCGTGACGTCGCCGACCTCATGCGTCGCGCGGCCATCACGCCGACCCAGCACAAGGTGCGCTCCGGCGACGCGGCGATCACCGACATCGTCGGGCCCAGCGCCCCGCGGGTCGTGGTGGCCAACGCCCAGCCCATCCCGGAGGAGCGCACGGGCCGTGGCTCAGGTCGCGGTTCCGGTGGCGGCCGCGGTCGTTCATCCAGCGGCTCGGCTTCGGGCTCACGTCCAGGCGGGTTCGCCGGTGGGCAGAAGCGCACGAGTTCGGGTTCCCGCCCGGGCCAGGCCTCGTCGGGCGGCACCACCTCCCGGTCCTCGCAGTCCCAGTCCGCACAATCGCGTCCCCCGCAGTCCGGGTCCTCGGCCGCACGCGCGTCACGATCAGGGTCGCGTTCCTCGGGGGGCTCGACCACCGTCTGGTCCAGCAGCGGTGGATCCACGGGTCCCGCCGCACCGCGTCGCGGACCTCGTCGTGCCACCCGCCCCGCCGGCGGCACCGGCTCAGCCGCCTGATCGGACGCGCACCCGACTCCGCCATGGAGGCCGTCCCACGACACCCCGGCTCTGCGCGATCCTCCGCGGATGGTCCAGCCAGTGGGCGGCTCGCATGGCGTCTCGGACGCTAGGGTGGGCGCCGACCTGAGGGAGGCGCTGGCGTGGGCCGATTCGACGCATGGGTTCGGTCGGTGGGTGATGATCCCGATCCCCGGTTCACGCTGGCCAACGAGCGGACCTTCCTGGCGTGGGTGACCACCTCGCTGGGCCTGCTGGGCATCGGACTGGCGGTCGGGACGATCATCCCGGGTGAGCACTTCTCCATCAACGTGCTGGCGGTCCTCTGGATCCTGATGGCTGCTGTCCTGTCGATCCGCGCGCTGATCCGGTGGTTCCGGATGGAGCGTGCGATCCGCCTGAACCAGGGATTGCCGCTGTCGACCTCGATCCCCGTGGTGGCGGTGGCGCTCGCCGTCCTGGCCGTGGTCACCGGGCTGACCATCGTGATCGCCTCATGAGCGCGGCTGTGCCCTCAGGGCCCTCCGACCCCGGGCTCGCCGGCGAGCGGACCATGCTTGCCTGGGCGCGCATGGGTCTCACCCTGCTGGGCGTACCGTCCGCCCTCGTGGCCTACTCGGCGGGGCGCAGCGCCCTGGCCGTCGGCGCCGCAGCGATCGCGATGGTGCTTGGGCTCGGGGTGCTCGTCGGTTCCGTCCGCCGGCAGCGCGTCGAGCCAGGGGTGATCCCCGCCGGATCCCTGGTCCCCGCGGCACGGCTGATCCTGCTGACCGGTGCCTGCGTGCTGATGCTCAACGTCACCGGCGGGATCCTCATCCTCTCCTGACTGCCAACGCGTGAGCCGGGTTGCGATCGGAGGCGGTCCGCGGCAGCCTTCGGGGCGTGGCGAACAGGGTGGATGTCGTGGTCGTCGGGGCAGGGCTGGCCGGGCTCCGGGCTGCCCAGCTGCTGGCCGATGCGGGACGGGACGCAGTGGTGCTCGAGGCAGCCGACTCGATCGGTGGGCGTGTGCGCACCGACCGTGTCGACGGGTTCACCCTCGACCGGGGCTTCCAGCTCTACAACCCCGCCTATCCGGAGGGGCGCCTCGCGTGGCCCGATCTGGTGCTGCGGCAGTTCGGTGCCGGTGTGGATGTCATCCGCGATGGGGTCAGCCATCCCCTGGCCGACCCACGGCGCGACCCGCGGAGCCTGCCCACGACCACCAGATCGCTGCGAGCGCTCGGAGCCACCCGGGGCTTGGCGGCGTTCGGTGCCTATGCGGCCCGCCTGGGCACCCCGTCGCACCCCCGTCGCACCCCCCAGGCGCAGGCCGACGTGCCCATCGGCGAGACGCTGAGGGCGGCGGGTGTTGATTCCGCCGCGATCGACTGCCTCGTTCGGCCGTTCCTCTCCGGCGTCCTGGCCGATGCCGACCTCGACTCCCCACGTGGGGTTGTCGATGACATCCTGCGCAGCTTCCTCGCCGGGACACCCGGGGTTCCTGAGGCCGGTATGGACCAGCTGCCGAGGCGGCTGGCCGAGGGCGTTTCGGTCCTGACGGACACCCCAGTGCTCTCGGTCGCGCCCGGACAGGTCACCACCGAGGAGGGGCAGTGGCTCGCCGACGACGTGATCGTCGCGGTGGCCGACCCCGCGTCGCTGGTGCCGACCGCCTCAACCACCCACTGGCGGGCGCTGACGACCTGGTACTTCGCATCCACCACGCTTCCTCGGCGGCACTCCCTGCTGCTCGTCTCACCGGATGTGCGGTTGGCCAATGTCGCGGTGATGAGCGACGTGGCGCCGTCGTACGCCCCATCGGGTCGGAGCCTGATCGCGGCGTCGGCGGTCGGGTTTCACGACTCGGCGGAGGCCGAGCGCTGGGCACGTGAGGATTCGGCGCGCATGCTCTGCGTCGCTCCCGGCGATCTGGAGCTGATCGCCCACTACCCGATCGCCGACGCGTTGCCGGCAGTGGGCGCCCGACGCGCTGCTGCAGTCAGCTCCGGGGTGGTCCTGGCTGGGGACCATCGCCAGGGCCCGAGCATCAACGGTGCACTGGCCAGTGGACGGAGGGCGGCCGGGCTCCTCGGTGCGTGAACCTCGCGGGTGTTGTGGTTGCTCCCTGTTCGGCCGAGGGACCTCGTCCGGCACATCGGCCAACCTCGCGGCCGGTCCCGTCGTTCCGGGCCGGAGGGGTGACCGTCTTCCGACCGAAGCGGGCGCGAGGTTGCTCGGCACGCTCGGTCCGGTGGCTCTTTCGACGTGATGGGGCGCGAGGCTGCTCCCGCGGGACGCCTGCGCCGGTGATCACGCGTCGGTGGTACCCGCCGCTGTAGCGTCCGGACCATGTCGTCGAGTGCGGTGCCGCAACCCCCGAGTGTGGGCGGCGGGTCCGGCGGCCCCGCACCTGATGAGCTCCATCTGACCAGGCGGACGATCGTCTCCTACGCCTTCGGCTCCGTGGGCACCGGAGTGTTCGGGGCGGTCCCCGGCCTCGTCCTGGCGTACTACCTCACCAACACCCTCGGCGTCGCTGCGGGCGCGGCGGCCCTGGTGGTCGCAGTCCCCAAGGCGTGGGACGTGCTCGTGCTGCCCCTGGTCGGGCGCATGTCCGACCGGGCCGCCGAGCGGGTTGGCAGCCGGCTGCCCTTCCTCAAGCTGGCCGGAGTGCTGCTGCCCCTGGCGTTCGTGCTGATGTTCTCGGTGCCGCCGGCGCTCAGTTCCGGCCTGGCCGGGGCGTGGGTCTTCGTGGCGTTCATCCTCGCCGCGACTGCCTTCGCCCTCTTCCAGGTGCCCTACATCGCCCTGGCTGCCGAACTCACCGACGAGCCGGATGAGCGGTCGACGCTCATGGCCGTGCGCGTGGCCTTCCTCACTGTCGCCATCCTGATGGGCGGCGCGCTGGCGCCGGTCATCCGCGACGCCCTGGGCGGTGCGTACCTCGGCCACTTCGTCATGGGCCTGTCCATGGCCGGCCTGATGTTCGTCGGCATCTGGCTGTGCATCATCGGGCTGTCGAAGGCCCGGGCCCGGATCAGCCCGGCCGCCGAGGGCGGGCTCCGCGACCAGTTCCGGGAGGTGCGCCACAGCAGGGCCTTCGTCGTGCTGCTGGCCTCGTTCGTCATCCAGGCCCTTGGGCTCTCGGCGATGCTCGGAGGAACGCAGTACTACGCGACCTACATCCTGGGGCGGCCGACCGCGGTCACGATCCTGTTCGTCTGCCTGGTCGCGCCGGCCATCGTCGTGATGCCGGTGTGGAACTGGGTCGCCCACCGGTTCGGCAAGGAGCACGGATACCTGGTCGCCACGCTGATGTTCCTCGCCGGCACGCTGGTGCTCCTCCTCGGGGGCCGGACCCTGTCCCTGGCGGTCGTCTACGCCGCCATCGCGCTGTGCGGCATGGCCTACGGGGGCCTGCAGATGTTCCCCCTGGCGATGCTGCCCGACTGCATCGCCGCGGACACCGCCCGATCGGGCCACGCCCGAGCCGGCGTCTTCACCGGGATGTGGGCCGCCGGCGAGACCCTCGGCTTCGCGCTCGGCCCCAGTCTCGTCCTGGTCGTGCTGGCCCTCAGCGGGTTCGTCTCCAGCCGCGCCGATGAGCAGGTCACCCAACCCGACTCGGCGGTCACAGGCGTTCTCATGGCCTTCACCGCGGTGCCGGCCGTGCTCATCACGATCAGCGTGCCGTTCATCCTCCGGTACAGCCGGGCCGCAGCCGCCGATGCTGCGCGCGCTCCCACTCCAGCAACCAGCCAAGGAGGTCCCTCGTGACCGCAACCCTGCCTCCCGCCTTCCCCGAGCAGGGCATGCCCGACGAGGAGATCCTCGCGACGCTGGCCGCCCTGCGCGAGCTCGACGTACCGATCCGGGGCGGGCGCACGACGTCCTACGTCTACGACCCCGACCGGGACGATCTCGAGGACCTCTCGCTGCGCGCGTTCGCCCTCTCCGAGCACGTCAACGGCCTGGACCCGACCGCGTTCCCGAGCTTCGCGGCCGTGGAGAACGACCTCGTCGCGGCCGCCCTGAGCGTGCTGGGCAGTGGGGACCCCGGCGAGGTCGGGACCATGACCAGCGGTGGCACTGAGTCGTGCGCCCTGGCGGTCCTCGGAGCGCGCGAGCGGTGGCGTGCCAAGGCCGGCCAGCCACTCGGACACCCCACGCTCGTGGCCCCGTCGTCGGTGCACCCGGCGTTCGTGAAGGCCTGCCACCTGTTCGACGTCGAGCTGGTCAGCGTCCCGATCGACCCGGTGACGTTCGCCGCCGACGTCGAGGCGATGGTCGCGGCCATCGACGATCGGACGGCCATGGTCGTGGTCTCCGCGCCGTCCTACGCCCACGGGATCGTCGATCCCATCGAGCCGATCGCCGCGGCTGCAGCCGATCTCGACGTGCTCTGCCACGTGGATGCCTGCATCGGCGGCTGGACAGTCCCGTTCATCCGGGAGGCCGAGGGTCTGCCCCCGATCGGGCTGATGATCCCCGGGGTCACCTCGGTGTCGGTCGACCTGCACAAGTACGCCTACACCCCGAAGGGCGTGTCGATCCTGCTGCACCGCGACTTCGCGCTGCGCCGGCACCACTGGTTCGCCACGGCGGCGTGGAACGGCTACCCGGTGGTCAACCCGACCCTGCTGAGCTCGCGTGGCGGTGGCGCGCCGGCGATCGCCTGGGCCTACCTGCACAAGATCGGCCGCGAGGGCTATCGCGAGCTCGCCCTCTCGGCGTGGCGGGCCACGAAGGCGCTGATCGACGGGATCGCAGCCATCCCCGGGATCCACGTCGTGGGCGAGACCGGCTCGACGCTGCTGGCGTTCACCGACGACGGCGGCCCCGACGACCCGGACATCCGGGTGGTCGCCGACGAGATGGTCGTGCGTGGCTGGCTTCTCGGCGTCCAGCCAGGGCATGGCGGGCCGCCCACCGCGCACATCTGCCTCATGCCGGTGCACGAACCCCAGACCGACGTGTTCCTCGCTGACCTCGCCGCCTCGGTGGAGGCGGCTCGTGCCCTCGGCCGGGTCGAGGTGGATCCGGCTCTGCTGGCCATGGCGGCCTCCCTCGACCCGAGCAGCCTGCCTCCTGGAGCGGTCGACATGGTGCTGGCCGCGGCGGGGATCTCGCTCGGCGGTACCGGCGGTGGTGAGGGCATTCCCGATCGCCGGGCCACCCTCAATGCGATCATGGACCTCGCCCCGGAACCGCTCGTGGAGTGGCTGCTGATCGAGGTCCTGGGCAACGTCCTGCGCCCGTCGGTGCAGCCGTAGTCGGAACGGTGAGGAGCACGGTATGAGCATCGACCCGGGTCTGGTCGACATGGGCTCTGTGCGCGCCCTGCACGAGGCGTACGGCTCCGCCCCGGTCCCGACTCCGGACCACTTGGTGGGCGAGCATCGAGGTGAGTACGTCGGCCCCGTGTGGCTGCGCGCGGCCAGCCCGGTGATGATGCGGCTTGCCCGGATGCCGGGGTGGTACGGGAAGCGCTTCACCCTCGCCGAGGACGGGACGGCGACACTCGTCGGGGTCAACCTGCTGCGGTCGGGCGAGCAGATCATCGACTCGATCGAGATGACGGCGGGGATCGGCCCCTCGCGGCGCGATGGCCGGCCCGCGCTGATCATCGGCTACCCGGTTGACGCGCCGTTCCCGTGGCCCCGGGTCGTCGATGAGTTGCGGCCGTTCGGCGACTCGGCCCTGATCGGAGTGACGTTCGGGATCCCGGGTTCCCTGCCCGGTGGCACGCCGTTCGTCCTTCGCCGGATCGGGTAGGCGGCGGGTTGCCCCCCGCGGGGTCGCCCTGCCTGCGGGGTCGCCCTGCCCGGCCGGAAGACCTGCCCGGATCCCCGGTGGGGCCGAACGGCACTGTCCCCTGGGGCGTGCCCACGCGAGCATGGAGGGGAGGGCGGCAGCCCCGCGCCGCCTGCTGGGGAGGTGGTGGGGATGGTCCGTGGACGTGCCCACACACGGGGACTGGGGCTCGGGCTGGGAGTGGCTGTCGTCCTCGGATTCCTCCCGGGGTGCGCCGGGGACACAGGGGACGGTGGGCCGTCGACCCCCGCGGCATCCGCGCCGACCACCCCTCCGGCCCCGTCGGCCAGTGCGTCGGCAGGTCTGGCCATCACCCCGCTGGGGATGGTCTACGTCAACGACATCTCCCACGACGCCACCTGGGTGGTCGGTTCCGAGCCGCGCGAGCCGGGCGCCAACGAGCCCAAGCCCGTGGTGCTCATGAATCGCGCGACGGGCGAGCAGACGGTCCTGTGCGACTGGGCCGACGAGGACCTCGGATTCTGCTCGCTGGCCGAACAGGGCGCGATGATCCCGGAGACTCCCACGCTCCTTGTGGAACAGGTGGCCACCAGCGTCGTCGGGTGGTTCCCCTCGGGTGGGGTGTACCTCGTGGATTCCGTGAGCGGATCGCGGACCCGGATCGACACGGACTCCGCCGGCGTGCCGCTCGAGCCGGCGTGGGAGGCCCGCACGTGCGAGGAGGGCTGCGACTACCACTGGGCGCCGCACCTGAACGTGTCCGCGGACTCCGTCTCCGGGGATGGGCGCATCGCGGCGTTCTGTGCGAACTACGAAGCGCCCAAGGAGCCGGTCCTGTACGTGAAGGACCTCGGGACCGGCGAGTTGATCAGCACCGGCGTGCCCTGTGGGATCAACCGGTTCGGTCGGGAGGACGACGACGACGAGTTCGCCGACGAGGGGATGAGCTACCCGCAGATCTCCGCCGACGGCGCCGTCGTGCACGTGAACGGTGACCGTTCCTCAGGTGGGGAGTACGGGAAGGTCGGCTGGGAGGAGGACCTGCTGTATCTCACCGCGAGCCGCGAGGTCCGCAGCGTGGAGGGCAGCGGGGGAATGACCCGCGATGGCCGCACGGTGTTCATCAGGATGGGCGTCCTGGAGGAGGCCACTGAGGCCGACGTCGTGCCCGAGTACGCCGCCTACGACGTGGTGACGGGCGAGTCGACGCCCTTGCCCTGGATGCAGGCGTTCGTGAGCACTCCCGCCATGCCCAACTACCCGTTCGACACATACCGCCAGGCCAGTGCCGATGGCCAGCTGGTGGTGAACCACGGCTCGGTCCGTGATGTCGCGTCGGGCGCGGAGACCGACATCGGGGCGTTGCTCCGGGACGGCGGGTATGAGCCGTCCACTGGCGACGGGCCGTTGCGGATCTCCGGCGACGGCTCGGTCGTGCTGGCCAACGTCGTGGGACCCGACCCGCTCGCCGAGTCGAGCGACCGCGTCGTCGCGGTCAGCGGCTGGGCGGCCGACTGACCTCGCAGGGAGGTGCGCCATGTGGAGGGTGCGGTCGATGGTGTGCGTGATGGCCGGGGCTCTGGTCGTGGGGTGCTCCTCGGGGACGCCCGGACCCGATGGGTCGACTGCTCCGATCACCCCGGCGACGTCGCCGTCGACTTCCGCGTCGGCCACGGCCACGGGGACCTCACCGACGGGATGTCCGCCGGGCTCCACCCCCAGCGCGCCCGGGGCCGCCGATCAGGCCCGGCCCGGTGCCGGTTCCAGTGCGTGGTTCCAGTTGGCGGCCATGGCGCCGTCGGACGCGGCGGTCATCGTCGGTGAGTCGGGCCTGGTCCCCGAGGGGGTGGGCTCATGGAGCCTGCAGTCCACATGGGCCTTCGACGTGTGCACGAACTCGTGGCAGGAGCGGGGCGCGTCCTCACTCCCCTCGCCGGAGGGGCGACCGGCCCTCGGGCAGTTCGTCCTGCACGAGGGGACGGGGCTGGTCCTGGGCCTGCCGGTCGGGCTCGCGCCCGTGTGGAGCTATGACCCTGCCGCTGACGAGTGGACGCAGTCGTCGTCGACCGGAGGCGGCAGTGAGGCATGGCCGATCGCCGTGTACGACCCCGACGGGGAACGCCTGCTCGCCTTCGAGGCCACCACCGGCACGGTGAAGTCATACGACCTCGCCACGGACTCGTGGAGCGTCGTGGACTCGGCGGATTCCTCGGACTCCGCCGATGCCCGGGCCAACGCGCGGATGGATGAGGTCGACCTCGCCTACGACGGTGCCGAGCACCTGCTGATCCTCGTCATCACGCGACCCGGTGCCCTCGACGAACCGGGCCAGACCTGGGCGTTCGACCCGGGGTCGGGGACGTGGTCGCGACGAGCCGACGTCCCCGACACGCTCGAGCTCGGTTACCCGGCTGGTTGGGCGGCAGCCTTCGACCCCGTCGGGGAGCGCACGTGGCTGTTCGCCGAGACCGCGATGCTCAGCTACGACGCGGGCTCTGACGCGTGGGCCGTTGCCGATCGGGGACCCGGCTGGCCGACGACGACGATGGTCGGCGGGGTCGAGGTGGATCCGATGGCGCGCCTGGTCGACACGATGGTCTACGACCCGATCAACGAGCGGATGGTCGTGATCGGCGGCCTGGTGCGCCGCACGGGAGATCCGGTGGGCGGCTTCGAGTTCGAGAACTCGACCCTGTCCACTGACGATGTCTGGGCCTACGACCCGGCGACGAACACCTGGACCCTGCTGCTGCCGGCGTCGGACAACCCCGCGTCCCTCGGCCCCGGGTGATCGAGGGAAGGCCGCCGGCTGGGTGGTGCGCACGAGTCGCGCTCAGCGGGCGACCTTGCCGGGCAGGAGGAAGTCGTAGCGCTGGCGCAGGATCTTCGTGCGGACCGCCCGGTCGGCACGTCGTGCCCGCAGGAAGAGCGCGAGGATCTGGGCGTCGCGGCGGTAGTAGTCGGCCACCTCGGCGGTGCGGATCGGGTGGCGTGGCCCGGGGATGTCGGCGCTGGCCAACCACTGGTTGACCACGTCCAGGCCGGTGTCGATCCGGTGCGGGGCGCCCTCCTTGTGGAAGTTGCCCAGCAGGTCCAGGGCCACGGTCCGAGGGACGAAGTAGTCGTCCTGGTAGGAGTCGGCGACGAAGCGCAGCAGGAGGGCCCGGATCCCGGGAGGGGCGGGGGAGACCACGACCCTGGCGTCGAGGCGGTGCCGACCGTGGTGCCGGATGAACGGGGTCCCGACGTCGACGAGAACCGGCTGCGGGGGAGCCGCGTTCAGGGGTGCGGCGGTTGGGGATGCTGGGCGCACGGACGCATCGGGTGCTCGGCTGGTCGCGCCGAACGACCAGTTCGAGAGCTGGCCGTCGAGGGCCACTTCGACTCCGTCCGTTCGTGCCGCGCTGCGTTGGGACAGCAGCGCGACCGAGCCGAGCACCTGGCCGATCACCCCGGCCAGGCCGTCATCGTCCGTGGCGTGCAGCTGCCTGTGCCCCAGGGTGTGGGACTCCATGCGCGGCTGCACGAGGTAGATGACCGGCGGTCGACCCGGGCGACGGATCGGGATCGCCTCGGTCGCCACGACGCTGATCCCCGCGGAGGCGAGCTCGTCCAGGTACTCGTCCACGAGGTCCAGGTAGTCGCCGACGGAGTCCTCGTCGGGATAGCCCGCCATCCGCTTGCAGACCAGGCCGGGCAGCTCGTCGGTCGTCAACGCGGCCGAGATCTCGCCGTAGGCCAGGACCGTGACGTGCCCCCCGGCCTCCGGGTTCGCTGGGTCGAGGCGCCGTTCGGTCTCTTGGAGGACGCCCAGCAGGTGCTCGCGCTCGGGGATGGCGCGCCCGGTCGGGGCGGTCCCGGCGTGATCGTGCGTGGGCTCGCCCATCATCCCTGCGGCCCCCCGCTCGTTGCCCGGTCAGGTGCGGGCGCGACCTGGCTGAACATCCGGGCCAAGAGTTCGGGGTTCGCAAGGAGGCCGGTGTCGAGCAGTCCGGAGATCGCCGCCTCGAGCCGTGCCAGCACCTCACCGGCATCCGCGTCCGACATGAGCAGGCCCGGCTTGAACTGCAGCACCGAGCGGTCGAACCCGGCGAACATGGCCCAGACGCCGGCCTCGTAGCAGGCGCGTGTCATCAGCATTCCGCCCATGGGGTGGGCGAAGCGCAGCCCGATCACCAGACCGGTCTGGCGCACCTCGACGAGCCATTCCGGGTAGCGCGCGGCGAGGTCGGCCAGGCCCGTGGCGAACGTGGACGTCAGCGTCTCGACCTGCGTTGTGGTCTCCGGGCGGGTCGTGATGGCGAGGACCACACGCGCCACGCGGCACCCGAGCTCTGAGCCGCCGAACGTGGAGATGTTCGACCAACCATCGTCCTCGAGCCACGCGCCGGCCCGCGACGACAGCAAGGTCGCGGCGATCGGGTAGAGCCCGCCGGACAGGCCCTTGCCTGTCACGAGGATGTCTGGGGTGACGCCGGACCGCTGCACCGCCCAGAGCGACCCGGTGCGGCCGAGCCCGGTCTGCACCTCGTCGGCGATGTACAGGGCCCCGAAGCGGTCGCAGAAGCTCGCGGACCCCGGTGAGGTAGTCGTCTGCCGGCACGGGGAAGCCGATGGTCGCGGGGATCGTCTCGAGGATGACCGCGGCCGTGGGGGCAGCAGCCAGGGCGGCCTCCAGGGCGGGCAGGTCGTTGAACGGGATCTGGGGGAACTCGTCCTCGGCGCCCTGGGACAGGAACGACTCGGCGGCCTCGCGGTCCCCCGCGGCCAGGGCCAACCCGGTGTGCCCGTGGTACGCGCCCGCGACGGAGACGACCCGGCGGCGTCCGGTGGCCCGCCGGGCGGACTTGATCGCCAGGTCGATCGCCTCGCCTCCGCCGCTGGCGAAGACCGCGTAGGCCATGCCGGGGGTTGCCTCGATGAGGTCGGAGGCCAGCAGCGAGCGCTCGACGCTGGGGAAGTGGTGGTTTCCGATGTCCAGGGAGTCCAGGGCCCCGACCAGTGCGGAGATGAGCTCGGGGTTGCGGTGCCCGAGGTTGAACACACCGCCGTTGAGGTGCAGGTCCAGCCACATGCGGCCGTCGACGTCGTGGATCCGATACCCCTCCCGGCGGCCCATGACGATGGTGGCGCCCAGTGACTGGAATGTGCGGACGCGATCGGGGCACACGAGCCGCTCAGCGAGGGCGAGTATCCCGTCGCGGGTTGGGCCTGCTGGCGCGGGTTCATCCGGGTTCGACGCGTCGGTGCTGTGCGGACCGCTCATGGGCGCAGTATCGACCCGCAGGGTGGGCGATGCCCCTCAGGAGCCCACGCGGACGCCCCGGGCGTCGAGCACCGGCGAATGGCAGATCTCGGACAGCTGTGTCCGAATCCCGACAGTGCGTGTCCGTTCCGCGCCAGTCCTGGCGCTGCGGTCAGGTCAGCGCCTGAGTGTCACCTCGTTGGGCGACATGGCGCCCTGGTACCAGAGCTTCGGGTTCACCCACACGCGGTAGGTGCCCCTGCGCAGGTTCACCGTCCGGGTCTCCTTGCTGCCCTGTGTCCTGTAGGTCTTGTGAGCCTTCCAGGTCCCATCAGCATTCTTGCGCTGCACCTGGAAGGTCCAGTACTTCGTGCCCAGGTTCGGGTTCACATCGACCTTCAACTTCGACCGTGCGCTCACAGCCTTGATCTTGACCCTTGCCGTGGGCGCCGGCTGGACCACGGGCGCAGGTGGCGCGGGCGGCACGTAAGGAGCGAACACCGGCCACGGAAGCCCGTCGTTGGCGGCCACGGAGTAGTCCCCGAGGTACCGCAGCCGGATGTAGGAGCCGGTCGGCAGGATGCTTCCAGCTGAGGCAGCGAAGGTGCCCTCGCCCGTCCATACCCCATCGCCAGCCTTGATCCACGAACTCCCCTCCAGCCTGTCGAGGACCAGCGACCCTCCAGTGACCGGCCTCATGAATCCCGAGCTGTTCTGGGAGACACGAGCGAAGAACACGCTCGCATTGGCCCGGAGCTCGTGCCCGAGGAGCATCACGTAGCTGGGCATCGGGGCGATCGTGAACTCAGCTGCGAACGGAAGGCTTGCAGGCGTGCCCGAGGGAACGGTCGCAGTCCCTGTCACGAGGTAACGGTCATCTGGGGGTGCGCTCGGAAGGTTGAAGTGCTCGCACATCTGGATCCCGGGTATCGAGGACTGTGCCGGTCCTGACCCGCTGACAGTGAAGTTCTCGATGGCCGTGGCGGAACTGCTGGGCGTGATCACGCCGGAGACGGTCCACGAGGTGCCCGGCGGGGCGGACACCGTGACCGTGACTGCGAGGTCGTTGCATGGCGTGAAGTTCAGTTGGAAGAGGTCCTCCCACCTCGTGTCGGGGACTTCCAGCGTCACGCTCCAGTCATCGCCCGTGATGCTGGTCGGGTCGGCCGATGCCGGTGGGGCGGGGGCCACCGTCAGGCCAGTCGCCTGGCCATCACCTTCCCGGAGAAGGTCGTGATCGTGCCGACGACCGTCGGGATGGCCAGTGTCGTCGTGGTCAGCATCGGGGTGAGGGTGAACTCCGTCGTGAAGGGGACCTCCACCCATGCCCAGGTGTCGGACATGGCGGTCGATACCCAGACGTACCCGCTGACTTCGTAGGCGCCGCTCGGGTGGTCCTTCGGGCACATCTCGAATGCGTCATTGGCGACGAAGATCCCGGATCTGTCGCTCCAGTACGACGCGTAACTGGTGTACGTGGGATCCGACTTCAACTTGATGTCCGCGTAGAAGCCCCAGTCGTCAGTCACCAGGCCGTTGACAGTCCCGGTGACCTTGCCTTTGAGACAGCGAACCGGGTCAGTCCATTGGATGTTGGGGAAGTCGAGTGTGACCACCGTCCCGTAGGGGAGGCCTCCAACGGTGGTGCTGCCCGCCAGGGCGGGCTGTGCGGTGTGACGTCACCCCCCCACCAGTGCCCCGACCAACAGGGCGATGAGTCGTTTCATGGTGCACCTCTCCTCTCACCTGACGCGGGCGAGGCGCTGTCTGTGCCTGCCCGGTGGGCCGATGGGCCGCTGGAGGTGCGGGCGGAGGCGCGAGGACCCGGGGCAGCCAGGTTCACACGGAGGAGCAGACCTGCTCCCTCGACGTCAGGGTCTGGCAACCCGTGCACGGCGGATCATCCCCATCTCCACGTGCGGGACTCTCGTCCCAGTCCCAGCCTCGTGCGGCGATCTGGCGGCCCGGTAGAGGCATTGGTCCCGCGCGACCCGCGGGACTCGGCCGGTCCCGCGCGCCCATGATGGGCACATGTGCGACACGTTCGTGGCCCTGTCCGATGCCACCGCTGATGGGTCGGTGGTCTTCGCCAAGAACAGCGACCGGGAGCCCAACGAGGCCCATGAGGTGGTGTACGTCCCGGGTGGGGAGTACGACCCCGGCGCGGAGGTCATGTGCACGTACATCCGAATCCCGCAGGTGGCTCGGACGAATGCTGTGCTGCTGGGCAAGCCCTACTGGATCTGGGGCGCGGAGATGGGCGCGAACAACCACGGGGTCGTGATCGGCAACGAGGCGGTCTTCACCAGGGTCCCGCACGAGAAGGAGCCGGGCCTGATCGGCATGGACCTGCTGCGCCTGGCACTCGAGCGCGCCGACACGGCCGGCGCCGCGGTCGAGGTCATGACCGACCTGCTCGCGGAGCACGGGCAGGGTGGCAACTGCGGGCACACCCACGACTTCCGCTACCACAACAGCTTCCTGGTCACCGATCCCAACGAGGCGTGGATCCTCGAGACAGCCGGACGGGAGTGGGCGGCGCGCCGCGTCGAGGGGTCGGGATCGATCTCGAACGCGATCACGATCGGCGGACAGTTCGACCGCTCTTCGCCTGGCCTGGTCGACCACGCCATCGCTGCGAAGTGGTGTGCGGGCCGCGAGGACTTCGACTTCGCGGCGGACTACAGCGACCGGGTCTACACGCGTTTCAGCGACGCCCGCGCCCGTCAGTGCCGGACGAGTGATTCGCTGTCGGCGGCACGTGGTCGGGTCGACCTGACTCGCGCGTGGGAGCTGCTGGCCGATCACGGACCCCGCGCCGACGGCCGGCCCGGATGGGGCCCGTCGGATCATGCGGTGGGTGGCCTGATCGGGGCGACGGTGTGCATGCATGCCGGGTTCGGGCCGGTGCGGGGCTCGCAGACCACCGGGTCGTGGGTCTCGGAGCTGCCAGCCGAGGGCCCGGCCACCCACTGGGTGACCGGGACAGCCGCGCCGTGCCTGTCGGTCCGTGTGCCCGTCTGGTTCGACGCCGTCGATGCCGCGGGGTTGCCCGATCGAGGTCCGTCGCCGGGCGGCACGTACGCACGAGGGTCGCTCTGGTGGGATCACGAGGACGTGCACCGTGTGGTCCTGACCGACTACGCACGGCTGCGCGGCCTGATCGAGGCCGATCGTCGGGAGGTCCAGGAGCGCATCGACGGGTGGGCTTGCTGCTGCGCTCACCGGCGACGTCGAGGACCGCGTGGAGTGCACGAGGTCGGCGTTCGCCGAGATCGCAGCCGCGTATGGCCGGTGGCGGGAGGTCGTCTCTGCGGCGGCCCCGACGGTGCCCGCTCGCAGCCCCTACCCCCGGGCGTGGCGGAGCTTCGACAAGGCCGCGGGCAGGTTCGCGGGGACGGCCGCCGAGGGGAGCGCAGGTCGGGCGTAGCCGGGGCCTCACAAGCGGCGTGGACCCCGTGTGGGTGGCCCCACGGTCGGGACCTTCGGGGCTTCCCCGGCAGGCCGATAACCGGGATGCTGGGATTGCCCGGGGGTCCTGGACGAACCAGTCGGCGGGCTCGGCGCCCGGCGTGAGGGGGCTGTCATGTGGTCCCGTGAATCCTTGGTCCGACGAGTCACTGTGGGGGTCGGGGCAGTGGCCCTCATGCTGACCGTGCCTGGTGGCCCAGGGGGTGCGGGCACGGCCGTGGCCCTGCCGGGGGCGGATCCCACCGTGGCGACAGTCGTCGAGGTCCGCGCGGCCCACCACTCCGGCTTTGATCGATTCGTCCTCGAGTTCGACACGCGAAGGGCGCCCCGGGCCACTGTGGCCCTGGTGCCGGCGTTGATCGGCGACTTCTCCGGGGAGCGCGTGCCCGTGCCCGGCCGGGCAGTCATCCGGGTGCAGGTCCAGGGGGCCCACGCGCACACCGAGGACGGGGGGCGGACAGTGGTGCTCGACCAGGCCTTTGCCCTGCCCAACGTGATGTCTCTGCGAGGAGCAGGGGACTTCGAGGCGGTCGTGACGATGGGCATCGGGCTGGCCAAGCGCATGCCCTTCCATGTTCACCGACTCACCAACCCGGGACGGATCGCGATCGACGTGTCGACGGCGTTCCCCCGCACGACCCGGCGGGTCACGTTCATGGACAAGGACGCCCCGGCTGGCCGCTCCGCGCGGGCCACCGTGCGCCGATCCGTCCCGGATGCCTACCCCGCGACGGGCCTTGTGGACCGGATCCTCGCGGGTCCCACGCTCACGGAGCAGGCAGCCGGGCTCCGGCTGGTCACCTCCGGTGTGACCGGATTCACCGCGGTGAGCGTCTCCCGTCGCGTTGCCCGGTTGCGCCTGACCGGGGGCTGCGACGGGACGGCGTCCAACTTCACCATCGCCGACTCGATCCTGCCCACATTGCGGCGCCTGCGGAACGTGGACTGGGTCAAGGTCTACTACCCGGCCGGGAAGACGCAGCATCCCACGGGTCAGCGTGACTCGGTGCCCGCCTGCCTGGCTCGCGGGCAAGGAACCTGCCTGTACCTGGTGTCCGGGGTGAGCGGCACCCATCCCGCAGTGGGGTCGTTCCTGGTGCTGAACGTCGATGGTGGGGTGGTGACCGGAACCGGTGGGGCCTTCTCCAGCGAGTGGTCCAGTGTGCGCGGGCGTCTCACCGATGCGGGCGCCCAACTGGAGCAGCAGGCCGACTCCGGCGCGTGGTTCCCCCGTGACCTGACGTGGGTCCCGGCCAAGGGCACGTTCATCGAGTGGACCCCGATCACCGTCGCCCTGATGCGCACCTACTCCGGTGGTGGGGTCCCGCTGCGCGGCCAGCCGTGCGGCTGACTGTCGAGATCCTCCGGCGCGGTTGGTGATTCCCCTCACGCGGCCGGGGGTGACACGTCGGTGGAGGGCCGGGCGGGCGCGCCCTTGGCGATGGCCCGGTAGTGGGACTCCAGCCTGGCGATCACCGCCGTGGGCGCGGGGATCACCTGATCGGAGAGGCGCGCCGCCAAGAGGTCGGGCCGCCGGGGCAGGGCGTCGGTGGGGATCGCCCGCCCGAGCAGCAGCAGGTCGCCCCGGTCCTGCGCTGCCCGAAGTGCGACGGCGTTGTGCGCTGCCACCTCGGTGAAGGACGCGGCGATCCGGCTCAGCACCCAGCCGACCTCGGGTCGCGACACCGGATGCCCGCTCGGAGCGGCCCGACTCAGCAGGCGGTCGATGTCCAGTCGCTCGATCTGGATCGGATGGGTGCTCGGGTGGGGCGTGCGCAGTGCCCGCACCTGCTCGGAGATCTCCCTCCACCCCGACTCGCCCATGGCAGCGTGGTTGGCTGCGTCGAGGTGGCGGTCCCGGATCTGCTGGCTCGGCGCCCGCTCAGCGAGGGACAGGTGGGCCGTCCGCGCAGCATGGTGCAGGGCGATACCGATTGCGGCAAGGTTCCCGTGCACCGCGTAGGGCGCGCTGCCGACCTCTGACAGGGTCCATGCCAGGTGGCGCAGGCGGACGACGCGCTCGGAGAGCTCATCGAGGGGTGGTTGCCCGGGTCGGATGCCCGGGCGGGCGACGGTGAGGTCGAGGAGTCCTTCGGTTGCGATCGGCCCGCCCGCGTCTCCCCTCGGCCGCGGGAACGCGCGCAGGTCTGCGATCGCGGGTTCGCTGGGCTCGTCGGGCCGACCATGTTCCACCAGGGCCTCGGCCGCCTCCGCGGTCAGCGCCACGAGCGTTCGCCACTCCCGTGACGCGGCGCCCAAGGTCGAGGGGTGTCGCATCCGGGAGGCCTCGGGGCTCCTCGGCCGGCCGTCTGCGCTGTGGTGTGTGGACCAGAGGTCGGCGGCCGCGCGGATCAGGAGCGCCGCGTGGGCCAGGGCCGCCCCGGGCCCGTCCGTGGGCCCGGGTTCGCTCCAGCTTCGAGGTCGTGCGACCTCCTCGAGCGCCCGGAGCAATCGGGAGTCGGGCCCCCCTCGACGACGCCTGGCCGGTGAGGCTGTGGCGCCGCCCAGGGGCTTGGCCAGGGTCTTCGCGAGGTGCACCAGCGCGTCGGCGAGGTCGTGGTGAGCAGAGATGCCCAGGGCATCTGGACCGTTGCCACCGCAGGGCTCCTGGACTGCCTCGATGGTGGCGCGCGCGATGCATCGCGCAGCCTGTCCGGTGAGTTGGGCATAGGTCGTGGTGGACCGGCGGACGGGCTCAGCAGCCGTCTGGATGCTCATGCGACGCGGCCCTGGGTCAGGGTGCGGGCACTGCAGAGCGCGGTGACGGCGCGGGTGACCGCCAGGACCTCGATGGGCGTCAGGGGTTCGTCCTCGTTGCCCAGCAGGTCGACTGCCAGATCGATGCAGCTTCTCGACAGGGCGCCGAGCAGGGCCAACTCCTCGCCTGGCTCCACCGCCCTCGGGTCCGGCAGTTCGGCGATCGGGACGAGCGCCTCCCGCCGAGCGGCCGAGATGCTCTGGGCCGCCTCCGCGCACGCGGCAGCGACTCCTCCCGGAATGTCGGCGTCCTTCGGGGCACCGTGTTCGACGAGGCCCCCGGCTATGTCGTGGGTCATCGTGATGGCCGTCCAGAGCCCCGCGAGCGTGGCGGGGAGGTCGGCGATGACCCCCAGTTCTGGGGAAGCGGTGGACGGTGTCATGGGGAACCTCCGGGTCGGTCGGCCAGCTCTGGTGCGCGGCCGTCATCTGCATCAGTGCGCGCAGCCGGGGGTCATCGGCAGTGCCGCAGCCCGGTGGTGGTCGGGCAGGTGTTGCCGGGCAACGTGCGCCATTCGCGGACGACGTTGCCGGCGACCCGCGGGAGATGGTGCCTGGCTACGACACTCCTGCGCAGGCGCCGACCTGCCCCTGCGCCATGAGTTGTTGCCGCCCGTCAGGCATACCGTCATCGCAGGTCAGAGGGTCATCTCGGAAGCTTGCCCGGGCGAACGACCTGGGTCGCTGAGCCGCGGTCGCACGAATGGCAACAGATGCGGCAACGGCGCTGGGGCACGGTGCAGCGCATCGGCCGCGAGTCGATCGACCACCCCAGGAGGGAGTACTGACATGGACCTCACTGCCCAGTTCCTGCGCGATTCGCTGCACCGCGTCGATCTGGAGGGATGGGACAGCGCTGCAGGCAGGCAGTTGCTCGACTACGTGCGGCGTACCGTCGTGGTTCCCGTCGTCCGTCGCTCGGGGTTGCGGGGACCGGCCGCGGACCAGGCCGAGGCCTCGGGGTGGGAGGCGGCATGGGATGCGCTGCGACGGCCCACGGCGCGGACAGCAGAGAATCCCGGGGGGATGGTCTGGGCGGCTGTTCGTCGGGCAGTCGCCGCCGAGATCGAGTCCGCTCGGCTCCTCGGCCGTGGAGCGGTGATCGCCATGGCTCCGGGTGCGGCGGCGCCGGGCGTGGACGCCACGGGGATCCGTGCGCCTGGCGCTGAGGAATCCGCGACGGACCACCGGGCTGGCCATGTGGCCCAGCTCCACGCACCCGCGCGACGAACCCGGTGCCTGTCCCTCGACGAGTTGACGGATGGAGGGTGGCAGCCCACCCAAGGGGCCACCCGCGATGAACCGGACCATGGGCCTGTTGTCTCGGCGGTCCTGGACGCACTGGTCGACGTCGGCTGGAATCGGGCGGAGGCCGCAGACGCCATCGAGATCATGGCCGACCATGCAGCGCGTGGCCGGACCGGCTCGCCGACGACCCGATGGCGCTGGGTGTCACTGCGCGTCGGAGTCCCGGAGTGGCAGGCGCGGCGCCTCGCGGGGCTCCTGCTGGGTGGCGGTGAGTGGCCGGGGGTCCTGGAGTTGGCATCCCGGTGTGGGCTGTCGGTCCTTGGGGATCCGGCAGTACAGGCCGCCCTGCGCTCGACGACCGTGCGCTGGGCTGCCGGACCAGGAGCGTGGCTCGAGGGGTTCGAGAGGCACAAGTCCGATCGGGGGATCGCGTGATGGCTGGCGGGACGCTGGGCCTGAACGGGGTGCGAAGCCTGCGCGTCGCTCCGCGCGGGATCGCCCATGCAGTCGGACATCGATTAGGAGATCGGCCAGATTGCTCTTTACCATACGGCCGCGTCCATATGCCCGCTTTGTCGGCGAGGCGCAGTACATGCCGTTACAGCCGTTATGCCGGATGTGCGGGCATATCCGAAGGGGGAGCTGCCATGAGCCATGTCATGCCGTGCACTGAGCGAGGCCCGAGGGCAGGCTCCCATGATCAACCTCGCCGGAGGGTCCCGGCGCTGACCTCTGGGGAACCTTCATGACCACCGCGCCCTCCAGGATTTCCGGGCCCTCCCCGCGACCGACGACCTCCCCGGCTCGCCCCGGCGGCTCCGCCACCGGTACCCATCCGGGCGGCATCGCGCCGATCCGGGGCCGTCGGCGACCGTGGCTGATCGGGCTCGGCGCACTCCTCGCCGCACTGGGAGCGCTGACCGTCGTGTGGCTCGTGGGTGCTGCTGGCCAGCGACAGGAGGTCCTGGCTGTTCGCGCCCACGTGGCGTACGGCGAGGCCGTGACCACCGACGACATCGCGATCGCCCGCGTGTCGGTCGACCCCGGAGTCGCGGTGCTGTCGGCGGCCGAACGTGACGCCGTCGTGGGCCAGGTGGCGACGACGCGCCTGACCCCGGGCATGTTGCTGACCCCAGGCATGCTCGAGCCGGCTGGCGAGCCTGGTCCAGGGCGCGTCCTTGTCCCGATCCCCGTGCCATCCGAGCGCATGCCCGCCGGTGGCCTGCGCGCCGGGGATCGCATCCTGGCTGTCGACTCCGAGTCCGCCACCGACGGTGGCGCCGACCTCGGCGCCGGAGTGGCTGCCGCGCCGATCGCCGCCACCGTCGTGCGCGTCGGCGCGGCCGACATCAACGGCGTCACAGTCGTCGATGTGACGAGCGCCGCGGCCGCCGGGCCACGACTCGCAGTGTCAGCAGCCAACGGCCACGTCGCGCTGGTCGTCGAGCCGAGTGAGGGCTGACGTGGCCATCATCAGCCTGCTCAGCGCCAAGGGCTCGCCCGGCGTCACGACCGCGACCGTGGCCCTCACCCTGGCGTGGTCCACCGTCCATCCGGGACGCAGCGCCCTGGCCGTGGACGCCGACCCGATCGGTGGGGACATCGGCGCCGGGGTCCTCCGCGGTGCCGTCCCGACCACTGCCGGGGTCCTTCCGCTGGCGACAGCTCGCGACCTGCACTCGCGCGACGCCCTCGACTCGGCCACGGTGCACCTGCGCGCCGATGGCTCGGCGCGGGTGCTGCCGGGAGTCCCCGACGAGGCGCGGTCCGCCGCACTGCCACTCGCGTGGGACGTCCTTGCTGAGTTGCGCGCGGACCTGCACCACGAGGGTGCCGACGTCCTTGTCGATGCTGGCCGGGTGGATCGCACCGGTATGGGGTCTGCGTGGCTGGCCGTCAGCGACCTGGCGGTGCTCCTGGTGCGGCCGTCCCTGGCCGCGGTCATGGCCGCGCATCGGTTGGCGGCCGTCTGGCCCTGGGCGGGGGTGCCGCTGCACCTGCTTGTCGTCGAGGCGGACTCGCCGTATCGCGCTTCGGAGGTCGCGGAGGCAGTGGACCTGCCGCTGATCGGGGTCCTGGCATTCGAATCTGCGTCTGCTCGGGTCCACTCCGAGGGGGCGAACCCGGGGCGCGGCTTCGAGCGCAGCGAGTACGCCCGTTCCGTTCGCCGAGTGGCCGGGGATCTCGGCGCGATGGCGATCAGTCGGGCGAACCGGCACCTTCCTGCTCCCCCCGTGGGACTTGCCGATCCGATCGCATCGGCCGCGCAGGTGCACGGCTGATGGGTCCCATGCAGGTCGTGCCCTCTGCAGACTCGGCCGTCGCCCCACAGGTCGCTGTCGACCACCGCCTTGTCGCCCAGATCCGTCGCGAGGTGTCCGACGCCCTGGCCATCCGGCTGCGTGAGGTGCCAGTGGCTGACCCGGGTGCTCGCCGCGAGCTCGCGCGCACGCTCCTGACCGAGGTCCTCATCGCCAGGTCGCGCGATCGCGTCCACGCCGGCCAGCGCCCCTGGACGGTCGATGAGGAGTTCGCGATCGCCGACAGCGTCATGGATGCGATCTTTGGGATGGGTCGCCTGCAGCCGCTGATCGACGACCCGTCCATCGAGAACATCGAGGTCACGGGTTACGACAACGTCTGGATCGCCCACGCGGACGGCCGGGAGGTTCGCGGTGAACCGGTGGCTGACTCCGACGCGGAGCTGGTGGAACTGATCCAGGCGCTCGTGACCCGCACCGGCCAGGCCGAGCGGTCCTTCTCGACGGCCAGCCCGAGCCTGCACCTCCGCCTGGACGACGGCTCCCGGCTCACGGCCATGGCGTGGGTGACCCCGCGGCCGGTCGTGGTGATCCGGCGGCACCGCGTCCGCGATGTGTCCCTGGACCAGATGGTGCAGTGGGGGTCGATGTCACGCGCGGTTGCCGAGTTCCTCGGGGCAGCGATCCGGGCAGGCAAGAACGTCATCGTCACTGGCGCGCAGAACGCCGGAAAGACGACCATGCTCCGCGCGCTGGCCGCCGAGTTCTCGCCGATGGAGCGCTTCGCCACGATCGAGCGGGAGTACGAGCTGCACCTGCACGAACTGGCCGAGCGGCATCCCCGGGTGGTCGCGATGGAGGCGCGGATCGGGTCGTCCGAGCGCGATGCGTCCGGGCGCGCGTCCGGCGAGGTGACCCTCTCGAACCTCGTCGTCGATGCGCTGCGCATGAACGTGCGACGCGTGATCGTCGGGGAGGTCCGCGGACCGGAGGTGGTCCCGATGCTGAACGCGATGAGTGTGGGCGACGGGTCCATGTGCACGCTTCACGCCCGGACGGCCAGCAAGGCCCTGGACCGGATCGTGAACCTCTGCCTCGAGCAGGGCGGCGGGATGACCGACTCGTTCGCGTACCGCGCGGCGGCCGACGGCATCGACTTCATCGTCCACCTGACGCTGCGCCACGACGCTGAGAGCGGCGGGATCCGACACCGGTTCGTTGCCGAGGTGATCGAGGTCGATGGGGTCGGTGAGGCCGGACGCCCGGTCGTCACGACCGTGTTCACCCCCGGCGCGGACGGTCGCGCCGTCCCCGCGCACCACCCGCACTGCCTTCCGGACCTGGTCGCCGCCGGGTTCGACCCGGCGCTGCTCGACACGCCACACCTGGACCCGGTCCGGGCAGTGCGCAGGGCCGCCCGATGACGGCGGCGCAGGCCCTGGCCGGGGTTGCCGCACTCGTTGCCGCCTTCGGGATCGCGCTGATGATCGGTGCAACCAGCGGCTGGCAACCCCGGGCCCGAGTGGCAGCCGCGAGCCGCGCCGACGTGTCGTGGTCGACCCTGCGTTGGCCGGTGGCGCTGGGGATCGCGCTGGTTGTGTGGGGCGTCACCGGCTGGCCGGCACTCGGCTTGGGCGCCGCGGCCGCGGCCATCGGGCTGCCCGCCATGTCCGGAGCTGGGGCGCGTGCCGAGACCCAGATCGACCGGGTCGAAGCCGTCGAGGAGTGGACCCGGCGCCTGTCCGACGTGCTTGCGATCGGAGTCGGCCTCGAGCAGGCCATCCAGACTGCGGCGAGGACGGCACCTGCCCCGATCGCGGGGGAGATCGCCACGCTGTCGGCACGGATCTCGGCGCGGACTCCCACCGAGTCAGCCCTGCGCCGGTTCGCCGATGACCTCGCTGACCCGACGGCGGATCTGGTGGTGGCCTCGCTCATCCTCGCGTCGCGGCGCCGTGGTCCGGGTGTGGCGGCGGCGCTCACCGCGATCGCTGACTCCGTGGGCGAGGAGGTAGCTGCCCGCCGACGCATCGAGGCCGACCGGGCCAAGCCGCGCACCACCGCCCGTGCGGTCACGGCCATCACCCTGGCGATCATCGCCGCGGGCCTGCTGAACCGCGGGTACACGGGCCCGTACGGCACCGTCCTGGGACAGGTGGTGCTGGCCGCCACGCTCGGCTTCTTCGGTGCCGCGCTCTGGTGGATGCACTCGATGACCACGACCACGCCACCGGCGCGCATCCTGGGCGCGCACGAGGCAGATTCATGATCACGATGCTGCTCGCGGGCGCGCTCGTCGGGCTGGGGGTGACTCTTGTCGTCGCCGGGCTGCGCGCCCCAGTCCCGGACCTGGTCGCCGGAGTTGCCCGGATGTCGGGGACTGCCGCAGTCCCGGATCTGGCCACAGACGACGGCACGCTCGACCGAGCCCTGAGGATGGCGGCGGCCCGCGTCGCCGAGGCGCTGGGCCTGGACCGCCACCGCGCGGACCTGGCGATCACCGGCACGACCCCAACCCGGATGGCGCTGGAGAAGATGGGGTACGCGTTCGTGGGCCTGGCCTTCCCGGTGCTGCTCACCTCGATCCTGTCCATCGCGGGCTTGGCGCTGCCGGTGGTGCTCCCGGTGGCCGCGGCGGTGGGCTTGGCCGTCGGGATGTCGTTCCTGCCCGAGCTCGAGCTGCGCCGCCGTGCCGCGGTCGCGCGGGTCCAGATGCGGCGCACTGTCTGCGTGTACCTCGAGCTCGTGGCACTGGAGCGGGCCGCGGACGCTGGTGCGGTCGAGTCCCTTGAGCGGGCGGCGGCCATCGGGGACGGTCCCGGTTTCGATCACATCCGCGATGCCCTTCTGCGCGCGCGCCTCGAGGGCCGCACCCCGTGGCAGCAGCTCGGAGCTCTCGCTGGACCTGGGAGTTCCGGAGCTCGGCGACGTCGCCGACATCATGCGGCTGTCCGGCGAGGACGGAGCCGCGGTGCTCCCGACCCTGCGCGCCCGTGCCGCCTCGCTGCGCACGTGGCTGCTGCAGTCCGAGGTCACGACAGCCAATGAGGCCAGTGAGCGCATGTCGATCCCGGTCGCACTGCTGGGCGTGGCCTTCATGGCCCTGCTCGGCTTCCCCGCCTTCTGGCGGATCCTGTTCGGCTGACCCACACACCCTGCCACCACGACCACACACCCTGCCACCACGACCTCACGACCTCACGACCTCACGACCCTGACCCACTGACCGCGACCCACCAGATGGAGAGAGAAATGAACGCAGTCCTGACCACCACCCTCGCAGTCCTCGGTGCCCTGACCGGGCGCCTGCGCAGCGGCTGGGAGAATCGGGGCACCGAGGCCGGTGCCAGCACCTTGGAGCTCGTGATCCTCGTGCTGGGCCTGATCACCGTTGCCACCCTGCTGGTCGCGACCCTGACCGCGGCCGTGAAGTCGCGCACGGACCAGATCAACTGATGCCCCGCAGGGATCGCGGATCCGCCACACTCGAGGTCTCGATCCTGGCACCCGTGCTTCTGCTGGTCGTGTTCACGATCATCCAGGTCGGCCTGTGGTCGTATGCGCGCAGCCTGGCGCTGGGCGCCGCCCAGGAGGGCGTCGCGGCGGGCCGGGCGCATGGTTCGCCGGCTGGGGCTGGGCAGGTTCGCGCCCAGGAGTTCCTCGACGCCACCGCGGGGGACTCCCTGGTGGACAGCACCGTGACCTCAACCGCGACGGCCGCAACCCTGCGCATCGAGGTGACGGGCCGTGCCTTGAGCGTGCTCCCGGGCGTTCCCGGGCTGCCGGTCCGCCAGCGCGCCGAGGGCCCCGTCGAGCGGTTCACGGCGCCATGACCGACGACCGCCCGCAGGCGACCGACCGGGGCTCGGCGACCGACCGGGGCTCGGCGACCGACCGGGGCTCGGCGACCATTGAGTTGGCGGTCCTGGCCCCTGCCCTGCTCGGACTGCTCGGGCTGGTGATCGTCGCCGGGCGGATCTCGGTGGCCGGCAGCGCGGTGGAGCAGGCGGCCGCCTCCGCAGCGCGGGCGGCGTCGATCGCCCGGGATGCGCGGGCCGCGCAGTCCGGCGCCGAACGAGCTGCGCGCGAGGCCCTGCGCGACCAGGGGATCACGTGTCAGCCGCTGGCAAGCTCTGTGGACGTCAGTGGCTTCGCCGTGGCCGTGGGCTCCCCGGCGAGCGTGACGGTCAGCGTCCGCTGCTCGGTGCCGCTCGCGGATGTCGCCGTCCCGGGAATGCCCGGCAAGCGCACCGTGACCGCCGAGATGACCAGTCCGATCGACCGGTTCCGGGGCCGGTCGTGAGCGCCGATGTGGCGGCCGGCGTGCGCTCCCTGCTTGTTCCCGGGCGACACGCCGACGACGGCGCGGTGACGCTGTTCGTCGCGATCGCAATGGTCGGGCTGCTCGCGCTCGCTGGGCTCGTCGTCGACGGCGGTGCCAAGGTTCGGGCCGTCCAGCGTGCCGACCGGGTCGCAGCCGAGGCCGCTCGTGCCGGCGGCCAGGCCCTCGACCTCGCCGCAGTCCTCGAGGGCAGCGACGTCCGGGTTGACCGCCGCGTAGCGCTCGTGGCCGCTGAGTCCTACCTGCGGGTCTCCGGCGTCGAGGGCTCAGCCCGGGTCATCGACGGTGGCTCGGGCATCGCCGTCACCACCACCACGTCGGCGCCCACGGTGTTCCTCGGCCTGATCGGGGTGCCTGCCGTCACTGTCCGGGGCAGCGCCGAGGTGTCCCTCGTCCATTCTGTGAGAGGAGTCCGTCCATGACCGCTGAGACCGACCATCGCGATGCTGGTCCGCGTGGGGTGGTGCGCGCGCTCGTGGCGCTCGGAGCGCTGTGCGTCCTTGTCGGGGTCGTGCCGATCGTCCTGGTCAGCCTGATGGGTGCCCTGCCCCTGGACGTCGGTGCCCTGTCGCCGGCCGCGTGGGGACGCACTGACGACGGGAGGCTGCTCCTGCTGGTCATCGTCGCTGTGGCGTGGGGCGCGTGGGCCGTCATGGTCCTGAGCGTCGTGCTGGAGATATGGGCTGCGCTGCGGCGGGTGCCGACTCCGGTTCTTCCCGGGCTGGGCGTCCCCCAGCGCTGGGCAGCCGTCCTGGTGACATCGATCCTCGTGGCGCTGAGCCCGGCGGCGGGGTCAGCGGCGATGGCCGTGCCGGGCTCCCTCAGTGACGCCGTCGGACGGTCCGCGGTGGTCGCGGCGGCAATCCCGGGCGAGGACCGGGTCGAGTCCGAGGTCCTGCGCGAACAGATCCGCGAGGTCCGCGTCGCGGGGCAGTCGCTCGACCAGGCATCCAGCCAGCCCGCCCATCCCACCGTGTCGACCGAGCGCCACGACACCCTGTGGATGCTGGCCGAGCAGTACCTGGGCGCGGGGGAGCGCTACGCAGAGATCGTGGAGCTGAACCATGGTGTGCAGCAGCCCGACGGGCGATCGCTCGGCGAGGACGGCCGCATCTACCCCGGGTGGACGTTTGCCCTGCCGGCCGATGCCCTGGTCGATTCCGAGCGCCCCGAGCGGCATCGGGTGGTCCGTGGCGACACCTTGTCGCAGATCGCTGTCGAGGAGCTGGGGGACGCCTCCCGCTTCCCCGAGATCGTCGAGGCCAACGCGGGCGACCTCCAGCCCGATGGGCGCCGGTTGGCAGATCCGGACCTGATCCTTCCGGGCTGGATCCTCGAGATCCCCGGCGGCGAGCAGAAGCCGGGAGGGCCTGCGGCTCCCAGGGCGGCGGTCGGCGAGACCGATGGGACAGCCGATGCTCCTGCCCAGGCCCCTGCCGCCGACGGGGCCGCCGCCAACGCAGCCGACGCACCTGTCCTGCAGGCCGACGACGAGGCCGAGGCGCCCGCCTCCACCGCCGACGAGAACGCGGACGCCTCCGGCCCGGGCTCCCTTCCCTCGTCGGCCGCGATTCCCCCACTCGACAGGGCGCGGTCCGCTTCGGCGCCCACTCCGCCGGCTTCGGCCTCCGCTCCGGCCGCTCCGCCCACACCAGCAGCTGGTTCGCGTTCTCCCACGCCGATCCTCGATCGTGGAGCCGCCGGCCAGGTGCTGGCTCCTTCGGGATCGGAACGCGAGACACCGACACCCGACAGTGGTGCCGCCCGTCGGGCTCTGGACGTCGAATCGGAGGCCGCCGTGGAGCGGCTGTCGGCCGCCGCCCCCGTTCCCGACACCTCCGTCGCACCGGGCGCCACGGCAACACCGGGCCCGAACCAGACCGCGGGCCCGACCGGGTCACAGATCCCGAGCCCGACGCCGGACCTTGCTATGGCGCCCGACTTGGCCCCCGCCGCCGCGGTCGGGGGACCCGCCATCGCACTCCCCGCGGGGGGAGCCATGGCGGCGATGCTGCTGGCCGGAGTGGGCGCCGAACTCGTGCGCCGTCGACGCCAGTTCCAGCGTCATCGTCGCCCCGGGGAGCGGATGCAGAGCCCGGGGCCCGGAGCCCAGCAGGTGGAGCTCGCGGCTCGGATCGCCGGAACCTACTCCGGACCGGGCCTGTTCGAACGAGCGCTGGTCCAGCTTGCGGAGGAGGCGCATGTCCTCGGTCGTCCACTGCCCGATGTGCGCCTCGTGCGGATCTCCGAGGAGTCCGTGATCCTCGACCTCGCTGCTCCCGCTGGTCCGGCGATCGCCCCGTTCGTCGCTGCCGATGACACGCGGTGGACGCTGTCGCGGGCGTTGCTTCCCGTCCAGATGCCCGATCGTGCGCGAGCGCTCCCGGGCCTGGTGACATTGGGCTTCGCCGGATCCGAGACCCTGCTCCTGAACCTCGAGTCGGTTGGAACGTTGGCCGTCGCTGGGCCTGAGACGGCGCGGGCGGATGTCCTCCGTGGCCTCGCCGCCGAACTGGCATTCGGGCCTGCCAGTGGCCTGACTGAGCGCACCCTCTGCCTGGCTGACCCGGCGATCGCCGAGGCCGTTGAGGCAGGTGGCATCGCCGTCGAGAGCGAACCGGCGCGCGTGGCCGCGGCGCTCGCCACGGTCCTGGCCAGCCCTGCGGCGAGTGACCCCGCGGCGAGTGACCCCGCGGCGAGTGACCCCGCGGCGAGTGACCCCGCGCCTGACGATCCGCTGCTGATCGTGCTCTGCGACCAGGACCTCGGCGTCACGGTCCCGCGCGGATCCGGGTGCGCTCTGATCACGGCCGCACCTGTCGAGGGCGCGGGGGCCACCCTGGTCGTCGATGAGGCGGGGATGTCCGTGCTGCTGCCGGAGCGGGAGCAGCTCACCGCGCAGGGACTGAGCGGCACTGCCACCGATGGCGTCATCGAGGCCCTTCGTGCCACCGATCTGCCCGAGGCCGCGTCATTCGGTGCCCCGGCACCGGCCGGCGTCGGGAGGGAAGGCGCCGCCACAGGGCCTGGTCAGGCCGTTGGGTCAACCGCGTTGCAGGCCAGCCTCTGGGACGTGCAGCCTCCCGCACTCGAGGTCATCGACCTGCGCGGGATCCCCTCCAATGCTGGACTCCCGGAGGCGCGAATGGTGGAACCCGCCTCCGGGGACCCCGGTTCGGATGACTCCGATCCAGGGCATTCGTCTCGGGGCGTGCGCGACGCGGCGCCGCGGGTCCTGCTGCTGGGCGAGGTCCTCGTCGAGAACGCCCACGGGAGGGCCGAATCGACACGGCTCGGCCGGCTTGCCGAGACGACGGCGTTCGTCCTGCTCAACCCCGGCTCGCGCCCCAGCGAGCTGCAGGGCGCGTTGTGGCCGGGTCGCCGGTCGAACCCGCAGACCTGCCGCCAGATGATCTCCCGGGCCAGGACCTGGCTGGGCCGGACAGACTCGGGGGAGCCCTACCTCATGACCTTCGCCGAGTCCGCGGGCCGTTTGCGTCTGCGCGACGAGGTGAACTCGGACTGGGCCGACTTCCAGCGACTGGCCGGGATCGGCCTTGCCGATCCCGACGACACCGAGCACCTGACGCAGGCTCTTGCGCTCGTCCGCGGCCGGCCCTTCGGAGCGGTCGCGAGTCGAGAGCTGCCCTGGGCCGACCTCCACATCAACGAGATGATCAGCCTGATCACCGACGTCGCTCACGCCCTGGCGCTGCGCCAGGAGAGGGCCGGCCAACGGTCGGCGGCTCGGGACGCCGCGCTGCGCGGGCTGCTGACCGAGAGCGAGGCCGAGATCCTCGAGGAGATCGTGGCCCGGACAGTTGTGTAGGGCGCTCGGGACGGCTGGGCAGAACCTTGCACCAGTTCCGGTGGTTCCGGCCCTCGGCGCCCACGCAAGCTCCAACCTCGCACCCGTTGCGGTGGTTCACCGGGGTCATCCGCGCCCGTCGTGCCACCGCTTCGGGCGCGAGGTTGGCCCACAGAGGCCCGGACCCGGCGCTTCTCCACCGGTACTGGTGCGAGGTTGGGAGGCGGGCAGTGACCTAGCCTGGTGATGCCGGGGGATCGATCGCCGGAGCCGGCCTGGCCACGCCCAGGACCCGGCCACGCCCCGGACCCGGCCCCGGCCCCGGCCCCCCCGGCCCCGGCCCCCCCGGACCCGGCCCCCCCGGACCCGGCCCCCCCGGACCCGGACCCCTCTTGGGACGGATCCGGGAGCCCAGCCTCCGAGGCAGCCGTCGCCCTGGATCTGGGCCGCCGCCCGCATCCCCGATTGCGCGCCGACCCCGCGCTCACCACGCCTCGGCGCGGGGGGCAGGGCGAGGATGAGCCCATGCGCCATGACGAGTACGCCGCCCACGATGCCCTCGGCCTGGCCGCACTGGTCCGCTCCGGGCAGGTGACGGCCTCCGAGTTGGTCGAGGCGGCCATCGCCCGCACCGACGCCGTCAATCCCACGCTCAATGCCGTCGTGCACCGCATGGACCACACCGCCCGCGAGGTTGCGGCCGGGGTACTGCCCGACGGACCGTTCAGCGGAGTGCCGTTCCTGGTCAAGGACATGGACGGCCACCTCGCTGACGAGCCGTGCACCTTCTCGAGCCGGGCGCTGCACGACTACGTGCCCAATCACGACTCGGAGCTGTTCGCCCGCTACCGCCAGGCCGGTGTCGTGTTCCTTGGCAAGACCAACTGCCCGGAGTTCGGGATCTTCGGCGTGACCGAGCCCGAGTTCCGTGGCCCGGCGCGCAACCCGTGGAACCCGGACCACACCCCGGGCGGCTCCAGTGGCGGATCGGCTGCTGCGGTGGCTGCCGGGATCGTCCCCGTCGCCCATGCCGGCGACGGTGGCGGCAGCATTCGGATCCCCGCCTCGGCCTGTGGGCTGTTCGGCCTCAAGCCCTCACGCGGGCGAACCCCCTTGGGTCCCACTGAGGGTGAGGGGTGGCACGGGCTGGTGTCGCGCCACGTCGTGAGCCGCACGGTCCGCGACAGCGCCGCCTTCCTCGACGCGACCCAGGGGGCGGACGCAGGCTCGCCGTATGCCGCTCCTGCGGACGGGGCCTTCCTGGCCGCCGTCGAGCGGGTGCCGGGCCGGCTGCGCATCGGGTTCTCGACCGAGTCCATGCTCGGCCGCAGCACCGAGCCCGAGTGCGACGCGGCGGTCGAGGCCACCGCGCAGATGTTGGCCGAGCTCGGCCACGAGGTCGTTCCGGTCGATCTCCCCATCGATCGGTCGGGCCTGGCACATGCCTACCTCACGATCGTCGCCGCCTGTATCGGGCGGATGGTCGCTGACACCGAGGAGATGACCGGCCGCAAGCCGAACCCGGATGACTTCGAGGCCCCCACCTGGTTCCTGCGCCAGGTCAGCGACGTCATCTCGGCGCGTGACCTCGAGCACACGCTGCACCTGGTGGCGCAGACCACCCGACGCCTGGGCTCGCTCTTCGAGGACCAGTTCGACATGCACCTGTCCGCGACCATGCCCTACCCGCCCGTTCGGGTCGGGGAGTTGGACACGTCGTCGGTGGAGAAGGTCGGCCTGCGCGTCCTGCGCACGCTGCCGGTCAACGTCGGCCCGGTGCTGCGAACCGTGCTCGCCCAGCTGGCGGAGAACTCCCTGGAGAAGGCCGCCAACACACAGGTGTGGAACATGACCGGCCAGCCGGCGATGAGCCTGCCGCTGCACTGGACGCCCGAGGGCCTGCCAGTCGGCGTGCAGATCGCCGGGGCGTTCGGCGCCGAGGAACAGCTGTTCTCCCTCGCCGGCCAGATCGAGGCGGCCCAGCCCTGGATGCCCCGGCTGATGGGTCCTGTCACGGCGGCGTACTAGCCGCAGCGGTCGGCATCGGATGCGAGTCACCGGGTTGGGGCTCCTCCTGGGGGCGCTGGTCCTGTCCGGCTGTGGGTCCATCGGGGCGCCGCCCGATGCCACCACCGGACCACCCTCCGCGCAGTCCGCGCCCGCCTCCACCTCCTCATCCGCCGCGCCTATCCGGTCGGCGACCGCCTCGCCGCTCCCGCCGCGGCCCGTCGACCAGCCAACCCTCTGGCTGTGCCGGCCGGGCATGGCGGACAACCCGTGCGAGGGCGGCCTGGACGCCTCGGTGATCGTCGCCGACGGCACCGACTCCCTGGAGCCCTTCGCGCCCGCCACTGACCCGCCGGTCGACTGCTTCTACGTGTACCCGACGGTGTCGGAGGCCACCTCCGACAACGCGCCCCTGGAGGTCACCGACGCCGAGGTCCGCACGGTCCGGGCGCAGGCGGCACGGTTCGCCGAGTCGTGCCGGCTGTTCGCGCCGATCTACCGGCAGGTCACCCGCCGGGGCCTGGTCAGCGGGGCGTTCACGAGGGCCTCTGCCCGGGACCGGGCGTACGCCGACGTGCTCTCCGCGTTCAACGACTACCTGAACACGGAGAACGGTGGCCGGCCGTTCGTCCTGATCGGGCACTCGCAGGGTGCCACCGTCCTGACGGACCTGATCCAGCGCGAGATCGACGGAGACCCACGGCTGCGCAGCCGGCTGCTCTCCGCCCTGCTGCTCGGCGGTTCGGTGACGGTGCGCCGGGCTCGGATGCTGGGGGAAGCTTCGCCAACATCGCGGCGTGCCGCTCATCGGAGCAGACAGGCTGCGTGGTGGCGTACGTCACGTATGCCGGGACTCCCTCGACCAATGGGTACTTCGGGCGCTCCACCGCCACCCGTCAGGCACTGTGCGTGCACCCCGGCGAGCTCCTCGGCCGCGGCGAGCGCCTGGCCCCCTACTTCCCGACCACCGACCTGGTGACCGCCTCGGGTGCGGCCGGCGACGGCCCAGAGCCGGGTTTCACCGCGCGCCCCGAGGCGGTGACCGCGGCGTGCCGCACCACTGAGGGCTTCAGCTGGCTCGACGTCGAGGTCGGGCTCAGCCCTGAGGAGTACCGGTCCGAGGTGCCCAGTGGCCTGCAGCGCAGCGCCCAGTGGGGGCTGCACGTGGCCGACGTCAACATCGCCCTCGGGGACCTGGTGGACCTTGTGGCCGCGCAGGGCCGGGCGTACCGGCAGTGACGCCACCGGTGGCTCCTCGCGGCCTCCGGCGTTGCGAGCGGCGGTAGCGGCTCAGATCGCTGGATCGTCGGCTGCATCGGGGCCGTCGCCGGCCGAGTCCTCGGCGCCCGGCTGGACCGCCGTCTCCGGTGCCAGACCGGCTTCGAACGTCATCCCGGCTGCCCGCAGCCGCTGCACCATCGGCATGCCCGAGCCCGGTCGCGGGCGTGAGCACGCCGAACCGGTCGGGGAGATCCGGGCTGCCCGAGGCGAGGAACAGGACAGCCTCGGCCAACATGAGCGAGGTCGCCGCGTAGCCCGGGTCGCCCTCGGCTGCCACCGTGGCCATGTAGTGCTCTCCGTCGAGGCCCTGTCCGTGGATCTCCATCGTGAAGTGCCCTGCGGCTCGATCCTCGGGGCTCGGGCCCTCACCCGGCTTGGGCAGGACCATCCCGATCCCCGATCGCGTCGGACCGAACCCCATCGCGGCGCCCAGCGCACCCATGCCGGCGCCCAGGCCCGTGGCCTTCGCGCGGGCGGCGACGCCCTCGCCGAAGCCGATGGCCTCGCGGTAGCGGAAGGCCGGGGAGTAGGCGTAGCCCAACAGGGCGTTGGAGCGGCGGACGACTCGGGTGTTCATCTGGGCCATCACGAAGGGTCCGAGCCACCCCAGCTCGGGGTCGTGGACGGCGCCGGAGAGGTCCGACTCGTCGTCGGCGTACTCCGCGTCGACCCGGTCGGGCTCGGCGTCCCGGTCGGGGCTCAGGGCGTACGGGTCCACGACGACCGCGCGCGCGGCGGGATCGGCCCTGACCTCCTCGGCCACGAGCCGCATCGTCGCCACGGTCCCGCCCGAGGCCCCGCCGCGCATGTCGGTGACCACCAGGGTCGTCGCGCCCAGCTCGCCGGCGGCCTCGTGCAGGACCAGCACGCCGAGGTCCGAGGGCAGGGAGTCGAAGCCGCAGGCGAGCACGATCCGGGCCCCGGAGGCCTGCGCCACCTCGTGGTAGTCGTCGATCGCCGAGCGCATGAACAGCACCTCGCCGTTGATGTCGGCGTAGTGCGTGCCGGCCTTCGCGCACGCCTCGACCAGGGGCAGGCCGTACTTGGCGAACGGCCCCACGGTGGTGGCGACGGCGATCGTCGAGCGGGCCAGCTTCGTCATGGTGGTCCTGTTCGACGAGTCGGCCAGGAGCAGCGGCCAGTGCGCCGCGTCCGGGCCCAGCGCGTCGCGCACCGCCCCCAGCTTCGCCAGCGAGCGACCGGCCAGGGCGATCCGCGTGCCCGCCGGCGCGCGCTCGAGCAGCCGCTCGGCGACGAGGCTGTCCGGTGAAGCCCGTGGCACCGAAGAGGACGACGTCGTACTCGCGTTCAGCCATGGCGTCAACGTAGCGCGGCTCGCGACCCGGCGCGTCGGGACGCCCCGCGGGCCACGGCTCCGAGGTCACCGCACAGCCGAACGCCCCGGGGTGATCGTCCGGGGCGTTCGGGGTCGAGCAGGGTGGGTGCGCCCAGCGCAGTCAGCTGACGGGCTGCGGGTACGCGGCCGGGGGTGCGCCCAGCTCCGAGGTGCGCACGATGGTCTGGCCCAGCGGGGTCAGCGCCAGGGGAACCATCTTGAAGGCGGCGATGCCCCACGGGATGCCGATGATCGTCAGGCACAGGCCGATGCCGTAGGTGATCAGGGCCAGGGCGATCCAGATGCCGGCGAAGACCATCCAGAGGATGTTGCCGATGAGGCTGGCCACGCCGGCGTCCGGGTTCGGCACCGAGGTCCGGCCGAACGGCCACAGCGCGTAGTTGGCCAGGCGGAACGACGCGATGCCCCAGGGGATCGTGACGATGAAGATGAACATGATCACGCCTGCGACGGCGAAGGCCAGGGCGATCGCCCAGCCGGCGATGATCAACCAGATGATGTTCCCGATGGTGCGCATAGTGCACAGGCGATACCCCTGATGGGGCTCCCGGAAACCTCACGGGCGACGGTGCCGGGGAGAGCCCAGTGGCGTGAGTCCTTCGGCCCTACCCGGCGCATCCCCTGCGGGGTAAGCCGGAAGCATGAGCAGCCAGGTCGCGTCCGGGCCCGTGGTCGTCGTCGAGGGGCTGTGCAAGGACTACGGCGGCGTCCGTGCCGTGGACGACCTGAACCTCACCATCGACGCCGGGGAGGTGTTCGCCCTCCTCGGACCGAACGGCGCGGGCAAGACGACCACCGTGGAGATCCTCGAGGGCCACCGCAGCCGCACGAGCGGGACGGTGAGCGTCCTGGGCTACGACCCGGCCACGGGCGGTCGGGCCTATCGCGACCGGATCGGGATCGTGCTCCAGGAGGCGGGCTTCGACGAGGAGTTCAGCGTCCGGGAGCTCGTGACCCTCTACGCCGGGCTGTACTCGCGTCGCCGGGACGTCGAGGAGGTCATCGAGCGGGTGGGCCTGGCCGAGAAGGCAGGCGCGCGCACCAAGACCCTGTCCGGTGGCCAGCGCAGGCGCCTGGACCTGGCGCTCGGGCTGGTCGGCGCCCCCGAGTTGCTGTTCCTCGACGAGCCCACGACCGGATTCGACCCGTCGGCGCGGCGCCGTGCCTGGGACCTCGTCGCCTCGTTGCGTGATCTCGGAACGACCATCGTGCTGACCACCCACTACATGGAGGAGGCCGAGCGCCTCGCGGATCGTGTGGCGGTCATCCAGTCCGGGCGCCTCGTCGCGCTGGACACCCCGTCGAACCTGGTGCGCACCGAGGGCGCGGAGGCGGTCATCACCTTCGTCCTGCCCGACGGGGTCGCGGCCGAGGACCTACCGCCCATCGGCTCCGGAACGGTCCGCACCAGTGGCCAGCAGGTCGACATCGGCTCGGCGGATCCGACCCGGGACGTCAACGCGCTGACGCAGTGGGCGCTGGACCGGGGCATCGGCCTCGAGGGGCTGAGCATGAACCGGCCCACGCTGGAGGACGTGTACCTCGACCTGACCCGGGAGCCCTCCGATGGCTAGTGCAGCCCCGACCTGGGCGCCGGTGCTGTTCGGCCAGGTCCGCTATGCCAACCATGGGTTCTGGCGCACCCCGATCGCGGCGTTCTTCACGATCATCTTCCCGCTGAGCTTCCTGGTGATCCTCAGCGCGTTGTACGGCAATGCGGTGATCGACGAGGACACCGGCTTGCGCCTGGCCCAGTTCACCGCCCCCGTGTTCGCCGTGTTCGGGTCCTGCATGGCCTGCTACGTCTCCCTGGCGATGGCCCTGGCCTACGCCCGCAGCAGCGGCGTGCTCAAACGGCTGCGGGGCACGCCCCTTCCCCCGGGGCTGCACATCGCCGGCCGGGTCGGGTCGGCGATGTGGGTGTCGATGATCGCGACCGTCGTGATGGTCGGCGTGGGGGTCGTGCTCTACGGCGTGCAGATCATCTGGGCGAACATGCCCGCGCTGGTCCTGACGTTCGCCGTGGGGATGGCGTGCTTCGCCGCCCTGGGCCTGGCGGTCGCCGCGATCGCCCCGACGCCCAACGCGGCACAGGGCTTCGCGAACGCCTCGTTGATCCTGCTGTCGTTCATCTCCGGGATATTCGGCTTCACCGAGCTGCCGCAGTGGATGGACCGGGTTGCGTCCGTCTTCCCGCTCAAGCACTTCGTGGACCCGGTCGCCGCCGGTTTCAACCCCTATGTCGACGCCACGACGCCCAGCTGGGGCGACCTGGCCGTGATGGCCGCGTGGGGCATCGTGGGCGCGGTCCTGGCGCGGCGCCGATTCCAGTGGGAGCCCGGATCCGGGCATGCGGGCCTCAGCAGCCGGGGACGGCACGGCCCGGAGCACACCCCGGAGCCGGCCGACGACGCCGATCTGGAACGAGCGCCGAGCACGTTCGGCTCCATGGAGGGCGTCCCCCTGCGCACCGACACGGTGCACGAGGCAGGACCCTCGGGCCGCGCGAGGGCCACAGCCCTGACCAGGGACCAGACCCGCTACGCGATGCAGCAGGTGCTTCGCGACCCGATGTCGCTCTTCTTCGCCATCGCCTTCCCGGTCCTGATGGTGACGGCGTTCTCGCTCATCTACGGCTCCGAGGTCCAGTGGGGTGGGCTGCCGCTGCCGCAGTACCTGGCTGCGGCGTTCGCCGTCTACGGCGTGGCCACGATGGCGTTCGTGAACCTGCCCGGAGGGATCGCCGACCAGCGGGCGCTGGGCGTCCTCAAGCGGCTGCGCGGGACGCCCCTGCCATCGATCCTCTACCTGGTCGGTCGGGTCCTGGCCGCGCTGGTCCTGGGCCTGGCGACCCTCGTCCTGGTGTTCATCGTCGCCGTGGCCTTCCTGACCGTGTCGCTGCCGCCGTCCACCTGGGCGGCCACGCTGCTGGTCTTCGTCCTGGCCATCATCTGCTTCGCGGCGTGCGGCCTGGCCCTGGTCAGCGTGGTCGACGGGCCACAGGCGGTCATCGCGGTGGCCCTGACCGTGCTGCTGCCGCTGTCGTTCATCTCCGACATCTTCATCTCGATCGAGCAGATGCCCACGGGCCTCAATGTCGTCGGGTGGACATTCCCACTGCGTCACGCCGTGGCTGCTGCGGTGACGGCCACCAGCGGGGGTGCGCTGGACAGCACCTTCTGGGGCCACCTGGGCGTGCTCGTGCTGTGGACCGGGATCGGGCTGCTCGTGGCCTGGCGGTTCTTCCACTGGGAGCCGCGCCGATCCGGGTCCTCGCGCTGAATCGGCGCTGGGCGCGCCGCAGCCCGCTCGGCGCCACCACAATGGGGCCGTGGTCATCTCCGACCGGGACAGCGTCGTCCGGCAGCTGCGCCGCAGCCTGCTCGCGCTGGCCGGCGTCATCCTCGTCGGGACGATCGGGTACTTCCTCCTGGGGTTCTCCCCGCTGGACTCGGTCTACCAGACGATCACGACCGTGACCACGATCGGCTTCCAGGAGGTCCAGCCCTTCGGGACGGCCGAGAAGGTGTTCACGATCCTGTTCGTGCTGGTCGGTGTCGGCGTCGTCCTGTACACCCTGACGCGTCGCTGCTCGGCCTGCTGATCGAGGGCTGGGCCGGCAACGAGTGGGGGAGGAGACGCATGGAGAACCAGATCCAGGTGCTGCAGGGGCACACGATCGTGTGCGGCTGGGGGCGGGTCGGTCGGGCGGCGGCCCACCAGCTGAGCAAGTCCGGGGAGACGATCGTCGTGGTCGACTCGGACGCCGAGCGACTCGCGGACTGTCCGTACCTGCACCTGGACGGGGACGCGACCCGCGACGAGTTCCTGCGCAGGGTCGGCGTCGATCGCGCGAAGGTGCTGGTGGCGACCCTGGACACCGACGCGTCGAGCCTGTTCGTCACCCTCACCGCGCGCGCCCTGAACCCCGACCTGGTCATCATCGCGCGCAGCCGGGTGGATGACACCGAGCAGAAGCTTCTGCGCGCCGGGGCGGATCGCGTGGTCAACCCGCAGCGCATCGGCGGCAACCGCATCGCGGCGTTCGCCCTGCAGCCGCACGTCGCGGACTTCCTCGATGTCGCGATGCACGACCAGGAGGTCGAGTTCCGCCTCGAGCAGGTGATGGTGCACGAGGGCTCGTCCCTGGCCGGCTCCTCTGTCCGCCAGACCCGGCTGCACGAGGGCGATGGCGCGCTGCTCCTCGCCCTGAGGCAGAGCGAGGGCGGGACCTTCCGGACCAACCCGTCGCCGGAGGCCGTCATGAAGCCCGGCGACGTCGTCATCGTGATCGGCACCGCCGACCAGATCGACGCCGTGCGCCGCGACGCCGGCAGCCGGAAGGTCCGCCGGGCCTGACGCCGGCGGGGCGCGGCGCACGCAGATGCTCCCCGTCCGAGGGTGGCCGGGCGTACCGTGGACGAGGGGGACGAGATCCGCCCGCGGAACGACCGATGGGCAGGAGGATCGCGATGCGTCGCTGGCTCGGTTGGTTCGCCCTTGCCGTCATCATCGGCATGCAGGCCGGCACCGTGTTCAAGCCACTGGGCACCGTCGGCGAGACGCGTGTTGCCGATTGGGTCGACCTGCTGACGCCCTTCGCTCCTCGGCTGCGCCGCGATGGTGCTGGTTCGCGCGGGCGCATCCCGTGGCCAGTGGGTGCTGTTCGGTGTCGGCGGGATCAGCTTCACCCTCGGTCACAGCCTGCACCTGGCCGCGAACTCGGTGAGCAACGTGGCCGACACGGCGGTGGCCAAGGCCCCGATCGTGCACCTCTGGGACGAGGTCGTCAGCCACTACATCTGGTACACCGGGCTCTTCCTCGTCATGGCGGCCATGGCGTGGGCCCTGCGCGAACAGATGTTCCGGGTGGGCGGCGCCGACGTGCTGGTCGCCCTGCTCGTCGCCGTCACGCTCGTGAACACCTACATCGAGGGTGGCGTGCCGTGGCTCGGGCTGGCGTTCCTCGGGGTGGGGGTCGTCTGCGGATTCCTGTGGCGGCCGGCGGCGGTGTCCCGGCTGCTGTTCGTGGTGGGCGGGGTGGGCCTGCTGCTGCTCATCGGCTGGGGTGCCTACTGGTTGGCCGCCGACGGCTCGCTGTTCCCGGAGTTCAGTGAGCTCGGCTGGATCTGAGGTGCCATGCACGCCGCCGACCTGCGCGATCACCTGATCCGGGAGGGCATCGGCCGGCGGATCGTTGACGTGATGATGTCGGTGCCGCGGGACCGATTCGTCCCGACCGGCCTGAGCTTCCGGGCGTGGGAGGACCACGCCATGGCGATCGGTCACGGCCAGACGATCTCGCAGCCGACGGTGGTCGCGCTGATGACCGAGGCCGCGGCCGTCGGGCCGGGCGACAACGTCCTGGACGTGGGGACAGGCAGCGGCTACCAGGCTGCGGTCCTCGCCGCGTGCGGTCCGCGGGTGCACTCGATCGAGCGGGTGCCCGCGCTGGCCGACAGGGCGCGGGCGACGCTGATGGGGCTGGGGTACGACGTGGACGTGACGTGCGGCGACGGGTCGGCGGGGCTGCCCGGCGAGGCACCGTTCGATGCGATCGTGGTGGCGGCGGCGACCCCGACGGTGCCCCCGGCTCTCGTCGAGCAGTTGCGCGCGCCGGGTCCGGGGTGTCGAGGCGGGCGGCTGGTCATCCCGATCGGGGAGCCGTCCGCGTGGTTCGGCGGACAGGAGCTGGTGCTCCTCGAGCGCGTTGCGGACGGTCTCGCCCGGCGCAAGCTCCTCGACGTGGTGTTCGTCCCCCTGGTGTGGGATGCCGCTGGCTCGGGGGCCTGACTCAGGCCGGCCAGTGAACCAGGACGACGGAGTCCAGTGCCGTGACCTCGCCCTTGTCCTCGCGCGGTTGAACGGCCGCCACGAGCACCTCGAAGCCGGAGGGCAGGTGCAGGGCGGTGAGGATGTCGTCTCCGGGAGAGCAGCCGGGCATGCGGGGGGCCGGGGAGGCCGCGCTCCCCGTGTTCAGGGTCATGGGCGACCACGAGCAGATGGCCCCCGGGTGCCACCAGCCCGGGCAGGTGCGCATAGGCGCTGTCACGCTCCTCGGGCTCGGGGTGGATGAACGCGAGCGTGATCAGGTCGAAGGTGCCCGTCGGGGAGAGTGCGGCCAGGAAGCCCGGGTCGGTCGCGTCGCCCTGGACGAACCTGGCCCCCTGGCCGGCCTCCCGCAGCGCGCTCCGGGCCCGGTCGAGGGCCACGTCCGACCAGTCCACTCCGGTGACGTCCCACCCCTGGCCGGCCAGCCAGCGCGCGTCGGCGCCCTCTCCGCAGCCGAGGTCCAGCGCGGTGGGCGCGGGATCTCCTGCCGGCTGCGCGGCGCGCAGGCCGCTCACGTGGGCCACCAGCGCAGTGTTCGGCTCGCCGGACCACACCGTGCTGGCCGCGTACCGCGCGTTCCATCCCGAGGCATCCATGGCCCCAGTGTGGTGCATGCCGGTACCCCCGGGCGATAGCGTCGAGCCGCGGCCCCCGCCGCCATCCCAGGGGAGGACCCATGCGCGACGAGAACATCAACCACGCGTTCCTCGACGGTGTCCTGACCGGCGAACGGGTCGACGTGTACTACCACTTCGGGGTCGCGAGCGACGACCCGGTCCTCGAGGCCTTCCGCGACGTGCGGGCGGTCATCCTCGCCGGCTCGGGCGACCGCATCGACGAGTTCGCGCAGCGGTGGAGCGCGCTGCACGACGACGCCCCCGTGGTCGCCCTGCCCAAGGAGGAGCGCTTCGTCACGCGCTACTGCGCCGGCGTGCTGTTCGCCTCGCACGGGATGGGGATGCCGAGCGCGTCCATCGCGGTTCAGGAGCTCATGCGGATGCTGTTCTTCCTCAAGGGCGGGGACCACGACGCGATGTCCGAGGTGTTCTGGGCCCGGGTCGGGACCAGCGGCGGCGTGGGCCTTCCCGGGGGAACGGTGGTCGTGACCACCGAGGGGGTCATGGCCGACCTGGGTCCCTACCGGCTGCTGCAGGGCGGCACGGGGGAGTACCGCTTCGACAGCTCGTTCCCGGTCGATGTGGCGCAGGCGATCGTGGCCGCGAGCGCCGGCTCGGGCATCCCGGTCGAGATGGGCCGGACGGTGGCGGGCAACGAGTTCTTCCTCGAGCAGTTCCGCCTCGACGGCGCGGTGTGCATGGAGACGCCCGAGTCGAAGATGGCCTGGCTGGAGTGGATCAACGCCGAGGGCGTGCGCAACATCGAGATGGAGGGGGCGATGCTCGCCGGCTACCTCAACCACTGGGGATTCCCGAGGTTCGCGATGATCTGCACGACGCTGCTCAACCGACTCGAGGGCGACCAGGTGACCGCCAGCCACGAGGAGCTGCACTCGTTCAGCGAACGGTCGGGGGACGTGCTGTTCAACTACCTGATCGCCACCCTGGGATAGGAGGTCGGATCGTGGACGTCTACCTGATGCAGCACGGCGAGGCGCTTCCCGCCGAGCTGGACCCCTCACGCTCGCTGTCGGAGGTGGGTCAGCGATCCGTCGAGGTGGTCAGCCGGCACGCGGCCGCCTGCGGCGTGCGCGTCGATCGGATCGTGCACAGCGGCAAGCTGCGGGCGGTGGAGTCCGCGCTGATCCTGGCCAGGGCGCTGGGGTGTGCCGACGTGGGCCATGTCGAGGGGCTGGCGCCCGGGGCGGACGTGGAGGCGGCGGTGGCGGCCCTGATCGACCCGGCTGCGGTCGGGTCGTTGGCGATCGTCGGCCACCTGCCCTTCCTCGACAGGCTCGCCTCCACGCTGGTGGCCGGCGACCCGGGCGCCCACGTCCTGGCGGTGCGCAACGGCGGCCTGGTCAAGCTGGTCCCCGCCGAGCAGGGCTGGGCGGTGGCGTGGGCGATCACCCCCGAGGTCGCCCGGGGCTGAGGCCGCCCTGGCGGTCGCGGCTCAGGCGCCGAGGTGGTCCCGCCAGGAGTGGCTCGGGCGGTAGCCGAGGACCCGGCGAGCATGGTCGATCGCCAGGAGGGTCTCGTGCCCCGCGACCGGTCTGCGTAGCGGGACGGCCGGGTACACCTCGGCCATCAGCTCGGCGCTCGGACGAGTCATCACTGTGTCGGCGGCGGCGATGATGCACGTCTCGGCGCCCTCGAGCGGCGCCTCGAGTGCCAGCCGTGCGGCCTGTGCGACGTCGCGCGCGTCCACGTACCCCCAGAGGTTCCACCTGCGCAGCTGGGCGTCGTCCCAGAATGCCGGGAACCCGGCGTAGTCATCGGGTTCCATGATGTTCGAGATGCGCAGGGCCACGAAGCCGATCCCGGACCGTCGCGCGAACTGCGCGGCCATCGTCTCGCCGGTCAGCTTCGACAGCGCGTAGCTGGACTCCGGGCGCGGTTCGATGGTCTCGTCGATCGGCGCGAAGACCGGGGGCACGTCGAACGGCAGCCCGAGGACCGTCTCACTCGACGCCCAGACCACTCGCCGGAGCCTGTGGGCGACGGCAGCGTGGAAGACGTTGTACGTGGACAGGGCGTTGATCCGGAACGTCTCACCCTCCGGGCGCAGACCGGGCGCAGGGATCGCCGCGAAGTGCACGACCGCATCGACCCCGGCCAACGCGTCCATCGCCTGGCCGAGGTCCGTGAGGTCGGCCACGAGCGACTCCCCGGACATCGGCGCACCAGGGCGGATGTCGACGTTCAGGACGTCATGCCCGCGCTCACGCAGGTCGCGCACGACCCACGCACCGCCCTTGCCGCTTCCCCCGGTCACTGCGATCCGCATGGATGTCGACCTCCTGGATCGAGTATGTCAGCGAGCTCAGTGGGACAGGCCCAACCTGTCGTGCAGCCGCCTGAGCGGCCCAGGGGCCCACCAGTTCCATTCGCCCAGCAGGGTCATGGTGGCCGGCACCAGGATGATCCGGACCAGCGTGGCGTCGATGAACACCGCCGTGGCCAGCGCGATCCCGTTCTGCTTGATGGCCAGCAGGTCGCCGAGGGCGAACCCGGCGAACACGATGATGATCAGCAGCGCCGCCGAGGTGATGATCCGCCCGGTGCGCTGCAGGCCCAGGCGCACCGAGTCGTCGTTGTCGAAGCCCTGGTCGTGGAACTCCTTGATCCGCGAGAGCAGGAACACCTCGTAGTCCATCGACAGTCCGAACGCGAACGCGAAGATGATCACCGGCAGCGTCGCCTCGATGCCCCCTGTGGACTGGAATCCGAGGATTGACTCGAAGCGGCCGTCCTGGAACACCAGCACGAGGATGCCGAACGTGGCTCCGAGGCTGAGCAGGTTCATCAGCAGGGCCTTGATCGGGATCAGCACCGATCCAGTGAGCAGGAACAGCAGGATCAGGGTCGCCAGCACGACGAACAGCAACGCGATGGGCACGTCATCGCGCAGCTGCTCGGTGAAGTCCACGAGGATCGCAGCCTGCCCTGTGACCCACGTCTGGGGTTCGTCGGGGCGGACCTCGCGGATCTGGTTCACGACATCCGCGGCCGCATCGTCGGCGGCGAAGACCGACAGCTGCGCGATGGCTCCGGTCGTCTCGACCTCGCCGACCCGCTCCACGTCGGGCAGGGCGGCCACTGTCGCCGACAGCTCGGTCAGGGAATTGGCGTCGGCGGCGTCGGCCACCACCGTGATCGATGGCGCGGCCAGTGCGGGGAAGTCCGTCTGGATCTGCTCGTAGACGAGCCGTGTCGGGTTGTCGGCAGGCAGCAGCTCGACCCCGGAGCTCACCAGGTTCATCCGCCACGCAGGAAGGGACAGCAGGATCAACAGGGCGGTCACGCTGAGGAACGCCAGCCATGCGTGCCGCTGGACCTTGCTCGCCCAGCGGGCGAACCAGCCATCGTCGGACGGGGAGTGGTCGAAGGCTCCCGCGAACCGGCGGAACCCAGGCGCCTTGGACAGCATCCCCGCCCCCGCAACGTGCTTGGTGGACAGCACCAGCAGCGCCGGGACGAACGTGGTGGCCACGACCACCGCGATGACCACGACGCTCACCGCGCCGGCGCCCACGGACTGGATGATCGTCATGTCGATGAACAGCAGCCCCGCCACGGCGATCGCCACGGTGACGCCGCTGAACAGCACCGTGCGCCCCGCGGTGGCCATGGTGATCGCCATCGCGCGCTCACGGACCTCGGGCGGCACCTCGCGGTGCGCGCCGGGGACGCTCAGGTCGTGCAGATCGTGCATCTGCTCGCGGTAGCGCGACACCATCAGCAGCGAGTAGTCGATGCACAGCCCCAGGCCGAGCACGGTCACGACGTTCACGACGGTGATGTCCAGGTCGATGACGTAGGTGAATGCCAGCAGGGAGATCAGGCCGCCGGCGATGGACGCGATGGCTCCGGCCAGCGGGACGCCGGCGGCTGCGAACCCGCCGAAGATCAGGACCATCACGAGCAGGGTCAGCGGCAGCGACAGGCCCTCGCCCTTCTTGAGGTCGGCCTCCACCTGGCCGGTGATGGTCTCCACCAGCTGCTCGATGCTGGTGACCGCGACGGTGGATCCGGCGACGTCCTGCGGGAGTTCCTCGAGTCGGTCCTCGACCGCCTGCTGGGCCTGTTCCTGCTCGGCGTCCGCGAGGCCGGGGTCGAGGACCACCGTGATCAGGGCGGAGTCGCCGTCCGTGGACACCGCCGCCGGGCCGATCGTCGTGGGGTCCAGCACCTGCTCAACCCCCGGGATCGCCATGAGCTCGGCGTTGGCCCCCGCTGCTGCTGCCAGGAACTCCTCGGACCCCGGATCGACGTCTTCCCAGAGCGCCTGGACGCTCGACCCGGTCGGGTCGTTCTCGGCGATCAGCTCGCGACCCTCGAGGGCCTCGCCGGCCACGGCGGGCTCGCCCAGCTCCAGCCGGTCGAACAGCGACTGGCCGCCGACGCCGAGGGCGGCGACGAGGTAGGCACCCACGGCCAGCAGGACGCTGATGAGTGCCACGGCCTTCGCATGGCGCGCCATCGCCGCGCCGTGGCGGGCCAGGATGCCGTGGGGCATCGGCTCGACGACGGTCGTCGCGGCGGTGGCGGCCGGGTTGGTGGCGGTGGCGGCCGTGGCGGGGGCGTCGGGTGTGCCGACGACGGGCTCGAGGCCCAGCGCGTCGACCGGCCTCCCGGGCGGGGCGTCGTGCTGATCAGTCACGATGCCAGTCTCCACCCGGCCCCCCAACCCGCTCGCCACCACCCAGGGTTCCGCGCAGGTGACCTGCACCACGTTCCTACCGCGTGGCCGCGTTGCGCTTCGGACGTTTCCGCGTCGCGGACGCAACGCAACCGGTCGTGGGGCAGCGGCAGTGCAACGCAACTCGGCGGGGGTGCGGGGGCAGCTCAGGGGGCGGGGGCCCGGTCGGGGCGGCTCAGGGGGCGGGGTGCGGGTCATGTGGCGCCGTGGGCGGCAGGGCCAGGGCCAGGGTCAGCTCGAGGGTGACTCGCGGGTCGTCGAGCGCATCGCCGTACAGCGCGCGGACCTGGCCCATCCGATAGCGCACGGTCTGCGGGTGGACGAACAGCGCGGCCGCCACGTCGTCACGCCGTCCGCGGTGCAGCAACCACTCCCGAAGGGTCTCGGTGAGGCGATCGGCCACCGCCGGTCGGAGGTCGGCGAGTGGGGCCAGGGCGCGTGCGCGCAGGTCTGCCAGGGCCGCGGGATCAGCGGCGACCACGAGCTCCGGGAGCACCTCCTCGGTGTCGACGATCCGCCCCGAGCCGGGCGCTCCCGGGGAGGACCCGTCCGGCGACCCGGGTGCGGTGCCGGCCAGGCCCAGGCGCCACGCCCGCAGTGCGCGCCGGTAGGAGCCGCTGGCCTCCAGCCAGGGCCGGATGGGTCCCACGATCGCGCCGGCGCCGCCCAGGCCGCGGGCCAGCCCGGCGTGGAACCGCGCGTCCGGATCGGGCACCAGGAGCACCGCCTCGCCGCGCTCGAGCCCCGGGATGTCGTCCACCGGCTGGAGCGTCCTGGGGTCGATCCGGGCCAGCACGTCGGCGACGCGGGCCTCGGGCAGCACCACGGCGAGCAAGGTCCCCGGAGGCGTCCACTGGGCACGTTGGGCAGCGGCGAGCAGCGAGTCGGCCGGGGCCCCGGTGAGCAGACCGTGACCGAGGCGCTCGAGGTTGCGCTGGCGCGCGCGGTCGGAGACGGCCAGCTCGTCGGCGTGGCCGGCGACGCTCGCGGCGGACAGGGCGTCGATGTAGGCGAACACGAGCTCGGCGAAGAGCACCACCTCGTCGGCGGGCAGCCCCGCCTCGACGGCGGCACCGGCCAGGCCACGCCACGACACCCGGGCGCCCACCCGGTACGCGGCGAGCAGGGCGTCCATGGGGCGTCCGAGCCGGGCCTCCCCCTGACCGAGGGCGAAGGCCCCCTGGAGGGCCGGCGCCAGGGGTGCGCTCGGGTCCTGGTCGGCGGCTGCCAGTGAGAGGAATCCGCTCAGCGCCAGCTCGACGGCCTGGGCGAGGATCGCCTGGGCTCCCTCGTCGAGGGTGCCGCGGTAGCCGGGCACCTCCTGGGCCACGGCGTCGATGGTCTGCTGGGCCACGTCGTGCAGGCGGCCCTGGAGTGCCACCAGGACAGGGCCGGTCAGGCTGGGGCGGACCTGCTCGGTCAAGGGCTTCCAGTCGCTCACCGCATCTCCTCTGTTCGCGCCGAACAAACATGCTGCCCGATTTCACCGTCAACGGTGACGAGATTACCCCCACAGCGGGGAAGGATGGGCTCATGTCGATGACGTCCACTCCCGTGCGAGACGGCCTTATGCGCGTGCTCGGGGCCGTCACGACGCCGCTCGTCCCGACCGACTACCTCGACGTGATCGATCCTTTGCGCAGTGGGGCAGCTCTTCGGGGTCGGATCCAGACCATCACTGCGCAGACCGCTGACGCTGCCACGGTGCTCATCAAGCCCGGGCGCGGCTGGCAGGGGCACCTGCCCGGCCAGTACGTGCGGATCGGCATCGACGTCGACGGCGTGCGGCTGTGGCGGGCCTACTCGCTGACCTCCGGGCCGCGCCGCGACGGACTGATCGCGATCACAGTCAAGGCCATCCCCGAGGGAAGGGTCAGCAACCACATCGTGCGCCGCGCCCGCCCGGGGACGGTCATCCAGCTCGACCAGGCCACCGGTGACTTCCACCTCCCGGCCGACGCGCCGCGGCGGGTCCTGTTCGTCACAGCCGGCAGCGGGATCACCCCGGTGATGGGCATGCTGCGCAACCGATTGCCCGACCTGCCCGACGTGGTCGTCGTGCACAGCGCACCAACAGCTGCCGACGTGATCTTCGGTTCGGAGCTGCGGGACATGGCTGCAGCCGGTCGCATCCGGCTCGTCGAACGGCACACCGACTCCGACGGCCTGCTCGACCCCGCCGAGCTCGACTTGCTCGTGCCGGACTGGGCGGCGCGCCAGACCTGGGCCTGCGGACCGACAGGGCTGCTCGACGCCCTGGAGGAGCGCTGGGCGGGGGTCGGAGCCCTCGAGCGGCTGCACACCGAGCGGTTCCGCCCGCACGTCGTCGTGACCGGCGAGGGCGGCACAGTCTCGTTCGCCCGTTCCGGCACGGTCGTGGACGCCGACGGAGCCACCCCCCTGCTCGACGCCGGTGAGGCCGCCGGCGTGCTCATGCCCTCGGGATGCCGGATGGGCATCTGCATGGGGTGCGTCATCCCGCTGGAGTCCGGTGCGGTGCGCGACCTGCGCTCCGGCGTGCTCACGACCGCGGCGCCCGGGGACGGCGTGAAGATCCAGACCTGCATCAGTGCGGCCGCCGGGCCGTGCTCCCTCGACCTCTGACCCCCCGACTCACAATCCGTGTGGACGGAATCGACCATCAGGTGGTCGGAATCGTCCACACCGACGAAAGCAGAGACCATGACCGTCATCCAGAAGCGCACCGACAACCCGGTGGCGCACTTGACCGACGCTGACATCGAGGCGATCGGCCGCGAGCTCGACGCCCTGCGCGAGGAGGTGTTCGCCAGCCTGGGCGAGGACGACGCGCGCTACATCCGTCGGGTCATCAAGGCCCAGCGGCTGCTCGAGATGGGCTCGCGCGGCGTCCTGCTGTTCTCGCTGTTCCCGCCGGCATGGCTGCTCGGCACCGCGGGGCTGTCGGTGGCCAAGATCCTGGAGAACATGGAGATCGGCCACAACATCCTCCACGGGCAGTGGGACTGGATGCGTGACCCCGCCATCCACTCCACCACCTGGGAGTGGGACAACGTCGCGCCCGCCGAGATGTGGAAGCACTCGCACAACGAGATCCACCACCGCTACACGAACGTCGTCGGCCGGGACAACGACCTCGGCTACGGCATCATGCGCGTCGACGAGGACCAGCGTTGGACCACGCTGACCCTCGGTCAGCCGCTCTACAACTTCATCAACATGTGCGTCTTCGAGTACGGGATCGCCGCCTACGACCTCGAGCTCGGCAAGTACTACAAGGGCAAGAAGAAGGTCGACGCCGCCTTCAAGCGTGACGCCCGCAAGGTGCTGGGCAAGATCGGCCGACAGGTCCGCAAGGACTACCTGCTGAACCCGGCACTGGCGGCGCTGGTCAACCCGTTCTCGGCGATCCCCGCGTTCGCGGCCACGGTCACCGCCAACCTCGTGGCCAACCTCGTGCGCAACGTGTGGACCCATTCGGTGATCATGTGCGGGCACTTCCCCGAGGGCGTGGCGACATTCTCGAAGACCTCGATCGAGGGCGAGACCCGCGGTGAGTGGTACGTCCGCCAGATGGTCGGCTCGGCCAACATCTCCGGGTCGAGGGCCATGCACATGATGACCGGGAACCTCTCCTTCCAGATCGAGCACCACCTCTACCCGGACATGCCCAGCACGCGGTACAAGGAGATCTCCCCGCGGATCCAGGACCTGTTCGAGCGCTACGAGCTGCCCTACGTCACCGGATCGCTGCCCGAGCAGGTGGCGTCCGCCTGGCACAAGGTGTTCCGCCTGGCGCTGCCGAACAACGCATTCGGCGGCCGGTTCAACCGCGCGCCGAAGTGGGTGAAGGATCCTGTGAGCCCACCGCGATGGCCGAGTCTGCAGCAGAGCGCAAGGCCGCCTGACCCAAGGCAGTGCCGGTTGCCTCAGCCCGGCTCTGCGAGAGGTTCCGGATCTCGGAGCATCTGCCCTCGGAGATCCGGACCGATTCGGAGTCGGGCCACCGGGAGCGGTCCGATTGGGGCGTCGCGGGGGATCGGGCGGGCATGCTCGGGGCCGGGCATGACAGGCTTGAGTTCATGAGTTCTCCTTCAGCCCCCACGGCTTTCGTGCCCGAGGCCGGCGTGGTCCAGGTGGTCGGCCTGTCGAAGCGGTTCGGCCCGGTCCACGCCGTCAACGACCTCAGCTTCGCCGTGGCGCCCGGACGGGTCACCGGCTTCCTCGGGCCTAACGGCGCGGGCAAGACCACGACGCTGCGGATGCTCCTCGGCCTGGCCACCCCGGATGCCGGCACCGCCACGATCGGTGGACGGGCGTACTCCGCGCGCAGCCAGCCGGCCCGGCATGTGGGAGCCGCGCTCGAGGCGTCCTCGTTCCACCCGGGTCGGACCGCCCGTGACCACCTACGTGTCTACGCCCCCCAGATCGGCGTCGGTGATTCGCGCTGCGACGAGGTCCTGGGCATCGTCGGGCTCAGCGACGCCGCGGACCGGCGCACGGGTGGCTTCTCGATGGGCATGCGGCAGCGACTCGCCCTGGCCACCACCCTCCTCGGCGACCCGCAGGTGCTCCTGCTCGACGAGCCCGCGAACGGCCTGGACCCGGAGGGGATCGCCTGGCTGCGGCAGTTCCTGCGCTACCTGGCCGCGCAGGGCCGCACGGTGCTGGTCTCCAGCCACGTGCTCTCCGAGGTCGAGCAGACCGTCGACGATGTCGTGATCATCGCGCGCGGCCGGCTCGTGCATGCCTCCTCGCTGGCCGAGCTCGAGGCACTGGCCCGGCCGGCGGTCCGGATCAGCTCACCGGACGTCACCGGACTCGCCGCGCTCGTTGCAGACCAGGGGTGGGGGCCGAGCACGCGGTTCGACAACCCCACGACGGCAGTCGTCCACGACCTGACCTGCCCGCAGGTAGGGGCCGCCGCGTTCACGCGCGGCCTGCAGCTGCACGAGCTGACCCCGGCGGGCACCAGCCTGGAGGCACTGTTCCTGCAGCTCACCGCCGACCCCGTGGACTCCTCACCTGCGCTGCCGGGTCCGGTGGGCCAACCAGCCGGCCCCGCGCCGGCCCCCGCCGGCCCCGCCAGCGAGACTGCCCCGGGGGTGGCCCGATGATCGCCGCCCTGCGCACCGAGCTCCGCAAGGTCTCGACCACCCGCACGTGGTGGCTGACAGCCCTCGTGATGTTCGGCTACATGGTCGTGATGGGCGTGATCATGGCGTTCTCGCTGGTCCTCGGGATGCGCGAGGCCGAGAAGGCCGGTGCCCCCACGGGCGGCAGCGGCTTCGGGGAGGGGGCCGTCCTGGACTCGATGGCCATCGCCACGTCGGTCTACACGCTGGCCGTCGCGCTGGGCTACATCTTCCCGGCGATCCTCGGCGCGCTGAGCGTCACCGGGGAGTTCCGCCATCGCACGATCACCCCAACCCTGTTGGCCGAGCCGCGCCGCAGCCTGGTCCTGGGGTCCAAGCTGGTCGCGATCCTGCCGTTCGCGCTCGTCGTGGCGATCGCCGGCGTCCTCGGCACGGTCATCGGCGGGGCCGCGACATTGGCGATCATGGGCGAGCCGACCCTGCTCGGCGACACCACGGTCCAGCGCACGCTCGTCCTTTCGGTGGTGGCCCTGACGCTCTGGGCGCTGGTGGGGGTCGGCTTCGGCTCGGTGCTGACCAACCAGGTGGCGGCGATCGTCGTCCTGCTGGCGTTCACGCAGTTCGTGGAGCCTTTGCTGCGCCTGCTCCTGGCGCAGTTCGACGCCACCGAGGCGATCAGCAAGTTCCTCCCCGGGGCCGCGGGGGAGGCGATCGCCGGGTCCAGCCTGTACGTCAGCTCCGGGCTGGCCGAGCTGCTCAACGCGTGGCAGGGCACGCTGACCCTCATCGGGTATGCCGTCGTCCTGGTGCTCATCGGGCGGTTCACGACGTTCCGCCGCGACATCGGGTAGCGACGACAGGGAGCGACGACCGGCATGGTGGACTGGGTGGACAGACTGGGTGGGGTACCAGGGATCGCGCAGGGCAGATCCGCCGTGGCCGGCCTGCGAGGGATTGCCCACGGCGCCACGCTGGTCGGCCCGTCCAACGCAGTGCGGGCCGTGGCCTATGCCCGCGCCCGTGACCGGCTGGACCGGGCGCTGGAACCGCGACCGACCACCCCGCAGCGGAACCCGGGCAGGGTGCGTGGTGCGGCGATCGAGTCCGGCGGCGTCCGTGTCCGGTTCTCGACCACGTTCGTCGACCTGCGCTTCCCGCGCCACGGACAGGTCTCGGTCGGGTGGCAGGGGGCGCTTGAGGAGCCGTCGTGCACGGTCGTGGTGCCGGGCGCCGGGGGTCACGGTCCCGCAACCCCCGGTGCTCACCCCGTCCGAGGACGGCTGGATCGCCAACGGGCCGGGGATCGCGGTGCACGTCGCCCACGACGGGGCGATGACCTACCTCGACACCGACGGACGCGTCCGCCGACGGGACCGGGCCCCGACCTGGGACGGTGTCGGCTGGACGCTGCGGACGGAGCTGCTCGAGGGCGCCACGCTCCACGGGCTCGGCGGTCGGACGTCCTGGGACCTGCGGGGGGCCACGTACCGCTGCTGGAACACCGACCCGGGGGGAGCATGGCTCCCCGGCCGTGACCCGCTGTACGTCACCACCCCGGTGTACGCGGTGCTCGATGACCTCGGCGCCGCCCACTGCTTCCTCGACAACCCCAGCGACGCGACGATCGACGCCACCGGCGACGAGCTGGTCGCGTGCTTCGAGGCCGGCCCGCTGCGGCTGCACGTGTCGATCGGCTCGGTGCCCGAGGTGCTCGACGCGTACACGGCGCTGACCGGGCGGCCCACGCCGCCCCCACGCTGGGCGCTGGGCCACCACCAGGCCCGGTGGGGCTATGGGTCGACCGAGGCCGTGCGCGCGGTGTGGCAGGGGTTCGCGGACCACGACCTGCCCCTGTCGGCGATTCACCTCGACATCGACCACATGGAGGCCTTCCGCAACTTCACCTTCGGCCCGCAGGACTGGGCGGGGATCGAGGACCTCATCGCCGAGATGGCCGCGGACGGGGTGCGCGCGGTGGTCATCGTCGACGCGGGAATCGCCCGGGACGACGCCTATCCGGTGTATCGCGAGGGCCTCGAGCGCGGCCTGTTCTGCCGCAACCCGGACGGCTCGACGTTCGAGGGGGTCGTCTGGCCGGGGCGCACGGTGTTTCCCGACTTCACCTCGGCACGGGCTCGCCAGTGGTGGGGTGAGCAGTTCGCCTTCTACGCCGACCGGGGCGTGGTCGGCTACTGGCACGACATGAACGAGCCGGCGTGCTTCGCCGCGTGGGGCGACCCGACGTTCCCGCTGGGCACGCGCCACGACCTCGAGGGACGTCCCGCGGACCACCGGGACGTGCACAACATCTACGGCCTGCAGATGTGCCGCGCGTCCTACGAGGGGTTGCGGGAGCTGCGCCACGAGGAGCGGCCGTTCCTCTTCTCCCGCTCCGGCTGGGCGGGGATCCAGCGCTACGGGGGGCACTGGAGCGGGGACATCGAAGCCTCCTGGCCGTCGCTGCGCGCCACGCTGCACCAGGGGTTCGGGTACGGCATCAGCGGCGTGGGCTACTACGGCTCCGACATCGGCGGCTTCACCGGTCGGCCGTCCGCGGAGCTGTTCACCCGATGGTTCCAGCTCGCGTCGTTCCTGCCGTTCTTCCGCACCCACTGCGCCTGGCACGTCCCGCGGCGCGAGCCCTGGGAGTGGGGCACCGAGGTGATGGACCGGCTGCGCAACGCACTGCAGCGCCGCTACCGGCTGATGCCGTACTGGTACACCCTGGCGCTGGAGGCGACTCGGACCGGTGCCCCCTACGTGCGCCCGCTCGCCTGGTCGGATCCGACGCTGCGCGGCAGCGACGACGTGTTCCTGCTCGGCGAGGACGTGCTGGTCGCGCCGGTGCTGGAGGAGGGGGCGACGCAGCGGCATGTCCAGCTGCCCGACGGGCTGTGGTTCCACGGCGACACCGGCGAGCGCGTCCACGGGTCGCTCGAGGTGCCGGTCGGTCCTGACGACACCCCGTGGTTCGTTCGTGCGGGTGCCGTCATCCCGACCGAGGAGGACGGCCGGCTCGTGCTGCTCGTGGCCCCACCCGACGGGGAGAAGCGTGCGCCCGGTGGCCGGCTGCTCACCGACTCCGGTGACGGGTGGGACGCCCCGCACGAGGAGCGGTACACCAGCGCGCTGGTCGACGGTGAGGTCGTGGTCGGGCGTGAGGTGATCTCTGAGGGCGCCTTCAGGTTCAGCGCCGTTGAGGTGCGCGCCCTCGACGGCCAGCCCGCCCGCCTGTCCTGAGGTCGGCTCGCGCGGGGCCTGGCCAGGCCTGACGGGACCTCTGCCCGGGCTGGCCGGGACCACCGGCACCGCGGGCTCGTCGGCCCGGAACCTACGATGGCCTGAGCACTTCGCGCGTCCAGGAGGCGGCATCCGTGACAGGTCATGCAGGTCAGGCATCGCACATCGGGCACTCGGCCCACGCAGGGCACCCCGGAGCCGGTGGGCACCCCGGAGCCGGTGGACATCCCGGAGCCGGTGGGCACCCCGCGGGCATCGGGGCCGTCCGTCCTGAGGGCTGGGTCTACGCGACCGCCCCGATGATCGTCTACTGGGAGCTGACCAACGCCTGTGGGCTGGCCTGCCGGCACTGCCGGGCCACCGCGATGCCCGATCCCGCGCCGGGCGAGCTCTCCACCGCCGAGGCGATCGCGCTGCTCGACGAGATCACGGGCTTCGGCTCCCCGCTGCCGCACGTCGTGATGACCGGTGGTGACCCGCTGCGCCGCCCCGACCTGAAGGTGCTGATCCAGGAGGCGATCGCCCGCGGGATCGGCGTCTCCATGGCTCCTGCCGTCACCCCCCTGCTGACCCGAGAGCGACTCGCCGAGTTCAAGGAGGACGGCGTCGCAGCAATCTCTCTGAGCCTGGACGGCTCCACCCCCGAGGCCCATGACGGGCTGCGCGGCGTGCCCGGCACGTTCGACGCCACGCTCGAGGCCATGGACTGGGCGGCTGAGGTCGGGATGCCGGTCCAGGTCAACACCCTGGTGACCTCCACGACCGCTGCCGACCTCCCGGCCATCCACGATCTGCTCACCGAGCACACCCTCCTGCGCTGGAGCCTCTTCTTCCTGATCTCCGTGGGCCGGGGCTCGACCTTGACCGAGTTGTCGCCGGGCGAGGCCGAGCGGCTGATGGGCTGGCTGTGGCAGATCAGCGCGGACGCGCCGTTCCAGGTCAAGACGACCGAGGCGATGCAGTACCGCCGGGTGGCGGCCAAGGCGCTGGCCCGGACGGGGATGTCGGACGCCGAGATCGAGGAGCACCCGCTGTCCCGGGGCTTCGGGATCCGCGACGGGAACGGCATCGTCTTCGTCGCCCATGACGGCACGGTCACTCCGTCGGGGTTCCTGCCGCTGTCGGTCGGCAACGTCCGGGAGACCGGCCTCGTGGAGATCTACCGCGACAACCCCACGATGCGCGACCTGCGGGACCCGTCGACGTTCAAGGGCCGCTGCGGGCACTGCGAGTACCAGATGTGGTGCGGTGGCTCGCGGGCGCGGGCCTACGCCTGGACCGGTGATCCGCTGGAGTCCGACCCGCTGTGTCCGTACGTGCCGCACGCGCAGAAGCCCCAGGGATGACCCACGTCCTGGTTGTCGGCGCCGGGATCACCGGGCTGAGCGCGGCCTGGGAGGCGATGCGCTCCGGTGCCTGGGTGACACTGGTCGAGGCCTCCCCGCAAGCAGGCGGCAAGGTCCGCACCGAGCGGGTGGACGGATTCGCGATCGAGCACGGACCGGACTCGTTCGTGTCCTACCGACCCGCCGCCCTCGGCCTGATCAACGACCTCGGGATGTCCGACGAGGTCATCACCGTCGGCGGCTCGCGCGTGGTCCACCTGCGCGCCGACGGCCGGCTGCTGCCGCTCCCTGACGGCATGGGCATGGTCCTGCCAACGCGGCTGGGGCCCTTCGTGACCACTCGGATCCTGTCCTGGCGGCACAAGGCGCGCGCTGGGCTGGACCTCGTGCTGCCCCGTCGATTGGGCGCCTCCGACATCTCCGCTGGCGCGTTCCTGCGCGCTCGGCTGGGTGACGGTGTGGTCGATCGGTTCGCCCAGCCGCTGATCGGCGGGATCTACGGAGCCGGCATCGACGAGCTGAGCCTCGATGCGGTGCTGCCCACCCTGCGGACCAGCGAGGACGAGCACCGGAGCCTGATGGTCGCGAGCCTGGCGCAGGGCCGTGACGCCCGCCGTCGGGCCAAGTCCGCGGGCGCGCCCGCACCGGGCTCTCCCTTCCGCAGCCTGCGCACCGGCCTCGGCGCCCTGCCCGAGCGGCTGGAGGCGGACCTGCGTGCCGGGGGGGCGGACGTCCGGCTCGCGACACGAGTCGAGCGGCTCGATCGGGACTCGACCGGTACGGCTGCGACCTTCTCCGACGGGTCGGTCGGGCGGTTCGACGCGGTGATCCTGGCGGTCGGGGCGGCGGCTATGGCCGACCTCGTCGATTCCCGGGCTCCCGCGGCCGCCGTGGTGCTGCGCACGATCCCGCACTCGACGACCACGGTCGTGACCCTCGCGTACCCGCATGCTGCGTTCGACTCGGTGCCGACCTCCCAGGGGTGGCTCGAGGCCGGCGAGGCCCCGATCAGCGGAGTCACGATCAGCTCGAACAAGTGGGCAGGGCGGGCGCCCGAGGGGATCGTCCTCCTGCGGGCCTTCGTGCCCCAGCGGCGCGGACCATTGGCCATGGCACCGGACGACGAGATCCTTCGGGTGGTCACCTCGCACGTGGCCGGCGTGCTGGGGATCGGTGGGCAGCCCGCGCTCACGCGCGTGACCCGTTGGACCCACGCGATGCCGACGTACACCGTCGGCCACCTCGACCGGGTGACAGCCGTGGAGTCAGCCCTCGCCGACGTCCCGGGGTGGTACCCGGCCGGTTCGGCGCTGCACGGCGTCGGGGTCCCGGAGTGCATCGCCGATGGGCGCACGGTCGCCCGTGAGGCGGTGGTCGGGGCCGAATCGGCGCCTGCATCCCGGTAGCCTGCCGGCCATGACCGAGCCGCCCGCTGACCCCACCCCGGACCCCGCCGCCGACCCCGCTGCCGGCCCCTCTGCGGCCCTCGACCCGATCGACGTCTGGCGTGCCGCCATGACCGACTTCCGGGATGCGGCGGCCCGCGCCGAGTGGCGCCACCCGTCGGTGCTCCCCGGGTGGACCGTGGCCGACGTCGTGGCGCACGTGACCTGGATCGAGCGCTCCCAGCTTGGGCTTGCGGACCCGCCGCACGAGCCCGACTGGGCGTGTCTCCCGCACGCAAAGGACGGCTTCGGGCGGATCACCGAGGTGCCCGTGGACCTGCGCCGGTCGCGGACTCGGGAGGAGGTCCTGGCCGAGTTCGACGAGACCATGGCCGACCGTGAGGTTGCCCTGCGCGAGCTCCGCGCCAGCAACCCGGGGCTGGTGATGAATCCCCTGGGCAGGATGATGCCGTTCGACGAGGTGATCTCGATGCGCGTGTTCGACACGTGGGTCCACGAGCAGGACATCCGGGTCGCGGTGGGGGATCCGGGGCACCTGGGTACCGCGCCGGCGCACATGGCCGCCGATCGGATGCGCAAGGCGCTCGGGTTTGTGTGGGCGAAGAAGGTCGATGCGCCGGTCGGGGCGACGCTGACGGTGTCGGTGACCGGTCCCGGGGTGGAGTTCAGCGACACGGTCATCCGCACCGAGGACGGCAAGGGCCGTCCCGGCGGGCCCATCGCGGACCCGACCGTCGCACTCACGATGTCGTTCCCAGGCTTCGTGGCCCTCACCTGCGGCCGGGGCCCGGCTGAGGTGGAGGTCGTGGGGGATCAGGAGCTGGGGGAGCGCACGGTCGCCCAGTTCAACATCGCCCCCTGAAGATCCGGACTTGCTCCAACTCTCGGGCCGCAAGCCCGCCCGAGAGTTGGAGCAACCCGCGACTGGCGCCCGAGACCTGGATGAAATCTCGCGGGCGGTCAGGTCGCTTGGAGGGCTGGTGGGCTGCTACTAGCACGCTCATGCCCAGGACCAGGATTGCGAAGCCGGTGCCTAGGGCGCGGGGGGACATTCGGCCGGAGAAGCGCGCGGCGAGCAGGGACGCGATGACCGTGGCAACGACGATGCCGGCGGTCAGCGCGGGCTCGTCGAGGGCTCCTGAGTGAGTGAGCCGCACGATCAGCGCCGAGGTGGACGCGATCGCGATGACCACCAGCCCGGTAGCGGTGGCGTTCGCCACGGGCATCCGCAGGGACAGGACGAGGGCGGGAACGACGAGGAAACCCCCGCCCACGCCGAGGAAGCCGGTGACCAGCCCGGTGGCTGTGGCCAGGAGGATGAGCAGGGGGATCGAGTAGGTCAGTGTCGGCGGCCCAGTGGGGAAGACGGATTCGGGGCCGGCGTCGCGGCCGCTCCGACCTGTGGGCGTCGGCAGGCCGACGGTGGGGGAGCCGGATGCAGCGGTGTCGCCGGGTTGTCCCGCAGCCTGGCGAGCTGACATCGGCAGGTCGGCGGCCGGGATGTCGATCATCGCGGCTCCGGGATCCAGCTCCGGCCCCACGTCGCCGGCATTGCCGGGGGCTCCCACGAGGCTGGGCTGGGTCGCGGGCCGTGTCGAGGGCTGGCGGCGGGCGTTGCGCAGCATCGCGATCCCCGCGGCGACCATCAGGACGACGAAGGCGCTGAGCTTGATCCAGTCGGCGACCTGGGCGGCGAGCAGCGATCCGACGGTGGCCCCGAAGATGCTCGTCGCGCCGAACAGCAGCCCGGCCCGCCACAGGACCCGCCCCGCCCGATGGTGGGACACCAGCCCTCCGAAGGCGCCGAACAGGACGATCACCAGGCTGGCGGTGGCGGCCTGGTCGATGTCCATGCCGAGCAGGCCGACCAGCATCGGGACGGCCAGGATGCCGCCGCCGCCGCCGAACAGCCCCAGGGCGCTGCCCAGGAGGAGGCCGACGGCGGCGGCGAGCAGGACGGTGCTCATCAGTTGGTGCTCATCAGTCGGTGTAGGCCGAACCGATCGTCTCGGGGTGCTGGTCGACGAGGATCGTGGCCCCCGCCTTCGCCGGCGTTGCCGAACGAGTCGTCGATGTGCACCGTCGGGACCCCGGCGCGGGCCAGCAGTGATGTGGCGATGCTGGCGCGGAACCCGCTGCCGCAGCTGACCCACACCCGCGGGTCGGCGCCGGCGTGCGCGGCCGCCCTCGACCAGGTGGCGATCTCCTCGATGTGGGCCGGGAACTCGTGCAGGGGGATGAGCTTGGCGCCCTGCACGTGTCCGTCGATCCACTCCGTCCGGCGGCGGGCATCGACGTAGATCCGGTTGGGGTCCTCAGCCAGTGCCGCCACGAACCCGGCGAAGTCGGTGCGCTCGGTGGTGTGGATGTCAGCCGGGTCGGCGACCCAGTCGGCGGGCTCGCCGGTGGCATGGGCCTCCGGGCGGTCGATGCCGATCCGGACGAGGTCGCGCTGGAACGCCTGCACCTGCTCCGCGGACTCACCCAGCAGGGTCAGCGGGGTGCCCCACGGGATCACCCAGCCGAGGTACGTCACGGCGTTGCCGTCGGACGGGAACGACAGGGTGCCGCGCACATGGCCCTGGCCGAACAGCACGCGGGAGCGCAGGTCGATGACCCACTCGCCCTCGTCGATGCGCCGGCGCAACTCCGTGGCGTCGGCCCGCGCGGGCAGGGACAGGTCGATCGGCCCGGCGCCCTTCTCGTTCGCCGGACCCATATGGGCGTAGTAGGCCGGGAAGGCGTCGAGTCCGTCGATGAGCTCCTTGACGAACACGTCCTCGTCGACCTGCAGGGCGGGGTTGCTCAGGGCCTGCTGGCCCACGGTCGAGGCCGTCCCCACGGTGTTCGTGGCCGAGCAGAACGAGCCGAATCCGTGGGTCGGGAAGACATCGGCCTCGTGCGCGACCTCGTCGACGATCTTGCGCATCGAGTGCCACTGTGCATGGGCCAGGCCCTCGGTGGCGTCGGGGCCGATCAGGTCGGGCCGCCCGACGCTGCCGTAGAGCATGGACCCGCCGGTGAAGACCCCGGCATCCACGCCGTCGACGGCCACGGCGTAGGAGACGTGGTGCGGGGTGTGCCCGGGGGTGTGCAGCACGCGCCAGGCCATGGACCCGGAGCTGAAGGTTGAGCCCTCGCCCACCTGGGTCGCGTCGAACTGGTAGTCGTGCCCGCGCGGCACCAGGTACTCGGCCCCGAGCTCGTCGGCCAGGACCAGCCCACCGGAGACGTAGTCGTTGTGGACGTGGGTCTCCACGACGTGGGTCACGGTCCACGCGTTCTGCTCGAGGATGGCCACCAGCCGGTCGATGTCGCGCTGCGGGTCGACCACCACGGCCTGACCGTCGAGGGCGACGATGTAGGAGCGGTCACCGAGGTTCGCGGTGTCCAGTGCGACGACGGTGGGACGACGGGCGCTCATGCGGGCACCCCCGCCTCGACCGGCTTGCCCTCGCGGATCCACATGCCGGTGCCCCCGAGGACGTTGACGCTGCGGCGGCCCTGGTTGGCCAGCCACATGCACGCCTGCATCGAGCGGTTGCCCGACTGGCAGATGATGGTCAGCTCCGCGTCGGTCGGCAGCTCGTGCAGCCGGACGGGGAGCAGCCCCAGAGGGATGTTGATCGCGCCGGGGACGTGGCCCGCGCGGAACTCGTGCACCTCGCGCACGTCGACGAGGGTCGGGGACTGCGTGGCCATCAGCTGCTGGAGCTGCTCGGGGGTGATCTGGTCGATCATCGGTTCTCCTTGCCGGGACGGGGTCTTGGGTGCCTATTCTGCATACCCCCGGGGGTATATGTCAAAGGGGCTGATCCGCCTGGTGCTGGCACCGCACCGGCGCCGCCCCTCCACCTGCACGGTACGCCTCGGCCGCGGCGCGTTGCCCGGGCACAGCCCTCGGCTGCGGGCCACAGGAGCGGGACAGGGCTGGCCGGGGAACGCATCCCGGCGCGCTGGACGCGGGTCGCCTGGAGGAGGATCGGTCCATGCAGCTGCGCCGAACTCCCGTGACCTGGGCGTTGTACGGCGTCAACAGCGCATGGGCCTCCTTCATCTACCTCAGCGGACCGGTCAGCCCGATCCTCAGCGAGGACCTTGGCATGTCCCTGGCTGCTGCCGGGCTGATCGGAACGGCGCTGGCGCTGGGGATCTCCACCGCCTCGGTGACCGCCCCCCGGGCCGTGAGGAAGCTGGGCCGTGCCCGGGTCACGCGGGCCGGCCTGGTCGTGGTCGCCGCGGCCCTGCTGGGCATGATCCTGGTGCCCGTGGTCGCCTCCGGGTCGGTGGCCTTCGGACTCATCCTCGGGCTCGTCTGGCTTGGCGCGACCGGTGGGGGCACGACCCTCAACGCGTCCACAGCGCGACTGTCCGATGCCCACCCCGACCACAGTGCGCAGGTCATCACGGAGGCGAATGCCGCCGCTGCGTGGGTCGGGCTGTTCTCGCCCCTGGTCCTGGGCGCTGCCCTGGGCGCCGGGTTCGGCTGGCAGGCGGGGATCCTCGCGTGCCTGGTCGCCGCCCTGGCGGCGATGGCCGGGCTGGCCGTCGCCGACCGGCTGACCGCCCGGTCGACGGAGGCCCGAGCGACGGAGGCCCGGTCGGGGGAGGCCCGAGCGACGGAGGCCCGGTCGGGGGAGGCCCGAGCCGTGGTCCACACCGACGCCTCCGGGGAGGCGCCGCACTTCGAGGTGGAGCAGGTGCTCGAGCCCGTGTTCGAGCCGGTCTCTGGACCGTTGCCGTCGGGGGGTGCAACACAGGTCGCGCTGCCCCGCAGCTTCTGGCTGGCGATGGTCGCGCTCTTCGCGGCGGTGGCCACGGAGTTCGCCATCAACTACTGGGGATCGACCCTCATCCAGGAGCAGACGGGCGCCTCAGCCTCGTCAGCGACCGCGGCGATGGCCGCCAGCGTCGCCGGCGTGGCGATCGGCCGGACCGTCGGGTCCGGACTGACGCAGCGGTGGGGTCCGCATCGGATGCTTCTGGGTGGGTTCGGCCTTGCCCTGGCCGGCTTCGGCGTGCTGTGGATGGCCGGGACGCTCCCGCTGTCGGTGACGGGGCTGTTCGTCGCCGGGTTGGGGATCGCAACCCTCTTCCCCCTGATCCTGGACCGCGGCATCGGACTGTCCGCTGGCCATCCCGACATCGCGATGGCGCGTTCCTCCCTGGTCCTGGGGCTGGCCGCCGGCAGCGCACCGTTCGCACTCGGTGCCCTCGGGTCGGTGATGCCGGTCCGTACGGCCCTGCTCCTGGTTCCCGTGATCGTCGTCGTCGGGCTGTTCGGGGTGGTCGCATCCCGGCCCGCGGCTGCTGAGCGCGTCCCCGTGGGCGACTGATCCGGTCTGGCTCGTCGCTCGGCCACAGCCAGGAGTGTCGTCCCGGGCACATTCCAGGTGTTGGCCCGGGCATGGCGGGCCAGGTGCGGTGGCCAGACGATGGGAGTGCCCCCAAGGGTTGGGGGGATCGGTTGAGGGGAGGCTGAGATGGCCACCAAGTTCGCGAAGCCGCTCGAGGCTTCACAGACGACGCACGTGGCGGACATGCCCCCACTGGAGGTCGTGACCGAGCGGATTCCCGCACAGGAGAACATCGGACCGCCGCCCGTGGCTCCGCCGGAGGCACCGCCGGGAGCGCCGGAGCGCCGGAGGTCATGGCTCGCATGGGCGCTGGCCGGCGTGATCGGGGCGCTCCTCGTGATCGCGGGCATCTTCGCGGTGAGGCAGTACTCGTCGCCAAGCACCTCCGACCTGCAGACGGTGCCCGCCCCGCAGGCAGGGCAGGAGTACCGGGCCGGTGAGGGGGCTTCCGGGCCGGTCTACTCGGGGCGGCTCGAAGGTCCGGCAGTGCCGTACATCCCGGACTGGTCGATCCCGTCGATCCCGTCCATCGCGTCGATCTCGATCGAGCCGATTGAGTCGATCCCGCCGATGCCGATGGAGTCGATCCCGTCGCTGTCGCCGATGACGATCGAGTCGATCCCGACGCTGTCGATCGAGTCGATCGCGCCGATCTCGATCCCGTCCATTCCGACGATCTCGACTCCGTCCTCCCCGACGACGTCGACCCCGTCGACCCCGACCCCATCGACCTTCCCGTCGATCCCGTCGATCTCGATCCCGTCGATCCCGCCGATCTCGGTCCCGTCGATCCCGTCGATCTCGTTCCCGACCTTCCCGTCGATCCCGCCGATCTCGGTCCCGTCGATCCCGTCGATCGCGATCCCGTCGTTCCCGGACATGTGACTCGGGGCTCTGGTGCACGACGCGGGCCAGTGATTGCATGGAACTGTGAACGCGGAGTCGTTCGAGACGCTCTCGGCCGCGACACGGGACGCCCTTCTGCGGGCGGGCCGCCCCAGGGAGTTCCGGCCCGGTGAGGTGGTGTTCCACCAGGGGGATCCGTGCGACTCGCTGTTCCTCCTGCGCCGCGGCCGGGTGTCGGTGCACGTGCCGACCCCCGATGGTGACGATGTCACGATCGGCTTGATCGCAGCGCCGGACGCGTTCGGCGAGGTCGGGCTGATCCGCCCCGACCACCACCACACCGCGACGGTGGTTGCCCTCGACGACGTCCACGTCCTGTCGGTCCTGGCGGCCCGGTTCCACGACCTGCGAGTTGACCATCCCGACCTGACCGACTGGCTCCTGCTGACCCTCACCCAGAGGCTCGAACGGATGTCGGCGCTCCTCGCGGACGCCCTGTTCGTCGACGCTGAGCACCGGGTCGCCAGGCGCCTGCTCGACTGTCGCTGCTCGTTCGGTGTCAGCGGGGCCGAGCCGCTGCCGCTGACCCAGGACGACCTGGCCGCCATGGCTGGCGTCTCGCGACCAACGGCCAATCGGGTGCTGCGCCATCTCGAGGACCAGGGCGTCGTCCGACTCGGTCGGCGGCACATCACGATCGAGGACCTCGAGACGCTGGCCCGCGCCGCCCGATGACGGGGTGCCGATGTGGGTCGATCGTGGTCCTCGGCCGACCGCCACGGAGGGTCACACCTGCGGGTAGCGCAGCGCTCCGGTCCGGTGGGAGCACTCGTCCCCGATGGCCATCGGCTCGATGCGCCCGGCTGAGCGAAGCCCCGCCAGCGTGTCGACCATCCGCTCGCGCAGGGTGAACGGGCTGATCGTGTTCACGTTGATCTTCGTCCCGCCCTCGAACCCGGCGAGCGTGGACACCCTCCACTTGAGGTTGATCCGCCATGGCATCGCAGCCTCGGCGCCGACCGGGCGGTAGTGCCACTCCTCGTTGGTCGGAACACTGCGTCCTGTGGCGGCGTGGCAGGCGTGCAGCACGTCCGACACTCCCCGCAGGGCGTCGGGGGAGTGCTCCCAGGGCAGCTGGGCGACGCCCGTCGAGTAGATCTCGATCGTCGGATACCGATGGCCGACCCCGGCCAGGGCAATGGCGTGCTGGTTCTCGGCGATGACCAGTCGGTCGCGCGCGGCCGGGTCGCAGACAGCCGTGTTGAACAGGTCGGGTTCGTCGCGGAGCATGCCCAGGACCCGGGTCATGAGCGGCCCGTACTCGTCGATGGCGACCAGTTGCTTGTGCAGGTGGTCGAACGAGGCGCCGGCAGGGCGCAGCCAGTTCTGGAACGCCACCACGTAGCGAGCGAACGGGTTGGCCCGGCCCATGTCCGCCAGCGACTCGACCGTCAGCGTCACGAAGGCGTGGTGCTCCAGCGGGGTGAGATCCCCCGACGAGGCCAGCTCGTCGTCCATGGTCGCCGCGTCCGTGAAGTGCCTGTGGGCGGCGATCACGTCGTGCGAACTGGCGAACAACGGTGCCGCGTGCTCCAGGAGTCGGGCCCTGGGTTCGGCAGGACTCGCCTCCGGGTCGAGCCCACTGGCGCGCATCCGGGTCCGCGTGATCGCCAGCACGTGAGCCCGCCCGGCCGGGGTGGCGAGGTAGTCCCGAGCGCGAGCCTCCGCCGGGGCCGGGATCGCGTACCCGTGGTTGGCGTGCCAGTACGCGAACGGCAGGATCTCGAAGAGGTTGGGGAACCGCCGGAAGTCCGCGACGGTGTCGCGGAGGTGCTCAGCCGGCACATCGCGCAGGATGTGCCAGGGCGTGGGACCTCCCACCGCGGGATCGAGCACGAGTCGCGCCCGCTCCGGCGGGGTGTCGAGGTACCGCCCGCTGCAGAACGCGCAGGTGGCCTCGAGGCCACCTGCGGGCAGCGGGCGCGGTGCGGGCAGGGCCGAGGCGATCGGCCGGTTGGACCGGCCCGGCACGGTCCACACGACGGTCCCGGTCAGCGGCGACTGCTGGCGCACCGTCCCATCCGGCAGCTGCTCGAGCACGCGTACCGCAGGACCGGTCACAGGGCACCTCATCGCCTCGTCGCAGCAACCGCCCCGTCGTCGGGACAGCCCTACCCTGCCATGACCGGGCGGGTTCACCGGCCCGAAGTCGCTACAGTCAACGGATGGCTGACGGCATGGACGTGACCGCCTCTGCCGTCGTGTTCGACATGGACGGGACGCTCGTCGACTCGACCGCGGTCGTCGAGGGGGTGTGGGCCGAGTTCGCCGATCGGTACGGGTTGGACCTCGCTGAGGTGCTGCGCTTCTCGCACGGCCGTCTGACCATCGACTCGGTGAGGCACTTCCTGCCGGCAGGGCTCGACCCGCTCGAGGTCACGGCGGCACTGGACGCACAGGAGCTGGTCCGTATCGACGGCATCGTCGAGATCCCCGGCGCGGCCGCCCTCCTGCGTGCCCTCGAGGGAGCGCCCGTGGCCGTCGTGACGTCCGCCTCGCGGGAGCTGGCGCGGCGGCGGATGCACGCGGCCGGCATCGTCGCGCCGGCCGTGATCGTCGCCGCCGAGGATGTGAGCACCGGGAAGCCCGACCCTGAGGGATACCTGCGAGCAGCGTCCCTTGTGGGCGTCTCCCCCGAGGACTGCCTGGTGTTCGAGGACGCCGAGGCAGGCCTGCAGGCAGCCGTGGCCTCAGGTGCTCGGGTCGTGGTCGTCGGAGGGCACTGCTCACCCACGACGACCGACCTGCCCCGAGTCCCCGACCTCAGCATGCTCTCGGCATCCCATTCAGACGGACGGATCCGCGTGGTGCACCCCTGAGGCAGTCAGGGGTGCAGCGGGCGGAAGCGTGCCTGGAAGAACCGCAGGTACTTCGGTTCGAAGGTCATCTCCAGGCCGGGTACCGACTCCCGGCGGTCCCACACCGACAGCACCGCCTCAGCTGTGACGTCCATGTGGGCCTGGGTGTAGACGCGCCGGGGGATGGTGATCCGCACCAGCTCCAGGCGCGGATGTCGGTGGTCGCCGGTCTCGGGATCGCGACCGGCCGAGACGATGCCGCGCTCCATCGTGCGCACCCCGGCCTCGAGGTAGATCTCGCCCGCCAGCCGTTGCCCGGGGAACTGCACCTGCGGGATATGGGGCAGGAACCCGGCGGCGTCGAGGAACACCGCGTGGCCGCCGATGGGTAGCACGATCGGCACGCCCTCGCGGCGCAGCTGCTCGCCGAGGTAGATCACCTGGCCGATGCGCGCGTCGAGGTGCGCCTGGTCCACCGACTCGTGCAGGCCTCGGGCGATCGCCTCCATGTCGCGACCAGCCAGGCCGCCGTAGGTGTGCAGCCCCTCGTAGACCACGCACAGGTTGCGGGCCTCCTCGAACACGTCGGGATCGCGCAGGGCGAGGAACCCGCCGATGTTGACCAGCGCGTCCTTCTTCGCGCTCATCCATGCCCCGTCGGTGAGGTCGCAGATGCGCCGCACGATGTCGGCGACAGGCACGTCGGCGTAGCCGGGCTCGCGCTGGTGGATGAACCACGCGTTCTCGGCGATCCTCGTGATGTCGCAGTACAGCGGGATGTCGTGCGCCCGGCAGAGGTCGTGGACTGCCGCGATGTTCGCCAGGCTCATCGGCTGCCCGCCGGCCATGTTCACCGTGACCGCGATGCTGACGTAGGGGATCCGGTCGCGGCCGTACTCGTCGATCACCGCCTGCAGCTTCGCGAGGTCGACGTCACCCTTGAACGGGTGCTCGCTGGCAGGGTCGTGCGCCTCGTCGATGATGATGTCGACGAACGTGCCACCGGCCAGCTCCTGGTGCAGCCGGGTGGTCGTGAAGTACATGTTGCCCGGCACCACGTCGCCGTCGGAGATGAGCACCTGGGAGATGATGTGCTCCGCACCGCGGCCCTGGTGGGTGGGCACCATGAAGGGGTACCCGTACACGTCCTGCACGGCCCGCTCGAAGCGGTAGAAGCTCTCGCTGCCGGCGTACGCCTCGTCGCCGAGCATGAGGGCGGCCCACTGCTCCTGGGACATCGCGTTCGTGCCGCTGTCGGTGAGCAGGTCGATGTACACGTCACGGCTTCGCAGCAGGAAGGTGTTCCAGCCGGCTTCCGTGAGTGCGGCCTCGCGCTCGGCGCGCGTGGTCATCCGCAGCGGCTCGACCATCTTGATCTTGTAGGGCTCCGCCCACGAGCGACGGCGCTGGCCCGGGAGTTCGTCAGTCATGCCCCGAGTCTGCTCCGGCGCCACGGACGATTCCAGTGACCTTCGGCCCGCCCCCCACGGGGCGCTGGCTCGTCGTTCGAGCTGGACTCAGAGGTCGTTGCCGGCGTACGACTGGTTGAAGCTCTTGTTGGCCAGCGGGAAGTCCGGGACGATCGTGTCGGTGAGGGCCACGGGCAGGGCCGGCCAGTTGAAGAACGAGGGGTCGACCGCGCGCACGCGGGCCAGGGCGCCGGTTTCCGTGAGCTCGACCCGGTGCACCAGCGTCCCCCGCCAGGCCTCCACGACACCGAGACCGGCGCGACGGGCAGCGGTGTCCCCCTCAGGTAGGGCGGCGCCTGCGGCTGGTCCACCTCCCTGAGCCGGGTCCGAGATCCGCGCGGTCAGGTCCTCGAGGAGGGCAGCGGAGGCGGCGACCTCCCGGGCACGCACCTGGAACCGGGAGAGCACGTCCCCGTCCTGCTCCAGGACGGGGCTGAACGGGTCGCCGAGGTCGATCGTGGGGTGCTCGGCGCGTGCGTCGGTGGGGATCCCGCAGGCGCGGGCGACGTATCCCAGGGTTCCGATGTGCGCGGCCTGCTCCCGGGTCAGCACGGCGGTGCCGATGAATCGGTCGGCGACGACGGTGTGGTCCAGGGTGATCGCGACGATCTCAGCAACGTCCTCGGCGGTCCGGCGGATCAGGTCGAGGTCGGGGGCCCGGGCTGTGCGGGCGCCGCCGATGGTGATCCCGCCGCGCAGGAGGCGATGCCCGGTCAGTGCCTTGTTGTGGCGAAGCAGGTGCTCGCGCAGGCGCTGCGTGTGGGTGTGGGCGATCCCGTAGCCGACGTCGTTGGCCATGGCGCCGAGGTCGTTGACGTGGTTGTACAGGCGCTCGGCCTCGAGCAGCATGGCCCGGATCGCCTGGACCTGGGGATCGACCTCGAGGCCGAGGGCGTCCTCGACCGCCAGCACGTAGGCGAGGACGTGACCCACGGCGGTGTCACCGCTGATCCGCTCGGCCAGCTCGATGCCCTCGGCTGGCGCGCGCCCCTCGAAGAGCTTCTCGACCCCGCGGTGCAGGAACCACAGCCGGGCCTTCATCTGCAGGATGGTCTCGCCGATGACCGAGAACCGGAAGTGGCCGGGCTCGATGAGGCCCGCGTGGATGGGCCCGACCGGGATCTCGTAGACGCCGTCACCCTCGACCGGGATGAACGGGTAGGAGTCGGTGTCGGGGTGGAACCGGGGAGTGGGATCGGCGTCGCGACGCATCGGGTGGTATCCGCTGGGCCAGTGGGCATGACGCACCAGTCGATGGGGCAACGGGTGGTCGACGGGGGTGATGCCGTACAGGTCGCGGATCTCACGCTCGAACCGCCCGGCGGGGAAGGAGATCTGGGCCAGGCTGGGGATCGACGCGTCATCGAGGGGGACCTCGAGGGTGAGCTCGGCCCGCTCACCCACGGGGCGCAGGAAGCTGGCCACGACATGCATCCGGTCGTCGTCCTCGTGCGCAGCCATCAGGGCCAGCCGCCAGCCGTCGTCGAGCAGCAGCCCGACCTCGGCAGCCCACCGGTCGCGGGGGACAGCCACCTCGCGGGTGGGGGTCAGCCTGCTCATCGGGCACCTGCCAGCACGTCCGCGGCGTCGGTCAGCAACTCAGCCAGGGGCCATGCGGCGAACCCCAGGAGCACGGCTGCAGCAAGGGCCACCATCAGGGGCGCCTGCCTTCCTGGGGACGTGTCGCGCTGCACCTGCGAGGGCTCGCTCGCCACGGGCTCCCTCGGCAAGGGGTCCGATTCCGCGTGGGTGGTGTCCGCGCCGGCCCCCGAATCTCCGCCACCCCCCGCAGGCACGCCCAGCGTCATCGACGCCACCTGACGGCTGAACCCGGCGAACACCACGAGCAGCAGGAGCAGCGCGACGGCCATCGCCGGGCCGAGCCCATTCGCCCAGCCCGCGATGATGATGGCCACCTCGGTGAAGAACAGGACGAACGGGGGGAACCCGAGCAGGGCGGCGGTGCCGGCGAGCAGGGGGCGGGCAAGGTCGGGCCTTCGTGCGAGGAGGCCGTGCACGTCGTCGATGCGGCTGCTGCCCTCGGCGGCGAGGATGCGCCCGGCCACGACGAACAGGCTTGCCTTGACCAATCCGTGGCCGAGCATGTGCAACAGGACAGCCGTGGTGGCCAGGGTCCCCCCGACGGCGGCGCCGAGGGCCATGATCCCCATGTGCTCGATGCTGGAGTACGCCAGCAGCCGCTTGTAGTCGCGCTGCGCCAGCATCAGGGCGGCGGCCACCGCCAGGGACAGCAGCCCGGCGGCGACCAGCAGCCCGCGCAGGAAGCCCGGGCCGATGACGGCGTCGCTGATCGCCTGGATCCGCAGGATCGCGTACAGCGCCACGGACAGCAGGACCCCGGACATCAGGCCGGAGACCGGGGCCGGAGCCTGGGAGTGTGCGTCGGGCAGCCAGCTGTGCATGGGGGCCAGGCCGGCCTTGGTGGCGAAGCCCAGGACGGCCAGCGCCACGGCCAGCCGGGTGAGGTCGGGGTCCAGCGGGATCGAACCGCTGACGAGCAGTGCCCAGGACAGCGTGGGCGTCCCGGCGGCGACGCTGGCCGCGTAGAGCAGGACGATTCCCAGGAAGGCGATCGCGACCCCGACCGAGCCGAGGACCACGTACTTCCAGGCTGCCTCCAGCGCCCGCTGGCCGCGGTGATGGCCGACCAGGAAGGCCGTCGTGATGGTGGTGGCCTCGACTGCGACCCACAGGATCCCCAGGTTGTCGGCCAGCACGGCCAGGCTCATCGCGGCCAGGAACAGGCAGACGAGCGCGGTGTAGCGACCGTCCGGCTCGGTGCGGTCCGCGCGCGTGGGCAGCCCGCCCCACAGCGCCGTCACAGCCACCGCCCCGATGGTCGTCACCAGCCAGGCGGTCAGCCCGTCGGCGCGCAGCGCCCCACCGGCCCCGATCAGCGGGCCGGAGGCCGAGACGCTGGCGAGCAGGGCCACGCCCGTGCCGAGCACCACGATCGCGGCGGCGAGGTCGGCCATCCGGGTCCAGCCGTCGCGCGGCCGGAACGCCGAGGCGATCGCGAGCACCGCGGGCACGAGCAGGGGGATCCAGAGCAGGGCAGTCATCAGTCGCAGAGCTCCGTGAGATCGTCGAGGTCGGTGCCCCCGTGGGTCAGCTGCATCCGTCCGGTGAGCACGCGCAGGATCAGCACCACCAGGAGCACGTCCAGGGTCACACCCAGCTCGACCACCAACGGGACACCACCGGAGGTGAGGAACGCGACGGTGGCGATGCCGTTGTCCAGCATCACGAAGCCGATCAGCTGCGACAGGGCGCTGCGCCGGGTGAGCATGACCAGGAAGCCGGTGAGCATCAGGGCCAGCCCGATCGGCACCGCTGCGGCGGCGGGGCCGGACACCGCGGCGATGATGGGGGCGGCGACCACGTAGGCCAGCACGCTGAGCAGGGCGGCGATGAGCAGGCCGGCCGTCGGGTTGATGAGGGGGGACTCCTCGCGCACGGCCCCGGTGACCCGGGCGGTTCGGGTCAGCGCCCAGGGCATGGCAACCGCCTTGATCACGAGCACGAGGATGGCGACGCCGATGACCTCGGCACTGCCCTCCTCGACGCCCAGGGTGGCCACCAGCCCCGCCAGGGCGGCCCCCTGCACGGCCAGCAGCCGGATGGAGGCGGTCAGCGACTGGCGCCACACCTGCAGCACGGCGGTGATCAGCAGCAGGCCGGTGGTGGTCGCGATCGCCTGCGCGAACAGGTCCGCACTCATCAGGGCCTCACCCGACCAACGAGGAGGCGGTGACCGACAGGAAGGCCAGGACGAACGACCCCGCCAGGAGCTCCGGGACCCGGAACAGGCGGAGCTTGGCCAGGAACACCTCGACCGCGGCGACCATGGCCCCGGCCACGAGCAGCTTCACCACGATCGCGACGACCCCGACGAGGACCGCGGGCAGCGTCGCGGTCGTGGCCACCCCCCAGGGCGTGACCAGGTTGACCACCAGGCCGAGCAGGGCGGTGAGCCGCATCCAGGACCCCAGCTCGAGCCAGGCGAGGTCGCGACCTGAGCTCTCCAGCACCATCGCCTCATGGACCATCGTCAGCTCGAGGTGGGTGGACGGGTTGTCGACGGGGAGCCGCCCGGTCTCGGCGACGACCGCGATGGCCAGCGCCACCACCGCGAGCAGGCTCACCGGGGAGACGACGATGGCCGGGTCGAGCTCACGGGCGGCCACGATCGCCGACAGTGCCGACGTCCCGACCGGGATGGACAGGGCGTACACGGCGACCAGCACGGTGGGCTCGACGAGTGCGGCGATCGTCATGTGCCGGCTGGAGCCCATCCCACCGAACGCGGTGCCGGACTCGAGGCCGAGCAGGGCCAGGGCCGCCGTTCCCAGCAGCAGGAGCGAGACCACCACGAAGAGGTCGTCGGGGACCAGCGGCAGGGTGGGCGTGCCGACCAGGGGGACCAGGGCGCAGACCATCAGGCTGGACCCCATCAGCACCAGCGGGGCCGCGACCATGAGGGGCCCGGTCCCCGCCGCCCGCAGCGGCTCCTTGGCCATCAGCTTGCGGATGTCCCGCCAGGGCTGGCCGACCCCGGCGCCGGCCCGACCCTCCAGGCGAGCCCGGGTCTGGCGCATCACTCCCACGAGCAGGGGGGTCAGGGCGACGGCGAGCAGGACCTGCACCGTGATGAGGAGGGTGACAGCCAGCGTGCTCACCAGGTCACCGCCAGCAGGACCAGGATCAGCGCCGTGAACGAGAAGCCCAGGTAGCGGTGGATGCTGCCGTTCTGGAGGCGTCGCGCGGCGATGCCCAGCCCGAGCGCTGCACGAACGATCGGGTCGTAGAGCCGGTCGGCCACCACATCGGAGACCCGTTGTCGGAACCGGACCTTGGAGACCAGGTAGCGGGACTCGTCGGCGTGGGTGACCTGCAGGTCCCGGCGCGGCTGCAGCGCGTCGTCGAACACCCGGACCAGCGGCTCGGCGTACGACGTGGCCGTGTACTGCATCGTCGGGCTCACCCGGATCCCGCCGCACCCCCACGCCAGGTCGACGTCGCGGCGAGGGGCGCGGCGGGCCGCGGACACGTGCACGACGGCCACGGGCACCGCGACGACCACGCTGAGGAGCACCAGCGCGACAGGGCTCAGAAGTGCCGACGCCGCGGGCAGCGAGAGGCCCAGGACCCCGACGACCTCGATGCCCGACGCGCCGACCGAGTCGGCCAGGGCGGTCGCGACCGGACCGGGCGCCAGGCCCAGTCCGACCACCGCGAGCGACCCCACGCCCATGGCGACGCGCATCGGGGCTCCCGCCTCGTGAGCACGTGCCGCGCCCTCGGAGCGGGGCCGGGCCAGGAACGCGATCCCGTAGGCCTTGACGAATGTGAGCAGCGCGAGCCCGGCGGTCAGTGCCACGACGGACACGGTGATCGGCAGGGCCACCGCCACCAGCTGGTTGCTGGCCCCGTCGCCGTGGATCAGCGACTGCAGCAGCACCCACTCGGCAGCGAACCCGGAGGTGATGGGCAGGGCCGCGGCACCGAGCGCCGCGACGCCGAAGGCGATGGAGGTCACCGGCATGAGGGGTGCCAGCCCGCCGAGCCGGTCGAGGTTGCGCTCGCCGGTGGCGTGCAGCACCGACCCGGCTCCGAGGAAGAGCACGGTCTTGAAGGCGGCATGGCTCACCGCCAGCAGCAGGGCGGCGGTGAGCGCGACATCGGCCACGTCCGGCTGACCGGCGCCCTCGAGCAGCACAGCCACGGCCACGGCGGTGAGGATCAGCCCGACGTTCTCGGTGGTGGAGTACGCCAGCAGCACCTTCAGGTCGCTGGCCACCGAGGCCTGCAGGATCCCGTACAGCGCGGAGCCCAGTGCGAGCACGAGCAGCAGGACGCCCCACCAGCTCGGCCCCACCGGCAGCAGCCGCAGAAGGACCAGCAGCACCCCGTACACGCCCATCTTGACCATGGCCGCGCTCATCGCCGCCGACACATGGCTCGGGGCCTCCGGGTGCGCCCGCGGCAGCCACACGTGCAGCGGGACCAGGCCGGCCTTCGTGGCGAATCCGGCGAGCAGGAGCACGAACGCCACACTCGCTGCGCTCCCGGTCACCCCAGCGCCGGCAATGGCGGCGAACGAGGTCCCGCCGGCCGCGGAGGCCAGCACCGCGAACCCGCCCAGCAGCAGCAGGAGGCTCAGGTGGGTCATGACGGAGTACCAGAGGGTCGCGGGCACCACCGACGCGCGCAGGCGATGGTCGGCAAGGACCAGGACCGTCGAACCAAGTGCCATGAGCTCCCACGCAAGCAGGAACGAGACCACGTCGGCGGCGGCGGGCACCAGCTGCATGCCCAGGGCGAAGACCGCGAAGGCGGCCCACCCCGAGCGTGAGGCGGCGGCCCCGGAGGCGTACCCGATCCCGTAGAGGGCCGTGACTGCGACCACGCAGCCGGCCAGGAGCAGGAACACCCCGCCCAGTGCATCGGGAGCCAGGAGCACGGGGTCCAGGGGCGCTTGGAGTGGCAGGGCGATCGGAACCTGCAGGCCCGCTGCCGCTGCCGGGGCGGCCATTGCGGCTGCGCCGGTCACGGCGCCGGCGATCCCCAGGGCAGCTGCCGCGCCGCCGGCCAGCCGGGATCGGAAGCGATCCGGGGCGAGAAGCGCGAGGATCACGGCCAGGCCAGCGAGCACGAGCTGGGCGGTCAGGCCCGCCTGGACGAGGGTCACCGCTGGGTCACTCGGCGCAGGGCGGCCACGATCGCGTCGGGCTCCGGTGGACATCCGGGGACTGCCAGGTCGACGGGCACAACGTCGTCGACCGCGCCGAGGACGCCGTACCCCTCGGCGAACACCCCGCCGCTGATCGCACAGTCCCCGACCGCGACCACCACCCGAGGGTTGGGCGTCGCCTCGACGGTCCGGCGCAGCGGCTCGAGCATGTTGCGGGTCACCACGCCGGTCACGAGCAGGACGTCGGCGTGCCGCGGCGATGCGACGAGCCGGGCCCCGTAGCGGTCGGCGTCGTACACGGGGCCGAACACCGCGCCGACCTCGACCTCACAGCCGTTGCAGGATCCGCAGTCGACGTGGCGCACCTGGGCGCTGCCCGCGAGGACGGGATCCGGCTGGTAGCCACCGGGCTCGGGGTCTTCCGGCCCCGGGGGCGCGGGCTCCGCGACCCGGCCGACGCGCCGGATCAGCCGCGCCAGGCGCAGGGAGCTCACAGCGGCACTCCTGCCGTCGGCTCGACAGCAGTGGCGGGGTCCAACTCCCGTTCGAGCTCCGCCCGGTCGGCCAGGACCTCACGCAGCACCAGGCGGGCCGCGAGCAGCAGGTCACGGGTCTGCGGGACGACGATCGAGTACACGACCTCCCCACCGAGGCGGCGCTGGCGCACGAGCCCCGTGCGGCGCAGGACGGCCAACTGCTGGGACAGGCTGCTGGCCTCGGTGGGGATCTCGGCCAGAAGCTCATGCACGGCGTGGTCCTTCTCGCTGAGAAGCTCCAGCACGCGGATCCGAACAGGATGACCCAGGGCTCGGAACAGGTCGGCCTTCGCCTCGTAGAGGGGAACCGCCACGATCCACCGACCTTAGAAGTTGAGCAGTTGAAGGAGTCTGCAAGTGGACCCTAGCATCTGGCCGCTGGGAGGGCGATGCAATGCGCACCCATATACCCCCTGGGGTATACTGTGAGCGTTCGCATCGGTGGCGTCACCTGCCAGCCGCCAGAGGTCAAGGAGGAACGCATGTCCGCGCCGACGCCGAAGTGCGTCCTCGACCGCAGCCGGCCGTGCAACTCCTGCGTTGCCGACAGCCCGGCGGTGTGCCCGTACCCCTACCTGCTCTCTGAGGAGGCCGCCTCATGACCGACCTCATGGACCGCCTCGAGGCCCGCCTCGGTGAGGTCGGCACCCGCCTGACCGCCACCACCGGAGGCCAGGCGCTGTGCCGCCTGGACGGGCACATGGCCTCAGCCAAGGAGCTCGAGGGTCGCATGGCCGTCCTGCTCGAGGTGCGCCGTGCCCTACGTGCCGATCCGGAGATGGACCTCTCACCGATTGCCGACAAGTGGCGGGCCGACCTCGCCGTCCGACAGACCAAGGGCGCCTCGACCGCATGGATCTCGTACCTGACCGGCGGGCTGGCTGAGCTGGACCTCCTGATGGGCTGACCGCCGGCAACCCGCTGTCGCTACGAGCGGACCGGACGTAGGAGCCTGCTGGCGAGGTCGATGACCCCTGCGGGCGGGGGGCTCGTGTCGATGGGCATTGCCCCGGCCCAGGGCACGCGGGCGTCAGCTGCCAGGTGAGCCAGCACCTCGGGCGTGGCGTCTGAGGCGTCGCTCCCGGTCGCTGCCCGGGCGAGGATCCGGGCCTCGGCCTCCTCGAGGTCCAGAGCGCAGCAGAGCTCGTGGAGCTGCGCGTGCCCAGACCGGGCCGTGGCCCTGGCAGCATCGCGCTGCTCGGTGTCGAGCCAGGTGGCGTCGAGCACCACCGACTCGCCTGAGGCCAGCGCCAGCTCCGCCCGGCGCAGCAGCTCGCCGTAGACCTCGGCGGTGAAGGCAGGGGAGTAGATCCCCTCGAATGGCGCGGCGCCGGCCGGATCGACGGGGCTCAGGCCGGCCAGCTCCTTGCGCACCTCGTCGCTGCGCAGCAGAGCCCAGCCGAAGCGATCGGCCAAGCCGCGGGCGAGCGTGGTCTTGCCCGTGCCGGGCAGCCCGCCGACGAGGACCAGGTGTGTCTCCGCCTCATCGAGGTGGCGGCCGGCCTGGGCCAGGAACCGGGCTGCCTCCTGCTCGGCGCCCGGCTGCCCGGAGTCGGCGAGCATGCAGGAGATCTTGGCCCGGACGAGCGCGCGGTAGGCGATGTACCAGTGCTCCAGGGATTCGGGGTGGTTCTCCCCGGCGTACTCCCGATAGGCGGCCAGGAACCTCCGCGCCAGGTCGGGCCGGCCGAGGTGCTCGAGGTCCATCGCCAGGAAGCTGGTGTCGTAGAGCACGTCACCCCAGCGGAACCGGGGGTCGAACTCCACACAGTCCAGGATCCGGGGTCCGTCGTCGAGGCAGAAGATGTCCTCGGCGAGCAGGTCACCGTGGCCGTCGACGATCCGCCGCTCGGCCACCCGCTGGGCGAGCAGGCGGTGTCGGCCGGCGAGGTAGGCCAGGGCCTGTCGGCCGATGCGGTCGAGCAGGTCGGCATCGACCATGCGCCCGGCGAACCCGGCCGTCTCCTCGAGGTTCGTGGACCAGAGCATCGTCAGGTGCGCGACCGAACCCGCCAGGTCGATGGCGGGCGCGCGTGCAGCGCGGGAATGGAAGGCAGCCATGCGGCGAGCGACAGCCGTGAGGTGCGCCTCGTCGAACGAGGGATCGGCGGCCATCGTGGCCAGCCGGCGATCGGCAGGAAGGCGGCGCATCACCACCAGGTGCTCGATGGCGGCACCGGCTTCGTCGACGACGTCGTCGACCCCGAGGTACACGTCCGGTGCGAGCCGGCGGTTGAGCTGCACCTCACGCTGGCAGTCGGCCAGGCGCAGCTCCCGCGTCGAGAAGTCCAGGAACGGGGTGGTGACGGGCTTGCGCACCTTGTAGACCCGGTCGCCCAGGAAGAACAGCACCGAGATGTGGGTCTCGACCACGGCGGCACGCTCCACATCCCTGATCCTGCGGGCAGGCGAGGACCCAGGCCAGAGGCCAACGTCCCCTCCCGCCTCGGGTCACCTTGACACTGCGCGGGCATCGGCGTAGGACGGAGGTGTTCCATGGGAGTTCGGGCCCGCCGACGCTGATCGTGGGCGACGGGAGGGTCGATGGAGTTGTTCCTGGAGTGCCTCCCGTGCCTGTTGCGGCAGGCGCTCGTGGCGGCCCGGATGGCCACCGCGGACGAGGACGTCCAGGCGGTGATCATGGACGACGCGATGCAGGTCGTGACCCGGTATCGGGCCTACGGCTGCGCCCCGGCGCTGGCGGCCGAGATCCACGAGGTGGTCAAGGTGCGCACCGGTACCGCGGATCCGTACGAGGCCATCAAGGATCGCGATGTCGCGGCTGCCCTGCGACTCGAACCCCTGATCCAGCAGTTCGCGGCGACGGGCCCCGACTCCCTGCTGCAGGCGCTCAAGGTGTCAGCCACGGGCAATGTCATGGACTCCGCGCTCTACAGCAACCTGGACATCGAGGCAGTTCTGGCCGAGGAGTTGGCGATGCCCTTCGCGGTGTGCGATCTGCAGGCCTTCGTGGGGGATCTGAAGGACGCAAGCTCCGTGCTCATCGTCGGTGACAACGCGGGAGAGGCGGTGTTCGACAAGGTCCTGGTGGAGCAGCTGTCCCGTCAGTTCGATGTGACCTTCGCGGTACGGGACAGGCCGATCATCAACGATGTCACCGCCCGGGAGGCTCACGACGTGGGCATGGACGCCCATGCGACGATCGTCTCGACCGGGTGCGGGGCGCCCGGGGCGATCCTGGACCGATGCAGCGTGGAGTTCCGCGCGCTGTTCGATCACTGCGACGTCGTCCTCAGCAAGGGCCAGGGGAACTTCGAGGCCCTGTCAGGCGCCGAGCGCAGGATCTACTTCCTCCTCAAGGCCAAGTGCCCCAGGCTCGCCAACGCCCTCGGGGTGGACGTCGGCGACTACGTGTTGCGGCTGGGCGCGCACCATGAGGGGTGACTCCGTGACGGACTCAGGCGTGGAGCATCCCGGGCACCGGATCGCGTTCGGCCCGATCCCCTCGCGCCGGCTGGGCCGGAGCCTGGGAGTGAACAACATCCCGGCGAAGGTGTGCAGCTACGCCTGTCGCTACTGCCAGGTCGGCCCGACGACGCACCTCAGCGTGGAGCCGCGTGCCTTCCTCGACCCCGAGCGGATCCGCGACGGCGTCGCCGAGCACCTGCGCAGGATCCGGGCCGCAGGCCAGGACGCTGACTTCCTCGCGTTCGTCCCCGATGGCGAGCCGACCCTGGACAGCCGTCTGGGCGAGTGCATCGACGCCCTGCGGGAGCTGGACGTCCCGATCGCGGTGATCACCAACGGCTCGCTGCTGTGGCGCGATGAGGTGCGCGCCCGCCTGGATCGGGCCGACCTGGTGTCGGTCAAGGTCGACAGCGTCGTGGAGAGCGCGTGGCGCCGTGTGAACGGACCGCACAAGGACCTTGACCTCGACACCGTCCTGGCGGGGATCCGGGCGTTCGCCGCCGGCTACCCGGGCGTGTTGATCTCGGAGACGATGCTCGTCGCCGGGCTCAACGACTCACAGGAGTCCCTGACCGCGACCGCGGACTTCCTGGTCGGGATCGCGCCCCGGACGGCCTATCTGGCCGTGCCCATCCGTCCCCCGGCGGTCGAGGGCACGCAGATCCCCGACGAGGCGCGGCTGATCCGTGCCCACGAGGTCTACGCGCAGCGCCTGCCGCAGGTCGAGCTGCTGATGGGGCATGAGGTCGGGGACTTCGCCCACACCGGTGACGCGCGTGAGGACCTGCTCTCGATCACCGCGGTGCACCCGATGCGCGAGGAGGCAGTGCACAGCCTCCTGGCCGAGGACGGCGCCGGCTGGGAGGTCGTCGAGGCGCTGCTGGCCGAGGACGCGCTCAGGGCGGTGGATCACGTGGGGGAGCGCTTCTACCTGCGCCCCCTCCACCGGACCCCGAAGCCGTCACCTTGACAGGGTGCAGGCGGCGGCGTAGTACGGAAGTGACCCATCAGATGTTGGGGCAGCACCGTGAGGAAGAGGATGTGGACTCGTGAACAGCGAGCAGTTGCAGAAGATCAGGACCGCCCAGGGGTTCATCGCAGCACTTGACCAGAGCGGCGGAAGCTCCCCCAAGGCGCTGAAGCCTCTACGGGGTGGACGAGACGGCATACTCCAACGACGCCGAGATGTACGACCGGATCCACGAGATGCGCACGCGGATCATCACCAGCCCGGTGTTCACCGGCGAGCGGATCCTCGGCTCGATCCTGTTCGAGATGACGATGGACCGCCAGATCATGGGCATGGGCGCCGCGGAGTACCTGTGGCAGGAGAAGAACGTCGTGCCCTTCCTGAAGGTGGACAAGGGCCTGGCCGACGAGGCCGACGGCGCCCAGGTCATGAAGCCGATCCCCGACCTCGACGCGGTGATGGCCAAGGCGCTCAGCCATGGGGTCTTCGGCACCAAGATGCGCTCAGTCATCAAGCTCGCCAACGAGGCCGGGGTGGCCGCCGTCGTGGCCCAGCAGTTCGAGGTCGGCCGGCAGATCATCGGCGCTGGACTGGTGCCGATCATCGAGCCCGAGGTCGACATCCACAGCCCGGAGAAGGCCGCGGCCGAGGTCCTGCTCAAGGGGGCGCTGCTGGCTGAGGTCGAGCAGCTCGGCGCGGACGAGTTCATCATGCTCAAGCTCACGCTGCCCGAGCAGGACGACTTCTACGCCGAGTTCGTGGCGCACCCCAACGTCCTGCGCGTCGTCGCGCTGTCGGGCGGCTACACCCGGCAGCAGGCAAACGCGCTGCTGGCCCGCAACCACGGCGTCGTCGCCAGCTTCTCCCGGGCGCTGACCGAGGGCTTGAGCGCCCAGCAGAGTCCCGCGGAGTTCGACGCGGTCCTCGACGCCTCGATCGCGGGCATCTTCGCGGCGTCGATCACCTGATCAGCCGGGAGCGGACTCCGGTTCGAGACTCACGCCGAACGGCAGGGCGAGCCGGTAGCGGGCCATGAGGTCGGCGTCGGCCAGCAGGGACCGCGTGGGTCCGTCGGCGACGATCGAGCCCTGGGACATGACCACCGAGCGGGGGCACAGCTCCAGGGCGTAGAGCAGGTCGTGGGTGACCATGAGGATCGTCACGTCCAGCGAGCGCAGGATGTCGGCGAGCTCGGCGCGACTGGCGGGGTCGAGGTTGCTCGAGGGCTCGTCGAGCACGATGATCTCGGGCTCCATCGACAGCACTGTGGCAACCGCGACGCGCCGACGCTGGCCGAACGACAGGTGGTGCGGCGGCCGGTCGGCGTACTCGGCCATCCCCACCAGCTCGAGGGCGTGGCGCACCCGCGCCTCCAGCTCCTCGCCGCGCAGGCCCATGTTCGCCGGGCCGAAGGCGACGTCCTCGCGGACCGAGGGCATGAACAGCTGGTCGTCGGGGTCCTGGAACACGATGCCCACGCGGCGGCGCACCTCGTGGAGCGTGGCGCGGTCCTCGGCGTCGACCCGGACGCCGGCCACGTGCACCTCCCCGATGCCCCCGGACAGGATCCCGTTCAGGTGCATCACGAGGGTGGTCTTGCCTGCCCCGTTCGGCCCGAGCAGGGCGACGCGCTCACCGCGGCCGACCTCCAGGTCGATGCCGAACAGCGCCTGGTTGGAGTCGGGGTAGGAGTAGGCCAGGCCGCGCACGGCCAGGCTCGGTGGTACGTCGGCACCAGCGGTGCTCATCTCGGGGACCACAACGACCTCTCTCACGGTTGAACCGCCCACGCGGCCAGGCAGATGACCAGGGCGATAGCTGGCAGCATGAGCCCCTGCAGCCACTGCGCCCGGCTGGCATGGAGCGTGTCCATTGCTGGCAGGCTGCCGGTGTACCCCCTGCTGAGCATCGCCAGGTGTACCCGCTCTCCCCGCTCGTACGAGCGGATGAACAGTGCCCCGGCTGATTGCGCGACGACGGGCCACGACCTGATCCCGGTGGCCTGGAATCCCCGGGACTCCCGTGCGACCCGCATCCGGGCCATCTCGTTGCCCACCACGTGCATGTAGCGCAGCATGAACGAGGCGATCTGCACCAGCAGGGGCGGCACGTGCAGTTCCTTCAGCCCGGTCAGGAGGTCGCGTGCCGGTGTCGTGGCCGCGAGGACGATCGCGCCCAGGACACCGATCGTGCCCTTCGCGATGATGCCCCAGGCGGCCCACAGGCCGGGCTGGGACAGCTCCAGGCCGAGCACCTGCACCTGCGGGTCCGGGCCGGTGAACGGCATCAGGGCCGCAAAGAGCAGGAACGGCACCTCGACGACCATCCGGGGCAGCACGACCAGGGGCGGCAGCTGGGCGACCGCCGCGAGGCCGAGGAGCAACCCGGCATAGAGGAAGAAGGCCCACATCGCCTGGATGGGGGTGGCCACGACGATGAAGATGAAGACCACGAGGGTCAGGATCTTGACCTCAGCGGGCAGCAGGTGGATCGGCGTATGTCGATGGACGTAGAGCTGCTCACCGACATCATGGCCATGCCGGTGATCGACTGCCGGGGCCTCCGGCATCAGCCGCCCACGGTCGCGTCGGCGTTCTCGTGCCGATTGCGACGGGCCAGCCACGTGAACATGCCGAACGCGATCGCGGCGGTCAGCAGCACGCCCACGACCCCGGCCAGCCCGACCGACAACCGCTCGTCAGCCACCCCGGACACCCCGTAGTCCGACAGGGGCGACCCGGCGACCGCCGAGTCCTCGGCGGACGTCGATGAAGCCGATGTCCTCGGCGACCTTCTCCAGCCCGTCCGGTGAGCTGCTGGCGTAGTAGCTCACCACGCCGGCCAGGAGCAGGGAGACGGCCAGGCCGATCCCCACGATGATCCACACACCCTTGCGCACGGCCATCGTCGGCTCCTCAGGCTGCCTGCGGCGCGGGCCGCAGCTCGGGCTTGGGCAGGCGGTCGCGCACCCCGAGGACGAGGTCGGGCCGCACGGCGAGCACTGCCCCGACGGTCAACGCGGTGATGACGGCCTCCCCGAGGCCGATCAGGACGTGGGTGCCGACCATGGCCGCCAGGACGGTGCTCAGCGAGTAGGTCCCGGTGCCGCCCAGGGCGTACTCGAAGGTGAATGCCAGCGCCGATGCCGGGACCGAGAGCAGTGCGGCGACGAACGCCGCCCCCATCCATGCGCCCTTCGACGCGGGCAGCACCTTCACCAGCATCCGGAAGACGGGCCACGCCACCGCGACTGTCACGAACGCCATGTTGACGATGTTCAGGCCAAGGGCGCTCAGGCCACCGTCGGCGAACATGAGCGCCTGGACGATGATCACCACCGACACGGCCAGGGCGCCCGTATAGGGCCCGACAAGGATCGCGGCCAGCGCGCCTCCGAGGAGGTGCCCGCTCGTTCCGGCCGCCACCGGGAAGTTCAGCATCTGGACGGCGAAGATGTAGACCGCCACCAGCCCCGCCATCGGTGCTGTGCGGTCGTCGAGCTCGCGCCCGGCCCGGCGCAGGCAGACTGCGATACCGCCCACCGCAGCCACGGCTGCTGCAGCGGACACAGGGGCGTTGATGAACCCGTCGGGGATGTGCATGGCGCTCCCAGTGGTCGTGGTCGTCGGCTGGGGCCAACTCTAGCTAGTTGCCAACACTTCGCAAGAGCGGCGGCTCGCGTCAGGATCGTCGAGGGCTCAGCTGTGCGGCTCGGATCAGCCGCAGGCGTTCACGAACGGCAGCACCCGGCTCCAGAGGAGCTCCGTGCCGACCGGGTCGTACTCTGCAGGCAGCGATGGGTCGGTGAACAGGTGCCCGGATCCCGGGTAGTCGAACACCTCGAGGGTCCCCCCGGCGGCCCGCACGTCGAGGACGGCCTGGTCGATCATGTCCTGCTCGCGCCATGGGTCGTTGAGCGTGGAGTGCGTCTGGGCCGGGATGCCCGTCGGCCACAGGGCGTCGGGGCCAAGGGCCGAGACCGGGATGGCGCCGGAGACCAAGAGCACGCCGGACACCGCGCGCTGGGTGGCGACGTGCACGGCCATCACACAGCCGAGGGAGAACCCAGACGCCACGAACCCGTCGGGCAGGTCAGCCACGGCCTCCCGCGCACGACGCATGAGCTCGCCATGCCCGAGGTCCTCCTCCGCGAAGGCCATCGCGGGCTCGTACTCGTCGAAGGTGCGGCCCTCGTAGAGGTCCACCACGCGCACCACGTGGCCGTCCCGGGGCAACCGCTCCGCGGCGTCGAGGACGCCGGCGCGGATGCCGAGCACGGAGGGGAACAGTGCGACAGTCGTCATGCCAGGAGCCAACCATCCCGGGACCGGCGCTGTCGACGGCAGATGCCCGGCGGGCGTGGCCCCCCTCAGGGGGCCTTGGACACCAGTTGATGCGCGCGCTGGTACGAGACGCCCAGCGCAGTGGCGATATCTCGGATGCTGACCCCCTCGGACCTCAACCGAGCGGCCGCACCACGCACAGCCAGTGCAGCTGCATGTCCATTGAAGGGCGCACTAGAGAATCGCCGGTCGGGAGCGACCTTCGGGGTGCGGGCATGGCGAGCAGTGTTGTTCCAGCCGACCGATCTGGCGATCGCTCATCGACGGGCGTCCCGGGAGTGCGGGCTGCCCGCCGGCTGGGGCGGGCGCTCAGAGGCGGCCCAGGAGGTCCGCCTTCTTCGACTCGAACTCCTCGGGCGTCAGGATGCCGGCATCGCGCAGCTCGCCGAGCTTGCGGATCTGCTCGATGAGGGCGTCGCCGGAGGGTGCGGCCGGTGCGGCAGGGGCGGCAGGGGCGGCTGCCGGGGTGGACCCACCCAGCATCTGCTCCATGATCAGGGTCCGGAGCTGCTCGGCGTCGGCGGCGTCCACCGAGAACACGATGGTGTTCCCGGACGCGTAGACCGTGACGTCGTGGTACCAGGCACCCCGGCGTGCCTGCACCGACGAGACGGACTTCATGGGGATGACCTCGACGTCCTCCGGGCCACCGGCCAGCATCCCCGTCAGCGACATGCGGCTGGTCGGCTTCGTGCGCTCGATCCGATCCCGGTACAGCGTCACGATCGAGTTCCGACCCGCATCGTGGCTCACGCCCCGCCACACTGCCCCCTCAGGGAGCGGCCCGGTCTTCTCCAGCGTCGCCTGGTCACGCTGCTTGGCCTGGGCGGTTGCCTGGCCGGCGGCCTGTTGCGCCGTCGCGGTCGCCTGGGTCGCGGCCGCCTTGGCCTTTCCCATCCAGTCCTCGTCCTGGGCCTTGGACTTCAGGGACTTGAACATACCGCTCATCTTCGCGCTGGCGGTCGGTGTGCCGCCGGCGCTCGGGGCGGACTCCTCGGACGTGGCCGAGAAGGGTGGCGGACCTGGGGTGGGGGGCGGGGGAGGCGGGGCGTCGGGGGCCGAGATCCAGAACTCCCACCCCTCCGGGGCGGCCGGCCAGGCAGGATCCGGGCGCCAGTCGTTGCCGGGGGTGAAGCCGTCCGCCACCTGCCAGCCGGGCGGGGGGTTGAACCGATACGCCATCACGCACCTCCTGGTCGGTGAGCCTGAACCGTGGATGTTCTGATCTGCGACACTACGCCGCCGGGTCGAACCGCAGTACCGTGACCCGGTGGCCAGCTGGGACGACGTCGAGCGGATCGCCCTGGACCTCCCCGCGGTGGTGGAGGAACCGACGTACGACGCGAACCGGGCCTGGAAGGTTCGGGGCAAGCTCGTGGTGTGGCAGCGCCCCCTGAGGCGGCGCGATATCGAGGAGCTGGGTGACTCCGCACCTGGCGGGCAGGTCGCCGGTGTGCGCACCGCCCACCTCGAGGCTCGGGAGCAGCGGCTCGCCGAGCTGGCGCCGGCCGTCTTCGTGACCAGCCACTTCGACGGCTACCCGGCGCTGCTGGTCGACCTGGACCGGATCCACCCGGAGGACCTCCGGGAACTGATCACGGACTCGTGGATCAGGCAGGCACCCCGCACACTGGTGAGGGAATTCCTCGCGGAGCCTCGCACGTGACCGGCCCTGGCACGCGCCGAGTCCGCAGACGACACGAGCGTGGTCACGACGGGTGCCGGAGCACCGCCGCGACCACGCTCGTCGGTCGTGGAGGCTAGAGGGCCGAGACCTCGCGCTCGATCGCCTCGACGGCGTCCTGGCCGATCATGCCGCCAGCCATGCCCATGGCCTGCGCGGCCGGCATGCCCTTGGCCATGCCCAGCATCGGGTTGCTTGTGATCCCCGGTGCGTGCTTCTCCATGATGGCCACGACGTCGGGGTCCTCCAGCATCGACCCGAGGGTGGTGGTGGAGAGGTCGTACTTCGCCATGGTGGTTCCCTTCGATGTGGTGGCTGGTCGGGGAAATAGTGGCACGCCCCCGTTCCCGACCCCAGACCGGGGGATGCCGTGCGAGCGACGTGGGGCCGTCCTACTCCTCCTCGCCGGTCATCGCGACCTCCAGGGCGGCCTCCTGGTCGAGCTCGTGGCCCTCCCGGGCCAGCCGGCTGGGCCACCACGTACGCGGGCCGATGACGATCACCGCCGAGGGCACGACCAGCGAGCGGACGATCAGCGTGTCGATCAGCACCCCGGCCGCGACCAGGAACGCGATCTCGAACAGGAACAGCAGAGGGAGCAGCGCCAGGGCGCTGAAGGTGGCGGCCAGCACGATGCCCGCGCTGGTGATCACCCCGCCGGTGACGGCCAGGGCGCGCAGCATCCCGGCCCGGTTGCCGTGCTTGATCGTCTCCTCCCGGGCCCGGGTCATCAGGAAGATGTTGTAGTCCACGCCCAGTGCGGCCAGGAACACGAACGCGAAGAGGGGCACTGAGGCGTCCGCACCGGGCAGGTCCAGGATCACGAAGAAGACGATCGCGGACAGCCCGATGGTCGCTGCGAAGGACACGATGACGGTGGCGATCAGCACAAGCGGCGCCACGATCGCCCGCAGCAGCAGGATCAGCACGATCAGGGTCACCAGCAGCACGGCCGGGATGATCACCCGCAGGTCCCGCTGCGCAGCTGCTTTGGTGTCGAGCTGGATCGCCGTCGTCCCGCCGACCAGAGCCTGGGCGCTGACGTCATCGAGGTCGGAGCGCAGCGCTGCCACCGTCTCCTCCGCGGCCACGGAGTCCGCCTGGTCGACCAGCGTCACCTGCAGCAGGACGTTGCCGTCGACGACGATCGGCTGAGCGTCAGGGCCGGGCGGGCCGTCGACCTGCGGCACGACGGCTGCGACGCCCGCGTTGGCGGTGATCGCTGCCGTCATCTCGGCAGTCAGCTCCTGCGGGCCGATCACGATCGTCTCGCTGCCCGACCCTGCCGGGAAGTGCCGGGCGAGCGCGTCCTGGCCCTCGGTCGACTCCACGGAGACGAGGAAGAAGTCCGACTGCGGCACCCCCTCGGCCTTGAACATCGGGACGAAGGCGCACAGGACGAGCAGCACCGCCGACGATGCGAGGAGCACCACACGGGGCTTGCGGTCGACAGTCGCGGCGACGCGCGCCCAGAACCCGGTGACCTGTGCCTGCGGGTGGGTGAGGTCGAGCGTGGGCCGGACCGGCCAGAAGGCTCGGCGGCCGAGCATGACCAGGATGGCCGGGAGGAATGTCAGCGACGCGAGCATCGCGAACGCGATGCCGACGGCCGCCACCGGGCCGAGACCGCGGTTGGAGTTCAGCTCGGAGAGCACGAGCGTCATGACGCCGAGGATCACCGTCCCGCCGGAGGCGAGGATCGCCTCGACGGTGCCCCGCAGGGTCGCGCGCATCGCATCGACCTGGTACTCGGTGCGACGCAGCTCCTCCCGGAAACGCGCCACCAGCAGCAGGGAGTAGTCCGTCGTGGCACCGATGACGAGGATGAACAGGATGCCCTGGCTCTGGCCGTTGAGGGTGATGACGTCGTTGGCGGCCAGCTGGTAGATCACGAAGGAGGCGGCACCCAGCGCCAGCAGGGAGGTGAGCAGGACGATCACCGGAAGGACGGGACTGCGGTAGACGATCAACAGGATCAGCAGGACCACCCCGAGCGCGACGAGCAGCAGGATGCCGTCGATCTCCCCGAAGGCCTCCGCGAAGTCGGCCAGGACACCGGCGGGCCCGGTGACGAAGATCTCCGCGCCCAGCTCCCGGGCCGGGCTGTCCTCGAGGATCGTGCGGATCGCCTCCACCTCGGCTCCTGGCTCGGCATCGGCCGAGATCGCCAGGTTCGCGATGACCGTGACCGCCAGCTCGTCCTCGCTGGGGATCGGTCCGACCACCGGCTGCGTCACCCCGGGGACCTCGGCGATCGCCTCGATGTCCGCCGAGATCGCGGCCAGGTCCTCCTGGTCGATCGGCTCGGCGAACTCGTAGACGACGATGGCAGGCAGGGTGTCGCTGGTGCTGAAGTCCAGGCTGAGCTCGCGAACCTGGGTCGACTCGGCGCTGGCCGGGAGGAAGCCGGCGGAGTCGTTCTCCTGCACCTCGGACAGCTTGCCGGCGAAGGAGCCCAGCGGGCCGACGACGAACAACCAGAACAGAACGATCAGGGCGGGCACGAGCCAGCGTCGCAGCCGGATGCCACCGCGGCTGTGGGCGTCGTGCAGGGCGCCGCCGTGATGCTCCTGGGGGTCCGTGGACTCGGTGGGCCTGTCGGGTGCCATGCGGACTCCGTGGTCGTGTCGGGGGCTGCGGGGCGAGCCCGAGGGCCCGGTTCGTGGCACATCCTGCACCACGGGCACCCCGTCGGCAGCACGTGGGTTGCCGCGCTACGAACCCCCGCGTTCGAGCTCCTGCAGCACCACCACGGACCGCGGCTGCACCACACGGTGCTCCCCCGCCCGGTACGTCACCGCGGAACGGTGAGCCGGCACCGGCCAGTCCGCGGTGTCGAGCACCCCGGTCCAGACCATGCCGGCCGCGCGACCCGGTATCAAGCAGCTCGTGGGGTGGTCGGCTGAGTTGAAGAACAGCGCGAACGACTGGTCCTCCTGGGGTCGCCCGAACCGGTCCTTCTCGTTGAGCGCGGAGCCGTTGAGGACCACCGTCAGGGTCCGGGCGTACCCGACCTCCCAGTCCCGGGGAGTCATCGGCTCACCGCTGGGCTGCAGCCACGAGATGTCGGGCACCTTGTCCCACTCGGCGATCCGCTTGCCCTCGAAGAACCGTCGGCGCCGGAAGATCGGGTGCTTCCTGCGCAGGTCGATCACGAACCGGGTGAAGGCCAGCATGTCCTCGTCGACGTCCGCCCAGTCCATCCAGGACAGCTCGTTGTCCTGGCAGTAGGTGTTGTTGTTGCCCTTCTGCGTGCGCCCGATCTCGTCGCCGTGGGCGATCATCGGGACCCCCTGGCTCAGCAGCAGGGTGACCATGATGTTGCGCCGCTGACGTGACCTGAGGGCCTGGACGGATCGGTCCGTGGTGGGACCCTCCACGCCGCAGTTCCACGACCGGTTGTGGGACTCGCCGTCGCGGCCCTGCTCGCCGTTGGCGTCGTTGTGCTTGTCGTCGTAGGAGACCAGGTCGGTCAGGGTGAAGCCGTCGTGCGCAGTCACGAAGTTGATGGAGGCGTGCGGGCTGCGCCCGTTGTTCAGGTACAGGTCCGAGGATCCGGTGAACCGGGAGGCGAACTCGGGCATCGTCGCGTGCTCGCCGCGCCAGTAGTCGCGGGTCGTGTCCCGGTACTTGCCGTTCCACTCGGTCCACAGGGAGGGGAAGTTGCCCACCTGGTAGCCGCCCTCCCCGAGGTCCCAGGGTTCGGCGATCAGCTTGGCCCGCGACACGATCGGGTCCTGCTGGACGAGGTCGAAGAAGGTGGAGAGCTTGTCGACGACGTGGAACTCCCGTGCCAGGCTCGACGCGAGGTCGAACCGGAAGCCGTCCACGTGCATCTCGGTGACCCAGTACCGCAGCGAGTCCATGATCATCTGCAGCGAGTGCGGGCTGCTGACGTTCATCGAGTTCCCCGTGCCCGTGGTGTCGACGTAGTGACGCGGGTTGTCCGGCATCAACCGGTAGTAGCCCGGGTTGTCGATGCCGCGGAAGGACAGCGTCGGGCCCCGGTGGTTGCCCTCGGCCGTGTGGTTGTAGACCACGTCGAGGATCACCTCGATCCCGGCCATGTGCAGCTGCTTGACCATCCCCTTGAACTCGTTGACCTGCTCCCCCCGGGTGCCGGTCGAGGCGTACTCGTTGTGGGGGGCGAAGAAGCCGATGGTGTTGTAGCCCCAGTAGTTGCGCTTGCCCTGGGCCTGGAGGAACCCGTCCTGGACGAACTGGTGGATGGGCATGAGCTCGACGGCGTTGATGCCCAGGTCGACCAGGTACTCGACCATCGAGGGATGGGCCAGGCCGGCGTAGGTCCCGCGCAGCACCCGGGGGATGCCGGGGTGGCGCATCGTCATGCCCTTGACGTGGGCCTCGTAGATGACGGTCTCGTTGTAGGGGTGGCGCAGCTGGCGGTCCGAGGTCCAGTCGAAGTACGGGCTGGTGACCACCCCGAGCATCGTGTGGCCGAAGCTGTCGGTCGTGTCCCGGACGTCCGGGTCCTCGGCGCGATGCCCCAGCACCGCCTGGCTGCCGTCGGGCATCCCCGTGATGGCCTTCGCGTAGGGATCGAGCAGGAGCTTGTGCGGGTTGAAGCGCAGTCCCTGGGCGGGAGCCCACGGGCCGTGCACCCGGTACCCGTAGCGCTGACCGGGCCCGACCATCGGCAGGTAGGTGTGCCACACGCCGGACTGGCGCTCCTCGAGGCGCAGCCGGTGCTCGGAGTCGTGCTCATCGACCAGGCACAGCTCCACCTTCGTGGCATGCTCGGCGTGGATCGCGAAGTTGGTCCCGACGCCGTTGTACGACGCTCCCAGCGGGTAGTCGTCGCCGGGCCACTGGATCATCGCCCTGATCGGCATGCCCGCCTCCTCGCCCCGCCGCCCGCCACGCTAGACGCTGAGGTCCCACCGTCGCGCGCGTACGCTTGCCCGGACCGCAGAAGGAGCACCCATGGAGTTCACCGGGACCTCGTCCTACCTGACCGATCCCGCCCTGGAGACGGCTGTGCGCTGTGCGCTGGTGCTCGAGAAGCCGCTGCTGGTGCGTGGTGAGCCGGGCACGGGCAAGACCCTGCTGGCCGAGGCCGTTGCCGAGGCGCTGGGCATGGAGCTGGTGACGTGGAACGTCAAGAGCACCACGCGCGCCCAGGAGGGGCTCTACACCTACGACACCGTGCAGCGCTTGTACGACAGCCGGTTCGGGGACCACAACGTCCAGGACATCGCCGACTACATCCACCTGGGGCCCATGGGGCAGGCGTTCAGCGCCGAGAAGCGTGTCGTGCTGCTCATCGATGAGATCGACAAGGCCGACCTGGAGTTCCCCAACGACCTGCTCCACGAGCTGGACCGGATGCGGTTCACCATCTCGGAGACGGGGGAGACGATCGCCGCGGCGCACCGGCCCGTGGTCATCATCACCAGCAACGCCGAGAAGGAGCTGCCCGACGCCTTCCTGCGCCGGTGCGTGTTCCACTTCATCGACTTCCCCGACTCCGAGCTGCATGGCGCGCATCGTGGAGGTCCACCATCCTGGCCTCGATGACACGCTGCTGGCCCAGGCGCTCGAGGCGTTCTACGCCGTCCGAGGGATGGATCGGGTCCGCAAGAAGCCCTCCACGAGCGAGCTGATCGACTGGATCGCAATGCTGCGCCTGGCCCAGCCGGATGCCGTGGCGACTCGACGAGAGCACGCCGTTCCTGGGCACCCTGCTGAAGAAGGAGCAGGACCTCCAGGCCTTCAACGACCAGATCAGCGGCCGGTACCGGCGCCGGTTCTGATGTTCCTGCCACTGCTGTACCGGCTTCGGGCCGAGCGCGTGCCGGTCGGCACCACCGAAGCCCTGGCGCTGGGCCGCGCGTTGGCCGCCGGGGCGCACCGCAACAGCGTCACCGGCTACTACCACGTGGCCCGCGCGATCCTGATCCACCACGAGGGCCACCTGGATGCATTCGACCGGGCCTTCGCCGCGGAGTACCGCGGGGTGCTGAGCATGTCCGACGAGATGCGCGAGTGGCTCGACGAGGTGGCTGAGCGCGGCGAGCGGGCGGACGAGGCCGACGACGGCCTGCCCGACCTCGATGAGCTGCTCGCCGAGTACCAGCGTCGACTGGCCGAGCAGACTGAGCGCCACGACGGCGGCCCGTACTGGATCGGGACGGGCGGCACCTCGCCGTTCGGCCAGGGCGGGACGGCCGCCGGAGGGCTGAGCACGGGATCGTCCGGCGGCGGGCGTGCGGCGATCAACGTCGCCGACGCCCGGCGCTACCGGGGGTACCGGTCGGATGTGACCCTGGACATCCGCCAGCTCGAGGTCGCGCTGCGCAGGCTCCGAGCGTTCGTGCGCGAGGGAGCCGCCGACGAGCTTCGACATCAGCGCCACGATCGACGCCACCGCCCGCAACGCCGGCGAGATCGAGGTGGTGACGCGCCCGCCGAGCCGGCCGAACACCCACGTGGTCCTGATGATCGACGTGGGCGGCTCGATGCACCCGTACACCGAGCTGATGTCCCAGCTGTTCAGCGCGACGAAGAAGGCCACGCACTTCAAGGAGCTGCGCACCTACTACTTCCACAACTGCGTCTACGGCGAGGTCTACGGCACCACGGCGTTCGCGGAGCCGACCCCGGTCGTGGACCTGATGCGCCAGTGCGCGTCGCACTACAAGCTCATCATGGTGGGTGATGCGCTGATGGCCCCCTACGAGCTGCACATGGGCGGGCACTGGTCCGCAGACGGCCCGGACGCCATCTCCGGGCTGGGATGGCTGCGGATCCTGCGCGAGCACTTCACCGACGCCGTGTGGCTGAACCCCGAGCCGGCGCGCAGCTGGAGCGGGACCACCATCGAGGACGTCGGTGAGGTCATCCCGATGTTCCCCCTGACGGTGGACGGGCTGACCGAGGGGATGGCCCTGCTCAACCGCGGCGTGCGGCGCTGACGGCCCTCGTCATCAACTCCGCTCGGGCAGCACCTCGCGCAGCTTCAGCCGACGCCCGGTGATCACCAGGGCGCGGCGGTACACGCTGGAGCCGAACCAGGCCAGCAGGACCGCGGCCACGAGGGCGAGCAGCATGCTCAGCGCCAGCTGCCACTCGGGGACCGTCCCGGAGGACCATCGGACAGGCATGGCCATCGGCGAGGTGAGCGGGAACATCGACAGCGCGACGCTCACGGGCGACCCGGGGTCCTGCTGCACGACGATGACGGCGCCGAGGTAGGCCACGACCAGGAGGGTGATGACCGGCGTGATGGCCGCCCCCACCTCGGTCACCTTGTCGACGAGGGCGGCGGTCGCGGCGAACAGGAACGCGTACATCAGGAAGCCCAGGACGAACCAGGCCAGGCCCACCGCTGCGTCCCCGGCTGCGAACGTCGGGACGTCGACGCCGTCGGTGACAGCCAGCGCCCCGAGGACCACCAGCGCCGGGATGACCAGCATGACCAGGGTCTGCAGGCCGATCCCGAGGACGTTGCCGACGAGGATCTGGCTGGGATATTGCTCGGCGTTGTGGTTGGCTCCATTGCGGCTTATTATGGCGGCATTGTGGACATGGTCATGATGCGTATTGTGGATGTACTCTCCATCCTCCCCGGCATCTTGGCCGCCCTCATCCTGGCCGCCATCCTGACGCCGTTGATAGGAAAAAGTACCTCCCGGTCATGGTGGCCCTGATCGCCTTTGGCTGGATGGGCTATTCCCGCTTCATCCGTGCGGACATCCTCTCGGTGCGCGAGCGTGATTACGTGCTGGCCGCGCGAGTGGTCGGCGTCAAGGACAGCCGCATTCTCTTCACGCACATCCTGCCCAACGCCATCTTCCCCACGCTTATCCTGGCCTCCATGGCTATCGGCGATGTGGTGCTCTGTTTTGCGGCACTTTCCTTCCTGGGCGTTGGTGTGCGAGATCGGTTACGCCGACTGGGGACAACTGCTCTCCTTTGCCCGTAACTGGATCACCAGCCTCAACACCTACTGGTACATCATTGCCTGGCCGGGCCTTACGCTGGTGCTTTTCGTCATGGGCTGGAACCTGATCGGCGATGCCCTGCGCGACGTGCTCGACCCGCGTATGCGCGGCAAAATGTAAGCTGTGCCAACCAAAGACAGCACCCGATTAATCTCGATCTCCTTTGGAATAGCCCTGCTTCTTGCAGGGCTATTCTTCGATGGGGGACAAGCCTCATCGACCCGCAGACCATGCCCACCGCCGGACCGTCTGGCCGAACCAACCCTGCCCGCCTCCCCCTCGCAGGCCGATCATGGCGCGCAGGTCTACTGGCTTTCCTGCCTGCCCTGTCACGGTGACCTCGGCCAGGGATCTGACCGATGAGTTCCGCGAGACCTATCCGCCTGAGGAGCATATTGCTGGGATACGCGGCTGTCACGGCGCGAGTCCCTACGAGAGCGGCTTTACCATTCCCATCTTCATTCCCGGCGTGATCGGGCCGGATACGATCAGCAAGTTCGCCGATGCCGCGCAACTTCAATTCGTACATCCGTGTCGCGATGCCGTATTGGAAACCCGGCAGCCTGACCGACGAGGAAGCCTGGCAGCGTGACGGCCTTCATAATGCGCGAAAATGGATTGTGGGATGGCAACGGGGAATTGGATGCTTCAAGCGCGGGCGAGTCAGAATCCCGCGCGGGACGCCGAACTCCGCTTGTAACGCTTGAGCAGGTGCAAGTCGAGGAGGAAGCGGGGCGGATACCGGAATGATCTTTGTCGGCGCTATTATTCATCCTGCTTAACCTTATTCTCTCGTCCTCAAAAAAATCCAAAACAAGGCTACAATTTGAGGAGGCTATATGAAAAATCGAATCGCTCAAATCTTGATATTGATATTGTTGAGTCTTTCCGCCTGCGCGCCGCAAGCGACCGAAGATTCCGGTCATACCCGATGCGCCAACGGATGTATCCCCATCTCCGCTTCCTCCCACGCCGACGCCTGATTTACGTTCCCTACAATTTGCCTTGGCGAATAAACTCGACGACGCTCTACCCTTATGGAGCTTTGAACTCTGCCGCACGCAGCGTGCTCTCAGCCGTTTACGATGGGCCCATGGATGCGGTTGGATATGAATACAATCCGGTCATATTGGAAAAGATACCGTACCTTGAAGATGGCGATGCGCAAGTGGAGCCGGTTATAGTAAGCACAGGCGACACGGTCGTGGATACAACCGGCGCGGTGGTATCGCTTGATACAGGCGTTCGTATCCGCCCGAGCGGCTGCCGCAATGACAATTGCGCCATTAATTATGACGGTTCAAGCAATATCGAAATGGACCAGATGAACGTCACCTTCACCATGCT